>NZ_JBICSL010000011.1:176333-234916 GCF_043197045.1 Micromonospora sp. NPDC049282
AGAAGGCAACCGTGACGCTCGCCGAGACGTCATAGTCCACGAGACCTGCCTCCCTCCCGGGGGGGGGGGGGGGGGGGGGGGCGGGGGGGGGGGGGGGCCCCCCCCCCCCCCCCCCGGCTCGGGGGGAGTAAGGCTCTAGAGGGCGCCGAACGTGTCGTAGCGGATGTGGTCCGGCGGGACGTCGTCGGCGGCGAGCGCCCGCAGGGTGGCCCGGACCATGGCGGCCGAGCCGGAGACGTAGCAGTCGTGCGTGGTCCACGGGCCGTACCTGGTGACCACCTCGGCGACGTCCCCGATCTCCCCGGCGAAGGCCGGCTCCTCGCTGCACGCCGGCGTCACCGACAGCCAGGGGTAGGTGGCCACCAGCTCGTCCAGCCCGGGCAGCCCGTACAGCTCGTCCGGGTGGCGGGCGCCGTAGAAGACGTGCACCCAGCGGGTCCGGTTGACCCGGGTCAGCTCCTCCACCAGCGCCTTGATCGGGGCCAGCCCCACCCCGCCGGCCACGCAGAGGATGTCCCGGGTGGAGTCCGGGTCCAGGGTCATCGAACCCATCGGCGCGGCCAGCCGCAGCAGGTCACCCGGCCTGGTCCGGCGGACCAGCGCGCCGGACACCCAGCCGGCGCCCCCGTTCGGCGTGCGGACGTGGAACTCCAGCACGTTCTCCTCGTTCGGGGCGTTCGCCACCGAGTACGTCCGCCACGTGCACGGGAGGTGGCGGGGAACCTCCACGCTGACGTACTGGCCGGCCTGCCAGGGGAGCGGGTCCTGCAGGGCCCGCACGGTCAGCACCGCCGTGTCCGGGCCGTGCCGCTCGTGGGTCAGCACCTCGGCGTGCCAGAACGGCGGGTTCCCGTCGGCCTCCGCGCCGACCTGCATCCGCCCGCTGATCCTCGCGTACGCGTCCCGCCACGCCTGGTCGTACTCCAGGTTCCAGCCGTCACCGGCGACGCTGCGCAGCCCGTCCAGCAGGGCGACGCCAAGCGTCTCGTAGTGCTCCGGCGTCACGTGGTACTTCCGGTGGTCCCGGCCCAGCCCGCGCAGGTAGTCGTCGAACGTCTCCGGGTCGTCCATGGTCTGGGCGGCCGTGACGATCGCCTCCAGCAGCCGGTCGCGCTGGCCGCTCATCTGCACCGGGAAGAGCTTGCGCAGCTCCGGGTCGAGCAGGAACAGCCGGGCGTAGAAGTGGCCGCAGAGCCGCTCGCTGTGCTCCTCGACCAGGGCCCAGCTCTCCTTCAACAGCCGCGCGACGTTCTCCACAGGGCACGCTCCTTCTCCGGGACGGGCGGATCGGCCCGGATAGAATGTCCACGGAGCGTGTCGAGTGGTCGCACACAATGTGCGATCGACTCATCTGCCGCCGGGAGTGGTTTCATGGTCCGGTGACGGTTGACGAGCTGGCCCGCCCGGTCTCCCGCCGGGTGCTGGGCACCGAGACGCTGCTCGTGCTCGGTCTCTCCCTCGGCCAGTCGGCCGTGTACGCGCTGGTCTCGCTGATCGCCAAGCTGACCGCGTCCGGCGGGCTGTCCAAGCAGACCGCCGCGCTGAACACGTCCGCCTCGGCCCGGCCGTACCTCGACCTCACCTACCAGCTGCTCGGGATCGTCTTCGCGCTGCTTCCGGTGCTGCTCGCCGTACACCTGCTGGCGCGCGACCCCGGCGACCCGACGCGGACGCTCGGCGTCGACCTCACCCGGCCCGGCTCGGACCTGGCCCGGGGCGCCGGCCTGGCCGCGCTCATCGGCCTGCCCGGGCTGGCGCTGTTCTGGGTGGCCGCGCAGCTCGGCGTGAACGCCACCCTGGTCCCGGCCGCGCTGCCGGACCTCTGGTGGGCGGTGCCGGTGCTGATCCTCGCCGCCGTGCAGAACGCCGTGCTGGAGGAGGTGATCGTGGTCGGCTACCTGGTGACCCGGCTGCGGCAGCTCAACTGGCGGCTCGGCGCGGTGCTCGCCACCAGCGCCCTGCTGCGCGGCTCCTACCACCTCTACCAGGGCTTCGGCGCGTTCGTCGGCAACGCCGTGATGGGCGTGATCTTCGGGCTGGTCTACCTGCGCACCCGCCGGGTGGCGCCGCTGATCGTCGCGCACACCCTGCTCGACGTGGTCGCCTTCGTCGGCTACGCGCTGCTGCCGAAGTCCTGGTTCGGCTGGCTCTGACCCGCTTTGCCGGTCCAGCGCCGCCCGGCCGCCAGCTCGGCGGGGGCCCGCCAGCTCGGCCCAAGGCCCGCCAGCTCGGCGAGGTGGCGGTATCCCGGCCCTCTGGACCCCGCTACCTCCCCGAGCCGGTGTCGATCATGGTCGGTATCGGCCGACCGCCCGGCCGGCGACCCGCTCCGCGGCGGCCGTACCGCCGGTCACGGCCGCCAGCACCGCCGCGCCCGGCAGCAACCGCGCGGCCAGCCGCAACCCGAGCCAGCCGCCCGCCTGCGCGGCCACCGGTGTGGCCAGCCGCCAGGCCGCCTCGGCCACCCGGCCCCACGGCCCGTCCGCCGGCTCGCCGGCCTCCCGGGCCGCCGCCAGCGCCGCACGCGCGGCGCCCTCGTCCGGGTGCACCGACGTCAGCACCAGCAACTCCGCCGCCCGGTCCGGATCCGCCGGGTCGTGGCCGTAGGCGGCGGCCACGTGCAGCACCAGGTTCGCCTGCGTCCAGAGCACCGCCGCCAGCTCCGCCGCCGGGGCGAACAGCCCGGCCCCCGCCGCCAGCGCGCCGCCCGTACCGGCCATCCGGACGAACCGCCGCGTCGCCAACCGGGCCACCCCGTCGGCGTCCGCCTGCGGGTAGGCCCCGCGGACCTGCTCCACCCAGCTCCGGGCCCGCGGCCCGAGCGCGTCCACCGCGGCCAGGGCCAGCAGCTCCGGCGCGAACCCGGGGTGGTCACGCAGGCGCGGCCCCACCGCCCGCCAGCCCTCCACCGGGGTACGCGTCACCGCCGCGATCCTGTTCGCGGCCGGCTCGACGCCGACCTGCTCCTGGGCTTGCTGGTGTTCGGCCTGCTCCTGGGCTTGCTGGTGTTCGGCCTGCTCGTGCCGTATCTGCTCGTGGCCGGGCGGCGGCGTCTGTGCGGGCTGCTCGGGCTCGGGCTGCTCGTCGGCGGCATCGGTGCGTCGGCTCGCGGCGGGCCGGATCTTCGGCTGGTGGCCGGCCGTCTCGTCCGACAGAGGTCCGACGGGTGCCCGTTTGGCGATGCGCTTCGCCGGGCTGGTCTTCGCCGCCGGAGCGGCCTTGGTGCTCCGGCGGGCCCGCGGGGCCCGAGGCGTGGAGCCGGTCTCCTCCGCCGCTCCGCCGGCCGCATCCCCGAGGGCCGGATCCACCCCGGTCGGTGCGGTGAACTCGGGCGCGACGGCAGTCTTCCGGGGCGTGGCGGGAACCTTCCGCGCGGCCTTCCTGGCCGTCTTCTTCTCGGCGGGGACGCGCCGCGCCTGCGGCGGGGGTCCCTCGCCGGCCGGACCCTCCGTGGCCGTCGCCGGCGTGGCGGCTGCCGTCTCCTCGGCGGGGGACCGTCGGACCGGTGTGTCCGTGGACGCCTGACCGGCGGACGCCGCCACGACGGGAGACGTGCTCGGCGCGGGCGCCGAATCGCCGGGGGCCGGTCGAGGCTCGGCGCCGCCGGCCGGGCTACCGGGATCGGGCAAGGACGGCGCGGCGACCGGCTGACCGGGGTCGTCCGGGGACGGCACGGCGACCGGCGTACCCGGATCGGTCGGGGAGGTCCCGGCGGACGGCTCGCCGGCCGGCGTACCCGGAAGGGGCGCGGACGGCTCGACGGCCGGGCGTGGGCGCGGAGCCGGCGGGGCGTCGGCGGCCGGCTCGGGCGGCTGGAACAGGACGGTCGGCGCGGCCCGGCGCGCTCGCTTGCGCGGCGGCGCGTCGTCCGTCGCGTCCGTCGGCGCCGGCTCGGGAGCCGGCGGTGGGCTGAAGGTCGGTCGGGGGGAGCGGCTCCGCCGGGCCTTGACGGCGGGCTCGCGACGGGGGGGATCGCTCGACGGCTGCTCCTGCATATCGATGGAGCGTAGTCGTGGACGTGACCTGGCACACGGCGAAGACACGGCGTTCGACGGGGTACGGGTAGTCGCTTTGCCCCCGGCGGGTGTGGACCTGTATTCTCGGGCGCGGTGGCCTCCGGGTCACCGGGGAGACTTCGCCTAGTCTGGTCTATGGCGCCGCACTGCTAATGCGGTTGGGGTCTTAAAGCCCCTCCCGGGTTCGAATCCCGGAGTCTCCGCGCGAAAGCCGGTTGTGTAGACTGGCCGAGCACCGGGCGCCCGTAGCTCAATGGATAGAGCATCTGACTACGGATCAGAAGGTTAGGGGTTCGAGTCCCTTCGGGCGCACTTGAGGATCAAGGCCGTTACCAGCGGAAACGCCGGTAACGGCCTTGATCCTGTTCCAGTATGTGATGCGATCTTCCATGATGTGGACGCTTGGTGCTCCGTTGGTGCTCCTCTGTTTCGGTGGTGCTCTGCGTCGTTCTGTGCCATAACTGTCGGTAATGGGTCCGCTGGTGTTCGCGGGTTCCCGCGGGCTGGTGGTTCGGGGGCCGTGTCGCGCGCATTCGTGGTCGACCGATGTGCGCAGGGTTCGGAGGCCGAACAGGTCCGGGGTTAACCGTGAGCCGACGGTGCCGGTGCCGCGAGCAACGCCCATCACACTCCGGCCGATGTCACGGTGACCAAGGCTTGTAGCCTCTGCTCGTCGCGCCGTGAATCGAACGTGGACAACGAGGAACCCGGGCCGGGCCTGGTCTGCTCGTCTAGGCGAACAAGGCGGTGGCGACATCGGGCGCGTCCGGCACGCTGGCACGCCAGGAGTCGGCGTTAGCCTTGATCTCGTCGTGGGCCAGAACCGGCCCGCGGCCGTCGACGAGACCAGTCAAGGTGACGCGCAGCGCCGCGCGGGCGATGTTGTGCCCGAACGCCCCGACGGTTTCAACGGCACCCGCCGATGCCGGACCGCCGTGAGTGAGCGCATTGCGCAGCCGCCGAAGCCGATTGACCTGCGAGGTCCAGTTCACCTCCAACTCGCCGCACCACGCCTCGACCGTTGCTGGGGCGGCCAGCCGGGCGGAGAGGGTGTCCAACCGGCGACCGATCCTGGTGTGAACCGGGTAGATCGCCCGTAGGCCGGGAAGGATCTCCAGCGCTCGATCGAGATGCAGGGCGTAGGTGCCAGGTCCCTTGCGCACCTGGATCTTGGAATGGGCTCTTTCCATCTGGGCACGATGCTCGGGTGCCACCGCGCCCGGGCGGCTGGCAGCCTCGGCGCAGGTGTTGAACAAGCATTGGTGAATCTGGCTCCTGATCCAGTGCTGCTTCCACGTCTGCCCGAGAAACTCGTGCCACTCGTCGCCGCCGATGAGCGACGCGACCCACTCGACAACTCGTACGTCAAGGACGACGCGGGGGAGGTTCGACTGGTCTCCCGCCTCCTGCCACCAGCGCACCACGTCGATCGCCGCGCGCAGCGTGTCCGGCACCGGGGACAGATGCGGCCCAAGCATGCCGGATAGACCTTCCAACACGTGACCGGTCGGATCCTCCGTCGGCACCAGATGAGGATGCAGCGATGGCGCATGGAACAGGGGCATGCCCGTGACGCGGTCGTCGACCGCGTGCAGAGATCCGTTCCACGGCACCCAGTTGCTGGTATCCGTGTCGAATCGCGCGATCGACACGATCGCGTGGGCGAGGTCAGTGGCACGGCCGACCGGGTCCGCGAAGCGCCCGTGACCCAGATCGACACGGGCGAAGACGAGATAGTCGTCGGTGGGGATGTCCTCGGAGCGCAGCCACCCATCGGCATTCCTGAGTTCGGCGGGCACCCACTCCTTGTCGGCGCCGGTCTGGCCGACCATGCCTTGAAACATGGGCCCGATGTAGAAGGTGACCGGACCCACGCTGAAGTGCGAGGCGTCGCCGAGGTGAGCCTGACCGAACACGAGCCATACAACGTGGTGACCGTCGCGGGGAGGGGTGGTGAGCAAGCGTTCGCACAGTGCAAGGCGGGCGGCATCGTCCAGCCCGGCGGCCTCGTCCGGGCCCGGCCAGGTGCTGATGTCGTCTCGGTCGAGATCACCAAGAAGGACACGGGCCTCGGTCACGAAGGTGGCACTGTCGTGCAGGACGCCGGTCAACACTCGGCCGGCGTCCCGCGGGCTGAGCTCGGCACTGGACAGCAGCGACCGGAACAGATCGCGGCGACTGCCTAGGTCGTCGGACGAGACCGCCGTTCCCTGGCAGGCGTCTACCAGGTCACGCCACGCCGCCACCATCACCGCAGGCTCCGCGAGGCGGGCCAGCAGCCTTTCCAACGCGGCAGCGGGGATCGGTACCGTAGATTTCCACCCGTTCACCACATTGCTGACATTCCCGGTTTGGGAGACGATGCTGATGAGCTGCCGGGCCTGATCGTCCACGGTGACTAGATCCTGGCCCAACTCCGACCGCAGATGGGAGCCGCACCTGCCGACGGCGAGACGGAGGTCGTCCATCGCCGACTTCCAAGGTTGCTTCCGCTTGCCATCGAAGGACCCGGTGATCCAGCTCAGCGCCTCCGACACGGCGAGGGGAAGCGCTACCGCTCCAACACCGCTCCACGGCTCATCGTCAGCACGGGTCCACCAGCCGACCGCGTCGTGTAGCTCGTCGAGACTGCGGGGCGGAAAGTGGAAGGCAGGCCCGGAGGGGAACACGAAGGAAGTATCGCAACGCACGCAAGGCGAATCTCTCGGACTTGCGGGGCCCGGACTCAGCTCGACGCGTGGCCGATCCTCTCCCGATCGAAACGTACCAATCAGCGACGGGGATCTCCGTCCGGTGGTTCGACCGTGCGGGAGCGAACTCGTCCCACGAGGCATAGGCGGGCGTTTGGGGCGTGGCCTGCGTGGGTCTTCGACAGGTGGCGCACTTGGCGCATCCCGGGCTCTTGCCTGGGGCAGGGCGACCACGGGGGGAGCTGCCCTGCCCCAACGATGTCGTCACAGTAGACCTGGCCATCGGCGCCGGACATCCCCAAGGTGGCCGACACCGGCGCCCGTGCGATCCGGATTAACCCCACCGGAATTCCCTGAACTGGCCGTCCGGCGCCGTCATCAAGCAAGCGGCCTGCCGGCAGTCAGTGGGCAGGCGAGCGCCTGGTGGACCGGATGGTTCGGGTGCGGCGACCGAGGTCGTGGCGAAGACGCCAGTTCGGTATCGCGGACCCAGGCGACAGGCAGATGACATGAGGAGGCTCGTTCACGCCGATCGTAGATGCGTGCGGCGGCGCACACGAGAGCTCATTACCGGTGGCTGCGTCAGCGGCTGAGTCGCTGACCTCGAACGAGTGTTTTCGTCAGCCTATTCAGCGCGTCAGGTCGTGAGAGCCGCTGTGCCCGACGGTGTGGGAGCCGGCTTGGATGGCGGTGGTGAGGGCGTCCGGTAGTGGGGTGTGGCGGGCGAGGTCGAAGGCAAGAGAGCCGAGGAAGGCGTCGCCGGCTCCGGTGGTGTCGACGACCGGGACGGCAAGTGCCGGCAGGGTGCCGGACCCGTGGGGGTGGGCGAAGGCGGCGCCGTTGGGGCCTGCGGTGACGATGACGGTACGGGGGCCGAGGCGTTGCAGTGCGGCGGCGGCGTCGAGCGGGTTGCGAGCGGTGGTGCGCAGGATGGCGGTGGCTTCGTGCTGGTTGACCACGAGGACGTCGAGTTCCGCGAGCAGCCGGGGGTCGAGGTCGGGGTGGGGGACGAGGTTGCCGAGGATGATCGGTGCGCGGCGGTGGCTTAGCAGTGTGGTTACGGGTTCGGGTGGCAGGTCGAGCTGAACGATTACGGCTTCCGCAGTGAGGCAGGCGGTGGCGCGGTGGATGTCGTCGGTGGTGAGTTCGGTGGCGGGTGAGAGTGCGAGGGTGATGTAGCTTTCGCCGTCGGGGGTGACCTCGATGATGGCCGCGCCGGTGGTGGCGTCGGGGACGAGCCGGACGTGGCGGGTGTCGACCCTGGCGTCGGTCAGTGTTGCGGTGATCTGGTGGGCCCAGGTGTCTGCGCCGACGTTGGCGATCAGGGCGACGCGCCCTCCGCGGCGGGCGGCGGCGATGGCCTGGTTGAGGCTTTTGCCTCCGGCGTTGGCGGTCAGAGGCGAGCCGATGGCGGTGCGGCCGGGTCGGGCACGGTGGGGTACATGGATGGTCAGGTCGATGTTGGCCCGGCCGACGAAGGCGGCATCGACCCTGCCGCCGACCCCGCTGCTGTCGGTCACGAGGTCGCCGCGGACGCGACCAGGGCGGCACGCAACTGCTGCACTGCGGGCTCGGTGGGAAACGCCGCGAGCTGACGGCCCGCGATCGCGACCTCGCGTTGGATTCGTACCGAGCGGGTGAGGTTGGCCAGGTTGAGCGCGGCGAGGGCGGCGGCAGCGGCCGGCTCGGGTTCATCGGCGGCGGCGTAGGCGACGGCGGTACGCGCCAGATAGCGGCCCCGTTCACGTCGGTACGTTTCCGGCCATGCGTCGAGAGCCTGGCCGAAACACCGGACGGCGGCGCCGGGGCGGCCCAGCCGAAGCCAGCCCTCGCCCTCCTGCGCACTGATGTACGCCCCGGTGCAGAACGCACCGAGCCCACCGCCGTCTGTTCCGGCGGCGACAGCGAGGTGGTGGGCCTCGTCGATGGCGGCCCGGAACGAGCCGGCGTCACCTTCGACCGTGTGCCCGTGCGCGCGTTGCACCGCCGCGAACGCGCGCACCTGCTCCCGCGTGCTACCAGCGCGCTCGGCAGCACGTGCCAGTCCGAGTACGCGGTCCTGGTCGGCGGCGTCGGTGGCCCGCTGGGCCATGCGAGCGAAGACGTAAGCGGTGAACTCCATGTCGCCGGCTTCTTGAGACATGGTCAACGCTTGGGCGAGCCACCATTCGCCGGCGTCCCGGTCGCCCATATCGTCGCTGAGCCAGCCGGCGAATTCTGCCCACCGGGCCTCGGTACTCAACAGCGCGTCGCGCAGGCTGCCTCGTGCGGCTCGGCGGTAGTCGGCGATGTGACCGAGCTGCTGGCGGGCCGTGGGGAGGATCGCTGCGGCACCGACCCGGTTGTCGGACTCTACGAGCACCGACCGCAGTACCGCGAAGTGCTCCACGACGGCCGGATCAACCTGCGCCGCCCGTGTCGCTGTGGGCAGCGGTTCCGCACTCGCCAGGGACGCCACCACACTGCCGGGGACCGCCTGCAGGAGAGCCCGGCGGCTGACCTGAACGTGCCGTCCTCGCCCGTCTGCCACAGTCACCAAGATATCCGCCTCCCCTGCGGACTGGCCGTTCGTATCGGTCACCAAGGTGGTGCCGGCCGCGGTTAGAGCGGTAGTAAATGCCGCTGTTCCCCTGGCCCGGCGGTACCTCTGCTCAACGGCCACGACCTGGTCGTACCCGGCAGTGAGGGCGCCGTCAGTGTCGAGGACCTCGTCACAGCGTTTCCAGAAGGCCCGGTCCGGGTGCTGGCGTCCCACTTCGGTATTCGCGATCGTGCTGCGGCCGGTAAGGATCCTGGGTGCCAGTGAGTGCTGGGTGTGACCGGCCGCCTTGCGGTACGCGGCCAACTGCTGCCCAAGCCCGCGCCACGCTTCGCTTAACTCCTGCGGATCTGCCACCGTCGCCTCCCCGCGGCGATCGCACCTCGGCTGGCGGAGTGAGGTGACCGGGCGCCAGCCAAAGGCGTTTTTCGATGTAATGCGCTACCCTACCGTGCGGTCGCGCCTGCGTAGGTCGTCTACGCGCCGTTGGCGGCAGCGGCTTCCGTCGCGAGCTTTGGCCCAACCGAGGGGCGTCAGCGGTGTGTCGATCCGCGCCAGAGTGCGCCGGCCGCCACTGCGCCTGATGCCTTCAACCGTCACGACGGTTGGTGGGCCAGGTGGTCACGGTCGTTCTATCGGCTGAGGGTGATTGAGGTGCAGGTGTTGGGCGAGGTAATCGCCCAACGATGTCGCGTGCGGAAGCTCGGGGTCGTTGGTGGGGCCGGCGGGGACATAGCGTGTGTGGCGTAGCTCGTCGACGAACACGGCTGTCGGTGTTCCGCCGCGCAGACCGGTAGTGATCGCCGTGGACAGGGCGTCGGTTAGTCCGGCCAGGGTGGAGCCGTGTTTTCCCATCCTCAGGTCGACGTGGGTGAGGGCGCCGCTGGCTGCTGCGGCTGTCATCAGGTGTCCGGGGACGCCGCCGATCAAGAAATGACTGGTGACCCCGGCCGCGCGTCGAGGCACGGTCATTTCGCTCATAGTGTTCGTGGCCCTCTCTGGTGGCGTGCGCCTCAACGTGACGCAGGACGGCTATTCGTATCGGGATTTCGGGACGACATGTGTGGGCTTGCTTGGTCAGCTGCTCGTCGCAGCGGCGGGAGAGGTGTCGGCCTTGCGGGCGCAATGCCGGCAGCGTCGTGGGCAGGGCGTTTGCGGTGTGGCGCTGATGAGGCTGCTGGCGTGCAGGATCGTGGTGACCGTCTGCTCGAGGGTGTGGGGTTCGGGGATGATGGTTTCGCCGGGAACGTTGAGTACGTCTCGGTGGGTGTACCAGCGGCGCATCTCATCGGGGGTGACGGGGATGGGTTCGTCTCGGTTGAGGTGGCGGCGGATGGTCTCGTCGATGGAGACGTCGAGGTAGAACACGGCGGCCGGACCGGGGTGGTTGTCGATGAGTTGGTGCAGCACGGTGGCGTAGCGTTCGGTGTGCAGGATGCCTTCCAGGATGACGTGGTAGCCCAGGTCGAGGGCGGTGCGGGCGGTCGCGGTGATGAACGTCGGGGCTACCGGGTCGATGTGGGTGCTGTCGTGTTCGCGAAGCAGGGTTCTGCGGAGGTAGTCCTGCTCCAGGAGAGCGGCCCCCCGTCCGTAGCGGCGCCGGACCTCGCGGGCGGCGGTGGTCTTCCCGCTGCCGGAGTTGCCGCGGATGATCACCAGCGTTGGTGCGAGATCGGTGGTGTGCGGTTTGTTCATCTGGTGGTCCTTCAGGCGGAGGCCGGTTGGCGGGGCAGCGTCGTGGGGCTGTCATAGCCGGCGGCTTGGAGGGTGAACAGTTCGGCGTAGCGTCCGTCGGCGGTCATGAGTTGGTCGTGGGTGCCGGTCTCGACGAGGTGGCCGTGGTGCAGGACGTAGATGCGGTCGGCGTGGCGGACGTTGGCGAGACGGTGGGTGATCAGGATGGTGATGCCGGTGCCCTGCCGGTCGCGGATGGCCTGGAAGAGGGCGTCCTCGGCGCGGGGGTCGAGGGCGGAGGACGGCTCGTCCATGATGAGCACGTCGGCGTCGCGCAGGAAACCGCGGGCGGCGGTGATGCGTTGCCACTGGCCGCCGGAGAGGTCCTGACCGCCGGCGAAGGTGCGGTCGAGCAGCGTCTCGTACCCGTGGGGCAGGTCGGTGATCATGTCGTGGGCGACGGCGCGGGCGGCGGCGGCCTCGATCCGGTCCTGCTCCGTCGTGGTGGTGATGTCGCCGATGGCGATGTTGGTGGCGGCGGTGAACGGCCACTTGTGGTACTCCTGCGTGACCACGCCGATCCGGGCCCGGAGGGCGTCGGTGCCCCAGTCGTCGCCGGACCGCCCGTTGTAGCGGATGGCGCCGCTGGTGGGGGTGCGGAGGGTGGCGATCATGGTGGCCAGGGTGGACTTGCCGGAGCCGTTCTCCCCGACGAACGCCACGGTCTGCCCGGCGGAGACGGTCAGGGTGACCTGGTCGACGGCCGGGGTGTCGCGGTCCGGATAGCGCAGGCTCACCGCGTCGACGTTGATCTCCCGCAGCCGCTCCGCGACCGGCGCGTCGGCGGTCCGGTCGCTGGGTGGTGGCAGGTGGTCGGCGGCCCGGGTCATGAAGCCGGTGTAGTCGCGGAAGTGTTGCCCCTCGGTGTAGACCCGGTCGACCTGGAACGTGACCACGGCCAGCGAGCGTTGCGCGGACTGGACGGCGATCACGCAGGTCGCGGCGGCGGCGAGCGGGATCTGCCCGTCGATGAGCAGCAGGCCGAGCAGGACGTAGACCACGGCGGTGGCGATCCCGCCGATCATCGCGCCGACGGTGGTCGTCGTGGTGACCCGGCGGGCCAGGGCGAGTTGAATCCGGGTCTCGACGTGCATGACCCGGTCGTACTGGTCGAGCAGGAAGTCGCGCAGCCCGTAGGTGCGCAGTTCGGGGGCGGAGTCGCGTTCGGCCATCAGCCTGTGCAGCAGCCATAGCCGGCGGCGGCGTACCGACCCGGCGGCGTAGGTCTGGTAGCGCAGGTGCCCGGCCCGCAGCGCCGCCCACCCGTTCGGCACGGTCGCCACCAGCAGGGCGAGCAGCAGCAACGGGTGGACCACCACCACGGCGACCGCGACGGCGATCACGCCGGCCAGGCCGGCGAGCAGGTTCATCGACGCCTGGACCAGGGAGGTGGTGGAGTTCGCGCCGCGGGAGGCGCGTTCCATGTCGTCGGCGAACGCGTCGGCGTCGAACGCCTCCAACCGTACGGCGGTGGTCACCTCGAACAGGCCCCGTTCGACCTCTCGGTCGACCTTCGGGGTGAGGCCGTTCTGCGCGTACCCCATGGCGGTGGCCATGCCGGCGCGCAGCGCGGTGGCCGCCGCGAGCGCGGCCAGCGCGGGCAGCGCGGCCACCACCTTGTCGGCGGTCGGCCCGCCGGCGAATAGCTCCACCAGCACCCGCTGCGCCGCGAGGAGCCCGAACGCGGACATCACCCCCGCCACCACCGTCGTCGCCGCCACCACCGACGTGCGCGCCCGGTCGGCGCGCCAACTCACGACGAGCGCGGCCCAGACCAGGCGGGGCAGTTCGGAGAAGACGGCGAACAGGCCGGCTTGCGCTCGCGCCCGCACACCGGTCTCCCACCACACCTCCCGCAGCTCCGGCAACACCGAATCCCGCTGCGGTGGCGCCGTACGGGCGGGCGTTCGGTCGGGGTGGTCGGTTCTCGGCATGGCGGTACCTCCCGAAGGTGAGCACGGTGGGCGGCGGTGGTGTCTCGATGCGAACGGCGGAAGCGGAGGTGTCCCGTTGGCGTTCCCGGCTGGCGCACCCGACGCTTCGCCCGTCCGGGAGGCGTCCCGGTCGGTGGGCCTACGGTCGGGTGACTCGGACGCCGTCTCCGAGGTAGTAGCTGCACCCGTCCGCACGGGCGTGCAGCGCCTCGGTGATCCGGCGGGTCAGCAACGGCGGTAGCCGCTGGGCGGCCTCTGGCGGGTCGGAGAAGGCCCAGCCCTTCAACTCGCCGGGCGGCACCACGATCCGTTCGTGCACGCGGGGTTCGAGGGTGCCGCCGTCGTAGACGACCATGACACCCTCGGCGCGCCCGGCGCAGGCCGGCACCCAGTCCACCACCAGCAACCGACCCGGTGCCAGGTCAAGGCCGAGTTCCTCCCGGCGCTCCCGGATCGCAGCCTGGTACGGCGACTCGTCAGTCTCAACGTACCCGCCAGGAATCTCCCAGCTGGCCTTGTAGACCGGCTCGACCAGCAAAACCCGCTCATCCGCGTCGGTGATCAACAGTCCGGCGGCCATCCGCCTGCGGGGCATGCCAGCGGTGACGTCGCGGCGTTCGGAGGGCATGCAGGGACCGTAGGACGCCGGCCGGCCGACACGCCCGCAGCGCCGTGCGCCGACATTGTCGGCAGATGCCGACACAACTCCGACACCACATCCACCCCGTCCGCGCCACGGCCCCCCGCCGTGGCAGCCAGCGCCGTGATCTGGACATTCATCACCCGCAGGCAACCGCAGAAGGGAGTTCCCAGGGTGCAAAAGTGTCACCGGGAGCAGCTACGGTGTCGGCTCATCGTGACTGCGGCACCGGGGGTGGCAGCGATGGTCGACCACGACGAGATTGCCGCCGCTCGCCGCGCGCTCGGCCGCCACCTCGCCCACCTGCGGAAGGACGCCGGCCACACCCAGCACGGGTTGGCCCGGCTCGTGCAGTACGGGCGCAGTTCGGTGGCGAACACCGAGACCGGACGCCAACATCCCGAGCGGTCCTTCTGGTCCCGCTGCGACGCGGTGTTGCGCACCGGTGGCGTGCTGACCGCCGAGTACGACCGCATCGCCGACCTGGACCACCAACACCGCCACCGCCCGGCGCCCGGACCCGCTGGCCCCGGCTCTGCCACCGACGCGGGAGCCGTGTGGTGGGAGCACGAGGAACGCATCACCGCCCGCCGGTCCGCGCTGACCGCTACGGCCGATGACGACGCACGGCTGGCGCACCTGGAGCACGAAGTACGGCAAGCGATCGGTGACAACGAACGACTCCCGCCGGCCACGCTCGTGGCCCGGCTGCGTCCCCTACGGGTCAGCGTCGACCAGCTGATGGCCGCCCGGCAGCACCCACCGCAACGCGCCCGGCTCTACACCGCCGCCGCCCACCTGTCCGGGCTCCTCGCCGCCCTCGCCCTGGACCTGCGAGCCTTCCCAGTCGCCCACGCCTACGCCGCCGAAGCCTTCGACCTCGCCCACGCCGCTGGGCAACCCGACACGCAGGCCTGGGCCCGCGCCACCCAAAGCCTGGTCGCCTACTACACCGGCAAGCACCGCGACGCACTCGCCTACGCCGAAGACGGCCTGCGCCATGCCGGCGCCGGCCCGCACCGCATTCGCCTCACGATCAACGGGCAAGCACGAGCGCTCGCCCACCTCGGCGACCGCCGGGGCGTCCACCAAGCCGTGGACCATGCGTTCGCCCTGATACCCGAACACGCAACGGGCGGGCAGGTCAGCACCAGCCTCACCCTCGGCCCGTACTGCCCGGCCCGGGCCGCCGCCAACGCGGCGACGGCCTACCTGGTTCTCGGCGACTCCACCGGCGTCGTTGACCAGCTCACCGCCGCTGTCGCGGCGTTCGACGCGGCGCAGCTGCGCGGTCCGCAGGCGCTCTGCCGCCTCGATCTGGCCACGGCCCACGCGTGGGCGGGCGACCTCGACCACGCCGCTGGGCTGGCGCTGGAAGCACTCAGCCTCACCGCCGAGTACCGCTTCGAATCGGTCTACCAACGCGCTCGTCAATTCCTCGCCGCCGCCCGCCCCTTCGGCCGTCACTCGCGACTACAGGATGTCGCGGACCTGTTCACCGAATTGACGCATCCCGGCAGCCCGCCACCACCGGGCCTACGATCGCCGACATGAGCAGCCGGGAATTGGCCAGCCTGCGGCAGCGGTGGACCGCCTACCGGGACCTGGCCGCACTCACCGAGCACTGGTACTGGCGTCCCGGCTGGCGCGCCGGCCGCCACTTCTACACCTGGCACCTCACCTTCCAGGAACAGCCCGACCTCCACCGCCTCGTCACCGACCTTCAACACCAGCTCCAGTTCCCCGGACTGGACCTGGTGCCGATCGACGGCCTGCACCTGACCATGCAGGGCCTCGGCTTCACCGACGAGACGTCCGACAGCGACATCGAAGCGATCATCACCGAGGCGCGGCAACGCTGCGCCGGCCTGCCGCCGCTGGATCTGTCTCTCGGCCCCGTCGACCCCGACGCCGAAGGAATCGGTCTGCTCGTCCAGCCCTGGAGCGCCATCGAAAGGCTCCGCAGCGAGATCCGGGCCGCGATCGCCGCCGTGCGACCGACCGTCCCCGAACCAGCCGACGGGTTTCGGCCCCACGTCACGATCGCCTACAGCGGGGTACCTGCACCCACAGCCCCCATCCGCGCCCGGCTGGCCGAGTTGCGGGACATGCCCGCCGTGACAGCGACGATCAGCGAGGTGTCACTGATCGCCCTCCACCGGGAGCACCACACCTACCGATGGTCGACACGGGCAACCGCGCCCCTGAACGGACAGGGCCCCCAACGCGCTGAAGCGGAGGCAGGTCGTGGCGATCAGTAACTCGGACATCTCAAGGGTTCTTTTGGCCTACCTTGAGTGCTATCCGGACGACGCCGTGCCGCTGTCTGAGCCGGTGAAGCTGCTGGCTGAGGGAGAGGGATTCGCCTCCCGCCGAACCTTCCCGATGCATGTGACCGTCGGCGCTCTCTTGGTCCGCCGCGGCGCCGAGGTACTGCTTGTTGATCATCTCGCCTACGGGATCCTCCTCCAGCCCGGAGGACACCTGGAGCCGACCGACTCCACGTTGATCAGCGCGGCGGTGCGTGAGCTGGTAGAGGAAACCGGTGTTGATCCCAGCGAACTCGTCCCAGCATCGCCGATGCCGGTCTACGTCGAGTACGGCAGAGTTCCGGCGCGGCCGACGAAGGACGAGCCGGAACACTTGCATCTCGACTTCGGCTACTCGTTCCTGACCACGCAGGCCGACGTGGGGCTCATCCAAGAATCGGAGGTGCGAGGTGCAACGTGGCACCCCCTCTCCGTGGCTGAGCGGCTTGTCGGCCCTCGCATCGCGCGGGCGATGAACGCTTCGTCATGAAATGGATGACGGCTCAGGCGGACATTGCCGACCGCCTACTGGGCGTCACGGCTACGCGTCGCCCGCTCACGCTGCGGCCAGCTGCAACATGAGCGCGACACGCAGGCCCGCGGCAGAGACGTACTTCCGCCAACTTCGCCAAGAAGCTGCGGACACTCAGGCCTGGGAGCGCGGAGGAATGGCAGGTGCGGTCATGGTCAGGTATCGGTAGCCGATTTCGGTGAGCCTGTCGGCGTCGAGGCAGTGTCGCCCGTCGAGCACGAGCGGTGCGCGCATGGTGGGGGCGAACTTGGCCCAGTCGAGGTCGCGGTAGTGCGACCACTCGGTGGCGACCACGATGGCGTCGGCGTCGTCGAACACGTCTTCGACGCGGTCGGCGAGGTGCTCGGCCAGGGTGGGCTGTTCGCGGCGGAAGCGATCGGCGGCGACGGGGTCGTGCAGGGTGATCCGGGCACCGCGTTCGAGGAGCAGGTTCGCGATGTCGATGGCCGGTGAGTCACGCAGGTCGTCGGTGTCCGGCTTGAACGCGAGACCGAGGATGCCGATCTTGCGGCCCTTGATGATGTGGAGTTCGTCGAGGAGCCGGTCGACGACCTTGGTGCGCTGGCGGTGGTTGACGTCGCGGGCGGCGGTGACGATCGGCATGGCGAGGTGGTACTCGCTGGCGGTCGCGATGAGCGCTGCGGTGTCCTTGCCGAAGCAGGAGCCGCCCCAGCCGATGCCGGGGTTCAGGAAGCGGGGGCCGATGCGGGCGTCAAGGCCGGTGCCGCGGGCGACCTCGCGAACGTCGGCGCCGACCTTGCCGGCGATCGCGGCAATCTCGTTGATGTAGCTGATCTTGAGGGCGAGGAAGGCGTTGGCCGCGTACTTGATCAGCTCGGCAGAGGCCAGGTCGGTGGAGACCAGCGGCACGGCGCTCATGCCGGCAGGGCGCGGCAGCACCGTGGGCGGGGTGAAGGACTGGTTGAGGATGGGTCGGTAGAGCTGGTTGAGGACGTCCAGGCTGGCCTGGTTGTCGGAGCCGATGACGATCCGGTCCGGGTAGAGGGTGTCGGCGAGCGCGGTGCCCTCGCGCAGGAACTCTGGGTTCGACGCGACCGCGAATTGCTGGTCGGGGCGGCGGCCGTGGTGGCGCTCGTACGCCTCGCGCAGGATCGCGTCGACCCAGTTGCCGGAGCCGATCGGGACGGTGCTCTTGTTCACCACCACGGTGAAGCCGCCACGCAGGTGTTCGGCGACGCTTTCGGCGGCGGATCGCAGGTACTGCAGGTCGGGGTTGCCGTTGTCCAGTTGCGGGGTCTGCACGGCGATGAACACGACGTCGGCGTCGGGCACGCCAACGGCGTAGTCGGTGGTGAAGGTCAGGTGGGAGGACGCCTGATCGAGGAGCGCTTCCAGGTGCGGCTCGTAGATGGGGCACTTACCGGCACGGAGGATGTCGATCTTGCGTTGGTCGAGGTCAATGCAGGTGATGTCGTGGCCCAGGAAGGCCAGGCTGACGCTGGTGGTGAGACCGACGTATCCGGTGCCGACAACACAGACCTTCATTGAGTGGCTCCCCTCGCCTGATACAAGTCAGAGGTGATCAAGACTGCGACGTCAACGACGCCTACAACGGTCGCCGACTCAGCGGGCCGCCGTTCCGTTGTGATGGTCTGTCGGCGACGTAGCTGGGATCGGTATGCGACACGGCGACGTGATGCCGATCAGAGGCAGGTCGCAGTCCGCACCCAGCCGAACAGGTAGCGGTCATCGAGGCAGGAGAGTCCCCTTCCCTGATCGGGCTGCTGCGGCTTGTACTTCAGCGGCGATCGCAATGTCATGCACTCCCATACCAAACGGGTTAACGACGACGCGGTGGTGGGGCTGAACTGGTCGTTCGTAGCGGCCCGACACGACGGTGGCTAGGTCGGCGTCGATTTTGCGTCTGTTGGCCGTGGGTGAATCGGTGGGTCCTGTGACCTTGCCTGCCTGGGCGAGCTGGCCGAGTAGGCGGTGCCGGTCGTTTCGCACGAGGTTCCAGTCGTCGACGACGAGGTGGTCGCTGCCGAGCAGAAGTTCCTCGGTGGCGTCGTCGAGGGAGACGTTGAGGAATGTCGCGCCTGGCTGAAGCCAGTCGAGTTGTGCGTACGGGGTCGTCGTGGTGGTGACCGCGACGACTAGCTCTGCACCTCGGACCGCTGTTTCTGCGTCGTCAGCGACATGGATTTCCGCCTGGTGGCTGTGGCTGTCGGTGAGTCGTTTCGCGCGCTCAACGTTGAGGTCGAAGGCGAGAATGCGTCGCAGGTTGGCGCACAGGGGTGTCAGCAGGTTGAGCTGGGTGGCGGCTTGTCGACCGCAGCCGAGGACAGCGATGGTGCGGATCGCGGCCACATCGCGCAGCGCACGTACGGCGACGGCGGAGACGGCCGCTGTACGAAGCGCGCTGATGGTTCCGCCCTCCATGACGCAGGTCGGCGCGGCGGTCTCATGGTCGTGCAGCACGATGAGGCCGTGGGCTCGTGGCAGGCCGCGATCAAGGTTGCCGAGGCACGAGTTGATGATTTTGCAGCCGTGGTTGATGCCGGAGTTGGCTGGTAGGACGAGGCTACGGGCGGCGGTGCCGTCGGGTGCGGTCCATCTCAGCGCGGCCTCAGCGGTGACGCTTGCGGTCCCCTGCGCGACCCGGCGGAAGGTGTCCTCGACAATGGCGAGGGGATCGAAAGACTGGCATATTTTCGTGACGTCGGCCTCGCTGAGGTACAGCAGCGGCTCAAGGCTCATGGAAGATGGTTCCTTGCGGTAGTGCGGCGTTGTAAAGGGCGCTGATGGCGTCGGTGTCGCTGGTCGTCGGCGTTGGCCCCGTGGTGGCGTAGATGGTGTTCTGGTATCGGTCGCCGCCGTCGGGGCAGAGGCAGGCGACGTCGCTGATGGTGGGGTCGTCGAGGGCCAGCCGCGTGGCGGCGGTGACGGTGGCGCCGGCTGAGCCGCCGAGGGACAGGCCGGTGCGGGCTCGGATGATGCGGCAGGTGTGTGCGGCGTCGTCGTCGGTGACGTGGATGACGCGGTCGCAGTCGTCGGGTCGGAGGAGCTGGGAGACGAGGCCGGAGCCGAAGCCGGGTAGTTTGCGGGGGCGCGGCCGGAGTGGTCCGCCGATTGCGGTCGAGCCGACGGCGTCTACGGCGACGACCTGGACAGTGGGGGCGTGCCGGCGTAGGTGTGCGATGACGCCTGCCAGTGTGCCGCCGGTCGACACTGGGACGGCGACGGCGTCGGGTGGCCCCAGCGCAGCCGGGCCGAGGAGCTCTGGGCCGGTGGTGGCGGCGTGGGCTGCCGGGCCGGCGGGGTTGCCGTACTGGTCGGTCCATACGGCGTCAGGGTGGTGGAGCTGGAAGGTGTGGACGGCGTCGATGCGCGCGTGGACCTGGTGGATCGGGTCGGGCGTGTCGACGGTGACCAATTCGGCACCCAGTTCGATCATCCGTGCCAGGCTGTAGGCGGGTGTGGTGGCGTCGACCATGAGGGTGCACCGGTAGCCGCGCTCGCGGCACAGGCCGGCGAGAGCGATGCCGAGGTTCCCGGATGTGGACTCCACGACGTGTCCACCGGGTCGGAGAGCGCCCTGAGCGACGAGGGAGTCGAGCAAGGCTTGGGCGGTGCGGGCCTTGACGGAGCCGTACCGGTTTGCGGCTTCGAGTTTGAGGCGCAACCGCACGGTTCGAGACGGCAGTGGCACCTGCAGGACCGCGACCGGAGTTGCCGCACCGTCGGTGGCGGCGGTGGGCAGTGACGGCTGCGATGTTGTCCGCGTCATCTCATCACTCACCGGGCGGAGTGCAGGAACTCGTCGCGCAGTGCCGTGTCGGATCGGAGCGTGCCGAGTAGCGCGGTGGTGATCGTCTCGGCGCCTGGCGCTTGGGCGCCACGCAGGGTCATGCACAGGTGCTCGGCGCGGACGAGGACGCCGACGCCGGCTGGGGCGAGGTGTTCGGCGAGGTACGTGGCGATCTGCTGGGTCAGACGTTCCTGGACTTGAGGGCGTCTGGCGGTGTGCTCGACGAGCCGGGCGAGCTTCGACAGCCCGACGATCTTGTCGGTGGGTTGGTAGGCGACGTCGGCGGTGCCGCGGAACGGCAGCATGTGGTGCTCGCAGAGGCTGTGGAACGGAATCGCGCGGATGGTGACGAGGCGGTCGTATGCGGCGTCGTTCGGGAAGGTGGTGAGGGTGAAGGTGCGCGGGGTGAGCAGCTCGGCGTAGGCGGCAACCATCCGGGTCGGGGTGTTGGTGGTGGCGGGGGCGTCGATGTCCACCCCCAGTGCCTTGAGGAGCTGCGTGGCGGCGTCGCGCGCGGACTCGAGGTCCGGCGGGACGGTGACCGTGCTGAGGTCGGTGGTCATGGGGTGTCCTTGTCGACCGGGGGCAGGAGGTGCGGACGCCGCGCCACGACGTCGCGGAGGAAGGACAGCTTGGAGTAGTAGCCGAGCTGGGCGGGCAGTGCGTGCTCGGCGAGGACGCCGGCGACCCAGTCGGTGATGCGCTCGACTTCGGCGAAGACGGCGGGCTCGTCCAAGGGCAGCACGCTTCGGCTGCGCAGGTATTCGACCTCGACCTGAGCGAGCGCTTCGGTCGGGTCGGCGTGCAGGGCGCAGCGGTCGACGAAGATGCCGTAGTGGTGGCCGGTGCGCAGCGACTCGAACTTGATGTCGTAGCGCATGCGGCGGAACCCTGGCATGGGCCGGGCGAGGAGCCCGAGGGTGTCACGTACGTAGCTGTCGAGGGGCTCGGTGATGGTGACGTCGATGTCGACGTGCTCGTGGCGGACCAGTGCGTCGGTGTCGTAGTTCTTGCGTTTGACTTGGTAAAGGCCGGGCTGGGTGTAGAGGAACGAGACGTAGCCGCGCTGCGGGCCTGGTCCGTGGACCTCGAAGAGGGTGTTGGCGAAGTCCCACGTTTCGAGAGGGTCGCGGAAGCGGGGTGCCATCTCGGGCAACGCGCCGGCGGCCACGCGGTCGTGCAGGTCGACGGCGAGGGGCCACAGGGGGGTGTCACGCGGCAGGGTGAACTTGGTTTCGATTTCCTTGCCGACGTGCGCCTGGGTGATGGCACCGTCGAGGCTGTTGAGCTGCGCGGCGCGCGCCCCATGGCGGGTGACCGCGTCAGGTATCCATGCGACGGGATCGGTCGGGTCACCGGTGGGGGTAGGGGACGTGCGGATGAAGCATCCGGCGTCGGGGCGTAGGTGCACCCGGCTGTAGGTGTGCCATCCGTCGGAGTGGGTGGTGGCACAGTACAGCGGTGTGTGGCCACGCGGGTCAGCCCCGCCGATCGTGGTCAGCGCATCGGTGAGCGCGCAGCCAAGGTGCAGACCGGCCAGCAGGGCGCCGGCCGGGATCTGCTGAGTGTTCTGGCGGGTTCCGTCGTGGGTCCGGGTGATCACCGGCAGGAGCTGGTCGTCGCTGAAGCTGGCGATGATGGTGTGCGGTGGCTGTGGCTGTGGCGGTGTGGGCACGGTGACCACGGTGATCGGCTCGTCCGGGCGCAATGCCCGGGGGTGGTGGAGCAGGTCGGCGTCAGCGATGAGCAGCAGCGCCTGGCCGGCGGCGGGGCGTGTCATCGACCCTCGCCTTTCTGCACGGTTCGTTGGTGCGTGTCGTGAAGAGCGCGTAGGAGACCGGCGGTAGGGTGCCACGGGTGCCTCTCGCCCGGTCGTTGACCGCTGAGGCGAGGTGCTGGCGCTGTTGGACTTGTCGGGAGCCGGTGATTGTGACTACGAAGCCGACCATCGCCGCGCTGGCGGTCGTATCCACCGCGTCGGGTGAGGTGGTGTTCGTGCGGCAGCAGCGCGGCCCGTACGCGGGGTGGCTGCTGTTGCCGGGCGGCAAGGTGGAGTTCGGGGAGTCGGCGCACGACGCGGCCCGCCGGGAGACGGTGGAGGAGTCCGGCTTCGAGGTCGGTGATCTGACGCCGACCGGGGTGTACGAGATCCGCGCCGAGGACGGCTCTTACCACTTCGTGATGTTCGCGTTCCGCGCCGGCACCGCGACGCGGGTGACCGCCGGCGGGCATCATGTTGACGGGGTGGTGCAGGCATCGGTGGACGAGGTGCAGCCGCACCCGACGGTGATGCAGATCCTCAACGACGCCGGCGTCGCCAGCTACCCGGCGCTGGACGTTGAGCGGGGCCTGCGCCGGGATGGGATTCTGATGCGTGGGCATCTGACAGCAGCCGCGGGTGCTCTGGCCTGACGAGTTCACTGGCCGGCCTCCGCTGGGGATGGCTCCCACTGGACTCCACCGCCGAGGATGCCGTCCTCAGCCACCGTGCAGCGCACCCGCCGGTGCGTGCCGTACCGCTCGGTGATCGCGGCGACCAGCCGTTCGGCCAGGTGCTCGCAGCTCTGGGCACCAAAGTCCACCGGGGCGTCCGGACGGGCGGGCGCATCAGCGAACGAGCCGAGGACCGTGGTGAGCCAGCGGGCGACCGCGTTGATCTCCAGCTCGCGGTCGCCGTGCGCGACGGAGATCTCCACCGAGGCGACGAACAGGTGCCGGTGAGACGAGGCGAGGTAGCCGTCGGGAGGGCCGGCGTCCGGCCACCGGTGCAGCCCTTCGACCTGGGTCGTGACGTGGATGTGGCGGGTCAGTGCCATGCCGCCTCCTGCTCACTGGGTTCCTCGGCGGGTAGGGGCGGGAGTCCGGCCGCGTCGCGCAGCAGAGCGACGTGCCGGTGTGCGGCGGCGAAGCGCGTCGGGTCGAGGACATGGTCGTGCAGGTTCGGTTTGTCCGGGGCTTGCCGCTCAGCCCGGCCCGTGTTGGCGTCGGCGGGCAGGTCGTGGGCGGCATACCAGAAAGCGAACGACGAGTCGTTGCCGGTGATGAACGTGTCGTAGCCGCGCTCGTGGTGTTGGCGTAGCTCCCAGATCAGGGATCGGTCGCCGCCGAGCAGGTGCAGCGGCAGCGGTGGGTCGCCGTCGCTGGTGAGTGCGGCCAGGCAGTCAAGTCGGGCTTCGGCGACCGGGCCGGTGAAGCACCGGGGTACGGAGAGCTTGCTCAGCCCGATCATGTCGACGCCGGGCAGGTCGGCGAGCCGCGCGTGGCAGTCGAGCCACTCGTGGCGGGTGGATCCTTGCGGCACGGCCATGTAAATGAAATGTCCGGGTTCGGCCAGGTCGGCGGCTTCGGCCAGGAACCGGCGGGTGGCGTCGACGGTGGCAGGGCCGTTGTAGAGCACGTCGTGGCAGATGACGACCGCCGGGTTGATCAGGTGCGCGGCGCGGAGGACAGCCTCGGCGCCCATACCCTGACCGGTGGCTTCCTCCAGCTCGTAGGCGCTGTTGTCGAGCACGACCCGGATCCCGGCCTGGGCGCGCGCGGCGAAGTGCGCGGCGTGGGCGGGTTCGGTAAGCACGAGATGGGTCAGCGCCATGTCGATGCTGCCGGCTGTGGACAGGTCGGCCAGGTGGGGCGTACTGGCGATGACCGCGACGTCGATCAACGTTGGTTCTCCTCGTCTGGGTCAGGGGCGCCGTGGCGGCAGTCGCGGCGTAGGAAGCAGGCGGCGCAGGCGGGTGTGCCGGCGGTGCAGGTGGTCCGGCCGACCAGAAGGAACACGAAGTGCGCCAGCGCGACGTCGGCGCCGTGGGTGAGCAGTTGGGCGATCACGGCGTCGCGCACGGCGGGAGTGAGTTTCCCGTCGTGGTGGGCCAGGCCGAGCCGGTGGGCGACGCGGAACAGGTGCACGTCGACCGGCATGGTCGTGGTGGTGCGGGCGGAGAACACCAGCACGCAGGCGGCGGTCTTGTGCGCCACCCCGGGCAAGGCCTCGAGGTAGGTCAGCGCGTCGGCGGTCGGGCCCTGCATGATGCGCTCGTCGAACCGTTCGAGGCCGTCGACGGCGACCAGTGCGGCGAGCTCGCCCAACCGGTCCGCTTTGTAGGGCCCGGCGGAGCGGATGGCGGCGCGCAGCACGTCGCGGTCGAGGGCGGCCAGGCTCTGCGGCGTCAGACCATCGCAGAGTTGATCGAGTGCGGGGTAGACACGGCGGACGATCTCGCCGGTCCGGTTCTGCGACAGCACGGTGACGACCAGCGCCTCGAACGGTGGCGCCCACATCACGATCACACCGCCATACCGGGCCTGCAACTGGGCCCAGATCGGGTTCGTCCCGAGGTCGAGGTCGGCGACCTGGACCGGGAACATCCGCCGCAGCACTCCGGGCAAATCGTCGTGAGGCTGACTTGCGGTGACGCGCAGGCTGTCGTCACCTTCGTGGACGGTGACGACGATCGGGCGGCCGTCCAGGTGCAGCACGCGGCGGTAGCCGCCTGCCGGATCGGGCTGCCAGGCCAGGGCGGGGATCTGGATGTCCATGGTGGCGTCCAGGTCTGGTGGTGTGGTGAACGGCAGGTCGAACCTGACTGTGGTGGCGGTACTCATCGCAGGCTCGCCACCTGGGCTTGGTCAGCGATGGCCTGGCCGGCGATCAGGCCGCTGAGGGCGGCGGCCGAGAGGCTGGCGGTGTAGCCGGCGGCGTTGCCCACCACGTACAGGCCGGCGATGTCGCGGCTCTGCCAAGTGGTCGGGTCGATGGGGACGCGGTAGTTGTAGTACTTGATCTCGGGTGCGTACAGGACGGTGTCTGGGGCGAGCACCGGCGGTAGTGCGGCGCCGAGGGCGGTGATGTAGCTGGCGAACGCCTCCGCCAGCCGCGGCGGTAGCGCCGCTCGGAGATCACCGGCTCTCGTCTTCGGGTTCGACGCGGCTACGCCGAGCGGCTGCCCGGTCGCCGCGTCAGGAAGAAACCCGGCGAGGGGCTGCCGGACCGGGTAGCCACCGGTGGAAGCGGTGATGGCGCGGGCCGTGTCCCGAACGTAAGCCTTCGGGTCGGGGGTGGATGCCTCGGTGATGGTGGCCAGGATCGCCAGGTTGGACAGGTCGCTGCGCCGGTGCAAGAACGAGTGGCCGTTGACGCCGCGAATGTCCAGTGGGCGGTGGAATTCGTTGACGATGTAGCCGTGGCCGTTGACGCAGAAGCTGCGCACATCGATACCGCCTGGGCTGGTGTGGTGAGCCTTGAAGTCGTAGAACTGGCCGATCAGCGGGTCGAGGGCGGCGGCCGAGGTTTCCAGTCGGATGCCGATGTCCGCCGGTCCAGTCTCCAGCGTGACGCCGACTGCAGTGAGCTGCTGTTCCAGCCAGGGCGTGCCGACCATGCCGACCGCGGCGACGACCGCCGTGGCGTCGATGGTGAGCGGACCAGAGCGGTCGCGGGCGACGACTCCGATGACCTGGCCGTTGATGATGCGCAGCTTGGTGACGTCGACGCCCGTGAGCAGCCGCACACCCCGGTCCTGGAGCTCGGTGCTGAATCGGCGGCCGAACTCGCGGATGCCGTCGGATCCCACGTGCAGAAGCGGGTATGACTCGCCGCGCAGCCGGTTCTCGTGCCCGGCAAGGGCGGCCAGTTCCGGTACGGGCGCGTAGTCGACGGCGTCGTTGACGTTGCGGCGAACGGCTGCGGCGATGGTGTCGAGCTGTTCTGCCTGGGTGTCGGTAAACAGGCGTTGGGAGTGCGTGCCGCGCACCGCGGACAGGGTGATCTTCCCGTCAGAGAAGGAGCCAGCGCCGCCTTCGCCCTCCAGCACGGGACAGGTGCGGCACTCGCAGCCAGGTCCGGGTGGGCAAAGGCGCCGCGTCATCGGCCGGCCTCGCTCGGCGATCACGATGTCGGTGACCCCGGCGCGCAGTAGGGCGTCGGCGGCGAACAGCCCTGCCGGTCCGGAACCGAGGATCAGGGCGGTGCAGCGCAGGGTTGTCATGCGGCGTTGCCTCTCGACGTGGGGGCGGAGAGCCGGTCCTTGATCGCCGCAAACGCGGCGGACAGGACGGCGGGTGCGGGCTGCTGCGCATCGATAACGACGACGTCGGCTCCCTGGCCGCGCAGCAGAGCAAGGCAGGTGCGGTAGGTGCTCGGCAGTCGGCTGGTGAACTCCGGCGTCTCCCAGCGGCTGTCCGGCGGCCGATCCACACGGGTCGCCGCCACAGGTGCCGGCACGTCGAGGTACAGGTACACGTCCGGCATCCGCACCCCGCCGGCACAGGCGGCGTAGAAGGAGGGATCGATGCCGTCGGCGTGGTGGTACGCCAGCCCGGACAGGTAGTAACGGTCGGCGACCACGACCTGCGCCGTGCGTAGCTGTCCCTGCAACGTTGGCTGCTGGTGGTGCCGATCAGCAGCGGACAACAACGCGAGCGCCGCCGGACAGGCAGGCTCCTCGACCGCGAGGCTCCGCAGCAGGGTCCCGATCGGTGCGCGGGTGGGCTCCTTGTGCCGTTCAACGACGACACCTCGGTCGGTCAACGTCCGGCACAGGCTCTCGACAAGGGTCGTCTTGCCGCTGTGGTCAATGCCCTCCACCGCTACGAACAGGCCCATCGTCAGCTCCCCACCTCGATGACCGACCGGTGCAGGGCGGCAACACGCGTGGCCAGCACCCGCTGGTCGGGGTGCAGCAGCGCCGCCGGACCGAAGTCCTCCACCACCAGGGACGCGACTGCGCAGGCGTACCCGGCCGCCCTCAACAGTTCGTCACCTTCGACCAGGCACGCCGCGAGCGCGCCGGCGAACGCCTCGCCAGCGCCAGTGGGGTCCACGGCAGGGCGTGGAAACGTCGGAATCCTGCGCATCGTGCCGTGGACCAAGACGTGGCAGCCACGGGCCGAGTCGGTCACCACCACCGCCCGCCCTGACCCATCGAGCGTCTGAGAGAGCCACGTCAGCGCATCTGCCACGTGCGTTACGGCGGCGAGTGCGGCGGCTTCCGGCGCCGAGCACACGAACACGTCGCAGGTGTCGAGCATCCGCAGCACCGAATTGCGGTCGGCGGCGATACGCGCCAGGAACGTGCCAGCGCTGATCCGAGCACGCCGGGCGCCGGACATCGCGCGCAGGGCATTCGCGTACCTCAGCTGGACGCCGGGATCGCCCAGGGCGCACAGGTGAAACCCGGCGGCGCCCCGGTAGACCGGCGGCGTTTCGCCGGGGAGCAGATACTGCTCATCGCCGGCGTGGTCGGTGCGGTAGGTGGCCCGGCCGTCGCCGTCGTAGCTGATGTCGAAGGTGAGGCGACGGCCAGGCAGGGTGATCAGCCCGGCGTCGCTGACCACCGGTCGCCATGGCTTGCCCGCGGCCAGCGGGTGGTCACTGCTGATCCCCACCAGGCCGACCGTGGTGCGGGTCGCAGCGGCCAGCGCCGCGTAGAGGCCGCCCCCACCGAGGACCTGCACCCCGTGCCGTAGCGGTGTGCTGATGCGGTCGACGGAGACACCACCGACTACGACCAGGCGGGGTGCGCCAAGGTTAGCGTCCACGGGCGTCCTCCCACAGCAGCACATGCAGTCGACCGGTCAGGTTCCACCCACGCCGCAGTGTTTCGTCCGCCAGCACGCGAAGGTCCGTGACCAACTGCCCGGACTGGGCGCCCTCCGGCATCACCCACACCGGCGCCAGCCCATAACGGTCGGTGAGGTCGCCGATAGTGTTGAAGTCGCCCGGCTCAGTGACGACGAACTTAAACACCGCCCGTTCCGTCGCGACGAACGCGGCCAGCGCGGCGGCGTTGATCGGCTGGTCACCGTCGGCGGCGAACGATGGCAGCTTCGGCGAGACGTTGAACCGATCTACCACGGCGGTCAGCGCGGGACCCGGGACGATCGTGCCGTTGGTTTCGATTTCCACTCGGCGCCCAGCGGCGGCGAGCCGCTCAGCCAGCACGGTCAGGGTGGGTTGTTGCAGCAGCGGCTCCCCACCCGTGATCACCACCAGGGTCGGCGGTGCGGCGAGCACCTGCTCCGCGACGGCCTCGACGGATGCGGCCACCGTGTGTTTTCGCAGGTCGTAGCGGCGAGTGTCCCACGTATAGGGGGTGTCGCAGCCAGGACAGCGCAGATTGCACCGAGACAGCCGGACGAACATCGCCTGCTGGCCAGTCGATGGGCCTTCGCCCTGAAACGTCGGGCCGAACACGTCTGCCACCAACAGCCGTGGGTCGGACATCGGCGGGAGCACGGTGCTCACGTCAGGTCCAGGACGTATTCGGCCCAGCTGCTGGGCGTCTCGGACACTCGGACGACAGCCAGCCGGCCGCCCAGCGATTCAGCCAGGTGGTCCTTCAGCCACTGCGCGAGGTGCGATGCCAGCCGTTCACTGGTGGGTGCGATGTCGCCCAGGACGTCGTTGAGGTGCCGATGGTCGAGGTGACTGTTGATGTACTGGCCGAACGGGGCCAGGTCACCGAAGTCGGTCACGAAACCCGGTCCAGTGAGCGAGTCGCCTTCCAACACCACCTCGACGCTGTAGGTGTGCCCATGCAGGCGACCACACTTGTGCCCTTCAGGCAGGCCCGGTAGCTGGTGCGAGGCATCGAAGGAGAACCGTTTGCCAATGCGCCACATGCCGATCATCGCCCGACCGCGGCGGCAGGCGCTGGCTGCCTGCGGCGTGTGTTCAAGTTAGCGATCACCAGGTCGGCGACTGCCTCGCCGATCTGCTGCGGCGACATGGCGTTGACGTCCAGGGGCGTCCAACCGCGCTCGTCCGTCCACCTGTCGAGGACCTCCGCCAAGCGTCTCTGGTAGCCGACGAAGGCCTCCCGAGTCAGCGCAACAGCACCCTCGTGGTTGCCGGCCTCACTGATACCGAACGTTGCCTTGCGCGTCGCCGCCGTCAAGGGGTCGAGGGCCAGACGGACAACAAGGTCCGGTTGCGGTATCCCGTCGAACACCATTGCCGCCGCCGTCACGTCCACATCCGGGCGCATCGCCAACTTCGCCAAGAACTTGTAGGTCCAGGTGTCCGTCACCACGACCTGCCCCGTTTCAAGCATCGGCCGGATCGCGCAGTGAGCCGCCGCCGAATACCAGGCGGCCTGCAGGTAGACCCAATGCATGTCGCCGAGCTCTAGATACGGGTCGTCTGCGGGATGCTCCCAGATCAACGCCCGCAGCTCGCGGGCATGGCGGCGCACGTAGTCGGAGCCGAACTGTGTGCGTTTTTTGTCGAAGACGACGGCGGGAGTCGCGCGACGGCGCAACGCCTCGACGACGTAGCCAACAGCGGTCGTCTTGCCGGCGCCGTCGATCCCTTCGAGGCAGATGAACAGCCCTGATGTGCTGGCCTTACCCTGCGGTGCTGATGCTTGAGCCAAGCCTCCGACCTCTCTCAGCCGGCATCGACGCCCTCGGCGGCGACGCGGGTGGACTACGCCGGCGAGACACGCGCGGCGTCTAGCCGATACAGCGAGGACAACTTCGAACCTGGTGGCTTCAACTGGCGGCGGCAGGCCGCCAAGATTCGTGAGGTAAGTTCACCAGCAGATAGCTGGTGTCGGTAACTCCTGTCAGTCAGCTCCGACAATCCGTTGACATCCGGGCGACCAGCGTTGAGGCCCAGTTCAGAGCCTCGACGGCGCGTGGCAGCCATGATCTGGTCACGCCGTGTGCGCCATCTGCCCCGCGCCCGTGTGACGATGTTCCTATGAACCACGGCAGCGCCGGCTTGGTCGTATGGGACGTTGACGGGACCCTCATCCCTGCCGACTTGCGCTGGCTGGCGCGCGCGGTCGCCCGTGCGTACCGCATTGCGGAGGGTGAGCTCGTATTTCCTGACAGGAAGGTGCATGGGTATACGGACGAGTCGATTGCTATCGACGCGGCGATTGCTTCGGGCGTGGACCCTTCAGCTGCGGAGGCGGGCATACCAGCCTTCCGCGAGGCTATTGTCGCGGTCACGCAAGAGGGTAGGCAGGAGTTGGCTGAAGTCCAGCCGCCGTATCCAGGTGCTGCGGCGAGCATCGCGGGGTTGCACGGCCGTGGATTCGTCCAGACCGTGCTGACTGGCAATCTACGTTCGGCTGCCGAGGTGAAGCTGCAAGTCTCGGGTTTGGATGAATATCTTGATCTTCGGATTGGCGGCTTCGGGTCAGACGCTCGCGATCGTCTTCAACTTCCGGCAGTCGTAGCTCAGCGCTACTCCGCGATCTACGGCGGTCCGCTCGATCCTGCTCGAGTGATCGTCATCGGGGATGCGCCGAACGACATTGCGTGCGCACGTTACGCCGGATTTTATGTCGCTGTCGTCGCCCACCGGATCGGAGGCCAGGAGTTGGCATCGTACAAACCTGACCTGGTGCTCAAGAGTCTCGACCCAGCGGCAGTGGTGGGCGCCGTTAGTTCGTTACTGAATTCCGGCGGTTCTCCAGCCATCTGCTAGGCGGCCAGCCACCTCTCGAGTTCGAAGACAACGGCCCAGCACGTCATCGGGCTAGCGGCTCCCTGATGCCGTCAACCATCTGCGTGCAATGCTGTTCGGCCGCGAAGGTGAAGCATTCGGAGGACATGCTTTGCTCGTAGGACGCCACCTGCCTGTACGCCCGCAGCGACAGACCACGACATGGTCGGCAGATGTCGGAACCAACTCCGACAAAACTTTGACAACACGAGCTATTGGCCGGGAATCGCCGCAAGGGAACACGGTCTCTCAGGAGCAGCAGCACTGTGACCTGCTGAGATACGCCAGTGCCGCGAAGACGGCTCGGTCGGTGAGGGAGCCGGAAGAGAACCGCCGCCATCACCGGTAGCGGGTATGGTCGCGACACGGTGTTATCGCGGCGTCCGTCGATGAGGAATTGGCGATGGCTGACAGCAACGAGATCACGGAGGCCTGGCGGGGCCTCGGGCATCAGCTCGCTGAGCTGCGTACGGCCGCCGGGCACACGCAGCACGTCTTCGCGCGCCTCGTCCAGTATGGCCGCAGTTCAGTGGCGAATACAGAGACCGGACGTCAGCAACCTGACCGCGCGTTCTGGACGCGCTGCGATGCGATCCTGCAGACCGATGGTGTCCTCGCTCAGGAGTACGACCGCATAGTGGCGTATGCGCGGCAGCAGCGCCGTGCCTCGGTGATGAAGACCGCGACCTCGCTTCGGCCATCGGCAACATTGGCCGACACCGCAGAAGCGTCGTTGTCCCGTCAAGACCGGGTGCGCCGGCATCTGGAGGTTGACTTGGCACGACACGATGTCACCACCGGGTATCTCGAAAGCTGTGAGCAGGCTATCGCCGGACACGGACGGGCCGCTCGCTTCCGCGCGCCGAAAACCTTACTGGTCGATCTCCTCACAGACGTCGAAGACCTGCAGCTACTACTGGGCAGGTCCCACACCGCGATGACACTGCGCCGCACTACCCGCCTCATTGCCCAGACCGCTGGCCTACTCAGCTTGACCTTGCTGAAGCTGGGCGATCTTCCTTCTTCCCGACGGTGGGCGCGCACGGCTCGCGCCGCAGCGACCGAGGCCGAGGATCCTGCCACCAGCACATGGGTATGGGCTCAGGATGCGTACTGGCACTTCTACGCTGGCGACCATGCGGGAGCTGTCGCCGTGGCGCGGCATGCGCAGCAGCTTGCCGGAGGACTGGCGACCGTTGGAGGAACGCTCGCAGCGGCCCTGGAAGCGCGTGCGCATGCCGCGCTTCACACGCACTCCGACGCCAAGGGCGCGATCGTCGTCGCAGAAGCCACGCTCAGCCGCTTGGGGCCAGAACATGTCGAGCCCTCAGCTTTCGGTTATGACGAGGCGCAGCTACGGTTCCACGCTGGTAACGCTCTTACCTACCTCGGTGACACCGCTGGGGCCTGGGCGGCCCAAGACCGAGCCCTCGAACTCTACCCACCCGAGGACTACCTCGACCGATCACTGATCGGACTTGACAGAGCCGTCTGCTTGCTTCACCTGCACGAAGCGCAGGCCGCTGCCCAGCAACTCGCCGATGTGCTCAAGCAGGTCGGGCCGGACCAACGCATTGGGCTTCTTTCCAACCGCGCTCGCGAGATTCTCAACAAAGTTCCCGAAAGCCAACGAAAGGCCCCCGAACTTCGAGACATCGACGACCTGCTACCGTCTTTTGCTAGCACCAAAAAGGAGCTGGAAAGTTGAACCTGCGTCACGCCATACAAGCAGACCTGTCCGCCCTCGTCGGTCTTCTCGAAGAGCTCGAGCGGTTTTATGGCACCACGGATTTTCCGTCACCAGACGTCCGTCAGCAGCAGATAGAGGCGGCACTGTTTGGACCAATGCCCGCCGGCCGCGTCCTGCTTGCCGAAGACGGCGCGGATGTCGTTGGACTCGCCAGCTACTCACGCCTGTGGCCAGCAGTGGGCGTTACCGCCTCCCTGTACCTCAAGGAACTGTACGTACGCAAGACCCACCGGCGGCAAGGGCTTGGGCGCCAAATGATGACTGAGATTTGCCGCATCGCCCACGATCTCGGCTGCAGCCGAGTCGAATGGACGACAGACCGGGACAATATCGAGGCTCAGGCTTTTTACCGCCAGCTGGGGGTGTCAGTTGCCTCGACCAAGGTTATGTACCGGCTTGATCAGGGGAAGCTGATCTTCTGAAGGTGGAGGTTCTTTGTCAGAACTTGCACCTAAGGGCCTCCTGGCGAGGTGTTATGCGTCTAGCCGACGGACGTTACTGATGCTTCTAGCGGTAGCGCGAACAGCGGGCGCAGGAATCAGTTGGTGACGTCCTGACTGCTGGGGTCTGCGGCGAATTGCAGGAGCGGCACGTTGTAGAGGTCGTGTTGGCGGATACGCCGCATCGGCGGATCGACGATCTCCACGATGACCATTTCGGTGAGGAACTGTACGGTCGCGGCGAGTAGGTGGCTGGTGTGGGCGGTGGCGCTGTGCGCCTTCAGGCCGACGGTGACGTGGATGTGTGGCTCGATGGTGTCGGTGTCAGGGCTGTAGGCGAGGGTGCCGCCGCCGAGGGCCTCGACATTGCTCAAGTGGACCTTCGACCAGACGGGGGCGTCGGGGTTGTCGAGGCGTTCGCAGGTGCCGACGATCTCCGCAGTGGCAAGGCCCGCGATGAAGGTGGGGATGTATCCCTGGCGGATGTTGTGGGCGCGGCAGGTGCGGTCGAGGGCGTCGTAGAAGTCTTCCCCGTGGTCGAAGACGGCGACGATGGTGCGTCCGGGGACGACTTCGCGGCTGCGCAAGGAGGCTCCTTCAGGCGGTTGGGACGTGGGAGGCGGACTGCTGGGGCCATGGCCAGGGCTCGCCCGGGTAGGCCATGGCGCGGAACGCCTGTGCTGTTTCGCGGGTGGCGGCGCCAGCGGCCAGGGCGAGATGGAGCAGGATCCGGGCCTTGTAGGGGTCGAGGAAGCCTGCGGGGATGAGTCCTCGTGCGGTGAGGTCTCGTTCGGAGCCGGGGAAGCCGTAGGTGCTGGTGAGTACAGGCCCTACACCGATGCGGGAGGCGAGGACCACGGGGATCTGCTGGGCGAGCGCGGTGAGGGTGGAGACCCAGGTGTCCGGGACGTGCCCTACGCCGAAGCCCGCAATAACGAGACCGTCGAGGCGGGCTGCCGTTGCGGACAGGCAAGCCTCGTCGTCGCCGACTGTGGCGGTGTAGAGGCCGACGCGGGGGTGGCGGGCGGGTGTGGGTAGGGCGTGGCGGGGTGCGGTTGGGCTGAGGAAGCGGGGTTCGCCCTCTATGACGTGGCCGATTGGTCCGCCGTTGGGCGAGGTGAATGCGTGAGTACTGACGGAGTGCATTTTGCGGACACGGTCGGCGGCGTGGATCTCGTCGGCCATGACGACGAGAGCGCCTCGGTCGCGGGCTTGAGGGCTGGCGGCGACCAGGGTGGCGGCGAGAAGGTTGGCGGGCCCGTCCGGTCCGGCGAGGGTGGGGTTGCGCATGGCGCCGGTGACGACGATGGGCTGCGGTTGAGTGTGCAGGAGGTGCAGGTAGTAGGCGGTTTCCTCGAGGGTGTCCGTGCCCTGGGTGATGATGATGCCGGAGGCGCCCGCGGCTGCCGCCTGGTGGATGCTCTGGCTCAGGTCAGCCAGGTCGGCGAAGGTCAGGGACGCGCCGGGGCGGCTACGGAAGCTGACGACGTCGACAGCGATGCCGGTATCGGCAAGGCCGGGCACTGCGGCTACGAGATCACCGGCGGTCAGTGCGGGGACGACGCCGCCGCCCTCTGACGCGGTCATGGCGATAGTGCCGCCAAGCCCGAACACGGTCACCCGCGGCGACACCCGCTTTCCTGACGACAAAGCTCCGGCCTCCCGACAGCGCGACGATCATCGCTGTCCGAAGACTAGTCGGTGAATGCAGCGGCGTCGGCGAGGTAGCGGCATGCGCGGTCGATGCCGGCGGTGGACAGATGTCTGCTGCGGGGTTGCACAACGGCGGCGCATCCCTGGTCGGCGAGGTCTCGGCAACGCCTGGCTAGCGTCTCCCAGTTCAGATCTAGGTACTCGGCCAGGACACGCAGGCGTGCGGGCGGGGACGCAGCGGCGATGATCGACCGGTCGCTCGCGTGGTTGATGGCCGCGCCGTACTGGCGCACGGTGCGGTGGTCGTCGGTGACATCAACGTGCCAGATGCCCTGGGCGCCGACCCAGTTCGCGAGCACTGCGTGACGGTCGCGATCAGTCACGAAGCCGGGCGTGCCTGCGTATTCCGGCTCGTCGGTGATGACGACCTTGATGCCGTACGACTCCATCAGTGCCACCGCCAACAGCAGGAGAATCCGCTCGCCGCGAGGGGAGGCGTCGACTGCCGCGCGAGGAATGCAGAAGGCGCGAATTATGCCGTGATTCCCGGCGCGCGCGGCGGTGACGTCCAGGTACTTCTGCTTGTGGGCAAACAGCAGCCAGGTGCTCGCTTCCTCGCCACGCTGTTCGCGGGTCCAGTAGGCGGGGGCTGAGGTGAGCGCCTCGGCGTGTCGGTGGATGTGTCCGGCGCAGAAGGCCGACCCGAGCCACATCCTGCCGACGTCGGTGAGATCCGCGGCGAGGTCGTGGCTGACCGCGGATCGGCTCATCTGCTCGTAGGAGGCCAGTTCAGCGGTGGCCTGTTCAAGAAGCGCATCGTCGGCCAGCAGCGCTTCGTCAAGGTTCGCCACAGCCCACAACAGTGCGAGGACCAGTTCGTCGAGCTGGTACGCCTGCGGGATGACGAGCCGTGCGTCAGGGTCTGCCTGGGCGAGGCGTTGGCGGGCGTGGCGGGCGTCCAAGCCGAACAGCTGGACACCCTGACCGGTCTCGATCCGCCCTACCACCAGGCTCCGTCGCGGAGTCCGCAAGAGCCGGTCGTCGCGGTAGCCGGCCGGTACAGCCGCGAGAACTCGGCCGTCGTCGGCGGTGGCGGGATGAACGAAGGCCGGTATCGCCAGTCCAGGGAAGAACCTGCCATCGGGTGCCCACAGGTCAACCGCGTACGTCTGGGGGGCGAAATCGCCTTCTGCTACCTGGGGCGCGAGCAGTGAGAGCGCCGTTGGCCCGAGCGCTTCAGTGCGAGTGGCGAAGGTACCCCCGTGCGCGTGCCCACCGCCGACGTGTCCCAAGGCGTTGCGCGTTGTCAATACTCGAAGACGGTCGTACTCCGCTGCGAGCTCACCGCCGGTATGCAGGATCTCGTCGCAACGAGCCCAGAAGTCTCGGCCGATGCTCTGGCGACCGCGCTCCACGTTCGCGATCGTGCTGCGGACGTAGTGCGTCAGCGGCGCCAGCGTCTCTTGCGTGTAGCCGGCGGCCTTACGTACCTCGGCAAGTCTTCTGCCGAGGTCAGCCCTGGCTTGGGCGAGTTCCGGCGGCGGGGCAACGGACACGATCACGCTCCGAGGAGAACGAGCGGGACAGGCCATCGAGACATGAAGATCGCAGGTGACCTACCGTCACTACTCTAGTCGGATTATGTAGGGAGAGGTGCGGTGGCATTCCGGTTTTATCCCCTCACGAGGCTTAGCCTTCCGTTCCGCTCTGCTCGCCTCTTCGGCAGCAGGCGACGATGAGCAGAGAAGGCATCGATGCTGACACGCGTTCAGAACAGTGCCGGCGTGGCGGGGGCACTTGCCTCACGGTGAGCCTCGCTCGTCAGGGCGATCGGCGGGTAGCCGGGCAAGAATCAGGTCCACGACCTGATCAGGGGTGAGGCCATCGCAGGCGACGACATGTTGCCGCCACTGCTGTCGGCGCAGGTGCACGGCGGCGTCCCGATAGAGGGCGAGTTCTTTCTCGGGTGAGCCGGCGAGTTGCAGCCTGGTCAGATGCGGCCGGGTGGCCAGTCGGGTACGGATGACCTCTGGGTGGTCTTCGAGGTAGATGACGGTGGCGGGCAGGACATAGCGGTTGTAGGACCAGATCTCGCCGAGGTCGAGGCCGTCGATGCGTTGCCGCACCAGCGAGGAGGCGACGTACTGGTCAGTGACGACGTGCAGGCCGTCATCCAGGCGGGGGATGATCTCTGTTTCGATGTGCGCGGCCCGGTCGGCGGCCAGTGCGAGGGCCAGCGCCTTGCCGTGCAGGAAGGCTTCCTGCCGGCGCAGGAGTTGGCCCAGGGGCGTGCGGGTGGGCTCGCCGGTTAGGTGGGCCCCGGCCGGTCCGAGTGCGGCGAGGCGGTCGGCCAAGAGGCTGGCGACGGTGCTCTTGCCAACCCCGTTAGGCCCCTCGACAGCGATGAACAGACTGCTCACCTCTTGCCCGGAGCCAGCAGCCAATAGCAGTGGGCGTCGTGCAGGTTGCGCCGATGAGTCATTTGCACCAACGCCTTGCGTCCGTCCCCGCCGACGGAGGTGCGGAAGTAGCAGGGCGAGGCGTGGGTGTCCACGATGAGGCGCTTCATGTGGGTCTTCCCGCGGTAGTGAGATGAACTTCGGACGCGCCAAACGGGGCGGCGTCGAGCAGTTGCGCGGCAGCGTGCAGTTGGCGGTGCACGACCTGGGCGTGAGAGCCATCGGTGTGGGGCTGGTGGTGGCCTGCGGCGGCTGTGGTCAGGAACCACCAGGCTGCCCACACGCGGTGCCATCCCAGCGCCCATTGAGCTGCCGGCAGGCCGCCGCGGTCGGAGTGGGCGTCGGTGCTGGCGCCGGCCGCGACGTAGGCGCGGATCAGGCGGGTGAGTTGGGCGGGGTCTGCGGCGTTGCGGGTGCCGAACCAGGTGGCGAGGTCGAGCAGGCCTGGTCCGGTGAAGGCTTTCGCCCAGTCGACGAGGCGGCATCCCGTGCGGCTGATGTGCAGCGAGCTGCGGTGGAACTCGCCGTGACACCAGCCGAAGGGCTCTCGTTCGGCACCGTCGGCGCGCCGACCCGCCACGGCTTCCAGCCGCCGTAGCAGGTCCTCGATCGTGCCCGTGTTGAGGAAACGCCCTTGGCGGTGTAGCGCGTCGAGTGCGGCCAGCGCCTGTTCAGGAAGGCTTGCCAGGGTCTGCTGACCGAACGCGGGCAGCGTGGGCATGGCAGGGATGGTGTGGACCGCGCGGGCGGCGGCTGCGGCCTCGGCCGTGGTGGGCGGCCGGATGGGGTCGCCGAGGTCTTCCATCAGCATGCCCAGTGCGTGCGGCCGTAGCGTGTAGCCGTGCAGGTGGGGCACGGCGGCGCCGTGTTCGTTGAGGTGCCGCAGCACGGCGGCTTCGCCGGTGAAAGGTGATGTGGCGAGCTTGCAGATCACGCTGCTGCCGTCGCTCAGGTACAGCCGCTGCACCGTCGACAGTTCCCACTCCTGGATGACCTGCCCACCGGTCTGTTGATGGCCGGCGGCGGTGAGCAGGTCGCGGCGTAGCTGGTCCGACAACGCGGCATCCATGGCGATCATGGTTTGCTCGCCGCCTGAATACCGGCGGCGGCTCGCTCGAGCAGCGCCAGCGCGGTGTCGAGGCGTGCCGACATCCCCGCCGGCAGCCGGGGGTGGGCTGCCTGGTGAAAGGCCCGGAAGTGCGGCAGCAACGTGAGTAGCGCCGGGCGCCTGCGGAGGAAGTCGGTGACGTCGCCGCTGGTATGCGCCCGTCGCAGCAGCGATGTCAGCGCGACGATCTTGTCGGCGGTCGAGGCCAGCAGCACCGGCAGGTCGTCAACGCGGATGGGCGGGTCCGGCATGTCGAGGGCCTGGTGCTCGGCGTGCAGGGCGGCGATGATCCGCGGTACCTGCGGGCCGTAGGCGGTGGCGAGGACCTGGTAGATGTCCGGCGTGCGGGGCGCGAAGTCGGGGATGTCGTGCAGCAGCGCTGCAGCTATCAGATCCGGGTCCGGGTGTAGTACATGTTCGCCGATGGTCACGGCGACCCGGACCGCGTGGGCTAAGGCGGGGCGGTCGTCGATGGTGTGTCCGGTGCACCATCGCTGGGCGTCGCGTAGGGCGCGGTCGACGGTGGCGGCCCGGGGAGGGGATAAGACGGTCATGGCCTGATACCTCCTGGTTGCCGTAGCATCGGCGCCATGTCCGGGCCGCTACCGCAGTGGTGTGAGCAGACGTGCGTGGTGTGTCCCGCCCAGCAGCTCGGGCCGGGCCAATTCGACGTGGTCGACCGGCCCGGACCCGAGTTCGCCTACAACCCGGACATCGGATGGCGAGTTACCGCCGAGGGCATCGCGGTGTGTGTGCACCCGTACCGGGTCGGACTGCCACCGGGCAGATACGCCTCACGCGGTGAGCCTGTCCCCGACCAGGCGTCACGACCGGCGCCGGCGCCTGCCTCCCTGGTGCTTCCTGCCGACCTGGTGGATCTGGAAGGCTGGCTCGTCGCCGTGCTGCGCGACGCCCCGTCGGAGCAGATCTTCGGTGCCGTCGCCCGCGCCGAGCGCCTCGCCGGCGAGAGATTCGACCCGAAGCAGGTGGTGGCGGCCATGCGGCGGGTGTTGTCGGTGGAGCTGGCTAACCGCTGACCCCGACGGGCGCGGTCGCCGGGTCCGGCTGGTCGAAGTCGAAGTCGTGGCTGCGTCCGTCACGTCCCAGGCCCGCGGCCTGGTAGTGGGCGTTGAGCTGGTTCAGGCGGCGGGTCACCTCGGCGGAGTCCAGCCAGTACCGCAGCGGCTGCGGTCCCCAGCCGGCGGCGGCGTAGTACGCGTCGGTCAGGCAGCCGCGGGTGTAGGTGAACTCCTCCAGCTCCGTGGCGTGCGGGAACGTGACCCCGAGGTCGCGCTGCATCCGGGACATCAGGGTGAACTGGGCCAGCACGGCGTGGATCATCTCGTCGACCGGCGCCGGCACCAGCAGCTCCGCGGCCTCCTCGTCGCCGCCGGACAGCTCGAACACCGTGGCCTTGAGCGCGAGGACCCGCATCGCTTCGGTCAGCAGCGGGCCGGCGTCCCGTTCCAGGGACCACCGGCTGATCGCCGGGTACCCAGTGAACGTCGCCCAGCAGCTGGAGTACTTCATCGACGAGCTGCGCAGCCGCTCGGACGACGAGTGGCGTGTGATCAGGTCGAGGATCTCGGCGGCTCGGCGACCGACCTCAGCCGGTTCGGGCATGGTTCGTGGGGCCATGGCACATCCCTCCTACGGGAGCGTTGGGCACAGGCAGGCGAACCAGCCGGCGGCCGGCTCGCCCGTCACCGATGTCCGCGCCGCTGGCGCTCACGGTGATGCCCCATTAACGGCCGCGTGCGCGGATGTCGATAACCCGATGCCCTGACCTCTGACAAAGCTCCGACATTGACCGGCCCGGACATTGGGCGGCCTCGACGGGTCAAGCCGCGGTGCAGCGCGTCGGTAGGCGATGTTCGCCGGCCATCCCAGGCGCGCTGGCCGCCATCGAGTAAGGGCGGATTGTCGGCGAATTGTCAGACGTGCACGGCGAGCCTTACCGACATCGACGGTCTTCGCCTTTAGTCACTCTCGTCGCCGACGATGCCTGGGTTATGCCCCGGCCCGTTGCAGAGCAAGACCGTAGCGCGGAGGACCGCGCCAATTCGCCGGACTGTGGGAAGGACTGCTGTGCCTGTCGCTCGGAGGCTTGCGCTCCTGCTGCTGATCCCGTTGGCGGCGACTCTGGTCTTCGCCTCGTGGGGTGTGGCATCGACGAGCCGTCAGGCGCGCAGCGCCGACCGCCTGCAGTCGCTGGTGGCGGTGTCGGCCGCGGTGGGTGAGGTGCTGCACGAACTCGACCGGGAGCGGCAGGTCGCCGGCGGGCTGGTCGGTGATCCGGCGGGTGGCCTCAACGGTTATCTCGAGCAGGTCGCGGCATCCGACCGGGCGGTGGACGCCTACCGGCAGCGCCGCGGCGAGCTCGATGCTTCGGATTCGGTCAGTCGGCTGGTGGGGCCGTTCGACGAGCAGCTGCGGTTGCTTCCGGTGTTTCGGGAGCAGGTCAAGGCGCGGTCAGCGTCGCTGACGGCGGTGCTGGTGCGGTATCGGGCGGTGCTCGCGCAGGGGCTGGCGGTGCGGGAGACCGTGGGTCAGGTCGGCGGTGCGGACGGTGCGGTGGCCGACCAGTTGCGGGTGGCGGCGGCGTTGTCGCAGGCCGGGCAGTACGCGGGTATCCAACAGGCAGCGGTAGTCGCGAACAAGGGTGCCGTGGTGTCGCAAGCGGTGCAGCGGGAGCTGGCCGCGACCCGTGCCGGGTATGACGAGGCGTTGCTGGCGGTGTCGCAGCGGTCGCCGGCGCGGTGGCGGTCGTGGCTGGACCAGGCGCTGTCCGGGCCGCAGGTCCTCGCGGCGCAGCGTCTCGACGACGAGGTCGCCCGTACTGAGGTGGGTCAGCGGTTGCGGGTGAACGCGTCCCGGTGGGCTGCGGCCAGTAGTGAGCGGCGCGACCGGCTGCACGAGGTGCAGACCCGCGTCGACGCGGACATCGCCGCCGAGGTGGGGCGGCAACGCCGACAGCAGTGGATGACCACGGGTGTGTTGTCGGCGGTCGCCGTGGCGCTGACCGTGGCCGCCGCCGTGCTGGCGTGGCGGCAGGGTCGGGCGTTGGCGCGGCGGCTGCGGCGGGTCCGTGACGCGGTGACCCGTGTCGCGGAGCGGGACCTGCCGGACCTGGTCCGCCGGGTCGACGCGGCGGATCCTGCCGACCCGGCGTCGGTTCCGCCGCCGCCTGCCGCGCTGGCACCCGATCCGGCGCGGGACGAGGTGGACGAGGTGGCCGCCGCGTTCGACACGCTGGCGTTGAACACGTACCGGATCTCGACGGATCTGGCGCGGCAGCGGCGGGTGGCGGCCGGCGCGGTGGAGGCGGTGGGTCGGCGGTGCCAGGGGATGACGCATCGGCTGCTGCGCGAGTTGGACATGGCCGAGCGTGATGAGAAGGACGCCGCGACCCTGGCGACGTTCTTCGCGGTGGACAGTCTCGCCGCGCAGTTGCTGCACGCCACGCAGAGCCTGTTGGTGCTGTCGGGACGGTCGTTGGGGGCGGTGCATCCGCAGCCGGCGGAGTTGGTGACGGTGGCGCAGGCGGCGCAGGGCCGGATCCAGGAGTACCGGCGGGTGCGGCTCGGGGTGATCGACGAGCGGGTGCTGGTGCCGCCACCCATGATTGACGACCTGGTCCATCTGTTGGCGTCGCTGCTGGACAACGCGACTCGCTACAGCCCCGGCGACGCGGTGGTCACCGGGCATCTGCTGGGCAACCGGGTGATCATCCAGGTCACCGACACCGGGCCCGGCATCAAGCCGGACCTGCTGGTCCGGCTCAACGCCGAGCTGGCCGAACCCGCGCCGATGATTGAGGTGGAGCACATCCGGCGCCAGGGCCTGGCCACCGTCGCGCTGCTGGCCGCGGCGCACGGGCTACGCGTGCGGCTGCTGCCGGGACAGCCGCACGGCACGGTAGCGGAAGTCGAGATCCCCGCCGACAAACTCCTGATCAGCGTTCCTGAGCCGGCCGCGCTGCCCACCGGCCCGATCGCCGGCCGGCGTGCTCCCGGCGGCACGCCCGCGTCCACCCTTACCCTGCCCGCGCCCACGGCGGCACCGGCCGGGCGCGGCGGCTCGGCCGCGCTGCCCACCCGGCGCCGGTCGTCCACCCCGAGCGCGGCAGACGGCCCTACCCAGGCGCTGCCGGTGATTCCGGTGCCCCGCCGGGCGCCTGAGTCGGAGTCGACGCCGGCCTACGACGAGACAGCCCGACACCTGCCGGCTCCGGCGTGGTTCGTCGAGGGAGCCACGGTGCACATGCCCTCCACCCCTGCGCGCGGGCTGCCCGGACAGGACGCCACCACGGCCAACGGCCTGCCGAAGCGGCAGCCCATGTCCGCGTTCACACCCCCGCCCCTGCCCGCTGCCGACGCGCCGGTCCGCTCAATGGGTGGCCTAGCCCGTACGGCGGGGGCCTACCAGCGCGGCCTCGACCGCCGCTTTCCCCAGTCGAAGGGCCAGTCATGAGCGATCTGAGTTACCTGCTGAACACCAACCTCGTCGCCCGCGTGCCCGGGATCAGCCAGGCCGTGGCCGTGTCGGCCGACGGGCTGCTGCTGGCCTGGACCGACGGGCTCAACCGGGACGCCGCCGAGCGCCTCGCCGCGGTGGCGGCCGGAATGAACAGCCTGCTCAACGGCGCCGCCCGCGACCTGTCTGCGGGCGCGGTGCGGGGCAACCTGACCGAGCTGGCGCACGGGTTCCTGATTCTGGTGGCGGTGAGCACCGGCGCGTCGCTGCTGACCCTGGCCACCCGCGACGCCGACCTCGCGTTCGTCACCGAGGAACTCGGCCGTTTCGCCGAGCAGGTCGGCGACCAGCTCACCCCCGCCTTCGCCGGCACACTCACCACCACCGCGGCGGCCGGCCGGCGATGACCGCACCCGCCCTCACCGTCCGGCGACCCGCCGGCGGGCCGCCGAGCCTGAAGATCGTGCTCACCGGGCCGTTCGGCGTCGGGAAGACCACCCTCGTCGGCGCGGTCTCCGACATCGCACCGGTCACCACCGAGGTCCGCATGTCCGCCGGCAACGCCGATGACGACACGACCCTCATGCCGGCCAAGACCACCACCACGGTGGCGATGGACTTCGGCCGCCTCGACGTCGACGGCGTCACCGTCTACGTCTACGGCACCCCAGGCCAGCACCGCTTCTGGTTCATGTGGGACGCCATCGTCCGGGGCGCCGCCGGCTCCGTGGTCCTGGTCGACACCCGCCGCCTGCAGGACTCGTTCCGGCACCTCGACTACGTCGACCACGTCCGGCTGCCCTACGTCGTCGCGGTCAACCAGTTCCCCGGTGCCCGCTCCTACCCCGCATCGGCCATCCGTGAAGCCCTCGCCCTGGCCGCGGACGTGCCGATCGTCGACATCGACGCCCGCGACCGCGACAGCGTCCGCCGGCTGCTCATCGCCCTCATCGAGCACGTCATCACCCAGACCACGCCCCGCTCGGCGGTCGCTCAGCCCTGAGCGCCCGCAGAACCCGCCCCTCACCCCTGACGAAGGAGCATCTTCGATGTCTGATCCCCGACCACGCCTGCGACGTGGGCTCGCCGCCCTGACCGCTGTGGGTCTCCTGCTGACCGGCGCCGCGTGCAGCAGCACCGCCACCGACTCCGGCACGGTCCGTGTGGGGCTGCTGGTCTCACTGTCGGGCACCTACGCCGCCGTCGGCGAGGACATGCAGCGCGGTTTCCGCCTCTACCTCGACACCCACGACGGCAAACTCGGCGGCCGGAAAATCGACCTGGTCGTGGCCGACGAGGGCGACGGCCCCGCCACGGCCGTCCCCGCCGCGCAGAAGCTCCTCGAACGCGACCAGGTGGTCGCCCTGACCGGCCTGGTCGGCGGCGCGACGGTCGACAAGGTGCAGACCCTCACCACGCAGCGGAAGATGCCCCTGCTCGGCGCGAACGCCCGGCCAGCGTTCGCACCCGTCGGCGGCAAGCCCCGCGACCTGGCCTACACCTGGCACACCTCCTACAACTCAGACGAGCCGGGCATCGCCATCGCCGAGTACGTCAAGGCGCAGGTCGGCGACGGTCAGGTGTACGCGATCGGCCCGGACTACCAGGGCGGCTACGACGAACTGCGGGGCTTCACCGACACCTTCACCCGCCTCGGCGGGAAACTCGCCAACCCCGACGGGAAGACCCTGTTCACGCCGTTCCCGGCGACGGAGAACTTCCTGCCGTACCTGAACAAGGCCGCGGAGACCAAACCGAAGGCCGTCTATACCTTCTACGCCGGGGCCGCGGCGGTGGCGTTCGTCAAGCAGTACGCCCAGTCCGACCTTGCCGACGTCCCGCTCTACGCCGCCGGCTTCCTGACCGAAGGGTCCGTGCTCACCGCGCAGGGACCGGCGGCCACCGGCATCCGCAACGTCCTCAACTACAGCCCCACCCTCGCCAACCAGGCCAACCAGGACTTCGTCGCCGCCTGGTCCGCCGCCGGCCATCCGGGCCAGCCGACGACCTTCGCGATGGCCTCCTACGACGCCGCCGCCGTCCTCGACCGGGCGCTGACCGCCGTGAACGGCGAGGTGACCGGGGAGAAGCTCAACGCCGCGATCGGGAAGGTCGGGCGGGTCGTCTCCCCTCGCGGGGACTGGCAGTTCCACCCCACCGAGCACCGCCCGGTGCAGCGCTGGTACCTGCGCGAGGTCCGTAACGACGGCCCAGTGCTGTCCAACGTCCTGGTGCAGGACCTCACCACCCTGCCCGCCAGCTGACCAGACCAAGCACACGAGAAGGGGGTGCGGTGCGCGTGGACGCCTACCTGATACCCGCCGTCGACGGCGTCGCCTACGGGCTGCTCCTGGCCATTGCCGCCGCGGGGTTGACCGTCGCGTTCGGCGCCGGGGGTGTGCTCAACCTCGCGCACGGCACGCTGATCGCCGCCGGAGGCTACGTCGCTGCTGCCACCAGTTCGGGGACCTGGCCAAGCCTTGCCGCGGCGGTCGCATTGGCGGCCGGTGTGGGAGCCGCCGGCGGCGGGGTGCTGGCCGCCGCGACCGCCGCACTGCGGGGTCGGGGGCACCTCGACCAGGCGCTGCTCACCTTCGGTGTCGCGCTCATCGGCGCCGACCTGCTCACCACCGCCTACGGCCCCGACACGCTGCGACCTCGCCTGCCTGAGGTGTTGGAGGCGACCGTCTGGGTTGCCGGGCACCGGTATCCGGTCGACCGGCTCGCCGTGCTGGGCGTCGCTGTCGCTGTCGTCGCGGGAGGCTACGTGGTGCTGCACCGCACCCGCGCCGGACGGCTGATCCGCGCCACGGTTGACGACCGGGCGATGGTTGCCGGCATCGGGGTGAACCCCCGCCTGGTGGACGCGGCAGTCCTGGTCGCCGCCGGGGCTCTCGCCGGCCTGGCCGGGGCGTTGACCACTCCGATCCTCGGCGTCGGCCCGCACACCGCCGACACCGCGCTGCTGCTGTCGCTGATCATCGTGGTCTGCGGTGGCCTCGGCTCCGTGCCCGGTGCGCTCGCCGCTGCCCTCGCCGTGGGCGTCGTGCAGACCGTCGGCGTGACGTCGTTCCCGGCGGTCGCCCCGTACCTGCTGATCGGCGCCATGGCCGTGGTGCTGCTGGCCCGCCGGACCAGCCTCCCCACAGGGGCGTCGGCGTGAGCGGTCCACGGCACGACATGGCGGCGACGGTCGTGCGCGCGCTGGCACGACGCGCGCACCCGTGGTCGGCGCTCGGCCTGGCAGCGGCGGTGGTGGGCGCGGTGGCGGTGTCACCGGTTCCGTACCTGCACGCCACCGCCGCGCGGATGCTGCCGCTGGCGGTGCTGGCGGTCAGCGTCGCGGTGGTCACCGGCCACGCGGGACTGCCCACGCTCGGCCAGGTCGCCCCGTACGCGGCTGGTGCCTACACCACCGCCCGGCTCGCCCTCGCCGGCACCGACCTCGCCCCGCTGCACCTGCTGGCGGCGGCCGGGGCGGGAGCACTGACCGCCGGGGCGGTCGGCGCGGTGCTCGTCCGCTACCGCGCCACGGTGTTCCTCATGCTCAGCCTCGCCGTCGCGGAACTGACCGCGATCACCGCCGCCCAGTGGCGCACGGTCAGCGGCGGCACCGACGGGCTCGCTGGGATCCCCGCCCCTCGTCTGCTGCCCGGCCTGCCGCCGCTGACTACCGACCGCACGGTGCTGCTCTACGCCACGCTCGTGGCGATCGCCGCGACCGCCGCCGCCGTAGCACTGCTCGGCGGCAGCCAGCGGACGCTGCTGGCGGCCGTGCGCGGCAACGAGGTCCGCGCGAGCGCCAGCGGCCACCACGTCACCGCCTACCTGTGGACGGCGCACACCGGCGCGGGCGCGCTCGCCGGGATCGGCGGGGCTCTGCTCATCCACACCCACCGGTGGATCACTCCGGCCGATGTTGGCTTCACCACCGCCGCCCTCGCGCTGCTTGCCGTGGTCATCGGCGGCGCCACGTCGCTGCCCGGCGCCGCCGCCGCCACAATCGCGGTCCTCGCCGTGCGCGACGTCGTGGGTGCCTGGCTGCCCGGTCACGCGCCCCTGCTCCTCGGCGCCCTGTTCGTCACCGCGGTGTACCTGCTGCCCGGCGGCCTGACCGCTCTTCCCGCGCGACTGGCCAGCCTGCCCCTTCCTCGTCACGGTCGGCGCCGTCCCGCTCTTCACATGCCCGACGGCCCGGCCCAGCCAGTCACCAGGAGCACCCCGTGAGGACAGTCCAACGCATCAGCCCCGACGGCGTGCCGTCGCAGCGCGAACCGGGTGACATCGACCGCGCCCACGGCAACGGCCTCGTCGCGACCGGCCTGCGCCACGCCTACGGACAGCTGACCGTCCTCAACCTGGACACGTTCACCGTCGCCCCCGGCGACCGCCACGCCGTCATCGGCCCCAACGGCGCCGGCAAGTCCACCCTGCTGAACATCCTGGCCGGCACCACCCGCACTCAGGCCGGCACCATCACCTACAACGGCCAAGTCGTCACCCGCCGCGGCCCGGCCTGGCGAGGCCGCGCCGGCATCGGCCGCACCTTCCAACACCCCCGCGTCTACCCGAACCTGACCCTTCTGGACTGCGTGCGCATGGGCGGCTGGCACCACCGCCACCAACCCGAACGCACACCTCTGGAAGCCCTCGACCTCGTCGGCCTGCTCGGGTACGCCGACTACCCGGCCGCCGCGCTGTCGCACGGGCACCGCCGCATGCTCGACCTCGCCGTCGCCCTGGCCGGGCAACCCCGCGTGCTGCTACTCGACGAGCCTGCCGCCGGCCTCACCGACACCGACACCACCCGCCTGCTCGACATCCTCGGGCGTCTACCCGGCTGGATGGCGGTCGTGCTCGTCGAGCACCACATGGATGTCGTCGCCGCCCTTGCCGACTGGACCACCGTCCTGCACCACGGCCGCCGCCACACCGACGGCCCCACCGACACCGTGCGCGCCGACCCCGCCGTCACCGCCCTCTACCTCGGCACCGGGGGTGACGATGCTGCGCATCGGTGACCTCGCCGCCGGCTACCGCCCCGACACCCCCGTCTTGCACCACATCACCGTCGATCTGGCGGCCGTCGCCGTGCACACCGTGGCCGGGCCCAACGGCGCCGGTAAGACCACCCTGCTACATACCCTCGCCGGGCACCTGCGACCCACCACCGGGCGGGTTCTGCTCGACGGCCGCGACGTGACCGGCTGGACGCCCGTCCGCGCCGCCCGCGCCGGGGTCGCCCTCGCCCCGCAGGGACGACGGCTGTGGCCGTCGCTGACCGTTGCCGAGCACCTCACCGTCGCCCGCCCGACCGCTCGCCGCCCGGACAGCCGGGCCTGGGCGGTGGACGAACTGCTGGAGATGTTCCCGGCCCTGGCGGCCCGGCTGCGTCACCGCGGCCACGAGCTCTCCGGCGGGGAGCAGCAGATGCTCACGATCGCCCGCGCCCTGCGCACCGCGCCCCGGCTGCTGCTGTGCGACGAACCCACCGAAGGACTCGCCCCCACCGTGGCCGCACACGTCACCCACGGGCTACGGGACCTGCCCCGCCACGGCGTCACCATCCTCGCCGCCGTGCCGCACGCCCGCGCCGCCGCCACCCTCAGCGACACCGTCCACGTCCTCGCCGACGGACGCCTCACCGGACCCATCGCCACCAGCGACGGACAGGCCGAGCAGGCGCTGCGCGACCACCTCGCCCTGGTCTCACCCGCTCTGCCCAACCGTGGGCAGGCACACCGGTGACCCCCACCACCGCGACCATGGCGGCCCTGGTGGTGCTCGCCGCCACCGCCATACCCGCCGTGACGACGCCAGCACCGATCCCCGCCCAGCCCAGTTCCGTGCACTGTCCCACCTCAGCGGCGCCGCAGCCCATGCTTGCAGCGGCGCATCGAAGCACCGGTCACCAGGGAACTCAGGTGGCGTACCCGCAGCCGGCGCGTGCTCCGTTGCTGGCGCTGGCGGCACGACTGCGGGCCAGCGCGTGCGACACCGCTGCGGGCCGGTATGACCTCGTGCATTACCGGCAGTGGAACAACCCCGCCCGCTCCGGGGCGGCGGTGCGGGAGGTGGTCCGCTGGCGCGGCGATGACCGCTCGGGCGGCCAACTCGCCACCCAGCACCCCACCGGCGTCGTTCCGGTCACCCACGACTGGTGGCAACCCGGCGACCTCTACAGCGTCGGGCTGATCGACCCCTTCACCCGCACCGACGTGCTGCGGGAAGACCTGCGTATCGATGAGCCCTCACCAGCCGACCCCACCGAGGTGCTGACGAACCTGGCGTACCTGTCGACCTGGTACAGCCCTCGCCGGGACGGCCGCGCCGCCACCCTCGATCTGCTGGCCGGCCTGAGCCAGCTCACCTACTACCGGCGCGTGGTCGACCGTTCCGGCCGCCCAGGCATCGCGGTCGCCGCCACCAGCGGCGACCGACGCGCCCTGCTCGTCCTGCACCCAGACACCGGGGAAGTCCTCGCCTACGAATCCGCCCACCTGGGTCCCTTCGGCTGGCGAGCGCAGACCTACCTCGTCTACCTCGCCCACAGCCACGCCACCCGCCGCTGGTGGGAACCCGCCGCCCGTCCCCGGCCAGCCACGCCGTCCTTACCGCTGTACCCGCGGCTGCAACAGCACTGGCTGCTGACAACGCCCCTGCCCTGCCTCACCACGACGACCCAAGGAGTCACTCCATGACGGCCACCGCACCCACGCAGCGCTACCAGTTCCGCAACAGCCCTCACCAGCTCCACCCCCTGCAGGAGATGCTCGACCCGGTCACCCTCGACGACCTGACCCGCCTGGGCGTCAACCCCGGGCACACCGCCCTCGACGTTGGCGCCGGCGCCGGCTCCATCGCCCAGCACCTGTGCGAACTCGTCGGCCGCACCGGAAAGGTCATCGCCGTCGACATCGACACCAGCATGCTCAACCCCACCGGCGTGCTCGACGTCTACCAACGCGACCTGCGCACCCAGCCGCTGCCGGTCGAACCCGGCACCATCGACATCGCCACCGCCCGCTGCGTCCTGGAACACCTACCGAACCGGCACCTGCTGCTCCACCAGATGATCAACGCGCTGCGCCCCGGCGGGCACCTCGTCCTCGGAGAGATCGTCTACGCGCCCGTGTCCGCGCACGCCCCCGCCGACAGCGACAACGAACTCATCACCCGCGTCGTGCACACCATCCTCGACATCCTCGCCGGCCGCGGGGTCGACCTGCACTGGGGCGACAAGATTCCCTCCGTCCTGCTCGCCAACGGCTTCGAGCAGGTCCACACCCGCTGGGTCGCCGAGACCTGGGCCGGCGGCAGCGCCGGCTGCCGCCTGTACGCCGACAACGCCACCCAGCTACGCGACCGGCTCCTCGCCGAGGACCTGGCCCACAAAGAGTTAGACCGGTTCGCCGAGCTGATGGCCGACCCGGCAGTGCTGGTGCGCGGCTACCAGTTCGCCTCCACTACCGGCCGCAAGCCCCGCTGAACCTGACAGGTGGGCGGTCGGGGAGTGTGGATCTGACGGCACCTCTCTGTGTCAGGGCGTTGGCAGCAGAGAGGTCTCCGTTAGCGAGACAGCCCCAATGGCCGAGATCGACGGGGCCGAGGCCCGGCAGGGCGATCGCTAGTCGCCATTGGGCAGGTACCAGCCGTGTTCGCGGCGCCTGGTCGTTGCGTCCGGGTTGTCGCGCTCGTACGCCTCGTTGGCGCGGCGCGTCATCTCTTCGTCGTAGCGGTGCAGCTGGTTGTAGAGGTTCGACGCCTCGCCGACATTGTTGCTGGACACGTAGCGCTGTCGTAGCGCTTCGCGCTCGTCTTCGAGTTCCTCGTCGGACAGCGGGCGGAGGCTACCCATGCCACGTGCGACGGAGTCGAAGATGCCCATGCGCAGATGCTGTCAGGCCGGGGGGTGGCGGGCAAGGAAGCCGCATAGGCCCCTCAACCGGGCGAGTTCGTAGGGCGTCGGTGTACTGGACGTGCGTCTCTCACGCTATGCGGCCGTGCCGCTGCGCGGGATGAGGTCGGCGACGGCGTCGGCGCTGCCCCGTTCGAGTTCGAGGATGACGGTGGTGTAGGTGTCGGAGGTCAGGCCGATGGTGGAGTGACCGAGGGTCTCCTGGACCTCCTTCATGTCGGCGCCGCCGTGGCGCAGGTAGGTGGCGGCGCAGTGCCGCAGGTCATGCAGCCGTACGGGTGGCAGGCCTGCGGTGGCGACGAGGTGGTCGAAGCGGTCGCTGATTGTCTGGGGGTGCCAGGCTTTGCCGTCGGGGCGGACGAAGAATCGGCCGCTGTCGGGCCATCCGGTGTCGTTGACCTGTTGCCAGCGGCGGCGCATGTCGAGGTAGGAGCGCAGGGCGGTGATCGTTTTCGGGCCGAGGGGGATGACCCGGTCGCCGGCGTCGCTTTTCACCGGCCGGACGATGGGGGTGTAGCCGACGGTGGTGATCTGTTCTACGACGGTGAGGTAGCCGGCGTCGAGGTCGACGTCGTGGTCGCGGAGACCGCAGGCCTCGCCGCGGCGTAGGCCTCGGTGCAGGATGAGCAGGAACATCGCGTAGAGGACGATGTCGTGGCGTTGCGCGTGGTCGAGGAACTGTCCGGCTTGTTGCGGCATCCACACCATGACCGGGCTGGGACGCCTGCCGGTGGACTGCCAGTGCTCGACCGCCTTGGCGGTCCAGACCCGCGCCTTGGGTCGTTTCGCGGTGGGCAACTCGACGCCGAGGGCGGGGTTGGTGGGTATCAGCTTTGCGCGGACGACGGCGTCGTTGAGTGCCTTGCGCACCGTGGCGTACAGCCGGTGTGTGCTCGATGCGCCCATCGGCCGGACGCCCTTCACGTTCGCCCGGATCTCGGGGTCGCTGCTCGCGCGGGCGGCGCGGATCTCGTCCTGCTTGACCGCGATGGCGGTGAACATGCCCTCGATGTGGGCCGTCCGTAGGCTCTGGATCGGGATGGCACCGAGGTGGGGGATCAGGTAGAGGCGGATGTGGTCGGAGTAGCCGCGCACCGTCTTCTCCGCCAGTCCCCGCCGTCCGTCCAGCCACGCATTCAGGTACTCGCCGGTGGTGGTCGGCACGGAGGCGGGCACGCCGGCGCGGACACGGGCGGCAACCGCGTCGCGGTCGGGCAGCGGGGTGCCGGGCTGGCAGGAGTGCAGCAGGTCTCCGATCTGCGCCGCGACGTGGGTGTCGCCGTCGGCGACATCGAGCAGCGCGCGGGCGTGCCGCAACTCGGTGGCGGCGGTGTCGCGGCTGTCGAAGCCGGACCGGCGTAGCTGCCGGCGGGGCCGCGCGGGTCGGACGGGCAGTTCGAGTTGGTAGCCCCACACCCCGTGGGTGGGGTGCCAGCCGCCGCCCGGCCGGCGCAGTCTCGGGCACCGGCTCCCCAGCCTCTTGCCGGTGTCGGGGTCGGTGCAGGTGCAGCGTTTGGTGAGGGCCCCTTCGGGGCTGCGGGTGCGGGTCACGGTTCCTTCTTCCTGTCGCCGCCGGTGTACGGCGGGTCGATGCTGCTGATTTCGTCCTGGTGATCGACGCTTCGCATCCCGCCCAGGGTCAAGTCGCCGGACGTCGGCGACAGACCCAGGGCGGTGAGGATCCCGGCGACGGGCACCTTGTATCGGGCGCCGACCCGCAGGACCGGCACCGGGAAGTCGCCGGTGCGGGCGAGGTCGTAGGACAGGGCGCGTCCCAGGCCGAAGACACGTCCGGCGGTGGGCAGGTCGGTGATCGCGCCGAGCGCGCGGATGCGCTCCTCGGTCCACACCCCGCCACCGCTGGCGGGGGTGCTGGACGGTTCTGTGGGATCGATGTCGTGCGTGGTCACGGCGATAACTCCCGAGTCTCGAAGGGGAAAGGAGAGCGAGGTCTGGTCGGGCAGGTGCGGACTTCGCTCGCAACGACGCCATCACCCCGCCATCACATGTACTGCCGTGAAGGCGGGGTGATGGCGTCGTTGCTCAGCGTTGGTAGGTTGCGCTCGTGGATCACGTTCGGGCGGCGCTCTACCTCGACTTCGACAACGTGTTCAGCGGTCTCTACAAGTTGGACCCGGACGTGGCGGTTCACTTCGCCGAAGATCCGGGGGGATGGCTGCGCCGGCTAGCGACAACGGCCACGACGGATGGCGTACGGCGCTGGTTGGTCCTGCGCTGCTACCTCAACCCCGCGGGCTGGGTGTACCGCGCAGACCCGGATGGGGAGCAAACGCGGTTGTACTTCTCGAAGTTCCGGCCGTCGTTCGTCCGCGCCGGCTTCGATGTGATCGACTGCCCTCGCTACAGCAGCACGAAGAACGCGGCCGACATCAGGATCGTTGTCGACGCCGTTGACGCGCTGTCCGCGGACACCCGCTATGAGGAGTTCGTCATCGCTTCCGGCGACTCCGACATGACCCCGCTGCTGCAACGCCTACGCCGCTCCGACCGGCGAACCATGATCGTGTCACCGGCCGACGCGGCCGAGGCCTTCACCGCGATCGCCGACCAGGTTCTCGACAGCCAGCACCTGCTGGCACTGGTGCAGGGCGAGTCGGTCGACCTCGACGACGAGGCCGACAGCGAGGTGGAGGACAGGTTCGACGAGCATGTGAACCTCGCCGACGGTGACACCCCTGACGCTGGTCAGAGCGAGGCGTACGAGGCCTTCCGGTCGATCGTGACCTACGAGTACACCGCAGCGACCGAGCCGATGAACATGGCTTCGCTCGCTTCCCGGCTGCGGACGCAGCTCGGTCCTTCGGTGAGCGACAGCAACTGGTTCGGCTTCGGCAGCTTCGCCCGGGCCGTGGCGAGCCTGACGTTGTCGAACCTGCGGATGTCGCAGCATCTGCTCTGGGACACCCGCCGCCACCGGGCTCCGACGACCGCCACCGCGACGCCGCAACGCGTCGCCCTGCCGGATCCCGTCGAGCGCCTGGGCCACCAGCTCGATCTGCCGCGAATGCCGCAACCCTGGTGGCCGGCGATCTACCGGACACTCGCCGAATACGCCCGATCCCAGCGGTTCAACTGGACGCAATGCACCAGCTGGGCCCGTGACCAGCTTCGCGAACAGGGTCTGCCTATCAGCCGCAACGCCGTCGGGTTTGTCGTGCGGGGCACATCGTTCGGCGGTTGCCCTCTGCACCGCCAACCCCCACCGACAGCCGACGAGATCGCAGCAGCGTTCGTCGGCAACGTTCTCAACCGCGCCGACGCTGCCGAGATCACGTTCTCCGACGAAGAGATCGCGACGGTCCGCACCTGGCTGGGCGCACCACCTGAGAACAGCACCGAGCAGGTAGGCCAGGCGGAGAACTCCTCATAGGGTGTTCCACCTGCGGCGACCGCTGGTCACGCGGGCACGTCTCACCGCAGGGGGCACAGCAGGAGCCGCAACGCGGTGGCAGCCTGGTGGGGAACGACACCGTTACCGAGGACCCGTAGCGCGGCCGTGCGCGGCAGCCCGAGAGTGGGGTCGGTGACCCAGTGCTCGTCGAGGCCCATGAGCCATTCCACGAACCGCGGCGCCAGGACGGGCTTGCCGTGCTGGCCCGGCTGGGTGGGTTCCGGCGCGGGCCGGCCGAGCAGCAGCTCCCAGCGGGCCACAGCGGCGGCGTAGACGCCCCACCGGCCTGCGTCGGGCTGGCCGAGCCCGGCGACGGTGGTGCGTAGATCCGCACCGCCGTCGCCGTGCTGGCCAGGCCCGCGCGCGTCGGACGCGCGCGGGGTGGGCAGGGTCCGGGCCGGTACCCGCACGGCCGCCGAAGGCAGTGTCAGGTCGCCGTGTGAGCCGCGCTGCGCGGGGCAGCCCTTCGTTCCATCGGTGGCCCGTGGGGTGGGCAGCAGGACCTGCGACAGCGGGGGCCGGAACCCGGCCCCCGCTCGCCGTCCTGGAGTACCAGTGTCGCTGGCCCTCGGGGTGGGCAGCAGGCCACGGGTGGAGCCGGACGCCTCGATCAGGTCAGGCAGCCCGTACTGGTGACCGGGCCCTTTCCCATCACGGGCGCACGGTGTCGGCAGCGTCCGCACCCCCTCCCAGCCGAACGGTGGGTGTGGCCAGCAGGAATAGCCTGTCCCGGCGGTGGGCTGCGCCGATGTCGGATGCGCGTAGGCATGTCCAGCTCGTGTCGTACCCGATCTGGGCCAGGTCGGCGTGGACGACGTCGAACCCGCGTCGCAGGAGCGCGGCGACGTTCTCCACGAAGAGCAACCGGGGTCGAAGTATGCGAACGGCCGTGGCGACGTGGTTCCAGACGCTGGAGTGCTCTCCGGTGATGCCGGCGCGTTTGCCGGCGTTGCTGATGTCCTGGCAGGGGAATCCGGCGGTGAGGATGTCGACGGGTGCGACGCTGCTCCAGTCGAGGGTGCGGATGTCGCCGAGGTTGGGCACGTGGGGCCAGTGGTGGGCCAGGACGGTGGTGGCGTGCCGGTCGGTTTCGGCGTACCAGGTGAGGTGGCCGCCGAGCACCAGCTCGACGGCCATGTCGAGGCCGCCGTAGCCGGTGCAGAGCGATCCGATCCGTGGGGAGGTTGGGTGGGCAATGGTCACGCCACCTCCCCACGGTCAGCGCCGCCGGGCACGGGAGTGTCGTGGGGGCAGGTCCACGGCCCGCAGCTCGGCGAGTCCGCCTTCCGCGGGCGTGGACGCAGTACCACCTCGTCGAGTGGCACCCGCTGTCGGTGCAGGAAGAACTGGCCGCGTAGCGGCTGCCCGGCGGCGTTCGCGCGGGCGGAACCGTGGCGGATCGCCCGGTCGAAGGCGACCGCGTCCGCCCACTCGGCCGGGCTGTCCTCCCGCAGGGCGGCCCAGAAGCCGTCGTCGTGGAACGGGCACCCCACGCACGACGACTTCGGGGTGTCCCCGAGACCGTGCCGGCGCAGGTACCGCAGGCAGTCGTCGCGCCGCCACCCCAGGTCCAGCAGTGGGAAGACGTTCCGCATGTAGGCGACGTCGGCGCTGCGTGCCCGGCCGATCTCGTCCAGGCTGATCCCGATCGCCATCTCCGCGGCGACACCGGCCGGCACCCGCCTGGGGTGCGGGTAGCCGAGCCGGCGCCGTACCTCCGCCTTGATCGGTTTGATCTTGTATTCGGCGGTGCATTGCCGGCGGGCCATGCCCCGCTCGCCGGCCGGCCCGAGGGTGAACAGGGGCATGCTGGCGAAGCGGTGGGCCGGGTCGAGCGCGTCAGCGCGGATGTCCCCGACGCTGACGCGCACGACCTCGATCCCGGCCCGCTCCGCGATCCCGGACAGCCGGTCCAGGTGCTGATAGACGGCGGCCGGCTCCCACGACGTGTCGGCGAAGACTGCAGCGTCGAACGGTGGGATCCTGCCCTGGGCAGCCAACAGCAGGAGCGTGGAGCTCTGCACACCGGCACCCAGCGACAGGTAGCGGTGGGTAGGTGCGGTCACGCCACCACCCCGGCTTCCAGCTCCTGGCTCTTGACAAACACGAGGACGTCCTCGTGTGCGATCAGGTGCATCGGGGTGCCAGCGGCCCGCGCCTTACGGACGGCTTGGAGTTGGAAGAACGACGGCCGGGCCACGAGCCCGCCGTCGCGGACGGCGGCGAGCAGCGCCACGCACCGATCCACAGGGGTGAGGCCGGCGCGGACGCCGGCGCCGATGACAGCCGACGGAAGGTCGACCAGTTCCCCGTGCTTGCGCCACGGTCGGGCGGTCACGACGACGACCCCACCGGGGCGCAGGAGGGTGTGGCAGCCGGCGAGGATCTGGGCGAACCCGTCGGCGAGTCCGGTGAGGTCCCGGTAGGCGAGGTTCCCGCGGTCGGTGCCGTCGTTGTAGGCGTTGTCGAACTTGGCCACCCCGTCGGCGCCGGGCCGGACGAGGCCGTGCACGGTCGGCCCGTACGGCGGCGACGTCACGACGAGGGCGACCTGGCCGGCCAGGGCCCCGGGCACGAGCGACAGGATGCTGGTGGCGTCGCCGCGGATGACACCGGCCCGGCCGGTCGCGCCCTGGGTGTGGGCGTGCTTGATGTTGGCGTCGGCGATGTCGGACCAGCGTGACTCGTACTCCACCCCGATCGCGTCCCGGCCGGCGTGGATCGCCTCGACCAGGGTGGTGCCGATCCCACACATGGGGTCCAGCACCAGGTCCCCGGGCTTGGTGTAGGCGGTGACGGCGTGCGCGGCGATCGCGGGGAGCATCCGCGCGGGGTGCTGCACCGACTCACGGACGTACCGGCCGCGGCGCTGGACGGGGCCGGTGGACTGGGCGGTCGCCCACACCGACAGGCCCTCCGGGCCGGGAGTAGCCCGGTGGCGTCCGATCGGGTCGGGGCTCGTGGCGGCAGTGGTCGTAGTCTGCTCGTGGGACGGTTCGGGGGTGTGTGCGCGGTGTCTAGCCACGGCGACCACCGCCCTCGCGTCCGTTACGGCGCGGGGCCGGGCGCTGGGCCTGGCTGAACACCATCAGGTCCGCGTGGACCCGCAGGTGCGCCACCCGCCACCGGTCGCTCACGGCAGTGGTGAGGGTGAGCAGTTCCTCGTCGGTGACGTGGTAGACGAACGCGTCCCCGTCGGTGTCGGCGGTGACCGCGACAAGGTGCTGCAGGTAGCCCAGTCCGACGCCAGCGGCGGCTTGGACCACGCCGGAGAAGTCCTCCGGGCCGGCGGTGGCGCCGGCCGGGACGGTGACGACGAGGATCAGGCAGCCGCCCGGCTGCAGCAGCTGGGCGCAGGCGGCCAGCAGCCACGCCAACCGGACCCGGTTGGTAGCGGCGTTGGGGTCGAGGGGCCAGCAGGCGACCACGAGACTGGTTGCCTGCTGCAGGGAGCCGCCGGACGGCAGGCCGGCGCCCGTGTCGGCCGGTGGGTGCAGGTCCGGGTCGGTGAGGTCGTCCCCGAACCAGGCGCCCATCTCCGGCAGGTCCTCCTCCTCGTCCGCGTCGCCGCTGATCCCGCTGGCGAGCGGGACGGGAGTGGCCGGGCCGATGATCAGGCTGGACGCGTCGGTGAACCACGCCGAGTGGTGCCGGCGGGCCCCGGCCGCGCAGGCGGAGGTGAGGGCGTGGTCGGTGGTCAGGTCGACGACCGCCTCACCGGGGCGGCTGTAGGCGGCGATGAGGCGGTCGGCGAGGCGGGTGCCGATGCTGCGGCCGGCGTCGCCCGGGGTGCGGGCGGTGCGCCAGACGGTGAGCGGGACCGGCGGGTCGCCGGCGACCAGGTCGGTCGGTGTCGGGTCGACCCCGGCCAGAAGGCCGGTGTCGACGATGGGATCGTGCTGCGGGTTGTGGTGCTGCGGCGTGTGCTCGCTCATGTGGTGTCGGCTCCGCGCCGCGCTGTGGTGCGCTGACACCCTCAAACCGGTGTTTGTGAGCTGTGGCGAACACCTAGCGATCTCACGGGGATCTCACGAATGTCTGACAACCGATTCCTGTCCGCTCGGCTGGCCTCGGGAACGCGGGATGATCCGGCTGTCGCCGGCTCGACCGGCCGGGGTCGGCGTCGTGAGATCGTCAGAGCGATCGGCCACCCCCGGCTGTCAGACACGCACGGTCACGACCACCTCGACCATGACAGCGACTTACATCGATGACACAGGGGCGCTGGCCGGTCCTGTCAGATCACCGTCCGGTGTCCCAGACGGCGGCGGCGTCACGGAGGACACCGGTGCTGGATTGTCATCGGAGGCGGCGGCCGTGTCAGACCGTCGCCACGCCGGGCGAACGCTGTCAGACGGCGCGCCACCGCGGCGCGCAGGGTTGACGATGACATTCGGCTCCGGTGTCAGCCTGTCGCGATCTGACACCGTGCCGCCCGCGGGGCGCTGTTAGACGCTGTGAGACCGGCTGGGTCCCCGTTGTCAGACCCCTCGGCCGGTGTCGTGTCCCTCGCGGCCTTGTCCCGTGCCCTTCGCCTCCTGTCGTGTCAACGCGCAGGTCAACGTGGCTTTGTCAGAGGGCGGTCCGCAGTAACTTGATCTGATCTATACGTTGCGTCCGGTTGGTGGCCTTGCGGCAGATTCGCCATTGATAGCGACCAGTCGATGGGTTGAATGTGAGTTCTGGTCGTGACCGCCTGGGCGGATCGGGCGTTAACCCGGTCATGGGTGATCGAAAGCGGTATCCCA
>NZ_JBICSL010000012.1:0-217613 GCF_043197045.1 Micromonospora sp. NPDC049282
AACCGAAGATCAACCACCCCCCGACCAGCCCACCAACTACCAGACACCCCACCGTCAACCCCACCCCACCAGCCCAAACAAGATGGAACTACTCCACGGAAAGAGTGGCCATTCCAGGCGGAGTGGCCACTCTTTCCATGAAACAGCGCGCGGGGGCGGGTGGGGGTGGGGGTGCGCGGGGTCAGTTGCCGGTTCGGGGGGTGGTCTGGTGGAAGGCGACGGGCTCGCCGGGTGGGACGAAGTCGCGGACCGGCTGGTCGCGCAGCGCCCAGGCGAGGATGCGCCCGACGGCGGGGATCTGCCGCTTCTGCACGCCGCCGCCGACCGCGTCGCGCGGGTCGTCCGGGTTCGCGGCGATGGTGGCCACGGCGAGCTGCGGGGTGAACGCGACCACGGTTTCGGTGGCGTTCCGCTCCGAGCTGCCGGTCTTGCCGGCCAGCGGCCGGCGCAGGCCCGGGGCCAGTTCCTCGGCCGTGCCGCCGGCGCAGCGCCGGTACATCGACTGGTCGCCCACCGGGCAGCGGCTGGCGTCGGCCGCCGCGCGGGCCACCTCGGTGTCGAGCACCTGCCGGCAGTCGGTGTCACCGGCGGCCACCCGGCGGCCGGTCGCATCCGTGATCGAGGCGACCGGGGTGGGCCGGCACCAGGTGCCCTCGGCGGCCACGGTGGCGTACGCGTTGGCCAGGTCCAGCGGCGTGGTGGCGGAGACCCCCAGGGTGAACGGCCCCCAGCTCGCCGCCCCCTCGCGGGCCATCCGGGCGTCCTGCGGCGAGCGGAACACGATGCCCAGCCGCTCCGCCATCTCGACCACCCGGTCCGCGCCGACCCGCTCGGTCAGCCAGGCGAAGTAGGTGTTCACCGAGCGGCCGAACGCGTCCCACATGTCCCGGTCGCCGTCCATCCAGTACGTGTTGGCGTTCGCCGGGCACCACCGGCCGCCGCAGCTGGCCGGGCCGCCGTCGACCGGGTACTTGGTGACGTAGACGCGGGGCGCGTCGAACTCGGTGTCCAGCGGCATCCCGGCCTCCAGCGCGGCCAGCAGGGCGAAGAGCTTGAACGTCGAGCCGGCCTGATAGCCGACGATGCCGCCGCCCCCGGCCACGAGCTGGTTGACCGTGTTCGGGTAGTTCTGCTGCCCGTCCGGGTTGTCGGAGCCGTAGCCGCGGTTCACGGCCAGCGCCAGCACCCGCCCGGTGCCCGGCTGCACCACCGCCGTCGGCGCGGCGCGCTGGATCGTCTCCGGGTAGATCGTCCGCACCTGCTCGCTCGCCTTGGCCTGCACGTCCGGGTCGAGCGAGGAGACGATTGACCAGCCGCCGCGGCGCAGCGTGCGCTGCCGCTCGTCGACGGTCTTGCCGAAGGCCGGCTGGGCGTTCCACCACTGGGTGAACCAGTCGCAGAAGAAGCCCCAGTCGTTGTGGCCGGCGGGCACCGCGGCGCAGTCGTTCGGGGTGGCGTTGGGCTTCAGGGCGAGCGGCGTGCCCTTGGTCGCCGCCGCGTCCGCCGGGCTCACCCGGCCGGTCTCCGCCATCCGGTCCAGCACGTACGCGCGGCGGTCCAGCGCCGCGCCGGAGTCGCCGTTGATCGGGTCGTCGTGGTCCGGCGCCCGCACCAGCCCGGCGAGCATGGCCGCCTGGCCCAGCGTGAGCCGGTCCGGGGTGGTGGAGAAGTAGCGCTTGCTGGCGGCGGCGATGCCGTACGCCCCGGCTCCGAAGTAGGCGATGTTGAGGTAGCGCCCGAGGATCTCGTCCTTGCCGATCCGCCGTTCCAGCGTCAGCGCGTACCGCATCTCGCGGATCTTGCGCCCGGCGGTGATCTCGGTGGCCGCGGCCCGCTGCCGCTCGGTCAGCCGGGGGTCACCGGCCAGCGCGTTGCGCACGTACTGCATGGTCAGCGTGGAGGCGCCCTGCCGGGTGCCCTCCTTGCGGTTGGCCGTCAACGCCCGCACCACGCCGCGCACGTCGACGCCGTGGTGCTCGTAGAAGCGCGCGTCCTCGGCGGCCACGATGGCGTCGCGCATCACCGGCGCGACCTCGCCGACCGGCACGTCCACCCGGTCCTCGACGTAGAACGAGGTGATCAGCGTGCGGCCGTCGTCGGCGTACAGGTTGGAGCGCTGCGCCGGCTGCGGCGCCTTGAGCGCCTCCGGCAGCTCGGTGTACGGCATCAGGTTCCGCACGCCCAGCCCGAGGACCAGCGCGGCCGGCAGCGCCGCGGCGGCCAGCGCCAGGCCGGCGAGCACGCCGGCCAACAGAACGGTGAACAGCTTGTCGAGATGGGCGCGGTTCATCAGCTCTCCCCGCAGGAGCCGGCCGTACGGACCCGTCCAGAATGACCGGATCCACGCTTTCCGCCGTCACGTTCCGGGAAATGCGCAGGAAGTTCGCGAGAAAGGATGAACCTCAGGGCAGCAGCGCCGCGGCAAGCGGCTGGACCGTCTCCTCGATCTCGTCGGCCACCCGGCTGAAACACTGGTCGCCCCGACCCCACGGGTCGTCGAGATCGTCGGTGGACAACGCGGAGGCGCCCTGCCGGGCCGCCTCGGCGGCCGCCACCAACGCCACGCCCCGGGCGTGCACCGCCTCCGGCGTCGGCTCGGCCGGCGGCAGGGCGGACCGGTCCAGCGCGCCGAGCAGCCGGCCGAACTCACCCAGCACGAACGTGCGCCCGGCGGCGTCCGGCCGCAGCGCCACCACGTACTCCTGCTGGTCGGCGGTGGCGGTGAGCACCAGGTCGGCGGCGTCGATCAGGTCGGAGCGCAGCCGCCGGGCGGCGAACCCGGCCACCTCGCCACCGCGCGCGGTCACCTGCCGCGCCGCCGGCGGGTTCATCTCCTCACCGGCGTGCCACCCGCCGGTGCCGGCGCTGTGGCTGTGCACCAACGCGTCCGAGCCGGCCGGGTCGACGTCGAGCCGGGCCAGCCGCTCCCGGACGGCGAGCAGCAGCAGCCGCTCGGCCATCGGCGACCGGCAGATGTTGCCCATGCAGACGTGCAGGACGGTGAACGGCGGCACTCAGAACCCCCGCTCGTCGAGGAGGCCCGGCGCCACCTCACGCAGCTTCGCCAACGTCACCGCGCCCTGCCGCAGCACCCGCGGCACCTCACCGGTCAGGTCGACGATGGTGCTCGGCACCGGATCCACCGCCGGCCCGGCCTCCAGGTAGGCCCGGACGCCGTAACCGAGCTGGTCGCGGGCCTCCTCGGCGGTGAGCGCGGCCGGCTGGCCGATCTTGTTGGCGGAGGCCACCGCCATCGGCCCGGTCTCCCGCAGCACCTCGAGCGCGACCGGATGCAACGGCATCCGCACCGCGACCGTGCCGCTGGTGTCGCCCAGGTCCCAGGCCAGGCTCGGCGAGTGCTCCACCACGATCGTCAGCGCGCCCGGCCAGAACGCCTCGACCAGGTCGCGGGCCACCTGCGGCAGCGAGAAGACCAGGCCGTCGAGCGTGTGCCGTGAACCGATCAGCACCGGGGGCGCCTGCCGGGCGCCACCCTTGGTGTCCGCCAGGGCCTTCACCGCGTACGGCGTGAACGCGTCCGCCCCGATGCCGTAGACCGTGTCGGTCGGCAGGACGACGAGTTCCCCGTTCTTGACCGCCTCGATGGCAGCGGCGATGCCGCGGTCCCGGTCGGCGGGCGACCGACAGTCGTAGAGCATCACGAGAAGTCAGTCTGCCACGCCGGGGCGGGGTCGGCGTGACGGCCGTCCGCACGCCGGGACGCGGTCGCCCACCGGGGCCGCCCGGTCAGGTCCCGATACGCCTCGACACGCTCGTACCGGCCGTCGCCGGCGAACACCGCCGGCACCGCCGCGGCATGCGTGTCGTCGTGTTCGACGCCGATCACCCCACCCGGTCGCAGCAGCGTCCCGGCCCGCCGCACCACCGGGCGGATGACGTCCAGCCCGTCCGCGCCGCCGAACACCGCCTCGTCGGGATCGTGGCCGGCCACCTCCGGCGGCACCGACACCGACCGCGGTACGTACGGCGGGTTGCAGAGCAGCACGTCGACCCGGCCGGCCAGCTCCGCCAGCAGCTCCGGGTCGGTGACGTCGGCGGCCACCACCTCGACCGGCCGGTCCCCCGCGTCGGCCCGCGCGGCGGCGTTGCGGCGCAGCCAGGCCAGCGCGGCCGGGCCCCGCTCCACCGCCACCACCCGGGCCGACGGCACCTCCTGCGCGACCGCCAGCGCGATCGCGCCGGAGCCGCTGCACAGGTCGACCACGAGCGGCGCGGCGAGCCGCCGGGCCGCGTCGATCCCCCAGCCGGCCAGCAGCTCGGTCTCCGGCCGGGGCACGAAGACGCCCGGGCCGACCGCCAGCTCCAGGTGCCGGAAACCGGCCGTGCCGGTGAGGTGCTGCAACGGCTCCCGGGCCACCCGGCGGTCGACCAGCGCGTCGAGGCGGTCGCGCTGGTCCGCGGTGAACCCGTCGGCCAGCGCCAGCCGGCCGCGCGGCACCTGGAGCACGTACGCGGCCAGTTGCTCGGCCTCCGCCCGGGGCGACTCGACGCCGGCCTCGGCCAGCGCCCGGGCCGTCCGGGCGACCACCATCGAGACGCGTTCGCGTTCTGTCCCTTCGGACGGGTGTTGCGGCAGTGTGCTCACGCAATAATCATGAAGCGTCGCGGGTCACCACACGAGCGGGTGCGTCCGGGCGCACACGGCAGGGAGGTCGCGAGTGGGCTGGCTCGACCAGGTCGAGGACCAGGTTGACGCCCTCCGGAGCGCGCGCGCGTTGCAGGAGGCCAGCCGCTCCGCCGAGGCGTGCGTCCTGCTGGATCGCGTGATCCGCACCACCGCCGACCCGTACGCCCGGGCCGACGCGCTGGTGCAGCGCCTGTCCGCGCTGATCAATCTCGGTCGGACCGCCGAGTTCACCCGGGCCGTCGAGGACGCCTCCGCCGCCGTCCGGGACCTGGCCGAGCCCTACCTGCACGGGCACCTCAACGCGCTCGCCGCGCTCGCCGCCCACCACCAGGGCGCGCTCGACCGGTGCGTCATGCACCTGGTCCGGGCCGCCCGCGCGCTGGGCGCCGACGACACCCCGGACCGGGACACCGCCTGGGGCTGGCACGACCTGGCGATGGCCTACTCCTACCTCAGCTTCCACGGCCACGCGCTCGGCGCGATCGAACGGGCCCGCGAGGTCGGGCTGAGCGCCGGCATTCCCGAGGAGACGTTCGCCGCGCCGGGCATCCGGCTGCGCAACGCGGTGGCGCTGGACCACAACGGCGACAGCGACGGCTGCCTCCGGGTGCTCCGGGACGTGGCCGGCGACCTGGCCCGGTTCCTGCGCGGCGGGCGGGCCGGCAACATCCGGCCCAGCAGCCTGGCCGCCTACGGGTACGCCGCCGCCCGGCGGGCCGCGCTCGGCGACCGGGTGGAGTCCGCCGGGGACGCCGACCCGAACCGGCTGCTCGGCCACGGCGGGGACAGCGCCCGCGCCCGCGACCTGCGCCAGCTCGGCCAGGTCTGCCTGGCGGTGGCGGCCGGCCGGCCGATCGAGGCGGTCACCCGGCTGGACGCGATCCGGGTCTCCGACGAGACGCTGGGCGCGGCCGAACCGCCCCGGCTGCGCAGCATCGCGCTCGCCCGGGCCGGCGACCACGCCGGCGCGCACCGCGCGGACCGGCACGCGTTCCGGCTGGCCGCCCGGCGCAGCGACCGCCTGCGCGACGTCTACATCGACGGCATCGCCGCCCGGATCGACCACGAGGAGATGCGCCGCGAGGCGGCCCGGTACGAGGGCGAGGCGCTCACCGACCCGCTCACCGGGCTGCCCAACCGGCGCCGGCTGGAGCGCTACCTCGGCGCGGTGGTGTCCCGGGGCGAGCGGGTGGTGATCGGCGTCTGCGACCTCGACGGGTTCAAGGCGGTCAACACCCGCCACGGCCACCACTCGGGCGACCTCGTGCTGCAACGGGTGGCCGGTGTGATCAACCGGGTGATGCGGCGGGGTGACTTCGTGGCCCGCTACGGCGGCGACGAGTTCGTCGTGGTGCTGCCCGACACCGGCATGTCGGAGGCGGTCGAGGTGGCCCGGCGGATCGAGGCGGCGGTGCGCACCGAGGACTGGGAGTCCCTGGTCCCGGGCACCCCGGTCGGGGTGACCATCGGCTTCGCCGAGGTCGACGGCAGCACCACGATCAGCGTCCGGGAGGCGCTCGGCGCCGCGTTCGAGCTGGCCGACCGGGAGATGCTGCGCGCCAAGGACCGGCTCCGCGCCAGCTGAGGTGCAAGGCGGGGCCCCCTGTTAACGCCTCCGGTACAGGCGGGGCCCCCGGTCAACACCCAGCGGTCAGTGGCGGGACAGTTCGGTCCCGCCGGCGAGCCGGGCCGCGCGGTCCGCCTCGGCCAGCGCGTCGAGCACCCCGTCCAGCTCGCCGGCCAGGGCCAGGTCGAGGTTGTACGCGGTGTAGCCGATCCGGTGGTCGGTGATCCGGTTCTGCGGGTAGTTGTAGGTGCGGATCCGCTCCGAGCGGTCCACGGTGCGGACCTGCGCCTTGCGGGCGTCCGAGGCCGCCGCGTCGGCCTGCTCCTGCGCCGCGGCGAGCAGCCGGGCGCGCAGGATCCGCATCGCCTGCTCGCGGTTCTGCAGCTGCGACTTCTCGTTCTGGCAGGAGACCACGATGCCGGTCGGCACGTGCGTGATCCGGACCGCCGAGTCGGTGGTGTTGACCGACTGGCCGCCCGGCCCGGACGAGCGGAACACGTCGATCCGCAGCTCGTTCGGGTCGATGGTGACGTCCACGTCCTCCGCCTCGGGCAGCACCAGCACACCGGCCGCGCTGGTGTGGATCCGGCCCTGCGACTCGGTCACCGGCACCCGCTGCACCCGGTGCACGCCGCCCTCCCACTTGAGCCGGGACCACACCCCGTTACCGCCGTCGGGCACGCCCTTGGTCTTGATCGCCAGGGAGACGTCCTTCACCCCGCCGAGGTCGGAGTCCTGGGCGTCGATCACCTCGGTGAGCCAGCCCCGCCGCTCCGCGTACCGGGTGTACATCCGCAGCAGGTCGCCGGCGAAGAGCGCCGACTCCTCGCCGCCCTCGCCGGCCTTGATCTCGACGATCACGTCCTTGGCGTCGTGCGGGTCACGCGGGATGAGCAGCTCGGCGAGTCGCTCCTCCAACGCCGGCAGGGCGGCCGCGAGGGTGTCCGCCTCGACGGCGAACGAGGCGTCCTCGGCGGCCAGCTCGCGGGCGGCGACCAGGTCGGCCCGGGCCTGCTCCAGCTCGCCGGCCGCCTTGTGCAGCGGGACCAGCTCGGCGTACCGCCGGCCGACCCGCCGGGCGGTGCCCTGGTCGGTGTGGAGGGCCGGGTCGGCCAGCCGCTTCTCCAGCTCGGCGTACTCGTCGAGGAGGGCGACCAGGCGCTCACTGCTCATGCTGCGGAGGCTCCTTCGGATGAAACCGGCGAAAACGGACGAACGCCCGCGCCCGGCACAGAGCCGGACACGGGCGTCGTCGACGGAGCTACTTGGCCTTCTTCGCCTGAACCTTGGCGTACTTCTGCTGGAACTTCGCGACCCGACCGGCGGTGTCCAGCACGCGCTGCTTACCGGTGTAGAACGGGTGGCAGGCGCTGCAGGTCTCGACGCTGATGGCGCCGCCCTTGGCGGTGCTGCGGGTCGTGAACGTGTTGCCGCAGGAGCAGCGGACCTCGGTGGTCGTGTACTCCGGGTGAATGTTCGACTTCATGTCGCCTCGGTCCTTTCGTGGGTGGTCGCCGGGTCGCCCTCGGTGCTCCCGTCGTCGCGACGGGCTCGGGCGTGAACCGGAACCGGTGGCCGATTGACCAGTGTGCCATGGGCGACGGCCAGCCGGCACAGCAGGTCCGCCCGCCACAACGCCCGGCCATCTCCCCGCATTCCCACCCTCCGCCCCGCCACTCCCGCACCCGGCCCCCGACCCTGTCGATCACGAAGTTGACGGGGACGTCTGTCCGTTCTGTCGCAGCCAACGTCATGACCGACGAGGGACGGAGGCGGGATGCGAGGGCTCGGCGAGGGCTCCTCCCCCAGGTCGAGGAGCCCTCGCCGGGACTCACGCGGCAGCGCGCGCCTGCGCCGCCGCCGTGGTGACCGTCGCCTCGGCGCGGACGCCGTTGACGGTGACGGTGAGCAACACCCGTCCGCCCGGCCGCAGCGCGGTGAGCTGCCCGGTCGCCGGGTCGAACCGGGCCACGTGCCAGGGCCGCACCCCGGAGGCGCTCCCGACGTGCAGGTTCGGCGAGCCGGCCCAGTCGGCGCTGACCGGCGCGGTCACCGGCACCCGCCGGCCGCCCGGCTGGGTCAGCGTGGCGGCGACGGCCGCCGGGGCGCCGACCCGCACCTCGGCCGGCGCGCTCAGCGCCAACCGGTCGACGTGGGCGTGGGTCTCCGCGGCGACCCACGCCGGGCCCTCCGCGAGCGGGTCACGGCGGGCCCGTTCCGCCTCCCGGGGCGTCACCGGATCGACTCCGAACTCGGTCCAGCCGGTGAACCCGCCCTGCCCGGCCGGCGTCGACGGGTCCTTCCCCGCGTTGCCGTTGACCACCTACGGCACACCGTCCACCCGGTCGGCGTGGAACGTGCCCACGTGCCCGTTGACCATCAAAGCGCCCTTGCCGGTGCGGTGCTGGAAGTCGGCCAGCCACTGCTCGACCAGGGCCGCCTCCTTCCGTTCACCGAATTGGCTGGCCTTGGCCGGGCTGGGGTCGCGCGGCGGGTGGTGGAAGAGCACCGCGACCGAGCCCACGGACCGGTCGGCGGCCGCCTCGTCAAGCGTCCGGCGCAGCAGCTCCACCTGGTCGAACCCGCCCCCGCGCAGCGAACCGGTGGCCGTGGACAGGGTGACGAAGCGGGTGCCCCGGTGGTCGAGGACCCGGGAGGTGTCCCCGAAGACGCTCCGGAAGTTGTCGATCGGCGCACCCATGATCTCGTGGTTGCCCGGCACGTAGTGGTAGGGCACCTGGCCGCCCAGCTCCTCGTCGAGGATCCGCTTGGCCAGCGCGAAGTCGGCCGGGTAGGCGGTGTCCACGAAGTCCCCGTCGATGATCAGGAAGTCCGGCCGGGCGGCACGGACCTCGCGCAGCGTACGGCGGGCCTGGGCGACCAGCTCGCTGTCCGGGTCGGCGGCGACGAACTGGGCGTCGGAGAGCACCGCGAAACGCCAGGGCGCGGCGTCCACGGTGCCGTCGCGCAGCACCACCCGGTCGGTGCGGTTCGGCTCCGGCGGCGCCTGCACGTCCGGCGGCACCCGGGCCACCAGGTCGTCGATGACCACCTCGCTGCGGTACTGCTTCGCCGGGTCGGTCTCGGCCACGTAGAACCGGCGCACCCGCACCGGGTACTGCACGCCGGGTGGCACCGCGAACTCGACGTACCTCCAGCCGGTCCAGTCCAGGTACGGGCCGCGGAGCACGAACTGGGTGTCCTGCGCGTCGTGCAGGTGCAGGCTCGGCCACTCGCCGGCGCCGTTGGCCTTGATCCACATGCCGAACGCCTGCGGCTGGCCGGGCACGTCGATCCAGGCCGGCGGGTCGGCGTACGCGGCCCGGGTGCCGGTGGACTGGTCGAAGTCGTACGACATCCGCAGGCCGGTGCCGGTGTGCCCGTCGGCCGGGGCGACCGAGCCGGCGGCCCGGGCCTGGCTGAACCGCCAGGACGCGGCGTCGTCGAAACCGGCCACCGGCACGTCGGTCAACCCGACGGTCACCGGCAGCACCGTGGTGCGGGCGCCCACCCGGGCGGTGACCAGCGCGGATCCGGCGCCACCGAGCGCCTTGACGGCCAGGTTGCCGTCGGTGGTGGGCGTGACGGAGAGCAGGTCGCGGTCGTAATCCAGGGTCAGGTCGGCCGGCTCGATCGGTGCGGTGTTCCCCTCGGCGTCGTAGCCGACCACGCCGAACAGGCCGGTGTCGCCCGACCGGTCGAGGCCGACCCGGTCGACCGTGGCGTCGACCCGCTCCAGCGGGCCGAGCACGGTCAGGTCGAGCGTGCCACGGGCCCGCCCGCGCGCGGCGGTGACGGTGCTCCGGCCGGGGCTGCCGGCCCGGAACACGCCGTCGCCGTCCACCCGGCCGTGGGTGGCTCGCCACCGCGGCTCGCCGGCAGCCGGCCCGTACGTCTCGTCGTAGCCGGCGGCGGTGAGCCGCCGGGTGAGGCCGGGGAAGACCCGGTCCGGCCGCCCGCCGCGCACCGGGGCCACGCCCGGCGCGGCGGTCGGGTCGCTCGCGGTCTCCAGCCAGTAGCCGGTGAGCCGGCCGCTGCCCTTCGGCGCGTAGACCGCCAGCCCGTTCGGCACCTCCCGCTCGGTGCCGTCGGACGGGCTGTTCTCCACCTGGACCGCCGCCGCGCCCGGCTCGCGGGCCAGCAGCGTGGACGAGCCGCCACCGTCGAGGTTGAGCGCGTTCGCCGCGCCCAGCTCGGCCATCATCCGGCCCATCTCGGTCTGCGTGACGCCACGGCTGTCCACCTGCCGCCCGTCCACCGTCAGCATGATCATCTTGCGGCCGTCGGCGGAGAAGCCCACGGACGTACGCGGGGCCAGCGACTGGTCGGCGACGGTCTGCACCACCCCGTCGCGGACCAGCACGTTGCCGCCGCCCACCGCGGCGCGCAGGTCGCCGCCGTCGGAGGAACGCGGACGCCAGGACACGTCCACCGCGTCGCCGGGACGCAGCGCGGCGAGCGCGTCGGCGCCGGCCTCGCGGCCGAGCAGCACGATGCTGCCGGCCGGGATCGGTCCCTCCCCCGCCGTGGTGGCCACGCCGGCCACCCGGCCGCCGGTCAGCGTCACCTCGACCACCCGGGCGGCGCCCTCCACCGCCCGCTGCCGGGGGTACGACCCCCACAGCGGGGTGAAGACACCCACTCCGCCGCGCTGCACCATGTTGTTGAACTGGGTCAGCGACAGCGGCCCGGTGGGCAGCGCGGCGGCGCCCTCGAAGCCGACCTCGACGACCCGCCCGACGCCCCGGGCGTCGATCCCGACCGCGTTGGGGTGGCCGGCGACCGGCGACTGCACCAGCTCGCCGGACCGGATGCCGACGCCCTGGGCAGCGCCGGAGTTGTTGATGTCGAAGAAGTCGCCGTTGACCGCCGCCACGGCGCGGGACCGGTCCACCGCGGTCCGTAGCGGCTCGTCCCGGGTGACCGCGCCGGAGTTGACGTAGTCCACGGTCAACCCGCCGGACAGGTCGGCGGTGAGGGCGTCGGCCCGCAGCCAGCCGGCGGCGTCGTACCGGTCGAAGGAGGTCAGGTCCAGGCCGGGCGCGACCGGACGGGTGGTCCTGGCGGTCTCCAGGCCGTCGGCGGGCTCGACGCCGGCCAGCGCGACCGCGGAGTCGGGACGGGAGGACGCCGCCGGCGCGTCCTCGGCCGCCGTGGCCTGGGCCTGGACCTGGGGCGACAGCGTCGCGGCCGACCCTGCGGCGGACGGCGCCGGAGCGGCGAGGGTGAGCAGCGGGGTGAGCAGCAGGACGCCGGTGAGACGGACGGATCGTCTGCGGATTCGCATGGACGACAGTCAACCCGACGATGAACAGAAGTTTCAATACCCCATGGCTTAACCGTAGAAAAACTTCATCCCCCGCGCTGAGCGTGGGCGTGTCGACCGGCGCCCACGCTCTTCTCAAGAGCGGTATACCGTCCGAACCCAGGCCGGCTTCGGTCCGCGACACGCCCGCGCGAACGAGGGGCACGGCCGGCGGCCGTGCCCCTCGTCGTCGGATCCGTCAGGTCACTCGCCCGGGGTGGACTTCGCGATCTGCATCAGGAACTCGATGTTGGTGCGGGACTGCTTGAGCCGGTCCAGCAGGAGGTCGAGCGCCGCCTGCGAGTCCAGCGAGTGCAGCACCTTGCGGAGCTTGTGGATGATCGCCAGCTCCTCCGGCGCGAACAGGACCTCTTCCTTACGCGTACCGGTGGGGTTGATGTCGATCGCCGGGAAGACGCGCTTGTCCGCGATCTTCCGATCCAGCTTCAGCTCCGCGTTGCCGGTGCCCTTGAACTCCTCGAAGATGACCGTGTCCGCCATCGAACCGGTCTCCACAAGCGCCGTGGCGATGATGGTCAGCGAGCCGCCGTTCTCGATGTTGCGGGCGGCGCCCAGGAAGCGCTTCGGCGGGTAGAGCGCGGTGGAGTCGATACCGCCCGACATGATCCGGCCGCTCGCCGGCGCCGCCAGGTTGTACGACCGCCCGAGCCGGGTCACCGAGTCGAGCAGCACGACCACGTCGTGACCCAGCTCGACCAGCCGCTTCGCCCGCTCGATCGCCAGCTCGGCCACCGTGGTGTGGTCCTGCGGCGGACGGTCGAACGTGGCCGCGATGACCTCGCCCTTGATCGACCGCTGCATGTCGGTGACCTCTTCGGGCCGCTCGTCCACCAGCACCACCATCAGGTGACACTCCGGGTTGTTACGGGTGATCGCGTTCGCGATCGCCTGCAACACCATCGTCTTGCCCGCCTTGGGCGGCGACTGGATGAGCGCCCGCTGACCCTTGCCGATCGGCATCACCAGGTCGATCACCCGGGTGGTCAGGATGTGCGGCTCGGTCTCCAGCCGCAGCCGCTCCTGCGGGTAGAGCGGGGTCAGCTTGTAGAACTCCGGCCGGCGCCGCGCCTCGTCCGGCTCCATGCCGTTGATCGTGTCCAGCCGGACCAGCGGGTTGTACTTGTCGCGCCGCTGCTCGCCGTCCCGGGCCGCCCGCACCGCGCCGGTGATGGCGTCACCGCGGCGCAGGCCGTACTTCTTGATCTGGGACATCGAGACGTACACGTCGTTCGGGCCGGCGAGGTAGCCGGTGGTCCGGACGAAGGCGTAGTTGTCGAGCACGTCGATGATGCCGGCGACCGGGACGAGCACGTCGTCCTCGCCGACCTGCGGCTCGCGGGCGCCACCGCCGCCACCGCCGTCGCCGCCCTCGCCACGCTCGCCACGACCGCGCCGACGGTCCCGGAACCGGCTGCGCCGGCCCCGCCGGCCGCCGCCCTCGTCGTCGTCGTCGTTGTCGTTGGCGCGGGGACCCCGGTCGTTGCGGTCACCCCGGTCGTTACGGTCGCCCCGGTCGTTGCGCTCGCCCCGATCGTTGCGCTCGGCACGCTCGCCACGGTCGTTGCGCTCGCCCCGATCGTTGCGCTCGGCACGCTCGCCACGGTCGTTGCGCTCGCCCCGATCGTTGCGCTCGGCACGATCGCTCCGCTCGTTGCGGTCGCCCCGCTCGGCACGATCGCCCCGCTCGGCACGCTCGCCCCGCTCGCCCCGCTCGCCCCGCTCGGTGCGGTCACCGCGGTCGGCACGCTCGCCGCCGCGCTCGGCCCGCTCACGGCCCCGGTCCTCGTTGCGCTCGGCCCGGTCGCCGCCGCGCTCGGCCCGGTCGCCGGTCTCGGCGGGGGCCTCCTCGGCGCGCGTCTCGGTCGGGCGCGTCTCGGCGGGCGCGGCGGTGGCCCGGCTGCGGCGTCCGCGGGTACGACCCTCGGTCACCTCGGCGGCCGGCGCCTGCTCGGCGGTACGACGCTCGCCCTCGGCCCGCTCCTCGCGGACCTCGGCGTGCACCTCCTCGCGTGCGGGAGCCGCCGCGGCCGCGACCTCGGCCCGCGGTCGAGGGGTTCCGGCGGCGGCGCCGCCCTGCCGCTCGGTGATCGCACTGATCAGCTCGCCCTTGCGCATGCGAGCCGTACCAGAGATGCCGAGCGACGCGGCCAGGCTCTGGAGCTCCGGCAGCAGCATCGCCGACAGGCCGGTACCGCTACGCCGACGGCGCGTGGGGGCGGCGGTGGTGGCATCGCCAGCGACGTTGGAAACATCCGACGTCACGTCGGTGGTGTCGCTCAATGGATTCCTTCCCTCGATAGGCCGGGACTGCCCGGAGTCGTGGAACCAGGTGGCCGGGCGGCCTCGGTGCACCCGCCTCGCATGGACGCGTCGCGGGAGTCTGTAACACAGCAGCCGGGCGGTCTCCCGACTCACCAACCTCGGTGAGCAGGTCTCGCCGTCTGCGGCGACCTGTGGAAACTGCGGTGCGGCGTAGGCCTTGGGCAGGGGTGACGGGCTGACCGCCGAGAGCTTCGGGGGTGCGCCGAACCGCAGGAAGATCGCATGCTTCGCGGCTGTGCTCGGTCTAGAGCGTAATCAACTCTTCCGACCTGCGGCAACAGGGTCCCGCTCGGCGTGTCAAAGTCTACCCCGGAAAACCCGGGCCCCGCTGACATCTGTCGGCAACTCCCAACGGCGCCAATCTGTTCCCGCCTCGAACCCGGTCGGCACGTCGGAGAGCGCCAGCACCGTCGGCCCCGCCCCGCTGACCACGGCCGCCACACCAGCCTCACGCAGCTCAGCCACCAGTTTCGCGGTGCCCGGCATCCCCGGGGCCCGCTGCTCCTGGTGCAGGCGGTCGACGGTGGCCGGCAGCAGCAGACCCGGGTCGGCGGTCAGCGCGTGCACCAGCAGAGCGGCCCGACCGGCGTTGGACGCCGCGTCGGCGTGCGGCACGGTGGCCGGCAGCGCGGCCCGGGCCACCGAGGTCAGACCCCGCTCGGCCGGCACGAAGACGGTCGGACGGACGGCCGGCGCCACCGGCAGCGACACCGCCCGAGCGCCGGTCGACTCCGTCCAGGCGATCGTGAACCCGCCGAGCAGGCAGGGCGCCACGTTGTCCGGATGCCCCTCCAGCTCCGCCGCCAGCCGCAGCGCCGCGTCGTCGTCCAGCCGCCGCGCGCCGTCCGCCACCAGCGCGCGGGCCGCCAGCACCCCGGCCACGATCGCCGCCGAGGACGAGCCGAGACCGCGGGCCTGCGGGATCCGGTTGACGCACTCCAGCGCCAGGCCGGCGGGCTGCGCGCCGAGCACGTCGAAGGCGGCCCGCATGGCGGTCACCACCAGGTGCCGGTCGTCCGACGGCAGCTCACCGGCGCCCTCACCGGTGACCACCACCCGCACGTCGCCGTCGGTCACCTCGGCGGTGACGTCGTCGTGCCGGCCGAGGGCCAGCCCCAGCGCGTCGAAGCCGGGGCCGAGGTTGGCGCTGGTCGCGGGCACCCGGACCCGGACCGGACCGGAGGCGAAAGTCGTCGGCACCGGATCATGCTATGACCTGGGTACGACCACCGCCCGAACCGCCCGGAGCCTGGGAACGGCCGGTCAGCCGGCCCGTCCGGGGGCGGACGCCTCGGCCGGGTCGGTCAGGGAGAGGCGCCGGGTGGCGAAGCGCCAGCCAATCGCGTAGACGACGGTGACCAGGCCGCAGCCGGCCAGCACGGTGCGCTCGTCCACCCGGTCCACCACCAGCGCCACCACCAGCTGGCTGACCGCGATGGCCAGCGTGGCCAGCATCATGTCGGTGGCGAAGACCCGGCCGCGCAGCCGGTCCGGCACCTCGCCCTGCAGGGCGTAGTTGGACAGCACCCAGTTGCTGCCGCCGCCCAGGTGGGCCAGGAAGACCAGAACCAGCACCAGCGGGAACCAGGACACCGCCGAGGCGCCCACATAGGCCAGGCCGTACATCGACATGGACAGCGCGAGGCCGGTGAGCAGCCAGGCCCGGTTGCTGAGCACCCGGCGCATCAGGATCGGGCCGACCAGCGCGCCGGCGCCCCGGGCCGCGAAGAGCAGACCGGCGCCGACCGCGCCGACCCCGTAGACGCCCGCGAGCAGCGGGAAGACGGTCAGCACGCCGTTGCCCAGGCCGACCGCCGACTTCACCGTGACCAGCGCCAGCACGCGTGGCCGGTGGGCGATGTAGCCGAGCGCCTCGCGGATCGCCGCCACGGTGCGCGGCACGCTCGCCGCCGGGTCCCGGGGCGCCTGCAGGGGCCGACGGATCAGCGCGGCCAGGACCGCCGCCCCGGCCAGGCCCACGGCGGCCACCCAGAAACTGACGTACGGCCCGGACGCGGCGCTGAGGATGCCGCCGAGCGAGGCGCCGACCACGGTCATCGTGCCCCAGGCCGAGCCGGCGACCGCGTTGGCCGCCGCCAGGTCCGCCGGGTCGACCACGTTGGGCAGGGCGGCCTGGGCGGCGGGCGAGTAGAACGCCTTCGCCACCGCCACGATCGCGATCGCCACCAGCGCCAGCCACGCCGTCTGACCGGAGCGGACGCCGAGCAGCAGCAGGATGCCGACGAGCGCGGCCACGTTGGCCGCCATCATGACCCGGCGGCGGTCGAACCGGTCGGCGATCGTGCCGGCGTACGGCAGCAGCAGCGCGGTGGTGCCGGTGTCCACGGCGAGCACCAACGCCCCCCAGACCCCGCTGCCGGTCAGGTCCGGCAGGAGCACCAGCAGCGGCACCATGACGAACCAGTCGGCGCCGAAGACCACCAGCTCGGCGAAGAACAGGTTCCGGAAGTCGCGGTTGCGGACGAGGACCGAGAGGGTGGGTGACACGCCGGCACCCTACCGGGCCGCTCCCGGGCCGGTGGCGCGGCGCAGCAGGTCGGAGACCGTGACGAAGGTGTAGCCCCGGGCGCGCAGCCCGGCGATCATGTCGGGCAGGCCGCGCAGCGCCACCAGCCGCCGCTCGTCGCCGACGTCGTGGCCGAGCAGGATGGTGCCGGGCCGCACGTCGGCGACGATCCGTCGGGCATGGCCGGCCGGATCGTGCGGGAACTCGCCCTCGACCATCTGCAGCGTCCAGAGCACCACCCGGTAGTCCAGCCGGGCCGCGGCGTGGAGCACCGCGCCGCCCAGGTGACCCCAGGGTGGACGGAGCAGCCGGGGCGCCGAACCGGTGGCCGCGGTGATCGCGTCGTGGCTGCGGCTCAGGTCGTCGTGCGCCCTCGTGGCGTCCATCCGGGCGAGGTCGTGGTGCGCCCAGCTGTGGTTGCCCACCTCGTGCTCGCCCATCCGGCCCCGCACCAGCGCGGCGTGCCGGCGGGCCCGCTCACCGACCAGGAAGAACGTCGCCGGCACCCGGTGCTCGGCCAGCGTGTCCAGCACCATCGGGGTCCACTGTGGCCGGGGGCCGTCGTCGAACGTCAGCGCCACCAGCGGCGCGTCGGCCCGAACCCCCCAGACCACCTGCACCCCGCCCCCGCCGACGTCCTGGCGACGGTTGCCGAGCGTGGCGCTGGCCGGGCCGCCGGCCAGCGGGAGCCGGCGGTCGGCCACCCACGTGCTCTCCAGCGTGGTCGCGGAACCCAGCGCGGCGCCGCCGAGCACCAGTGCGGACCGACGCAGCAGCGTGCGCCGACCCCACTTGCCCGCGCCGTCCGCCATCGCGCCCCCCGCACCCCATGTAGGCACCAGCTGACCGAGCGTACCGCCCGGGGTGGTTCAGGGGTGCCCCCCGCGGCGGAGGTGTTAGGAGGGGGCCCCGCTTATGCAGAATGCGTCAAGCGGGGCCCCCTCCTTTCACTCGGTCGGGGGAAGGGGGGAACGGCTGCTCTTCGGCAGGCGGAGCACCTCGAACTGGTCCGTACCGTCGATCAGCGCCCCGGACGGGCGGGCCGGCGGCGCGACCGGCTCGGCCGGCCCGTCCCCGCCGCCCACGGTCACCGGCGTCGGGGTCTCGGCCAGGGCCGGCGCCCCGACCTCCTCGACCGGTTCCGGGGCGCCACGACGGCGGTCCCGGCGGGCCCACAGCGAGCCCTTGGTGCGCTCCACCATCGTGTAGAGCGTCGGCACCAGGACCAGCGTCAGCAACGTCGAGCTGAGCAGGCCACCGATCACCACGATCGCCAGCGGCTTGGAGATGAAGCCGCCCTCGCCGGTCAGGCCGAACGCCATCGGCAGCAGCGCGAACACGGTGGCGACCGCGGTCATCAGGATCGGTCGCAACCGCCGCCGGCCGCCCTCGACCACGGCCTCGGTGACACCCATGCCCTGCGCCCGGTACTGGTTGATCAGATCCAGCAGCACGATCGCGTTGGTCACCACGATGCCGACCAGCATGAGCACGCCGATCAGCGCCGGCACGCCCAGCGGCGTCCCGGTGGCCAGCAGCAACGCGATCGCCCCGGTCGCCGCGAACGGCACCGAGATCAGCAGGATCAACGCCTGGGTCAGGCTGCGGAACGTGGCCACCATGATCAGGAAGACGATCGCGATGGCGGCCAGCACGGCCAGGCCGAGGTCCGCGAACGCGTCCGCCTGGTCGGCGCTCACCCCACCGATGACGAAGGTGGCGCCCGGCACGTCCAACGCGTCCAGCTTCTTCTGCAGCTCCTGGGTGGTGGCGCCGAGGTTCGAGCCGGTGGCCGTGCCGGTCACCGAGACGCTGCGCTCACCGTCGATCCGGGTCACCTGCTGCGGACCGTCGACCTGGTCGACGTCGGCGATCGCGTCCAGCGTCACCGGTCCCACCCGCAGCGCCCGCAGCTCGGCCACGCTCACCGGCGGCCGGGCCCCGGTGCTCAGCACCACGTCCTGCGCGGTGCCGTCCAGCGTGACCTGGCCGAGCGGCGCCCCGCGGTACGTCTGCGCCACGAGCTGCCCCACGGCCGCCTCGGTGAGGCCGGCCCGGGCCGCGGCGACCCGGTCCACGGTCACCTCCACCCGGGGCACGCGCGTGGCCAGGCCGGTGGTGACGTCCTCGACGCCCGGGATGCCGGCCGTCGCGGCCCGGACCTCCTCCGCCGCCCGGACCAACGTCTCCTGGTCGGCGGCCTGCACCACCACCTCGACCTGGTTCGCGGAGGCGTTCTGCCCGCCGCCGAAGGTCAGCTCGCCGACCTCCGGGCCGAGCGCGTCGAACTCCTTGCGCAGGGCCTGCCGCACGGTCGCCGCGTCGGTGTCGTCGGAGAGCGCCAGCGACCAGGAGGCGCTGTCGCTACCGCCACCGGCGAACGGGTTGTCCCCGCCGCCGGCGCTGACCTGGTAGGTCTCCACCCCCGACGTACGCCGCAGCACCTCCTCCACCCGGGCGGCGGCCCGGTCGGTGCCGGCGAGCCCGGTGCCGGCCGGCATCTCCTGCCGGATCGCGAGGGTGTCCTGGCCGGAGTCGTCCAGGAAGTTCGTCTCCAGCTTCTGGGCCAGCCCGAACGTGCCCAGCAGCACCAGCAGGCCCAGCGCCACGGTGGCCCACCGGCTCTTGCGGGACCGGGTGGCGAACCCGATCACCGGCAGGTACGCCCGCTGCAACGGGCTGCGCAGCTCCTTCTCCTCGGCGGCCCGGCGGGCGGCCTCGTCGTCCGCGCCGTGACGCGGCCGGAGGAACCAGTAGGCCAGCACCGGGATGACGGTCAGCGACACCAGCAGCGAGGCCAGCAGGGCCACCGTCACGGTGATCGCGAACGGCGCGAAGAGCTGCCCGACGAAGCCGCCGACCAGGGCGATCGGCGCGAACACGGCGACCGTGGTGAGGGTGGAGGCGGTCACCGCGCCGGCCACCTCACGGACCGCGGTCAGGATCGCCTCCCGCTTCTCCTCGCCGTACTCCAGGTGCCGTTTGATGTTCTCCAGCACCACGATCGAGTCGTCGACCACCCGGCCGACCGCGATGGTCAACGCGCCGAGCGTGAGCAGGTTCAGCGAGTAGTCGCCGGCCCAGAGCACGAGCAGCGCGACCAGCACCGACAGCGGGATGGAGACCGCGGTGACCACCGTGGACCGCACCGAGAGCAGGAAGACCAGGATCACCACCACCGCCATCAGCAGGCCGAGCAGGCCCTCGGTGGTGAGGCTCTCGATGGACCGCTCGACGAACGGGGCCTGGTCGAAGACCACGGTCAGCTCGGCGCCGGAGGCGGCCTTCAGGTCGGCCAGCCGGTCCCGGATGTCGTGCGAGATGCCGACCGCGTTGCCGTCCGGGCTCGCGGTGACCGCGATGCCGAGGCTCGGCTTGCCGTTGGTGCGAGTGAACGACGTCGCCGGGGCGAGCTGCTGCTCCACCCGGGCCACGTCACCGAGTCGTACCGGGGTGGCGGGCGCGGTGGTGAGCACGATGCCGCGCAGGTCGTCCACGGTGCGGATCGGGGTGCCGACCTGCACCGGCAGCGACCGGTCGCCGTCGGCCAGCGCGCCGGCCGGCACCGCCACCCCGTTGGTCTTCAGCGCCTGCGCGATCGCGGTCGGCGCCACCCGGGCGGCGGCCAGCTTCGCCGGGTCCGGCGTGATCGCCACCACCTGGTCCCGGGCGCCGGTGACGTCCACCGAGCGGACCCCGTCCAGCCCCTCCAGCTCCGGCACCACGGTGGCGCGCAGCTTCTCGGCCAGTGCCCGCTCGTCGCCGTCACCGGTCGCGGCCACCACCACCGCGGGCAGGTCGTCCGTGCTGCCGGCGATCACCTGCGGGTCGACGCCCTCGGGGAGTTGGGTCCGGTTGAGCGCGGTCTCCATCTTGTTGACCACGTCGTCCAGGTCGGTGCCGAACTCGTACTGCACCTGGACGGTGACGGCGCCCTCGCGGGAGGTGGAGGTGACCTTCTCCAGCCCCGGGATGCCCTGGAGGCTGTTCTCGATCGGCTCGGCGACCTGGGACTCGACGATCTCCGGCGCGGCGCCCGGATACGGCGCCACGATGAACGCGGCGGGGAACTCCAGCGACGGCAGCAACTGCTGCTTGAGCGACGGCACGGCGAACGCGCCGAACGCCGCGGTCACCAACGCGATCAGGGCGATCAGGCCCCGGTTGGCAAGACTGAATCTGGCGAGCAACGACATGGGCGTTGGTCACTCCTGAAGAGGGGTCTGCGGGGTTGCCCTGAGTCTGCCGCACCCGCTCGCGTTCCCCGCATCCGCCCTGGGGAGTGTCCCGGCCGCCATACCCCACCACCAGCTTGATCCACTCGAGTTCGCCGTAGTGGCGACATCGAACGCACGCCCACCCCGCCATGACGGCGAGCCGGAGTGGATCAACAGGCCGGATACCACCACGTCGGCGAGGTGGCGTCGGTCAGGCCAGGTCGAGGGCGCGCGCGGCGGCGATCGCGTCGTTGGCGATGGTCAGCGGTGCGGGAGCGGTCGAGATGGCCCACTCCGGGTCCTTCAGGCCGTGCCCGGTGACCGTGCACACCACCCGCGACCCGGCCGGCACCCGGCCCTGGTCGGCCTGCTGGAGCAGGCCGGCCACGCTGGCCGCGCTGCCCAGCTCGACGAAGACCCCCACCTCGCGGGCCAGCAGCCGGTAGGCGGAGAGGATCTCCCGGTCGGTGACCGCGGAGATCAGCCCGTCGGAGGCGTCCCGCGCGTCGACGGCCTTGGTCCAGCTCGCCGGGTTGCCGATCCGGATGGCGGTGGCGATGGTCGACGGCTCGGGCACCATCTGACCGGTGACGATCGGGGCCGCGCCGGCCGCCTGGAAGCCGTACATCCGGGGCGCCCTCGTGGCGTTGCCGTCGCGCAGGTCCTCCGAGTAGCCCATCCAGTAGGCGGAGATGTTGCCGGCGTTGCCGACCGGCAGGCAGTGGATGTCGGGCGCGTCGCCGAGCGCCTCGACGATCTCGAAGGCGGCCGTCTTCTGCCCGTGCAGCCGGTAGATGTTCACGGAGTTGACCAGCGCGACCGGGAAGTCCTGGGCGAGCTTGCCGGCCAGCGCCAGGCAGTCGTCGAAGTTGCCCTGCACCTGGAGCAGCTTCGCGCCGTGCACCAGCGCCTGGGCCAGCTTGCCCAGCGCGATCTTGCCCTGCGGCACCAGCACCGCGCAGGTGATCCCGGCGCGGGCCGCGTACGCGGCGGCCGAGGCGCTGGTGTTGCCGGTGGAGGCGCAGATGATCGCCTTGTCACCGCCCTCGACGGCCTTGGAGACGGCGACCGTCATGCCCCGGTCCTTGAAGGAGCCGGTCGGGTTCGCGCCCTCGACCTTGAGCCACACGTCGGCGCCGACCCGGGCGGAGAGCACCGGCGCCGGCAGCAGTGGCGTGTTCCCCTCGTGCAGGGTCACGACGGGAGTGGCGTCGGTGATCGGCAGCCGGTCCCGGTACGCCTCGATCAGCCCTCGCCACATGTCGCGCTCCTCGCCTCCGTCGCCCCGGTCACGGGGTCTGCCAACAGCGTGGCCCAGCCTTCCCGGCCGGCCACCGCCACACCCTGCCCTAACCATCAGGCGGGACGGCCGGGTTACGCACCGCCCTCGACCCGCAGCACGCTGGTGACCGAGCGGACGGTGTCCAGCCCGCGCAGCTCACGCACGGTGGTCGCGAGCGCGGCGTCCGGCGCGACGTGGGTGACGACGACCAGCTCGGCGTCGCCGCCGGCCGGCCCCTGCCGCACGGTGGCGATGGAGACCTCGTGCCGGGCGAACACCCCGGCCACCGCCGCCAGCACACCCGGCCGGTCGGCCACGTCGAGACTGATGTGGTAGCGGGTGAGCGCCTCCCCCAACGGCCGCACCGACAGGTCCGCGTACGCCGACTCGCTGGCCTGGCGTACCCCGGCGATGCGGTTGCGGGCCACCGCGACCACGTCGCCGAGGACGGCGCTGGCGGTGGGCGCGCCGCCCGCGCCGCGGCCGTAGAACATGAGCTGCCCGGCCGCCTCGGCCTCGACGAAGACGGCGTTGAACGCGTCGCCCACCCGGGCGAGCGGATGGGTCAGCGGGATCATCGCGGGATGCACCCGGACGTTCACCGTCTCGCGCCCGGCGGCGTCGACGCCCCGGGCGGCGATGCAGAGCAGCTTGATCGTGCAGCCCATCGCCTTGGCGCTGGCCACGTCGGCCGCGGTCACCTCGGTGATGCCCTCGCGGTGCACGTCGGCGGCGGTGACCCGGGTGTGGAACGCCAACGAGGCGAGGATGGCGGCCTTGGCGGCGGCGTCGAAACCCTCCACGTCGGCCGTCGGGTCCGCCTCCGCGTACCCCAGCTCGGTGGCCTCCTCAAGCGCCTCGGCGAAGCCGGCGCCGGTCGCGTCCATCGCGGAGAGGATGAAGTTGGTGGTGCCGTTCACGATGCCGGTGACCCGAGTGATCCGGTCGCCGTGCAGCGACTCGCGCAGCGGGCGCAGCAGCGGAATGGCCCCGGCGACGCTTGCTTCGTAGTAGAGGTCGGCGTCGCCCTCGGCGGCCGCGTCGTGCAGCGTGGCGCCGTCCTCGGCGAGCAGCGCCTTGTTGGCGGTGACCACGCTCTTGCCGGCGCGCAGCGCCTCGACCAGCCAGCCGCGGGCCGGTTCGATGCCGCCGACGACCTCCACCACCACGTCCACGTCGTCCCGCTTGATCAGCCCCAGCGGGTCGGTGGTGAAGAGGCTCTCCTCGACCGGCAGGTCGCCGCGGTCACGGCCGAGCCGGCGTACGGCGATGCCGGCGATCTCCAGCGGCGCGCCGATCCGGGCGGCGAGGTCGGCCGACTGCTCGTGCAGCAGGCGCACGACATCGCTGCCGACCGTGCCGCAGCCGAGCAACGCCAAGCGAACCGGTGAGGTCATCCCACATCCAAGGCAAGCAGGTCGTCTTCCGTCTCCCGGCGAACGATCACCCGGGCCGATCCGTCACGCACCGCGACGACCGGGGGGCGCGGCACATGGTTGTAGTTGCTGGCCATGCTCCGGCAGTAGGCCCCGGTGCCGGGCACCGCGACAAGATCTCCGGGCTGCACGTCGGCGGGCAGGAATTCATCCTTCACCACGATGTCCCCGGACTCACAGTGCTTTCCCACCACCCGGGCGAGCAACGGCGGCGCCGTCGACGCGCGGTTGGCCAGGGTGGCCGAGTAGGAGGCGTCGTAGAGCGCGGTGCGGATGTTGTCGCTCATCCCGCCGTCGACGCTCACGTACGTCCGCAGGCCGTCCAGCTCCTTGACGGTCCCGACCTGGTAGAGCGTGAACACGGCCGGGCCGACGACGGCCCGGCCGGGCTCGACGGAGAGGTGCGGCACGGCCAGGTTCTCCGCCGCGCACTCCCCGTCGACGATCTTGCGGAGCCGCTTGGCCAGGTCGTGCGGCGAGGCCGGGTCGTCCTGCGTGGTGTACGCGATGCCGAAGCCGCCGCCCAGGTCCAGCTCGGGCAGCTCCACGCCACGGGCGTCGCGGATCTGCGCCTGCAGGGCCAGCACCCGGCGGGCGGAAACCTCGAAGCCGCTGGCGTCGAAGATCTGCGACCCGATGTGCGAGTGCAGCCCGCGCAGCTCCAGCACGTCCTCGTCGAGGATCCGGAACGCCGCCGCGGCGGCCGCGCCGCCGGCCAGCGAGAAGCCGAACTTCTGGTCCTCGTGCGCGGTGGCGATGAACTCGTGGGTGTGCGCCTCCACGCCGACGGTGACCCGGAGCAGCACCCGGGGGCGGACGCCCCGCTCCCGGGCCAGCGCGTTGAGCCGGTCGATCTCGGTGGACGAGTCGACGATGATCCGCCCCACCCCGGCGTCCACCGCCCGGGTCAGCTCGGCCACCGACTTGTTGTTGCCGTGGAAGCCGAGCCGTTCCGGCGGCATCCCGGCCGACAGCGCGGTGGCCAGCTCACCGCCGGTGCAGACGTCGAGGAACATGCCCTCCTCGGCGATCATGCGGACCACCGCCCGGCAAAGGAACGCCTTGCCGGCGTAGTAGACGTCCGCGTCCGGGAAGGCGGCCCGGAACTCGCGGCAGCGCCCGCGCAGGTCGTCCTCGTCCAGCACGTACGCCGGGGTGCCGAACTCGGCGGCCAGGTCGCGGACGTCCAGCCCGGCCACGGTCAGCGCGCCGGCCTCGCCGCGCGCCACGTGGCGCGGCCACAGGTGCGGCACCAGGAAGTTGACGTCGACCGGGGTACGCAGCCAGGCGGGCCCCCGGTTGCCGATGTCGCCGTGCAGGGCTCCGGCCTCATGGGCTCGCATGATTACATCCTCTCGGGCGCGGAGACGCCGAGCAGGCGCAGGCCGTTGGCGATGACCACCCGGGTGGCGTCGTTGAGCCAGAGCCGGGCCCGGTGCAGGTCGGTGACCTCCTCGTCGCCGCGCGGCAGGATCCGGCAGTTGTCGTAGAACCGGTGGTAGGCCTGCGCCAGGTCCTCCAGGTAGTGGGAGAGCCGGTGCGGGGCGCGCAGCTCGGCGGCGGCGGCCACCACGGACGGGAACGCGGCCAGCGCCTTGAGCAGCTCGTTCTCCTTCTCGTGGTCGAGCAGCTCGGCGCAAAAGCCGACGGCGTCGCCCCGGGTCAGCCCGACCTCGGCGGCGTTGCGGTTGACGCTGGCGGTGCGGGCGGCCACGTACTGCACGTAGTAGACCGGGTTGTCGCGGGTGGCCCGGGTCCACAGCTCCACGTCGATGTCGATCGGCGAGTCGCTGGAGTAGCGGGCCAGCGCGTAGCGGGCGGCATCCACGCCGATCGCGTCGACCAGGTCCTCCAGGGTGACCACGGTGCCGGCCCGCTTGCTCATCCGCACCGGGGCGCCGTCGCGGACCAGGTTGACCAGCTGCCCGATGAGGATCTCCAGGCTGCGCGCCGGGTCGTCGCCGAAGCAGGCGGCCATCGCCTTCATCCGGCCGAGGTAGCCGTGGTGGTCCGCGCCCAGCATGATCACGACCCGCTCGAAGCCGCGCTCCCGCTTGTCCAGGTAGTAGGCACAGTCGGCGGCGAAGTAGGTCCACTCACCGTTGGACTTGCGCAGCACCCGGTCCTTGTCGTCGCCGAAGTCGGTGGTGCGCAGCCAGGTCGCGCCCTCGGACTCGAAGACGTGCCCCTGCTCGCGCAGCCGGGTCAGCGCCTGCTCCAGCTCGCCCCGGTCGTGCAGGTCCTTCTCGTTGAAGTAGGTGTCGAACTCGACGCCGAAGTCGCGCAACGAGGACTTGATCTCGTCGAACATGAGCTGGACGCCCTCGACCCGGAACACCTCCTGGGCGGCGTCGTCCGGCAGCTCCCGCACCTCGGGCCGGCGGTTGACCACCTCGGCGGCGATCTCCGCGATGTACGCCCCGCCGTAGCCGTCCTCCGGGGCCGGCTCGCCCTTGGCGGCAGCCAGCAGCGAGCGGGCGAAGCGGTCGATCTGGGAGCCGGCGTCGTTGAAGTAGTATTCCGTGCCCACGTCGGCGCCGGTGGCCCGCAGCAGGCGGCTGAGCGCGTCGCCGACGGCCGCCCAGCGGACCCCGCCGATGTGCACCGGGCCGGTCGGGTTCGCCGAGACGAACTCCAGGTTGATCCGCTGCCCGGCCAGGGTGTCGCTGCGCCCGTACGCCGGGCCGGCCTCGACGATGACCCTGGCGAGCTGGCCGGCGGCGGCCGCGTCGAGCCGGATGTTCAGGAATCCCGGGCCGGCGATCTCCACCGACTTGATTCCCGGCGCCTTGCCGAGCTGCTCGGCCAGCGCGGCGGCCAGCTCCCGCGGGGGCACCCCGACCTTCTTGCTGAGCTGCAGCGCCAGCGTGGAGGCGTAGTCGCCGTGATCGGGGTTACGGGGTCGCTCGACGGTGGTCTGCGCGGGCAGCGCGGCGCGGTCCAGACCCCGCTCGTCGAAGACGGCGTGGGCTGCGGCGAGGACGACCTCGGCGAGTTCTGCGGGAGTCACCGAACCATGTTATCGGGGGTAGACTCGGGCACCGCGGCGGCGACCCAGCATGTGAACCGGCCCCGCGCTCCCCTGACCGACCGACCTGACGAGGCACGATGAGCATCAGCACCCCGGGCGGCCCGGAACGCCGTCCCACCGTGGTCAGCACCGGCAAGAAGCCGGCCGCCGGCCGGCCCGCGCCTGGCGACAAGCCCGCCGTCAAGGCCGGTGCGGGCAAGCCCGGCGGCGGCAAGGGCGCGCCACGGCCGGGCGCCGGGGGCAAGGGCCGCAAGCCGGTGACCCCGGTGAAGGTGAGCCAGGGTCGCCCGTGGGGGCCGATCGCGCTCTTCGCCGCGGTCGGCGTACTCGCCGTCGCCATCATCGGGATCGGCGCCTGGTCGGTCTACCAGGGCGCTCAGCCGTGGCAGAAGCGGGCCGACGCGATCAACGGCGTGGTCGACTTCCGCAAGAAGGACAAGAACCTGGTCAAGGGCGGTAACCACCAGCCCGGCACGATCAAGTACGACGTGTCCCCGCCGGTCGCCGGCCCGCACAACCAGGCCTGGCAGAACTGCATGGGCGACGTCTATCCCGCCCCGATCGCCAACGAGCACGCGGTGCACAGCTTGGAGCACGGCACGGTCTGGATCACCTACCGCCCCGACCTGCCCGCCGACCAGGTGGCGAAGCTCGAGAGCAAGGTGAAGGGCAAGGAGAAGCTGATGCTCAGCCCGTACGAGGGGCTGGACAAGCCGATCTCGCTGCAGGCCTGGGGCTTCCAGCTCAAGGTGGACAACGCCGACGACGGCCGGATCGACGACTTCATCAAGACGCTGCGGGTGAACGCCTCGATCGAGGGCCCGAACGCGCTCTGCGACCAGGGCATCACCGCCACCGGCACCACCCCGCGGGACAACGTGCAGCCGAACATGGCCGAGCAGCCCACCCAGTGAGGACGCCACGATGACCGCTCCGGTGACCACCGCCAGCGAGTTCGACGAGGTGCCGGCCGCCGACGAGGGCGGCCGGCCGGCGGCGCGCCGCTACGGCCTGCTGGCCCTGGCCGCCGCCGTCGTGGTGGGGCTGCTCCTCGGGTACGCCGGCGGCCTGCTCACCCCGACGCTCACCCGCCCGGGCGACACCTCGGCCGAGGCCGGTTTCGCCCGGGACATGACCGCCCACCACCACCAGGCGGTGGCCATGGGGCTGCTGGCGTTCCGCCAGGGCCAGGACGCGGAGGTGCGCCAGGTCGGCGTGGACATCGCCACCGGGCAGCAGGGTGAGATCGGCACCATGCAGACCTGGCTGCGCTCCTGGAAGCTGGACCCGACCGGCGAGCAGGCCCCGATGGCCTGGATGCCGGACGGCGCCGGGGTGGTGAAGGACGGCCTGATGCCGGGCATGGCCACGCCCGAGGAGATGGCGAAGCTGCGAGCCGCGAGCGGTCGCGAGTTCGACGTGCTGTTCCTCCAGATGATGATCCGCCACCACATCGGCGGGGTGCACATGATCGACGGCATCCTCGACCAGGGGCACGACGACGACGTGCTGGCGGTCGCCCAGGTCATGAAGAACACCCAGCAGAACGACCTGACCAACCTGAACGCGGCGCTGAAGCGCCTGGGCGGCACCCTCTGACGTCCCACTTGCCCGCTATGCCCGTTTGTAACGTTTTGGGGATAACACCCCATTGCACTGCTTCGGGAAGTTTCTCCATACATATCGTGACCGGTTATGGTTCGGGCTCGTTGCGCAGGACGTGGGGGTTGCACTCAGAGACGCAGGGCGGTCGGTGACCAGCTGGTGCCGACGCCACACCATCGGCGGTGACGGAGCGGTGGCAGCCGTCCGTCGCGGACTGCGGCAGGGCGAGCCGGGAACGCTCAGCCGCGAACAGGAACTCGAACTCATCGACGTGCTGCGGGGCGTCCACCCCGACGAGTTCGGCATCGACGAGGAGCTCTGGACCCGGCAGAGCCTGACCACGCTCATCGAACGTCGGTTCGCGCTGGCCATGGACGCCGGCACCGTCGGGGCGTACCTCCGGGCCTGGGGGCTCGGGCCGCGCGAGCCGCGCGAGCGGGCCTGCGGCCTCTGCGTCGGCGCGGTCGAGCGGTGGGTGCGCAGCGAGTACCCGGCGATCACGCGAGCCGCGCAGGAGCACGCCGCGGACATCTACTGGATCGGCCGGGTGCGGCTGCGCGGCACCATGCCGGCCGCCGACGTGGTCTCGGCGGTCTCCTCCCGGGGACGGGTGCGGTTCATGGTCACCACGCCCTCGGTGGACCCACCGCTGCCCCGGGACTTCGTGCTGCGGCTCAGCGGCGCCGAGGAACGCACCGTGCACCTGATCGTGGACGGCTCCTGGCCACGCAACGAGTGGCCCCGCCGGCTGCCCCGTCGCATCGCGCTGCATCCGCTGCCGAGCTGCGGTCGCGCCGTCGCCGCCGCCTGACCGTGGAGATCGACTCCTCGGCGATACCGATTCGGTGATCCGGGAGGGGGTTTGCTACTCTTCTCGGGTCGCTGAGCCCCCGTAGCTCAGGGGATAGAGCACCGCCCTCCGGAGGCGGGGGCGCAGGTTCGAATCCTGCCGGGGGCACCAGAAGACGTCGAAGCCCGGGCCGCCGCGCCCGGGCTTTCGCGTCGGCTCAGCCGGCCTCCCGCCGGGCCCGGGCCCGCCGCTTGCCCTCGTGCATGGCCTGCACCCGGGCCACCGGGATGCTCCGCCCCTCGTCGACCAGCTCCGTTGGCAGCGACTGCGGCGCGGGCAGCGCCTCCGCCCACGGATCCCGATCACCGAGCAGCGCGGGCACGGTCCGCACGGTGAAGTCGGCCGGGGTCGCCGACTCCAGGTCGGCCCAGCCGATCGGGTACGACACCGGCGTGCCGGGCCGGATCCGGGGGCTGTACGCGGCCACCACGGTGGCCCCGTACGCCCGGGTGGAGTCGACGAAGACCCGGCCCCCGCGGTCGGCCACGATGAACGCGGTGGTGGCCAGCGCCGGGTCGAGCCGTTCGGCGCGGGCGGCGAGCGCGCGGGTCGCGGCGGCGGCCTCCTCCGCCGTGGTCGCCGGCTCGACCGGTACGATCACGTGCAGGCCCTTCGCCCCGCTGGTCTTGACCGCGCCGGCCAGCCCGGCCTCGGTGAGCGCCTGCCGCACCAGCAGCGCGACCCGCACCACTGCCGTGAACGGGTCGCCCTCCGGCGGGTCCAGGTCGAGCACCAGGTGGGTCGGGTGTTCCGGCCGACCGGCGTGGGCCAGTGGGGCGTGGTATTCCACCGCGCGCTGGTTGGCGAACCAGAGCAGCGTCCGCCGGTCGTCGCAGAGCGCGTACGAGATGCGGCGGTGCGACGCCTCCGCCCAGACCTCGGTGCGGCGCACCCAGTCCGGCGTGTACTTCGGCAGGTTCTTCTGCATGAACGGCTCCTGGCCGGGTCGGACCCGCAGCACCGACAGCGGCCGGTCGCGCAGCTCCGGCAGGATCCGGCCGTGCACCGCGTCGAGGTAGTCGACCAGGTCGCGCTTGGTCGCGCCGGCGGAGTCGAACAGCGGCTGGTCCAGGTTGGTCAGCGCGACCCCGTCGCGGGTCTCGTCAGCGGCGCCCATCCGTTCACCTTCCCGGGCCGGGCCCGGCCCGGCAACCCCGACACGGCGGTCAACGGGGGGTCAGGTTACCCGAGCCCGTCCGGGTGGGGGCGCGACGCACGTCCGGAGCCACGGTGCGGGTCGGCTCCGGTCCGGCTCGGCACCGCTGAGGTCGCAACGGCACGGCACGGCAGGGTCCGGGCACGGGATGGGTCGCCGGGCTGGCCGCACGGCGGCTGATCCATTCATGCCATCAAGTTTGTAGGCGGATGAACACGAGGTCTTCGCCCGACTCAGCAGGCGATCGCCGGACGCACTCCGGCGGTCGGCTGCCACCCGTGGCGCATGATGGTCACCGAGGCTCCCGTCGGGGCCGAGCGGAAGGAGATGCGGTGACGACCCAGGACGACCGGTGCGCGTCCGACCCGGCCGGCCGGACCTCCGGTGGGACGCAGGCGCGGGCCTGCACGGTGCGGGAGGCGCTGGACCGCGTCGGCGGCAAGTGGAGCATCGGCATCCTGATCGCCGCCTCGACCGGTCCGATCCGCTTCACCGAGCTGGAGCGGCGGGTCGAGGGGATCAGCCGGCGGATGCTCACGCTGACCCTGCGCAACCTGGAGCGGGACGGCCTGCTGCTGCGGCACGTGCACGCCACCGTGCCGCCGAGGGTGGAGTACACCGCCACCCCGATGGCCCGGGAGCTGTACGAGTCGCTGGTCGCGCTCACCCACTGGGCCGAGCGGCACAGCGACGCGATCAGCGCGGCCCGGGCGGCGTACGACCGGGAGCACCAGGCGCCTGTGGCGAAGCCCACGCAATCCACCTGACCGATCGGTCAGTTGCTGACCGATCGGTCAGGCATGCTGGAGGGCATGGCGCGCCCAACCCCGGCCACCCACGACGAGCTGCTCACCGCGGCGGCCCGCCGGTTCGCCGTAACCGGTTACAAGGGCACCTCACTGCAGGACATCGCCCGCGAGGTCGGCTGCTCCAAGGCCACCGTGCTCTACCACTTCGCCAGCAAGGACGCCCTGCTCTGCGAGCTGATGGCACCCGCCATCGCGGTGCTGGAGGAGCTCGACGCCCGACTCGCCGACCTCACCGCCGCCGAGGCCCAGCGGGTCGCCGCCGAGGGCTTCGTCGACCTGGCGGTCCGGTTCCGCCGGGAGATCGCGCTGCTCCGGGGCGAGTTTCCCGACCTGCTCCAGCAGCCGGCGTTCGCGCACATCCAACAGATCTCCGAACGGCTGATCGCCGCCTTCGCCGGCTTCTCCGACCGGCCGGCGGCACGCATCGCCGCGCTCGTCGTCCTGGCCGGCATCGCCGAGACCTGCGGCGAGTTCCTGGACATCCCCGACGAGGAGCTGCGACCCGCGCTGCTCGCCGTGGCGCACCGCGCGCTCGAACCCACCACCTGATCCCACTGTCGCAATCCCGAGGACGAAGGAAGGTCCATGGCGACCCTGCTGTACCGGCTCGGCCGGGCATCCCTGCGCCGGCGGCGACTCGTCGCTGTCGTCTGGCTCGTCGTACTCGTCGGTCTCGGTCTGGCCGCGGCCACGCTGCGCGGCCCGACGGCGAGCAACTTCACCATGCCCGGCACCGAGTCGCAGAAGGCGATCGACCTCCTCGCCGACCGGTTCCCGGCGGCCAGCGGCGCCACCGGCACCATCGCCGTCAAGGCGCCGCAGGACGGCGCGCTCACCGCGCCGGCCGGCCAGGCGGTGGTCAAGCAGGTCACCCAGGAGGCGGCCACACTGCCCGGGGTGGTCGGCGCGATCGACCCCTACCAGGCGCAGGCGATCACGCCGGACGGCCGGTACGCGCTGATCCAGGTACAGTTCGCCGGGCGCGCGGACGACGTCACCACCGAACAGCGCGACGCGTACGAGAAGGTCGGTCAGCAGGCCGAGGCGCAGGGCTGGCAGATCGCCCCCGGCGGCGAGGTGCTCAACGGCGAGCCGGAGGTCGGCTCGACCGAGGCGCTGGGCGTACTGGTCGCGGCGATCGTCCTGGTCATCACGTTCGGTTCCCTGGTGGCGGCCGGGATGACCATGCTGAACGCGCTGATCGGCGTCGGCGTCGGCATGGCCGGCCTCTTCGCGCTCAGCGGCGCGGTCGAGCTGACCAGCACCGCGCCGATCCTGGCGCTGATGCTCGGCCTCGCGGTCGGCATCGACTACTCGCTCTTCATCACCTCCCGGCACCGGCAGAACCTGCTCGACGGGCTCTCCCCGGAGGAGGCGGTCGGCCGCGCGGTCGGCACCGCCGGCTCCGCCGTGGTCTTCGCCGGCGCCACCGTGGTGGTGGCGCTGGCCGGCCTGGCCGTGGTGGGCATCCCGTTCCTGACCGTGATGGGCCTGGCCGCCGCCGGCACCGTCACCGTGGCCGTGCTGGTGGCGATCACGCTGGCCCCGGCGCTGCTCGGCTTCGCCGGTCGCAAGGTGCTGCCGCGCAAGCTGCGCAACCGGGAGGCCGTCGCCGACCCGAACACCGGCTCGGAGGACCGCTCCGGCTTCGGGTTCCGCTGGGCGCACTGGGTGACCCGGTTCCGCATCCCGGTGATCCTGGTCGGCCTGCTCGGCCTCGGCCTGCTCGCCATCCCCGCCCAGGACATGCGCCTGGCGCTGCCGGACGCCTCCACCGCGGCCGAGGGCACCCCGGCCCGGGTCAGCAACGACCTGATCCGGGAGGGCTTCGGCCCCGGCTTCACCGGCCGGCTCGCGGTCGTCGTCACCGCCGACTCGCCGCAGGCCACCCAGGCGGCCGTGCCGCAGGTCGCGGCGCTGATCCAGAAGACCGACGGGGTGCTGGCGGTGGCCCCGCCGCAGCTCGACCCGTCCGGCCGCACCGCGCTGCTCGGCGTGATCCCGAAGACCGGGCCGACCGACGAGAAGACCGAGGATCTGGTGCACGACATCCGCCGGCAGGTCGGCGGCATCGGGAACGCCGAGGTGATGCTGACCGGCGTCACCGCGATCGGCATCGACGTCTCGGAGAAGCTCTCCGACGCCCTCCCGATCTATCTGCTGCTGGTGGTGGGCCTGTCCGTGCTGCTGCTGATGCTGGTGTTCCGGTCGATCCTGGTGCCGCTCAAGGCGGCGCTCGGGTTCCTGCTCACCGTGGCGGCCACGTTCGGCATCACGGTCGCGGTGTTCCAGCAGGGCCACCTGGCCGGCCTGCTCGGCGTGGACACGCCGGCGCCGCTGGTCAGCTTCCTGCCGATCCTGCTCATCGGCATCCTGTTCGGCCTGGCCATGGACTACGAGGTCTTCCTGGTCTCGCGGATGCGTGAGGACTTCGTGCACGGCGACACCGCCCGCCAGGCCACCCTCAACGGCATGGGGCACGGCGCCCGGGTGGTCACCGCCGCGGCGCTCATCATGATGTCGGTGTTCGGCGGCTTCGTCTTCCTGGACGACCCGATCATCAAGTCGATGGGCTTCGCGCTCGCGATCGGTGTCGCCATCGACGCGTTCGTGGTCCGGATGACCATCGTCCCGGCGGTGATGTCACTGCTGAACAACGCCGCCTGGTGGCTGCCGCGCTGGCTGAACAAGGCGCTGCCCAACGTGGACGTCGAGGGCGAGGGCCTCCGCGCCCACCTGGCCAACCGCGAGCCCGCCCAGGTGAAGTGAAAGGAGGGGCCCCCTGCTGACGCCTGGCGTACAGCAGGGGGCCCCTTTCAACACCCCACCTCACACACCAGCGGGATACGTCTCCATCTCGCCCGGCGTCACCAACGCCGGCAGCGGGTGCAGGGCGGTCGTCTCGTCGCACCAGATGAACGCGTCGTACCGCTCGCCCAGCCGGGTCGGCACGTAGTTGCCCCAGGACTCGAAGCTCGGGTCGTACACCACGCCGATGGCCCGGTGGTCCGCCTCGCCGGTCACCCAGTCCGGCTCGTCCGGGCCGCCGAAGACCAGCACCGCCCGGTCCGGCATCAGCTCGTGCAGCCGGCGCTCGACCGACCCCTCACGAGCCGGCGGCACCACCATCGTCTCGGCCGGCGAGCCCCAGCGCGGGGCGGCGACCACGGTGCCCCGGTAACTGCCCAGGCCGATCAGTGCCACCGCGTCCCGGCCGTGTCGCTCCCGGCCGAGCTGACCGATGTTCACCATGCCGTCCGCCGCCATCTCGGTGGCCCGCGCGTCGCCGACATGCGTGTTGTGGGCCCACACGATGCCGCGGGCGTCCGGCCCGTAGCGGTCGAGCAGCCGGTCCAGCGTGTCGGCCATGTGGATGTCGCGGACGTTCCACGACTCCGGGCCGCCGCCGACCATGGCCCGGTAGTAGCGCTCCGCGCCGGCCACCACCTCCGCGTTCTGCCACGCCGAGAAGCGGTCCGGGCCGTCCGCGGCGGCCTGTTCCCGGGTACGCGCCAGCAGCCGGACCACCTCCTCCTCGCACCGGGCGGAGACGAACCGGCTGGCCGCCCCGTACTCCTCGATCCGCTTGCCGTACGGCTCGAAGCAGCGGTAGGCCTCCTGGGCCGCCTCCAGCGAGGCCGGGTCCTCCTCGCCCAGATAGTCGAAGATGGCCTGCATCGACTCCCACAGCGAGTAGACGTCGAGGCCGTGGAAGCCGGCGCGTTCGCCCTCGGGCCGCTCCAGGTTCCAGGCTCGCAGCCAGCGGCAGAACCGGGCCACCTCGGCGTTCGCCCACATCCAGGTGGGCCAGCGTTCGAACCGCTCCAACGCGACGATCGGATCGGCCGGTCCACCCGGTGCGCCCACCACCGAACAGTGCACCCGGTCGCAGTCCGGCCAGTCCCCCTCCACCGCGACGAAGTCGAAGCCCTGCTCGGCGATGAGCCGGCGGGTCAACTGCTCCCGCAGCCGGTAGTAGTCGTAGCTGCCGTGCGTCGCCTCGCCGATCATCACGATGCGGGCGTCCCGGACGCGTTCCAGCAGCGGGTCGAAGTCGCTCGGCGCGCCGAGCCGCTGTACCAGCATGGGAGCGGCTACCCGGGGCCCGCCGGGACAAACCGCCGGCCTACCCGCCGGGCCGGGCATGCCCGTCCGCCCAGCGGGTAGGCGCGCGGTATGACCGTCACCGGCGCGCAGTTGCAGGAGTTCCTGGCCGGGCTCGACTACCCGGTCTCCCGGGAGGATCTGGTCCGCTGGGGTCAGGAGAACGGCGCCAGCACCGAGGCGCTCCAGACGCTCCGGACGCTGCCGGCCGAGGAGTTCGACACCCCGGCCGAGCTGGGCGAGGCCCTGGTCACCCTGACCGGCTAGGCGCGGGGTCCGCCCGCGTGCAGCAGCCGGAACAGCACCAGCCACTGCTCGGGCCAGACCAGCCCGACCGGGGTGTCCGGCGCGATCCGGGCGGCGCGCAGCGCGCCGTCGACCCGCCGGCCCGGGTGGGCCGCGCACAGCGAGGCCGCGAGCGAACCGCCGACACCGCCGAAGCCCAGCTCCACCATCCTCCGGTACGCGGGCAGCGCGGCCGGCGCCAGCAGCGGCGCGGTCCGGCGCTCCAGGCGCAGGATGCCGCCGTCCACGGCCGGCACCGGCCGGAACGCCGCCCGGGGCACCCGGCCGGCCAGCCGCCAGTGGTGCTCCGGCCAGGTGAGCACCGTGAGCCGGCTCCACCGGCCGTGGTCGCCGGTGCGTTTGCGGGCGTAGTCCAGCTGGGTGAGCAGTGTCGCCGCGCGCAGCCCGGGCGCGGCCAGGCACCACCGGACCACTGCCGCGGTCAGTGACCAGGGGATGTTGCCGGCCACCGAGAACGGCTCGCCGGGCGGGGACGCGGCCAGGAAGTCGGCCGCCCGCACCTCGACGCCCGGCAGCGGTGCGCAGGCCGCGGTCAGCTCCGGCAGCACGGCCGGGTCGATCTCGTACGCGATCAGCCGGCCGCAGCGCGCGGCGAGCGGCCGGGTCAGCCGGCCGCGTCCGGCGCCCACCTCGATCAGCAGATCGTCCGGTCCGGGTCGGGCGGCCCGGACCATCCGGGCGACGACGGCCGGGTCGGCGAGGAAGTTCTGGGACAGTACGCGACGGGACCGGTCGCGTGCGGTGGGTCGGCGGGGCGCCACGGGTTCGTCCTGTCTGTCGCCGAGGCGGCGACGGGTACGGACCGCTGCGCTGATGTGCCACGCCGGGCGTGCCGGACAGCCGGCCCGACGGGTCGGCGTGGCTCGAAGGTGCGGGCGGTCCGAGCGGATCGGGACTCGGACGACCCTGGAAGGTGGTCGGGACGCGGACAGACCGGACCGACGCGGCCACCTCGGCGAGATGGTGGGGTCGGTGCGTGCCTGAAGCCACCACCTCGGCGAGGTGGCGTGACCGGCGGCGGCTGAGCCTGTTGTGCTCAGCGGCCGGTGGTCAGGTCAGGCGCGGTGGGCGTCCCGGCCGGCCAGGGCCGGGCGCCGGACCCGCGGGCGGGCGACCAGGAGGAGCCCCCGCGCGGCCGGCGCGACGGCCACGTCGATCAGGGCATGCGTGAACATGCCGGCCAGGCTAGCGGCGCGGCGCCCCGCCCGCGACCGGATTTCCTAGAGGTCGACCGTGCGGCCCTGCGTCCGGGCGGTCTCGGCGGCGTCGAGCACCGCCACCACCTCGCGGCCGAACCGGACGTCGCAGCGGTGGTCGCGGGTGCCCGCGTCGACCTCCTCCAGCAGCTGGTCCAGCGCGGCGCCGAACGCCTGGAGCACGCTGCCGTCGCCGGGCGGTGCGCTCTCGACGCCGTTCTCGCCGAAGAAGACGAAGTCCCGGGTGACCGCCTCGGCGGGCGCGTCGAGGGTGAGCGAGAGCGAACTCGTCGCGCCGCCGTCGTGGGTGAGCAGCAGGTGCACCAGGCCGCTCGGCCCGTCCATCGCGGCGACCCGGGTGACCCGGCCGAGCACCGGCAGGATCAGTGACAGCGCGTGCGGGCCGATGTCCCACAGCGCGCCCCGGTCGCGCCGCCACTGCGAGTCGCCGTACGGGTTACCGGGCTGGTAGATGGAGGCGAACATGGTGGCGCGGGCGTGCTGCCAGCCACCGGCCGCCGCGGTCGAGGCGAGGAAGCCGGTGACGTTGGGGTGGAAGCGTTGGGTGAAGAAGACCATCGAGGCCACCCCGGACGCCTGGACCGCGTCGACCACCCGGTCGGCGTCCGCGAGGCCGAGCGCCAGCGGCTTGTCCAGCAGCAGGTGTCGCCCGGCGGTGGCGGCCCGCACGGCGATGTCGGCCTGCACGTCCGGCGGGAGCGCCACGGCGACCGCGTCGGCGGCGGCGAGCAGCGCGTCCACGTCGGTGAAGGCCGGTACGCCGTGCCGGGCGGCCAGCGCCTCCGCCTTCGCCGGGTTCCGCCCCCACACGCCGGCCAGTTGGGCCCGCGGGTGGGCGTCGATGGCCGCGGCGTGCGTCTCCGCCGCCCAGTGACCGGTGCCGAACAACCCGAACCGCACCGCGACTCCCTGCTGTCGTCGTCGGCCCGGCGTACGCCGGGACCGTGATCCACGCTAGTCGTCCGAACCGCCCGGCGCGCCCGGACCCGCGCGGGAAGCCGCTACTACACGGCTTAGTAGGCTGGGCCGGTGAACGACACTGCGTCGATGACCAGCGCGGCGGCGGCCGGGTCGCCGGTGGACGGGTTCCTCGCCACGCTCGCGATCGTGCTCTCGCTGGCGGTCGCGGTCTGGGCCCTGGTGGCGGCGGTACGCCACCGCCCGCCGGACCGGGTCCAGTCCGCCGGGCTGGCCCTGCTGGAGGTGGCGCTGCTGGCGCTGACCGTGGTGGCGCTGGTCGCGCTCGGCGGCGGCGAGCGGCCGGGCGAGCCGGGGGCGTTCTTCGGCTACCTGGTGACGCTCGTGTGCCTGCCGCCGCTGGCCTGGGTGCTGGCCCGGATGGAGCCGACCCGGTGGGGCTCGGCCATCGTCTGCGCGATCTGCCTGGTCACGCCGGTCGTGGTGGTGCGGCTGCAGCAGACCTGGGAGGTCGTCGGTGGCTGAGACGCAGGTGCCGGAGCGCGCCACGAACCGGGGCCCGGGCCGGCTGCTGATCGCGGTCTACATCGTCTTCGCCATCGCCGCGACTTCGCGGGCCGGGTTGCAGATCGCCACGAAGTTCGGCGAGGCGCCGGTGGCGTACCTGCTGTCGGCGCTCGCCGCGCTGATCTACATCGTGGCGGCGGTCGGGCTGGCCCGGGCCGGGCACGCCGGCCGCCGGGTCGCGCTGGTGTGCTGCTCGGTCGAGCTGGCCGGGGTGCTGGCGGTGGGCGTGCTGAGCATCGCCGACCCGGAGCTGTTCCCGGACGAGACGGTCTGGTCCGACTTCGGCGGCGGCTACGGCTACGTCCCGCTGGTGCTGCCGGTGCTCGGCCTCTTCTGGCTCCACCGCACCCGGCGCGACCCCGCCTGAGCGGGGCCGCGCCGGGCAACGGTCAGTCCTTGGGGCCGCCGGCTACGTAGATGACCTGGCCGGAGACGAAGGACGCGCCCTCGCCGGCCAGGAACGAGATGGTGTGCGCGACATCCTCCGGGCGGCCGGTGCGGCGCACCGGGATCTCGGCGGCGGCGTGCTCCTGGAGCGCGGCGAAGTCGACCTTCATCCGGGCCGCCGTGGCCGCGGTCATGTCGGTGACGATGAAGCCCGGCGCGACCGCGTTGACGGTCACCCCGTAGGGGCCGAGTTCGATCGCGAGCGTCTTGGTGAAGCCCTGCAGGCCGGCCTTGGCGGCCGCGTAGTTCGCCTGCCCCCGGTTGCCCAGCGCCGAGGTGCTGGAGAGGTTGACGATCCGGCCCCACTTCCGCTCGACCATGTGCTTCTGCGCGGCCTGGCTGAACAGGAACGCGCCGCGCAGGTGCACGGCCATGACCGTGTCCCAGTCGGCGTCGGCCATCTTGAACAGCAGGTTGTCGCGGAGCACGCCGGCGTTGTTGACCAGCACGGTGGGCGCGCCCAGCTCGGCGGCGACCCGCTCGACGGCGGCCTCCACCTGGGTCCGGTCGGCCACGTCGGCGCCGACGCCGAGCGCCCGGCCACCGGCGGCGGCGATGCCGTCGACGGTCTCCTTGGTGGCCGACTCCTCGATGTCGACCACGGCGACGGCCATGCCGTCGGCCGCCAGCCGGCGGGCGGTGGCCGCGCCGATGCCGCGCGCGGCTCCGGTCACGATGGCGACGCGGGGCTCCTCCGACATGATTACCTCCCGGTAACTTGAGCTGATCGAAGGAGCCTAACCCGCCGTCGCGTCCGTCAGCGGGCCCCTCCCCGGCACAACCGGATCCACCGGTAGCCGTGACCGGCCAGCTTGAGCCGGTCCAGCTTGCCCACGTCCTCGTAGTTGCGGTCGCTGAGCACGTCTGTCGGCATGTCCGCCTCCGGCGCCAGCGTGCTCAGGTCGACCTCGACGTCGGAGGTGCCGAGGTTGTGCAGGAAGACCATGGTCCCGGTTCGCCCGTCGGCGCGGTGCGCCAGCACGCCGACCGGCACCGGCACGTCGATGTGGGTGGTGCTGCCCGAGCCGACCTCCGGGGCCTCCCGCAGGGTACGGATCATCCGCTCGAACCAGCCCAGCAGCGAGCGCGGGTCCTTGCGTTGGGCGGTGACGTTGACCTGCTGGTAGCCGTACTCGCCCTTGTCGATCACCGGGCGGACCAGCTTCTCCGGCTCCGCGGTGGAGAAGCCGGCGTTGTCCTTGTAGGACCACTGCATCGGGGTACGGATCGCGTCGCGCCCGTCCAGCGACAGGTCCTCCCCCATGCCGATCTCCTCGCCGTAGCGCAGCACCGGCGTGCCGCGCAGCGAGAACTGCAACGAGTACGCCAGCTCGATGTGCCGGCGGTCGTTGCCGAGCATCGGGGCGAGCCGGCGGCGGATGCCCCGGCCGTAGAGCTGCATGTTCTCGTCCGGCCCGAACTTCGCCAGCACGTCGTTGCGCTGGTCGGCGGTGAGCCGGGACAGGTCGATCTCGTCGTGGTTGCGCAGGAACGTGGCCCACTGCCCGCCGGTGGGCAGCTTCGGGGTGTCCCGCAGCGCGTCGATGATCGCCTCCGGGTCCTCCCGGGCGAACGCGAGCATCAGCCGGCCGTTGAGCATGAAGTCGAAGAGCATGTGGATCCGGTTGCCGGAGCCGCTGCCGTCGCCGAAGTAGACCGGCAACTGGTCCGGCTCGACGTTCGCCTCGGCCAGCAGGACCGCGTCGCCGCGCCGCCACTGCACGTGCTGGCGCAGGTCGGTGATGAAGTCGAAGTCCTTGGGCGCGTTCGGGTTGCCCGGCTCGGTCTGCTCGATGATGAACGGCACGGCGTCCATCCGGAAGCCGGAGACGCCGAGCTGGAGCCAGAACGAGGTGATCTTCTTGATCTCCGCGCGGACCTTCGGGTTCTCGATGTTCAGGTCCGGCTGGAACTTGTAGAAGCGGTGGTAGAACCAGGCCTTGGCGGTGCGGTCGTAGGTCCAGGTCTCGTGCTGCTCACCGGGGAAGACCATGCCCTGGTGCCGGTCGGCCGGCTCGTGGTCGGCCCAGACGTACCAGTCGCGGTACGGCGAGTCGGGCGAGGAGCGGGCGGACTGGAACCACGGGTGCTGGTCCGAGGTGTGGTTGACGACCAGGTCGATGATCACCCGGATGCCGTGGTTCTGCGCCTGGTGCAGCAGCTCGGCGAAGTCACCGAGGGTCCCGAGCCGCGGGTCGACGTTGTAGAAGTCGGTCGCGTCGTATCCGTCGTCCTTGTTCGGCGAGGGATGGATCGGGTTGAGCCAGAGGCAGGTCACCCCCAGCCGGGCCAGGTAGTCGAGCCGGCTGATCAGCCCCTGGAAGTCACCCACCCCGTCGCCGTCGGAGTCCGCGTACGTGTCGACGTCGAGGCAGTAGACGACCGCCTCCTGATACCACCTGTCACCCATGCGACGACTACTTCTCCGGCCGCGACGTTCGGCAAACCCGGTACGGTGCCCCCATGAGCGCGGACGCTTCGGTCACCGACTGGTCCTGCGGCGCCTGGCTGAACCCGCCCGAGCGGGCCGACGCGGTCGACGGCGCGCTCCTGGTCGAGCCGCGTGGCGGCAGCGACTTCTGGCGGCGCACCAGCTACGGCTTCGTGCACGACGACGGCTCGGCGCTGCTGGCGCCGTTGCCCGTGGACACGGCCGTCGAGGTCTCCTTCCGGCTCGACTACGCCGCCCAGTTCGACCAGGCCGGTGTGCTCGTGCGGGTGGACGAGCGGCGGTGGACCAAGGCCGGCGTCGAGGTCAGCGACGGGTCGCCGCAGGTCGGCGCCGTGGTGACCGACGAGTTCTCCGACTGGTCGGTGGCGCCGGTGCCGGACTGGGCGGGGCGGGAGGTGACGGTCCGGGTGAGCCGGGCCGGGGACGCGTTGACCGTCCGCGCCCGGGTGGACGACGAGCCGTGGCGGCTGGTGCGGGTCGCGCCGCTGGACCCGGCGGCCGAGGCGACGGCCGGGCCGTACTGCTGCTCGCCCAGCCACGGCGGGCTGCTGGTCCGCTTCACCGGTTGGCGGCGGGGGCCGGCGGACGCGGCGCTGCACCCGGAGGGTTAGCCCGGTCACCGGCGGGTGTGAGCCGGGCGGGCCCGGGTACTACCCCCGGATCTCCGGCACCCGTGTGGAAGGACCGCCATGGCCCTGGCCCAAGACGTCGATCCGAACCAGTTCACCGGGCTGACCGGGTGGGTGGCGAGCGTGATCGACTCGCTGGGCGCGGTCGGCGTGGCGCTGCTGGTGGCGCTGGAGAGCATCATCCCGCCGATCCCGAGCGAGATCGTGCTGGCGATGGCGGGCTACCTCTCCGCCGAGGGCCGGTTCAACGTGGTGGTGATCGTGCTGGCCGCGACCGTCGGCTCGCTGCTCGGCGCGCTGGTGCTCTACTGGCTCGGCGCGGCGCTCGGCGAGGACCGGCTCAAGCGGTGGCTGGACCACATCCCGCTGGTCGACCGGGAGGATCTGGAGAAGGCGGACCGCTGGTTCGAGCGGCACGGCCGCTTGGCGGTGCTGATCGGCCGGTTGGTGCCGGTGGTGCGCAGCCTGGTTTCCATCCCGGCCGGCGCGAACCGGATGCCGCTTGGCGAGTTCGTCCTGCTCACCACGCTCGGTAGCGGGGTGTGGAACACGCTGATCGTCGGCGCCGGCTTCCTGCTCGGGTCGCGCTGGGAGAACGTGGACCGCTACAGCCAGTGGTTCAACTACGCGATCTTCGCGGTCTTCGGCGTGATGATCGTGAGCTGGGCGGTGAAGAAGGTACGCCGGCGACGCGCCCGGCAGTCGGTGACCGCCGGGCGCTGACCCCGTCCGCCTAGCGACGGAAGGTGAACCAGTTGACGTTGACGAAGTCGGCCGGCTGGCCGCTGCTGAAGGTGAGATAGACCGTGTGTCGGCCGGTCACCGCGCCGACGTTGCCGGGCACCGAGCGCCAGGTCTGCCAACCGCCGGTGTTGCCGACCGCGAAGCTGCCGATCGGTGTCGCGGTCGGGTTGTCCACCCGCACCTCGACCAGGCCGCTCACCCCGGACGCCGCGCCGGAGGCGACCCGGGCCACGAAGTCGCGCGGCGGCGTCGACCCGAAGTCCACGTTGTCGTAGCGGGCCCAGTCACCGTTGGCCAGCCAGCCGATGTCCTGCCCACCCTCGGCGCACGTCTCCACCTGCACGCCGTTCTGCGCGTTGAACGACTCGGTCTCGATGGTGGCGTACGCGTTGCGCACGCCGCCCGGTGGCGGCGTGGTCGGCGTCGGTGACGGGTTGCCCCCGCCGCCGCGGGAGTAGACCGCCACATAGTCGACGAGCATGGGCCGGCCGGAGACGGTCGACGCGGTAGGCGTGGCCGAGCCGGCCACCCCGTCCGGGAAGCCGCCGCCCATCGCCACGTTGAGCAGCAGGAAGTAGCCGGCGTGGCTGGTCATCTGAGTCCAGTACGGCTCACCCACCTGCCCCTGCGTGACGGTGTGGAACTGCTGGCCGTCGACGTACCAGCGCAGTTGCTGCGGGCTCACCGAGGTGTCCCACTCGAACCGGTAGGTGTGGAACGCCGACTGGCACGTGCTGCCCGGGCAGGCCCGGGACGCGCCGCGGCCGTTGAACTCGTCGCACGGGCCGCCCGGCGCTACGCCGCAGTGCAGCACGCCCCAGACGGAGTTGATCCCGTTGACGTTCTCCATCACGTCGAACTCGCCGATGCCCGGCCAGTTCTGGTAGTTGCCCCGGTAGGGCGAGCCGAGCGCCCAGAACGCCGGCCAGTAGCCGGCCGCCGCGGCGCCGGTCACGTTGGGCATCTGGATCCGACCCTCGATCGCCAGCACGCCGCCGGTCGGCGGCTTGAAGTTGCTGCGTACCGTCTCGATCCGGGCGGAGGTCCAGCGGCCGGCGGAGTCCTTCAACGGGGTGATGCGCAGGTTGCCGCCGCCGTCCTGGGCCAGGTTGGCGGTGCTGGAGGTGTAGGTCTGGATCTCGCCGGTGCCCCAGTTGGCCGGGCCGCCCGGGTAGCTGGTGCCGGTGTCGACGATCCAGTTGGCCGACGAGGGCAGGGTGCCGGCCGCGCCGGTGAAGTCGTCGCTCCACACCAGACTCCACCCGGAGGGCGGGGCCGGGACGGCCGCCTGCGCGGTCATCGATCCGCCGGCGAGCGCGGTGGTGGCGGCCAGCACGGCAGCGGCCAGGCCGAGCCGGCGGCGGGACCGGGACATGGTGGTGGGGGCGGCCGGAGCCGCCGGGATCGGGTTCATTCGGGGTGCCTCTCTGCGGGGACGGGGCGGAGAGCGCTCTCTGAGAGCGATTTCTACGCGCCCGCCCCCGCATTTGTCAACGCTTGTCGATGGCTGCCGGCTGCGGCCGGCGCAGTACACCCTGCTCCAACGCGGTCCACGCGGTGGTGGTGACCAGATAGAGCACCGCCGCGAGCGGCACCACAAGCGCCACCAGCACGGTGCCGAACGGCAACAGCGGCAACAGCCGGCCGAGCACCGCCGCCCCCGGCCCGTCGGCCGGCGCGCCACCGACCGTGCCGGTCGCGGCGGCCAGCCGGCGGGCCCGGCGCGACGACCACCAGGCCAACGCGAGCAGCGCGGCCAGCAGCACCCCGAACACCACCGGCACCGAGCCGGCCAGCCCGTCGCCGAGGCGCCACCCCAGCGGTACGCCGGCAAGCCGCTCCCCCAGCAACTCCGGCGCGCCGTCCCCGGTGGCGAAGACGCGGTACATGACCAGGAAGAACGGCGCCTGCAACAGCGCCGGCAGGCAACCCGCGACCGGGCTCGCCCCGGCCCGCCGGTAGAGCGCGAACAGTTCGCTCTGCAACCGGGTGGGATCGTCGGCGTACCGGCGCCGGAGTTCGCGGACCTCGGGCGCGAGCGCCGCACGACGGCGTTCCCCGCGGACCTGGGCCAGCGTGAGCGGCGAGATCAGCAGCCGGACGCCGGCGGTGAACAGGACGATGGCGGCGGCCGTCGCGGCCCCGCCGGTGAGCGGGACGAGCGCGTCGGCGAGCCAGGTGACGACGGCCGCGGCGGCCGAGGCCGCGGTGTGCAACGGTGCGAAGGCGAGCATGGATAGACCCCTCGGTCCGATTCCGGATGCCCCGGGCGCGCGACGGCGCGGCACGGCGGGACGGATGACGGCGGAATCGGCCGCGAGCCACGTGGACGGACGGACGACGCCCGGCGGCGGCGCCGCCCCTTGATGCCGGACGCGCCGGCGGGCGTCGTCCGGCGCGGAGCGACGGATACCCGCGGAGGCGCCGGCGGGCGTTGTCCGGCGCGGAGCGACGGGTCCCTGCCCGGGGGCATCGGCGACACCGGCGGGACACGCCGGCGGCGGAGGTCCGGTCGGGGCGTGGCTAGACGGCCGAGGGGCGCAGCCCCGGCGCGCGGGGGCGCGGACGGCCCGGCGCGTCCGGATCGACCTGCCGGGGCACCCGGCGGGTCCGGACGCGAGCGCGCAGGGAAGCGGCGTGCCGGGTGCCGGGCGGCGGGGGCACCAGCCGCACCCGCAGCGCCAGCAACGTGGCCAGCAGCAGGGCGGCGGCGACCGCCGCGCCGGCCAGCAGCCCGGCCGGCCGGTCCGCCAACAGGGCGAGCGCGTACGCCCACGTCCCGGTCACCAGCCCCAGCATGCCCACCACACGACCACCCTAGAACGCCGTGTCACGCCCGGCAGCCCCGTGACCGCGAGCCCGGCGAAATGGCGGCATCCACCCCGCCCTGACCTCTCCACCTCGCCGAACTGGCGAAGCGAGCGCCCGCCGGGCAGGCCGGGCCGGGCGGCGGGACGGAACGGGTCAGGAGGACTCGCGGACCAGCGGGAAGGGCAGCGTCTCCCGGATCGAACGGCCGGTCAGCAGCATCACCAGGCGGTCCACGCCGAGCCCCAGGCCACCGGTCGGCGGCATGGCGTACTCCAACGCGGTGAGGAAGTCCTCGTCCAGCTCCATCGCCTCCGGGTCGCCGCCGGCCGCCTGCAACGACTGCGCGGTGAGCCGGCGCCGCTGCTCGGTCGGATCCACCAGCTCGGTGTAGGCCGTGCCCAGCTCCATCCCGTACGTCACCAGGTCCCAGCGCTCGGCCAGCCGCGGGTCCCGCCGGTGCTGGCGGGTCAACGGCGAGACCTCGGTCGGGAAGTCCAGATAGAACGTGGGCGCCTCGGTGCGCGCCTCGACCAACCGCTCGTACAGCTCCAGCAGCACCGCGCCGGCCGCCCAGCGCGGGTCGTACGGCACCCCGGCCGCGTCGCAGTGCTTGCGCAGCACGGCCAGCTCGGTGTCGGCGGTGACCTCCTCGCCCAGCGCGGCCGAGACCGCCTCGTGCACCGTGCGCGCCGGCCACTCCCCGCCCAGGTCGACCAGCTCGCCGCCCGGCCGGCGGGCCACCGGCTCACCGTGCACCGCGGTGGCCGCCGCCACGATCAGCTCCCGGGCCAGCTCGCGCATGTCGTGGTAGTCGGCGTACGCCTGGTAGGCCTCCAGCACGGTGAACTCCGGGTTGTGGGTGGCGTCCACGCCCTCGTTGCGGAACGCCCGGCCCAGCTCGTAGACCCGCTCGATCCCGCCCACGGCGAGCCGCTTCAGATAGAGCTCCGGCGCGATGCGCAGACTCAGCCGCAGGTCGTACGCGTTGATGTGGGTGACGAACGGGCGGGCGTTCGCGCCGCCGTGCACCCGTTGCAGGATCGGCGTCTCCACCTCCAGGAACTCCCGCCCGGCCAGCCCGGCGCGCAGGCTGTGCAGCGTCGCGCCGCGCGCCCGCAGCATCTCCCGGGCACCCGGGTCCAGCGCCAGGTCGAGGTAGCGCTGCCGGACCCGCGCCTCCGGGTCGGCCAGCCCGTGGTGCTTGTCCGGCAGCGGTCGCAGGCACTTGGCGGTCAGGTCCCAGCCGGCCACCCGCACCGACACCTCGCCGCGCCGGGTCGCGTAGACCTCGCCGGTCGCGCCCACGTGGTCCCCGATGTCGATCGTGGACCGCCACCGGTCCAGATCGTGCTCCAGCAGAAGCTGGAGGTCGCCGCTGCCGTCGCGCACGGTGACGAAGAGCAGGCGCCGGTGGTCGCGGACCAGCAGCACCCGACCGGCCACCGCCACCGTCTCGCCGGCGCCGGTGTCCGGGGCCAGCCCGGCGTGCCGCTCCCGCACCGCCGCGCAGCTCGCCGTGCGCGGGTAGCCCACCGGGTAGGGGTCGACGCCCTCGCTCCGCAGCCGGTCGAGCTTCGCCAGGCGTACCCGGATCTGCTCCGGCCGGCGCGCGGCGGGCAGCTCCGGCGGGACGGCCCGGACCGCCGCGGCGGCCGGCGGCACGTAGCCGACCCCGCCGCCGGCCGGCGGCATCCCGTGCAACGGGGTGGGCCGGCCACCGGGCAGCGCCAGGAAACCCTCGGCGGCGGCCGCCGCGAGACCTACCCGGGCCAGCTCCCGGCGCTCGGCGAAGCAGAGGTAACGCGGCGTCCAGTGCGGCTGGTACTTCGCGTTGGAGAGGTAGAGCGACTCCAGCTGCCACCAGCGGGAGAAGAACAGCAGGGTGTGCCGCCAGGCCCGGATGACCGGGCCGGCGCCGATCCGCGCGCCCTGCTCGAACACCGCTCGGAACGCGGCGAAGTTGAGCGACACCCGGTCGACGCCGAGGCGCGGGCCGGCGGCCAGCAACGCGGCCACCATGAACTCGGTGACCCCGTTGTCGGCGGTCCGGTCCCGGCGCATCAGGTCCAGCGACACCCCGCGCGTGCCCCACGGGCTGAACGAGAGCAGCCCGCGTACCCGGCCGGTGCCGTCGCGCGCCTCGACCAGCACGCAGTCGCCGTCGGCCGGGTCGCCGAGGCGGCCCAGCGCCATCGAGAAGCCGCGCTCGTGCCCGGTGTCCCGCCACGAGGTCGCCAGCGCGGCCAGCCGGGCCAGCTCCTCCGGCGGGATCTCGGCGTGCCGACGGACCAGCGCGGTGTAGCCGGCCCGCTCGACCCGGTGCACCGCCTGACGGACCGGCCGCATGTCCCGGCCGTCCAGGTCGAACTCCCGGGTCAGCAGGATCGCCTCGTCGCCGAGCTGGAGCACCTTGAGGCCGTGCCGGCGGTACGCCCGCGCGCCGGCCTCGCTGGCGCCGAGCACCGCGGGCGTCCACGCGTACACCCGGGCGTGTTCCAGCCACGCCTCGATGGCCGGCCCCCACGCCTCCGGGTCGCCCACCGGGTCGCCACTGGCCAGGCTGACGCCGTTGACCACCCGGTAGGTGAGCGCGGCCTTACCACTGGCCGAGAAGACGGCCGCCTTGTCCCGCCGCGTGGCGAAGTAGCCGAGCGAGTCCCGCTCGCCGTGCCGGGCCAGCAGCTCCCGGATCCGTTCCTCCTCACCGGCGTGCAGCACCGCGTTGGCCCGCTGCGAGCGGACCAGGGTGAACAGGGCGGCCAGGAACGCGGTCGCGCCGAACGCGCCGAGCACCAGGTTGACCCAGCCGGGCGCCTGCCCCCGCCGGGTCAGGTCCAGCGTGACGGCCCCACCGAAGACCTTCTCCACCGCGTAGCCCAGCCGGTCCGACCAGGTGTGCAGGCTGCCCGGCTCGACCATGAGCAGCAGATAGCCGAGGCCGACGAAGACGGCGGCCAGACCGGCGAGGACGCCCAGCGCCCGCCAGGTGCTGCCCGGCCGGACCCGGGCGTAGAACTCCCGCCGGGCGGTGCTCAGCAACGCCACCGCGGCGGCGGCGAACGCGATGCCGACCCAGACACCGATGGTCTCCAGGGTGCCGAAGAGCCGCTGACCGGCGGCGTGGTTGAGCTCGTTGGCGCCCACCATCAGCAGCAGCCCACCGGCCGTCAACCCGACCACCAGCGTGAGGCTGAAGTAGACCAGCAGCACCCACCAGGCCAGCCGCTTGCGCCGCCGGGCCGCGGCGGCCAGCACGCCGAGGAACACCGCGTACGCCAGGTTGGCCGGCGCCGGCACCAGCAGCGCGTCGATCGCGGTGCGGACCGGCTGCACGTCGGCGGCCACGGCGCTGCTCAGCGCCGCGAGCGCGCACACCGCCGCGAACACCGCGAGCAGGATCGCGAAGGCGCGCGGGACCTGGGCGCGAACGCCGGTCACCGTCCGCGACGTGCCGTTCGCCGTCACCGCGACCTCCTCCGCCGCCGGCGGCGGCCCGCCGGGCCGGCTCATCCTAGACCCGGATTCCCGTCCCGCGGCGGCCCTCCGCCGGCTCGCGGCGGCGACCCGGACGGGCGAATCGGGCCGACACGCCGACCGGCGCGTTTCCGGGCGTCGACACGGTGGGTAACAGAGCGTCGACCAGGCGGCACGGTGCCGTGCCCGGTCGGGAGGAGACGGTGGTGACGATGAGCGGCCCAGTGGCGGAGCGGGAGCGGGACGCCGCGCCGGGCGGGACGGACCTGCTGACGGTCGGCGTCGAGGAGGAGTTCCTGCTCGCCGATCCGCACACCGGCACCGCCGTGCCCGCCGTCGAGCTGGTGATGGAGCAGGTGCCGGCCGAGCTGCGCGGCCAGGTGGAACGCGAGTTCCAGACCAGCCAGATCGAGATCGGCAGCCCGCCGGGGCTGGACCTGTCCTCGATCCGGCACTCGCTGGGCATGCTCCGCGCCGAACTGGCCGACGCGGCCGAGCGGGCCGGTGTACGGCTGCTGGCGATCGGCACCGGCCCGGTCGACGGGCCGGTCCCGCCGGTGGTGGACAAGCCCCGCTTCGACCGGATGATCGAGCGGTTCCAGCTGCTGGTGCCCGGCCCCGGCAACAACGGCATGCACGTGCACGTCGGCGTGCCCGACCCGGACACCGGCGTGCAGGTGCTCAACCACGTCCGTCCCTGGCTGCCGATCCTGCAGGCGGTCACCGTCAACTCCCCGTTCGCGCGGGGCGAGGACACCGGCTACGCGAGCTGGCGCTCGATCGAGTGGGAACGCTGGCCGTCCGTCGCGCCCACCCCCTACCTGGAGTCGCACGAGCACTACCAGCGGCTGATCCGGCAGCTCATCGCCAGCGGGGTGATGCTCGACGAGGGAATGCTCTACTGGTACGCCCGGCTCTCCGCCAAGTACCCCACCGTGGAGATCAGGATCGGTGACGTCTGCCCGGCCGTGGACGACGCGGTGCTGGTGGCCGCGCTGGTGCGCGGGCTCGTCGCGACCGCGCTGACCGACATCGCCGCCGGCCGGCCGGCCGTCAACACCGACCACCACCTGCTGGTCGCGGCGCACTGGCGGGCCGCCCACGACGGGTTGGAGGGCCAGGGCGTCGACCTGACCGACGGCGAGCTGCGCCCGGCCTGGGAGCTGCTGGACCGGCTCGTCGACCGGCTCCGCCCGGAGCTGGACCGGCACGGCGACCTCGACCGGGTGACCGACCTGCTGGGCGGGCTGCGCCGGCACGGCAGCGGCGCGGCGCGGCAGCGGGCGGTGTTCGCGCGGACCGGCAAGCTGGTCGACGTGGTCGCGGACGTGTCCCGGCAGACCCGTGGCTGAGCTCCCCCGCGACGGGCGGGAGGCGTGACAGGATGAGCGGCGTGGCGGAGCGCATGATCGTCATCGGCGGGGACGCCGCCGGCATGTCGGCGGCCTCCCAGGCGCGGCGTCGCCGCGGCCGGGCCGAGCTGGAGATCGTCGCGTTCGAGCGGGGGCACTTCACGTCCTACTCGGCCTGCGGCATCCCCTACTGGATCAGCGGCCTGGTGCCGGAACGCGACCAGCTCGTGGCCCGGACGCCGGCGGCCTTCCGCGACGAGTACGACATCGACATCCGGACCCGCCACGAGGTCACCGCCATCGACCTCGCCCGCCGCGAGGTGGTCGCCCGGGACCTGGACGGCGGCGGCGAGGTCCGCGCCGGCTTCGACACCCTGGTGTACGCCACCGGCGCCACCCCGGTGCAGCCGGAGTGGGCGCGCGACGAGGTGGCCGGCGTGTTCGGCGTGCAGACGCTCGACGACGGCGCGGCGCTGCTCGACTGGCTCGAACGGGAGCCGCGGCCCCGGCACGCGGTGGTGGTCGGCGGCGGCTACGTCGGCGTCGAGATGGCCGAGGCGCTGGTGCAGCGCGGGCTCTCGGTCCAACTGGTCGAGCAGGCCGCGCAGCCGATGGCCACCGTCGACCCGGACATGGGCGAGCTGGTGGCCGAGGCGATGCGCGGGGCCGGCATCAGCATCCGCACCGGCATGACGGTAACCGGCCTCTCCGAGCGGGACGGCCGGATCGCCGCGGTGGTCACCGACGAGGGGCCGATCCCGGCCGACGTCGTGGTGCTGGGCCTCGGCGTACGCCCCAACACCGCGCTCGCCGAGGCCGCCGGCCTGCCGATCGGGCCGTCCGGCGGGATCCGGGTGGACCGCCGGATGCGGGTGCCCGGGGTGCCCGGGGTGTGGGCGGCCGGCGACTGCGTGGAGTCCCTGCACCGGGTCAGCGGCATGCCGGTGCACGTCCCGCTCGGCACGCACGCCAACAAGCAGGGCCGGGTCGCCGGGATCAACATCGGCGGCGGCTACGCCACCTTCCCCGGTGTGGTCGGCACCGCCGTCACCAAGGTCTGCGAGCTGGAGGTGGGGCGCACCGGCCTGCGCGAGCGGGACGCCACCGAGGCCGGCTTCGAGTTCGTCACCGTGACCGCCGAGTCGACGAACCGGGCCGGCTACTACCCGGGGGCCCGGCCGATGACCGTGAAGCTGATCGCCGAGCGGCCCAGCGGGCGGCTGCTGGGCGCGCAGATCGTCGGCTGGTCCGAGGCGGCCAAGCGGATCGACGCGTTGGCCGTGGCGCTGTGGAACAGGATGACGGTGGACGAGATGACCGCGCTCGACCTGGGCTACGCGCCGCCGTACGCCCCGGTCTGGGACCCGGTGCTGATCGCCGCCCGCAAGGCCGTCGACGCCCTCGCCGACACCGGGCGGTAAGGCGGGGCCCCCTGCCAACGCCTGCGGTATGGGAGGGGCCCCCGCTTGACACTCGCTCGGGCGGTCGCCGCGCCGCGCCGCACCGTGTGCCGTTTCGGGGCTGACGTGCGCCTCATTGCCCTGTGGACTCGATCGGTGCGGATACCGGGAGACGACGCGTCGCGGCTGGAGTGGCTGTTGTTCGGGCAGTCCGAGGTGCTCACTGGGCCCAGGCGACAGCGATCCTTCCGCCGGGTCGGGTCCGGCACCTGCTGGTGAGCGGCCGCTGGCATCGGGTGTGCCGCGGAATCCTGCGAGCCGCACCGGGCGGTCCGTACACCCGGGAGCAGCAGTGGTGGGTCGCGGTGCTGGCGGCCGGTGACGGCGCGATGCTCGCCGGGCTGGCCGCCGCGCGGGCCGGCGGACTGCGCGGCACCTGGCGGTACGACGCGGTGGACGTCCTGGTCCCGCACCAGCGCCGGGCGGCCGACCTGATCCGCCGGCTGCCGCTGGGCCTGCCGACGGTGCGGGTCCGCCGGGTGCGGCACCTGTCCACCGCGGACCGGCAGTTGGGCCGGCCGGATCGCACCGGCATGGCGCGCTCCCTGGTGGACGCGGCGGGGTGGGCGGGCACCGACGACGAGGCGCAGGCAATCGTGGCGGCCGGCTGCCAGCAGCGGCGGGTGACCCCGGCGGAGCTCGGCGCGGTGCTCGACCGGCTGCCCCGGGCCCGGCGGCGCCACCTGATCCGGCAGACGCTGCACGACGTGGCCGGTGGCGCGGAGGCGCTGTCCGAGATCGACCTGGTGCGGCTCTGCCGCCGCTACGGGCTGCCGGTCCCGGACGGGCAGGAGCGCCGCCGGGACGCCGACGGCCGGCAGCGTTACCTGGATGCTTACTGGCGGCGCTGGCGGCTACATGTCGAGGTGGACGGCGCGCATCACATGGACGTCCGCCAGTGGGCGGCGGACCTGCGCCGGCAGAACCGGGTCTGGATCGAGGGCGACCGCATCCTGCGCTTCACCGCGTTCGACGTCCGGCACCGACCGTCCGAGGTGGTCAGCCAGCTCCGCGCCGCCCTGACCGCCGCCGGTTGGCGCCCCTGAGCACCCTTTGGGTGCAGCTGTCGTCGCCCCTACGACCACCACCGCACCCAAAGCCCATAGGGCAGGATGGCCGGGTGCGATGGGAGATCCCGGCCGGGTTGCGGTGGGTCGAGCGGACGCCGGTCGGGCGGGCGTGGCTGGCGGAGCTGCCCGACCGGCTGGCCGAGTGTGTCGCGAGGTGGGAGCTGGCGCTCGGCCCGCCGTTCGACTACGCGTTCGCCTCGCTGGCCCTGCCGGCGGAGCTGCCGGACGGGACGCGGGCGGTGCTGAAGCTGCAGTACCCGGACGACGACAGCGTCCACGAGGCCACCGCGCTGGCACACTGGGCCGGGCGAGGCGCGATCCGGCTGCTCGCGTACGACGTCGACCGTCGCGCGCTGCTGGTCGAGCGCTGCGACCCGGGCACCCCGCTGCACGCGCTGCCGGCCGACGCCGCGCTCGACGCGGCGGTCGGACTGCTGCCCAAGCTCGGGGTGCCGGCCGGCCCGCCGTTCACGCCGCTCGCCGAGGAGGCGGCCGGCTGGGCCGAACGGATGCCGGTCAAGTGGGCGCGGGCCAACCGCCCGTACGAGCGGCGGCTGCTCGACGCGGCGCTCGGGATGCTCGCCGAACTCGCGCCGAGCCAGGGCGGGCAGGTGCTGGTCAACCAGGACCTGCACGCCGGCAACGTGCTGGCCGCCGGCCGCGAGCCGTGGTTGGTGATCGACCCGAAGCCGCTGGTCGGCGAGCGGGAGTTCGCGGTCGTGCCACTGGTCCGCGGCGCCGAGCTGGGCCACTCCCCGGCGGCGGTGCGGCACCGGCTCGACCGGCTCAGCGCCGAGCTGGGCCTGGACCCGGAACGGGTACGCGGCTGGGCGATCGGGCAGACGCTGGCCTGGAGCATCGACGGCGACCAGGTCTTCCCCGGCAACGTCGAGGCGGCCCGCTGGCTGCTCGAATCGAGGTGACTCAGCCGGCCTGGCAGGTGGGGCACCAGTAGAGGTTGCGCCCGGCGAGCGAGCCCCGGCTCACCTCTGCGCCGCAGACGTGGCAGGGCGCGCCGGGTCGCCGATAGACGTAGACCTCGCCGCCGTGCCGGTCGACCCGAGGCGCCCGGCCGGTCGCCTCGGGCAGGTCCGCGTCACGCACGGTGTCGATCCGGCCGCGCTCGACCGCGCGGGTCATCAGCGCCACCAGGTCCGCCCAGAGTTCCGCCCAGCCGGCCGGGGTCAGCTCCCGTCCGGGCAGCAGCGGCGGCAGCCCGGCCCGGAACAGCGCCTCGGTCACGAAGATCAGCCCGGTGCCGGCGACCACGGACTGGTCCAGCAGCAGCGCGGCGAGCGGGGTGGGGCTGCGCCGGATCCGCGCGTACGCCCGGTCCGGCTCGGCGTCGGCGCGCAGCGGGTCCGGGCCGAGCCGGCCGCGCAGCGCCGCCACCTCCGGCGGGGTGAGCAGCTCGCAGGCGGTGGGGCCGCGCAGCTCCAACCAGTTGCGGTCGCTGTGCAGGCGCAGCCGCACCTGGCCGACCGGGCTCGGCGGCTCCCCCGGCCCGTCGGCGAACTTCCCGTACAGCCCGAGGTGCACGTGCAGGGTCAGCTCGCCGGCGTAGTGGTGCAGCAGGTGCTTGCCGTACGCCTCAATGCCGTCCAGGACGGTGCCGGTGAGCCGCGCGGCGCCTTCGGCGAAGCGCCCCTGCGGGCTGTCCGCGTGCACCTTGTCGCCGGCGAACAGCTCGGCGTGGCGGGCGGCGAGGCGGCGGATGGTGTGTCCCTCTGGCACAGCTACCAAGGGTAGCCAGCCCCGATCACGGCTGCCGACGGACCGCCGCCAGGTCGAGCAGGTGGGCGAGCCGGTACCGCAAGACCCGCGCCTGCCCGATCGACAGCACCACGACGGCCCCCGCGCCGCTCAGGTGCACCATCGTCTCGGCGGCGGGGTGCAGCGCCCGCACCAGCCCGGCTCCGACGGGGAACGCCTCCGACCGGTTGGTGTCGACCTGGCGGGCACGCGAGCGGTGTCGTCCCCGCAGCCGGCAACCGTCGCGGTCGCACCAGCGCGGATGGTCCGGGGCGGCGGCGAGGGCGCCGGTCGGATAGACGTAGACGTGCCCGCAGGGCCGGGACACCCCGAACCCCAGACCCGAGGGGTACGCCTCCAGCCCGGCTCCGCCGATCGCGGCGGTGACCTGCCGGGCGTGTGCGGCACAGGTGTACGCGCAAGCGTCCAGGGAGTCCGCCGTGTACAGCTCGATCCGCGTGGTCGCCGGTTCTCCGCAGTCGGGCAGCGTGGGTAGGGTGCTCACGGGTCGCCTCCTCGTAGGCGGTCAAGGCCCTCGGCCAGCGGCGCAATCGCTGTCCGAGGGCCGCCTTCGTACGGCCTGAATGAACGTACAGCCAATAGACGTCTAGATGCTAGACGTCTATTGGCTGGACATCCCCGGACACGTACAGATGGTGTGCGTGTCTACGCTGCCGCCCATGACGAGTCCGCTCAACAGCGTGCCGCTCTACCGGCAGTTGGCGGACCTGCTTGCCAAGCAGATCGAAGAGGGTAAGCTGCGGCCCGGCCAGCCGCTACCGAGCGAACTGCACCTGCAGCAGACCTACGGTGTGGCCCGGGGAACCGTGCGGATGGCGATGCGTGAGCTACGCGACCGGGGCCTCGTGGTGACCGTGCACGCGCGGGGAACCTTCGTCGCCGAGCAGCGGTAGTGGCCGGGCCGTGGGACGTCGTTGAATCGACGGTTGTCGACTGAGAGACTGACTCCGGTCGCACTCGGGAGCCGGTGCGATCCGCTCGGTCCAGCAGGAGAGTGACGCGCGGGGTGATGCGCCACCCGGCGCCGGGCAGTCCTCTCCGGTTCATCCGCCGTGCCGCCATTCCCGCCGATCGCGCTGCGGGGCGGGGCTCTCAGTGCAGGAGAAACAGATGCTTCGTACGCTCGGCGCGGCGCTGGCCGCCGCCCTCACCCTGACCGGCTTGGCCACCTCGACCGGGGCCGTCCGGTCGCCCGCCACCACGGTGGCGACCCCCACGCCCACCCCGACGGTGGCCTGCCCGCCGGCACTGCCGGTCAGCGGCCGGGTGACCGGGGCCACCGCCACCAGCCTCACCGTCACCTACTCGATGATTCTCAGCCCGCCCTGCGGCTACGACCCGCCGATGGTCGTCACCCTCTTCGCCAGCCGCGAGGACGCCACCGGGTGGCGCAACCCGGTGGCCGAGGGCATCTCCGGGCCGGAACGCTACGGGACGGTGACCGTCGGCGGGCTCACCCCCGACACCGAATACTGGTTCCGGTTCAGCGACACGCACGGCACGCGCGATCCGTACATCATCGGTGGGCCGGACCGGACGCTGCCGACGTCGACGTGCGTCGCGACGGCCACGATCGACAGTCGTTGGAGCGGTGGCTTCATCGCCACGGTCACCGTGCGCAACACCGGGACCGAGCCGACCCGCGGCTGGCTCGTCTCGTGGCGCTGGTCCGGTGACGAGCGCATCCAGACGATCTGGGGCGGGGTCGCCGAGGGTTCCGGTCAGAACGTCGTGGTCCGCAACGCCTCCTGGAACGGGACGATCGCCCCGGGTGGTTCGGCGATGTTCGGCCTGTACGTGGCGTCCACCACGTCTCCCGGCGGCATCACGCCGGTCTGCGGTCGGTGACCGGCATGCGGTCGACGGACCGGACGCACGGAAGGACCGCTCGGACGGGCGGTGGCGGACGCCTCCTGGCGGCCGGGATGGCGCTCGTCGTGGCCGTCGCGGCGGCGGTCTGGCCGGCCACGGGTGCGCTGGCGGCACCGGTGACCGTCACCAACGGCACGCAGTTCACCGACACCAGCGGCGGGGTGGTGCACGCCCACGGCGGCGGCGTCCTCAAGGTCGACAACTACTACTACTGGTTCGGTGAGAACCGTAACCCGGACAACACCTTCCGGGCGGTGTCCGTATACCGCTCCACGGACCTTCGCACCTGGGAGTTCCGCAACAACGTGCTCACCCCGTCGTCGGCCACCGAGCTGCAACGGGCCAACATCGAGCGGCCGAAGGTCATCTACAACGCCGCCACCGGCCGGTTCGTGATGTGGATGCACAAGGAGAACGGGTCCGACTACAACGAGGCGCGGGCCGCCGTCGCCTCGTCGGCCACGGTGGACGGCAACTACACCTACCACGGCAGCTTCCGGCCGCTCGGGCAGCACATGTCGCGGGACATCACGCTGTACAACGACAACGGCACCGCGTACATGATCTCGGCCGCCAACGAGAACCGCGATCTGAACATCTACCGGCTCACCTCGGACTACCTCAACGTGGCCAGCCTGGTGGGCAACTTCTGGGCCGGCGCGACCCGCGAGGCGCCCGCGATGTTCAAGCGGGGCAGCACCTACTTCCTGCTGACCTCGGGGGCGACCGGCTGGAGCCCGAACCAGGCCAGGTACGCCACCGCGCCGAGCATCTCGGGCCCGTGGAGCGGCTGGTCCGACGTGGGCAACAGCAACACGTTCAGCTCCCAGCCGGCCTTCGTGCTGCCGATCCAGGGCACCGCCACGACCAGCTATCTCTACCTGGGTGACCGCTGGGCGGGCGCCTGGGGCGGCCCGGTCAACGACTCGCAGTACGTGTGGCTGCCGATCAGCTTCCCGACCGCCACCAGCATGAGCCTGACCTGGTATCCGTCCGTCACCATCGACACCGCCACCGGCACCGTCACCGGCAGCTCGCCCACCACCTACCGGGTCACCGCCCGGCACAGCGGGCGGGTGCTGGACGTGATGGACAACTCCACCGCGAACAACGCCGAGGTCAAACAGTGGTCGTGGAACGGCGGCAGCAACCAGCGGTGGGAGTTCCAGGACGCCGGCGGCGGCTGGTTCCGGCTCGTCAACGCCAACAGCGGGAAGTGTCTCGACGTGGCCAACGCGTCCACCGCCGACGGCGCCAACATCATCCAGTACACCTGCGGCGCCGGCGCCAACCAGCAGTGGCAGTGGGCCGCGACCGGTAGCTGGTTCCAGCTCCGGGCCCGGCACAGCGGCAAGTGCCTGGACGTGGTCAACTCCGCCACCGGCGACGGCGCGGACGTCCAGCAGTACACCTGCGGGGCCGGCACCAACCAGCAGTGGTCGCGTACCCAGTCCTGACGGTCGGCGGGAATCGCGGCCCCTCCCGGCCCCACCACGCCGGCCGGGAGGGGCCGTGCTCCGTCGACGGGTGTCGACTTCCACACGCCTGGGTACCACCTCCCTGTCATGCGCGGCCTCCGCGCCTGCATCAGGAGGTGCCAACGTGAACATTCTTTCCCGCCGGAACTCTCCGGCGCGTAGTACCGATGTGAACGGCGACGGTGTCGTGGACGCCCGCGACGGTGACCCGGTCGCGGACGGAACGACCGGCCGACCGGTGGTGACCGACCGCGACGCGGCGCGGACCACGTACCGCAGCGACGCGACCGAGGCAGAGCGCGCCGCCGACGCCGAACGGACCGCGGACACCGGGCGGACCGCCGACGCCGAGCGGACCGCAGACGCCGGGCGGACCGCCGACGCCGAGCGGACCGCCGACGCCGAGCGGACCGCCGACGCCGAGCGGGTCCGGGACGGCGGACGGGTCGGCGCGGCCGGGCCGGTCACCGACGGCGGGCGCGTCGAGACCGTGGCGCGGACCGGCGAGGCGGAGCGACGGGCGACACGGCGGGCCGCCTCGGCACGGGCGGCGACCAGCCGGCCGTTGGGCCGGAACACCCGGACCGTCGACCCGGAGCACACCCCGGAGCACACCGTCGACCTGAACGGGGACGGCCGTCCGGACCGTGCCGTCGACCTGGACCGCGACGACCGAACCGACCGTGCCGTCGACCTGAACGGGGACGGTCGAACCGACCGTGCCGTCGACCTGGACCGGAACGGCCACGCGGACCTGGACGGCGACGGCCGTCCCGACCGGGAACTCGACCCGGCACCGGCGAAGAAGCCGCGCGCCAGCCTGCTGGCCACGCTCGGCCTGATCGTGTCCGTGGTGGGCGCGCTCTTCGTGCTCTCCGGCACGCTTGCCGGCTACGGCATCGGGCTCGGCGCGATCGGCGCGGTGCTCGCCGTGCTGGGCCTGCTCGCCACCCGACGCCGGCACGTGGCCGGCAAGACGGACGCGCTGATCGGCACCGTGGTCGGCTTGGCTGCCGTGGTGCTCGGCATCGTGGCGATGACCGGCCAGTTCGACTGGCCGACCACGGATGGCGAGTGGGTGGGCCGGCTCCGCGAGTGGCTTGATTCACAGTTTGCCGATCGTTTCTGAGGGCACTGTTCCGATCGCCGGCAGCGACCGGCAGCCCGACCAGATCCGGTGGTTCACCGGCCGGGCAACACCTCTTTCGGGGGCGGCGGTTCGCCGCCCCCGAAGTGTTTCCCGGGCCCGGTCTACGCGCCCTCAGCCCGGCCAACCCTCGCCGGCCCAGGCGGCCCACGTGACCCAAGCGACCTACGCGGCGAGGCGGCGAGGCGGCGAGGCGGCGAGGCGGCGAGGCGGCGAGGCGGCGAGGCGGCGAGGCGGCGAGGCGGCGAGATCTTGGTACGGAATGGCCCCTGTAGGGGCCCGAACTTTCCAAGATCTCTAAGCGTCTCAACTGACGAACGTTCGTCTCTGCGGGTGGGAGTTGGCGGGGAAATCGGCGCGCGAGGTGCGTCGAGCGACGCCGGTTCGCCGGAGTGGCGGCAACGGTGGGCGCTCGACACCGCCACCTCCCCGAAGTGGCGAGCCCGGCGCGGAAGGCCCGCGAGGCCCGCGAGCCCGCGAGGCCCGCGAGAAGGCCAGCCGAGGAAGCTGTGCGGTCGGAGAGCGCCTGGACGCAACGATCGGCCGGAGCCGAGCCGGCAAACGCAACGATCCGCTGCTCAACGCAAAGCCTCACGGTGGAAGTCGACGCGCCGGGCCGCATACGGTTGGACCACGGCGCCAGCCCGTGGGCCGACCGTGGCCGGGCGCGCCCGACTCTGGGAGCACCACATGACGATGGACGCCACCCGCCAGCGCTTCCTGATGTGCCGGCCGACGTACTTCGCCGTCGACTATGCGATCAACCCGTGGATGGACCCCACCGCCCCGGTCGACCCCGACCTGGCGATCCGGCAGTGGGAGCAGCTCCACCAGACGTACCTCGACCTGGGTCACGAGGTCGAGCTGATCGACCCGGTCGCCGGCCTGCCGGACATGGTCTTCGCGGCCAACGGCGGCACGGTGATCGACGGCCGGGCGATGGCGGTGCAGTTCCGCGACCCGCAGCGCGCCGACGAGGCCCCCGCCTACCGGGCCTGGTTCGAGGCCGCCGGCTTCGAGATGTACGACCCGAAGCACGTCAACGAGGGTGAGGGCGACGTCCTGCTGGTCGGCGACCACCTGCTCGCCGGCACCGGGTTCCGCACCGCGCACGCCTCGCACGCCCAGCTCCAGGAGGTCTTCGGTTACCCGGTGGTCACCATGCAGCTGGTGGACCCGCGCTTCTACCACCTGGACACCGCGCTCACCGTGCTCGACGAGCGGACCGTGGCGTACCTGCCGGAGGCGTTCTCCCCGGGCAGCCGGGCGGTGCTGCGCCGCCTGTTCCCGGACGCGGTCCACGCCACCATGGCCGACGCCGAGGTGCTCGGCCTGAACGCGGTCAGCGACGGCCGGCACGTGGTGCTGCCGGCGCAGGCGACCGACCTGGCCGCGAAGCTGCGCGACCGGGGTTACCAGACCATCGGGATCGACCTGTCCGAGCTGCGCAAGGCCGGCGGCGGACCGAAGTGCTGCACGTTGCGACTCCGCCAGGGAAAGGCAATCAAGTGATCATCGACGACATGCTGCGGACGCCCTCCGCGGTCCGGGACGCGGAGCGCCACACGGCGCACAACTACCACCCGCTGCCCGTGGTGATCTCGTCGGCCGAGGGCGCCTGGCTGACCGACGTGGACGGCCGCCGCTATCTGGACTGCCTGGCCGGCTACTCGGCGCTGAACTTCGGCCACCGGCACCCGAAGCTGATCGAGGCCGCGCACGCGCAGCTCGACCGGCTCACGCTGACCAGCCGCGCGTTCATCCACGACCAGTTCGCCGACTTCTGCCGGGAACTCGCCGCGCTCTGCGGCAAGGAGCTGGTGCTGCCGATGAACACCGGCGCCGAGGCGGTGGAGACCGGCATCAAGGTCGCCCGCAAGTGGGGCTACCAGGTCAAGGGCGTCACCCCGGGTCAGGCCAACATCGTGGTGGCGGAGGGGAACTTCCACGGCCGTACGACCACGATCGTCAGCTTCTCCACCGACGAGGACGCGCGCGCCGACTTCGGGCCGTACACGCCGGGCTTCACCGTGGTCCCCTACGGCGACCTGGCCGCGCTGACCGCGGCGATCGACGAGAACACGGTGGCCGTGCTGCTGGAGCCGATCCAGGGCGAGCAGGGCGTCGTGGTGCCGCCGGAGGGCTACCTGCCGGGCGTCCGCGCGGTCTGCACCGAGCGCAACGTGCTGTTCGTCGCCGACGAGATCCAGTCCGGCCTGGGCCGCACCGGCACCACGTTCGCCTGCGACCTGGAGGGCGTCGTCCCGGACATGTACCTGCTGGGCAAGGCGCTCGGCGGCGGCATCGTGCCGGTTTCCGCGGTGGCCGCGAACGCCGACGTGCTGGGTGTGCTCCAGCCGGGCCAGCACGGCTCGACGTTCGGCGGCAACCCGCTGGCCTGCGCGGTCGCCACCGAGGTGGTCCGGCTGCTCGCCACCGGCGAGTTCCAGCGCCGCTCGGCCGAGCTGGGTGAGCGGCTGCGGGCCGGCCTGGAAGGGCTGCTCGGCAAGGGCCTCGTCGCGGTCCGGGTGCGCGGCCTGTGGGCCGGCGTCGACATCGACCCGGCGCTGATGAGCGGCCGGCAGGCGTGCGAGCGGCTGATGGAGCGGGGGGTGCTGGCCAAGGACACCCACGGCTCGACCATCCGGCTCGCCCCGCCGCTGGTGATCACCGCCGACGAGATCGACCACGCGGTGGCGCAGCTCGCCGCCGTGCTGGCCGGCTGACCTCGTACCCGAAGAAGGGCGCCGGGACCACGACGGTCCCGGCGCCCTTCTCGCACGTCGGTCAGGCGCGCGGCAGCCGCATCGCCATGGTCGGCGCCTCGGCCATCACCGAGTTCGGGGTGTACGTCGCGTCGCTGGCCGTCTCGGCGGCCCGCCCGATCTGCACGCCCGGGTAGAGCTCGATCAGGTCCCCCTCGCCGAGCGTCCGGGACTGCTGCGGCGGCAGCGGGATCCGCTCCGCCTCGACCATCGACCCGCCCGGCCGTACGCCGGAGCCGTTGGTGCTGGTGTCGGTGACCACCACCTCGCCCGCGCGCCCCAGGTCGAAGCGGACGTGGCTGCGGCTGACCCAGCGCCGGGCCTCGTCGTTGAGCCACTGGCCGAGCTGCACCCCGCCGGGCCCGTCCGGCGCCCGCCCGACCGCCACCGGCTCGGTCTCGGTGAGCACGAACCGCTGCCGCACCAACCCGCCGATCCGCACCGCCAGCACCTCGCTGCGCGGGCGCTGACCGGCGTCGGAGAGGCGCGCGCCGTGCCGGGGGCAGGTCGGCGCGCCGGTACGCAGCGTGGGCGGCGGCTGCTCGGACGGGGCCCGGTCGATCCCGGCCAGGTCGGCGAAGGCGCCGCCGCCCCCACCGCCGCCGAAGAGCGCGCAGCCCGACTCGGGACAACGCCACTGCCGGGAGAGCAGCTTGACCCCGGCCGGTGAGCGGCTGCCCGTGGCCGGGTCCTGGCCGCCGCCGACGTGCGCGATGAAGACCGGTCCGCCGGCGCCGGGGACCGGGGCGAGCACCCGGCCGGCCTGGCCGACCCACGGGTACCGGCCGATCAGCCCGTCGAGCCGGGCCCGGGTGAGCACCGGCAGGCCGAGCAGGTCGGCCACCTCCAGCATCCGGTCCCCGGGCTGGTCGAGCACCTCGACCAGGCCGTCGTCGGCCCAGCGGCGGACCACCATCCGCTCGTTGGAGGTCAGGTCGGCGTCGGACAGCAGCGCCCGGTGCACGATCGCGTAGACCTGGACGCTGTCCTCCCCGATCTGCCGGGACAACGCGTCGATCACCATTCCGAGCCGCAACAGGCTGGCCGGCCGCCCGCCGTCGAGGCTCTGCCACCGGATCACCTCGGCCAGGTCGACCACGGCCCGCGCCAGCGAGGGGTCGGTGCAGACCCGTCCCTCGATGGCGTCCAGCACCTTGCTGATCTCGAATCTCATGCCGCGCTCCGCACGATGTCGCGCCCGTCCACCATGCGACGACCCTACCGGCCGCCCTCACCGGCGGCTTTCCGCGTACGCCGGTAAGGGACACGCGCCACCGGGCGGGGGTGCCCCCGACACCCCGCCCGGCCCGCCGCGCTCAGCCCGCGCGCAGCGGTCGCCCCACGTCGTGCAGGTGCGCCAGACCCTGCCGGTACGACTCGATCAGCCCGGTCTCCGCGTACGGGATGCCCTGCTCGCCGCAGTACGCCCGGACCAGCGGTTGGGCCCGGCGCAGGTTGGCGCGGGGCAGGTTCGGGAACAGGTGGTGTTCGATCTGGTAGTTCAGGCCGCCCAGCGCCAGGTCGACGAGCCGGCCGCCGCGCACGTTACGGGCAGTGAGCACCTGCTTGCGCAGGTAGTCGAGCCCGTCGTCGGCGGTGGGCATCGGCATGCCCTTGTGGTTCGGGGCGAACGCGCACCCCATGTAGAGGCCCCAGAGTCCCTGGTGCACGGCCGCGAAGAGCAACGCCTTGCCCGGTGACATCACCGCCAGGAGCAGGCCGACGTAGCCGACGCCGTGCGCCGCGAGCAGCAGCGCCTCCACGGCCCGGTGCCGCATCGGGACGCGCCACCGGCCGTCCGGCTCCCGTCCGGTCAGCGCCCGGACGCTCGCCACGTGCAGCGCCAGCCCTTCCAGCAGCAGCATCGGGAAGAACAGCCACGCCTGCCGGCGGGCCATCCACCGGCTCAGGCCCCGGGTCGCCAGCGCCTGCTCGTGCGTCCAGACCAGCGCGCCCGCGCCGACGTCCGGGTCCTCGTCGGCGTGGTTCGGGTTGGCGTGGTGGCGGTTGTGCTTGTCCACCCACCAGCCGTAGCTGAGCCCCACGGCGAGGTTGCCGGCGACCAGGCCGGCCGCCTCGCTCGGCCCGCGCCGGCGGAACATCTGCCGGTGCCCGGCGTCGTGCCCGAGGAACGCGACCTGGGTGGTGGCCACCGCCATCACGACCGCCAGCGGGAGCTGCCACCAGGAGTCGCCGACGGCCGCCACCAGCACCCAGCCGGCCAGGAACGCGCCCAGGGTGAGCGCGATACGGACCGCGTACCGGCCGGGCCGCCGGTCGAACAACCCCGCCTCGGCGACCTGGCGGGACAGGCGCGCGTAGTCGCTGCCCCGCCGGACGTTCGGTGCCGCCAACGTCGAAGAACTCATCCGATGTCGCCCTCCGGTGCCGCGAGTCGCGCTCCGGTAGGCGACTCTCCGTTACTGATGCTGCCATGATTGGTAGCGCTGGGTAATCCCGTCAGCCCCCACGTTCAGGGTGGTGCTGCCCCTACCTCCGGCCGGCCGGCGCGGTCAGGACGCCCGGCGGGCGGACAGGTCGGCCAGCCAGACGTCGGCCAGGTCGGCGAGGGGGACGTCGAGGGCGCGACTGAGGCCGACCACGGTGCCGAAGGCCGGCGCGGGCAGGCGACCCGCCTCGATCTTGCGCAGCGTCTCGGGTGAGATGCCGGCCGCCAGCGCCACCTCGACGAGGCCGCGGCCGGCCCGTGCCGACCGCAGCGCGGCACCGAGGCGCCGGCCCGCGGCGATCTGTTCGGGCGTCAGTGGCTGGCGAACCATGGCAGCAGGATAACCCTCCGGGAGCGCCCGGACCGGGCGTGGTATAAAAATACCGCATCGGGGAGAGGAAGAGTATCGTGATCGAGCTGAAGTCCGCCGCGGAGATCGACCGGATGGCGGTGACCGGCCAGTTCGTCGGCGAACTGCTCGCCGAGCTGAGCGGCGTGGCCGCGGTCGGCGTCAACCTGATGGACATCGAGCACCACGCCCGCCGCCGGATCGCCGAACGGGGCGCCGAATCCTGCTACTGGGACTACTCCCCCTCGTTCGGTCGCGGTCCGTTCCGCAACGTGCTGTGCCTGTCGGTCAACGACGCGGTGCTGCACGGCCTGCCGCACGACTACGCGCTGCGCGACGGCGACCTGCTCAGCATCGACATGGCGGTCACCATCGACGGCTGGGCCGCCGACTCCGCGCTCTCCTTCGTCGTCGGCGACCCCGACCCGGCCGACCTGACGCTGATCGAGGCCACCGAGGTCGCGCTGGAGGCCGGCATCGCCGCCGCCCAGCCCGGCGGCCGCCTCGGCGACGTCTCCGCCGCGATCGGCGAGGTCGCCCACTCCTACGGCTACCGCGTCAACGGCGAGTTCGGCGGCCACGGCATCGGTCGCACCATGCACGAGGCCCCGCACGTGGCCAACAGCGGCCGGCCCCGCCGGGGCATGAGGCTCGCCCCCGGCCTCACCATCGCCATCGAGCCCTGGCTCTGCCGATCCACCGACGCGATCCGGGTCGACGACGACGGCTGGACCATCCGCTCCGCCGACGGCTCCCGCACCGCCCACTCCGAGCACACGGTCGCGGTCACCGAAGCCGGCCCCCGGGTGCTGACCCGCCGCCCGGCCCCCGCCACCCGCGTCGACGGGCCGGTGGCGGCAGCGTCCTGACCGGGCTCCGGCCACCCCACCAGGGTCCACCGTTCGATGCCGGTCAGCCCAGCCGGGCGACGGCCGCCCGCAGCCGCGCCAGGTCGCGCCGGCGTCGCTCGTACGTGGCCGCCAGGCCGATCAGCGCCAACCCGCCCAGCGCGAGGAAGATCCATCGGGGCAGCAGGTCCCACCCCCGGGCCAGCTCGTGCAGCGCCAACGGCACCAGCGTCGCCGCGCCCAGCACGACCGGCGCCTGCCAGCGCCGGACCGCCCCACCGAACACGGCGCCGACCGCCACCGTGCCGAGCGCCAGCCGCCGCAACGGTTGCGGGTCCGGCGCCGCCAGCACCGAGACCAGGCTGGGCAGCAGCGCCGCAGCGAGCCCCGGGCCGAGCGCCAGCCAGCTGGTCAGCCCCGGCCGGTGTCGCAGCGCCACCAGGCCGGCGCCGAGGGCGAGCAGCGCCGCCGGCACCGTGTATGCCTCCAGCACCGCCACCTGACCGGCGGCCAGCAGCAGCCAGCCACCGAGCAGTTCGCTGCCGGCCGCGACCGCCGCGAGCCCTCGACGCCGGGCGGGCGTCTCGCCCCGGCGCAGCACCCGGACCGCCACCGCCACGCCCCACAGCACGCACACCCCCGCCGCGTGCCGCAGCGCCCCACCGGTGAGCAGCAACGCAAGCAGCGCCACCCCCTGCGCCACCCCCTCCAGCGCCGCCGCCACCCGCCTCGTCGATCCAGGAGTTGTGGCGCCCACGTTGTCGGGTTCGCGCCTTTCGTCAACGACCACAAGTCCAAGATCGACGAACCCGGGGGTGGTCCGCAGGGCCGGCGCCGCGTGCAGGGTCAGGGCCGCGACGGCCAGGACCGTGAACCCGGCCGTACGCAGCGGCAGCCCGCCGGCCAGCGGCGCGGTGACCGCGAAGCCGGTGGCCGCCGACACGGCGCCGAGCCAGCCGGTGAGCCGGACCCCGGGCGAGCGGCCCGCAATCCCCGCCACGATGCCGGCCACCACCAGCGCCCCCAGCCCGACCAGCGTCCCGGCCCGGGTGGCGAGCAGCCCGCCGAACCCGAAGCCACCGAGCACCGCCCCCAGCGGCAGCAGCACCGCCGCCGCGCGCGCAGCCGGTGCCCCGGCTGAACGCGCGCCGGGCAGCGCGACCGCCTGGGCGCCCGCCTCCGGACGCGCCCCAGCGGGCAGCACCGCGCGCACGCCGACGAGCGCGGCGGTCAGCAGCGCGGCGAGCCCGGTCCCGAACGCCACCGCCGGCACCACCGGCCAGGGCGCGCCGGCCGCAGCGAGCAGCACCGGCAGCGCCACCGCGCCGAAGGGCAGCCCGGCCGGCGCCGACAACCACCAGCCGGAACCCCCGCCGTACGCCGGAGCACCGGCACCCGGCCCGGCCGGGCCCGCCGCAGCCCGGGTCGGGCCCGCCGCAGCAGCCCGGGCAGGCGTCGCCGCCGACCGGGCGTACGCCGCCGCGGCGACACCCAGGAGCAGCAGCACCAGCCCGGCGCGGCCCGTCCCCACCGGGACCGCCGTGCCGGCGGGCGCGCCCGACCAGGGCCGGACCGGCAGGCCCCCCAGCACCGTCAGCGCGGCCGGGGCGGCGGCCAGCAACGCCAGGCCGGCCAGCACCACGCCGACCACCCGGAGGGCCAGCGGCGGGCGGGCCCCGCCACCGGCCGCGAGCGCCAGCAGCGCCCCCGCCACCGCGTAGAGCCCCACCGGCTCGCCGCCGGAGGCGACCAGCGGCCCGAGGCCGACCCCGGCGAGCGCCACCGCGAGTCCTGCCGAGGCGTACCGGCGAAGGTCGGGCCACCGGCGGCGGACCGCGACGACGGCGAGCACCGGCAGCACGACGGCGGCGGTCCCGCCCCGCAACTGCCACCAGGGCGGCGCGCCCAGGCCGAACAGCGCGACGGCCACGCCCGCCGGCACGGCGAGCAGCGCCACGGCCAACGCGATCCCGGCGACGACCGGCTGCGCCCCCGACCCGCGCCGGCCCAGCGCGGCCACCGCCACGCCGAGCCCGGCGGTCACCGCGAGCACGGCACCGGCGCCGGCCGGCGCCGCGCAGCCGACCAGCAGCGCGTGCCCGGCCAGCAGCGCGGCGGTCGACGCGGCGACCGTCACGGTGACCGCGCCTCGGCGTGGCCGGAGCACGGCGCCCAGCAGCAGCACGGCGGCCACCGCGAGGTCGGCGACCAGCACCGCCGGCCAGGGCACGGCCACCACGGCCGGCGCGGCGAGGACGGTCAGCGTGGCCGCGAGCACCCCGACCAGCGGCCGGGCGGCCCGGGGCGCGAGCAACGCCACCGCCCCGGCGACGAGCAGCAGCGCCGGCGGCAACTGCCAGCCCCAGGACGGGACCGGCACGGCCCGGCCGCCCTGCCAGGCCGGGAACGCCGCGATCGCGGTGGCGGCGGCGACCAGGCCGGTCAGCACCACGGCGAGCGCCCCCAGGCCGGCGGCCACGGTGAGGGCCCCCAGCCGGGGACCGGTCCGGAGCCGGGCCGGCAGCGCGCGGACCGCCCCGGCCAGCGCCGCCACCACCAGCCCGGCCGCGAGCAGCAGCAGCCCGGGCCGCCCGGCGGCGACCGGTCGCACCAGCGCGGCGGCGAGCACCGGCACCAGCAGTCCGGTGGCCTCCGCGCGCAGCACCGGGCCGCCGGCCGCGAACGCGCCCACCACCAGGGCCGACGCCACCACCAGCAGCGGGCCACCGGCGAGCAGCGCGGTACCGGCGGCGCGGCCCACGGCCAGCGGCACCAGCGCGCAACCGGCCGCCAGGACCAGCGCCCCGCCGTATCCGAGCCAGCCGAGCACCACCCCGGCCCGGGCCGCCGGACCGGCCGCCACCGGCGGCGCGTCGCCCCCTCGCGACGCGCCGCCGGCGACCCGGCGGCGCAGGACGACCACCACCACGAGGTCGCCCAGCGCCAGCGCGGTCAGGGCCAGCGCCCAGCCGGCCGCCGTCGGCCGGGCCGCCGCCACGGCCAGCGGCAGCACCGGCTGCGCGGCCAGCCACGCCGCGAACCACGGCGCGGTGAGCCGGCTCAGCCGCGCGTACCCGGCCGCCACCACCCCGGTCACGGCCGCGACCAGCGCGGCATACCGGCTACCCGGCCAGCCGGCCACCCCGAGCAGGTCCACCGACCACGCCGCGTACCCGTCCAGGAGCACCAGGAGCAGCCCGACCGCGGCGATCGTCTCGGCGGTGCCGCGCAGGCCGCGCGCCCGGGCCGGCAGCGGCGCGGCGAGCGCCAGCACGGTGACGCCGAGCAGGATCAGCGCCCGGCCGGCCACCCCGAACGCCGCCCAGGCGACCGCGGTGAAGACCACCGCGGCGGTGCCGAGCAGCAGTCCACCGAGGACGAAAAGCAGGCCCTGCACCGCCCGGGTGGAGGTTTCCGCGCCGCCGGGGCGCACCGGGACGGCGGCGGGCGGCGCCGGCCGGGCCGGCACCGGCACCGGAGCGGCGACCGGGCGCGGGGCGGGGATCTCCTGCCGGATCCGGGCGGCCAGCGCCGAGCGCCGCTGGCGGACCGTGGACAGCCGGCCGGACAACTCCTGGTACGCGAGCCGGGCCGCGTCCACCCGCGGGGTCAACGCGACGATCTCCCGGTCCAGCCGCAGCACCTCGGCGGCGGGCGGGTAGGGCGGGCGACCGCAGGCGCGGCAGCCGACGACGAGGTCGGCCGGTGCGCCGCAACCGGGGCAGGGGTAGCCGGTGTTCTCCACCCCGCCAGCCTCGCGGACGGCACGGTGGGCGGACAGAGTAGGCGTACCTAGGGGCGGGTGTGTTCGCGCACCCAGGCCGTGTAGTCGGGGTTGCCGCTGTCCTCCCGGCTGACCAGGATCTCCGGCACCTCGTACGGATGGTTGGCGCGGAGCTGGTCGACAAGCGCGTCCACCCGGTCCGGCGTGGTCTTGAACCGTACCCACCACTCGGCGGTGGTCTGGATCGCCGACTGCCACCAGTAGGTGCTGTCGACCGGCCCGCCGACCTGGGCACACGCCGCCAGGCGGCCGGCGACGGCCGCGGCCGCCAACACGTCCGCCACCCGGCGGGCGTCCACCACCGTCGTCACCACGCAGATCTGCTCCACCAGCGCACCCTACGCGGCGACCGGGCCGCCGCGCCGGACCCGGGCGGGAAAGCCCGCTCAGGCGTCGGTCGTGCCGTCCCGGTTCGCCGCCACCCACCTGTCGATCCGAGCCCACCAGTCGAACAGCCAGTCGATCCGTTCCTGCCTGCCGGCCGGGATCTCCTCGGGCGGCACGGACCAGAACCGCATCACGATCCGCTTGTCCATCGGCAGCTCACGCCACACGTCCGCGACCGTGAGCATCTGGTCCAGGCCGGTGTGCGCCACGAAGATCACCCCGGCGTCCGGCGCGGCGTCGAGCACGGCGAGCAGACCGCCCGGCTGCGGCGCGAGCACGTGCTGCATCCGCTCGGCGCGCAGCGCCATCCGCTCCAGGCCGAGCGCGCGCAGCCGGGCGATCGCGCGCAGCCGGCGCGACGGGGTGAAGTTGCCGCCCTCCGGGAAGATCACGAAGGCGTCGTCGTCGTCGAGGCCGGTGGCCAGGTGCCCGATCTGCCGCACCGCCGAGTCACGGCCGTCCGGGCCGGGCGCGATGAACCGGTTGGGCAACCGGTTGAGCAGCACGTCGATGGCCGGGTCCCACTGGAGGCTCTCCTTGAGCACGATCCGGGGCTCCCGGTGGAACCAGTTCACCAGCGCGTGGATCAGGATGAACGAGTCACCCGGTCCGGCGTGCCGGCAGAGCACCAGCTCGGGCCGGCCGGGCAGCGCGGTGTCCGGGTCGGTGCCGACCACGTCGATGCTCAGCCGCAGCGTCCACCGGGCCTGCCAGAACAGCGCCCGCAGGAAGCGGCCGGCGACCACGTAGTGAGCCCGTTGGAAGGCCGGCGACCGCTTGTGCCGGCCGAACCCGGAGGCCAGCCAGAGCAGGAAGAGGGCGAGCAGCGCGGCGGCGTCCCAGACCAGGTAGACGGCGCCGATCCAGAGCAGCCGCAGCGGGCGCAGCCGCCCCGGTACCAGCGGCGACGCGGCCAGCGCCAGCAATGCCCAGCCCGGCAGCGTGATCACCACGGCGAAGGCGAGCAGCACGACGCCCGGCGCGAGCAGCAGCCGGCGGACCCAGCGGGGTGGCAGCGGCATCAGCGGTCCAGCGCGGTGTCCAGGTAGCGGCGGGAGGCGGTGTACGCCCGGCTGATCCGCCGCCCCACCGCCGCCATGTCCCGGTATGCCCAGGGACTGTCGTCGCGCGGGTCCAGCCCGCCGGTCGGCAGCACGTGCACCTCGACGCCGTCGGGCAGCGCCGCCATCTCCCGGGCGAACCGGTGCCTTCGGGCGATCTCGAACGCGACCTGGGCGATCTCCCACGGCCGGCGGGGCGGGCTCAGCTCGCGTTCGATCCGGCCCACCTGGAGTACGAAGATCCGCGTCGCCCCGGCCGCCACCGCCTCGCCGACCGGGATCGAGTTGACCACCCCGCCGTCGATGTAGTGCTGCCCGGCGATCTGGGCGGGCGGCAGCAGCCCGGGCACCGAGGCGGACGCGAGCACCGCCGGCACCACCGGCCCGGCGGAGAACCAGTGCTCGGCGGCGCGCTCGATGTTCGCGGCGCAGCACCGGAACGGCACGGCCAGGTCGGCGAACGTGGTCGCCTCGCCCAGCTCGCTCTCCAGCAGCCGGCGCAGCGGGCGCGGCGAGTGCAGGTGGGTGCGCGCGGCGAACCGGCGTAGCTGCCGGGCGACCGAGTCGCCGTACACCTCGCTCGCCTCCGGGGAGGCCCAGAGCCGGACCAGCCGGTCGGTGACCGACTCGGTCGGGTCGGCGGCGACCAGCGCGCCGTTGACCGCGCCGATCGACGTGCCGAGCACCAGGTCGGGGTGGATCCGGGCGCGGAACAGGGCACGCAGCATGCCCACCTCGACCGCGCCCAGCACTCCCCCGCCGCCGAGCACGAACGCCACCGGACCGCCTGCCATGCCGTTCATCCTGGCACGCGGCCCACAGCCCGGCCCGCCGGTGCCACCGGGCCGGACGGCCGGTCACCCCACGCCATCGCGGCGGCGCGCAGCGCCACCGGAGATCGAGGCCCGTTGACAGGTCGGACACATTCCCGCAACCTGATAGCGCTCCCGAGCCCAGGGCAGGTGCGAGGTGAAGGCGACACTCCAGGCCGGCCGTCTGCTGGCCCGGCGGTACCGGCTCATCGACCGGATCGGCGCCGGCGGCATGTCGGTGATCTGGCGGGCCCGCGACGAGGTCCTCGACCGGGTGGTGGCGGTGAAGGTCCTCGCCCCCTCGCTCGCCGCCGACGCCCGGTTCCGCGACATGGTGCGCGAGGAGGCCCGCTCGGCCGCCCAGCTCGACCACCCGCACGTCACCGCCGTGCACGACTACGGCGAGACGGTGGCCCCGGACGGCTCGATCACCTCGTTCGTGGTGATGGAGCTGCTCAGTGGCGAGGAGCTGGAACACCGGCTGACCGAGGGCCCGCTGCCCTGGCCGACGGCGGTGGAGACGGGCGCCCAGGTGGCCGAGGCGCTGGCCGCGGCGCACCGGCTCGGCATCGTGCACCGGGACGTCACCCCGGCCAACGTGATGATGACCGGCGTCGGGGCGAAGGTGCTCGACTTCGGCATCGCCACCCGGGTCGGCGCGCCGGACGAGGACGAGGACGGCGGCACGTTCGGCACCCCGGCGTACGTGGCGCCGGAACGGCTGGACGGGGCGCCGGCCCAGCCGGCCACCGACGTCTACTCGCTCGGCGTGCTGCTCTTCGAGACGCTGACCGGCCAACCGCCGTACCCGGCGGACACCTGGGAGCAACTCAGCGCGGCGCTGGCGGAGAGCCCGCCGCCCACGCTCGACGGCGTACCGGGGCTGCCCCGGCCGGTCGCGGACATCTGCCTGCGCTGCCTGGCCCGCGACCCACGGCAGCGGCCCACCGCGCACCAGGTCGCGGCCGCGCTGCGTGACCAGCTGCTGCCCGCCGACCCGCAGGCGACCACCATGCTGGCGCCGACGATGACGCTGCCCGCGCTGACGTCCGCGCCGACCCGGCCGGCGTCGGCGCCGACGCCGTCGACGTCGACGTCCACGCCCCCGGAGCCGCCGTCCCCGCCGGCGCGGCGGCGGGGCCTGGTGCTGGCGGGCGCCGGCGTGGTGCTGGTCGCCGCCGCCGCGCTGCTGGTGCCGGCGCTGACCCCGGACCGGCCGGTCGACCCGCGGGTGCTGCCGACCGCCGGGCCGGTGGAGGCGCCCACCGGCGCGCCGCCGGCGACGCAGGACCCGACCGCCACGGCGCCGACCGAGCCGACCGGCGCGCCGACCACCGCCGCCCCGACGCCGCCGGCGGGCGACGCGACGGATCCGGCCGAGCGGGTGGACGGGCTGATCGAGGCCGGGCTGGCGGACGGTCAGATCCGCGAGGACGTCGGGGTGGACCTGCGCAACCTGCTGCGCAACGCGGTGGCCGCGAGTGACGAGGGCGCGGTGACCGCCGCCGTGGAACGGCTCCGCGGCAAGATCGTCGAGCGCCGGCGCGAGGGCAGCATCGCCCCCGGGTACGCGCGGCAGCTCGACGCCGCCGCGGCGGCACTGGTGGCCGGACGCGCCTGAGCAGCGGTCAGCCGGCGAGGAGCGGGGCGACCGCCCAGGGGCCGTCCGCCGTCGCCCGCCCGGCCAGGAAGCCCCGGTAGACCGCCTCGTGGTCGGCGGCCATCCGTTCCACCGAGAAGTTCCGGGCCACGTGCGCGATGCAGTCGGCGGGGTCCAGGTCGGCCGCCGCGCGCAGCGCCGCCGGCAACTCCTCGGCGTGGTCGCAGACCAGCCCGGTGATCCCGGTACGGACCAGCTCCGGCACGGCACCGCGGCGCAACGCCACCACCGGCGTGCCGGTCGCCATCGCCTCCACCATCACCATGCCGAACGGCTCGGCCCACTGGATCGGCATGACCAGGCACCGAGCCTCGAGCAGCAGCCGCAGCACGACCTCGCGGTCCGCGTTCACCACCAGGCTGACGTCGTCGCCCAGCAGCGGCTCCACCACCTGCTCGAGATAGCGGCGCTCGGCCGGCTCGTTGCACTTGCCCGCCAGGGTGAGCGGCAACCCGGCCGCCCGGCAGGCGCGGATCGCCACGTCGGGGCCCTTGTCCGGGCTGAACCGGGCGAGCCAGAGCACCGGCCCGCGCCCCGGCGCCCGCTTGCGCGGGAAGTCCCGCAGCGGCATCGCGTTGTGCACCGTGCCGACCCAGGGCAGGCCGGGGTTGGCCCGGCGCTGGGCGTGCGAGATCGCGATCAGGCCGACCCCCCGGTCGGTGTTGCTCAGCACGGTGCCGTACTCGCCGACCGGGTTGCCGTGCACCGTGGCGACGGTGGGGACGCGACGCCGGCCCGCCACCAGCGGGCCGATGGTGCTGTGGTCGTGCACCAGGTCGAAGTCCGCCGGGCCGACCAGCCGGTCGACGTGGGCCAGGTGGGCCAGTTCGGGCAGCGACTCGCCCAGCCTGTCGTACTGCAGCTCGGCGCAGGTCGAGACGAACTCGGCGGCGGTGCCGTGCTCCGTGCCGGCGCCGAAGAGCGTCACCGCGTGCCCGTGGTCGACGAGCGTGTCGACCAGACCGGCCACCAGGGTTTCCAGCCCGCCGTAGCCGGGTGGCGGCACGGACAGCCACGGCGGGACCACCATCGCGATCCGGAGCGGCCCGGCCCGCGCGCGCTCGGACGGCGGCTGGTTCACGGCCACGAGTCCCTCCCCGCTGGTACCCCGGCGTACCCGATCGGCGACGGGTTCCCGAGGCGGCAGGCGGTAAACGGCGGCCCGCCGGCCAGGTCGGCCGGGCTCACCCGCATCGGGTGAGCAGACGAGGAGGGGCGGCGGGCGGCGGAGCCAACCCCCTTGGCTCCGTCGCCCGCCGCCCGGGAGGGAGGCAGGTCTCGTGGACTATGACGTCTCGGCGAGCGTCACGGTTGCCTTCTCGTCGGATCCGTTTCGCTTGAACTGGATCTCGACCCGGTCGCCGACCTTGCCGGCCTGCACCGCGCCGACCAGGTCGTTGGAGTCGTTGACCGGCTTGTCACCGAACTTGGTGATCACGTCGCCCCGCTGGAGCCCGGCCTTCTCGGCGGCGCTGCCCGGGGTGACGGCGGCGACCAGCGCGCCGCCGTCCTCGGCCGCGTTCACGCTGACCCCGAGGGAGGGGTGGCTGATCTTTTCGCCGCGCTGGAGCTTCTCGGCCACGTCCTTGGCCTTGTTGCTCGGGATGGCGAAGCCGACGCCGATGTTGCCGTTGCTGCCCTGCCCGGCGGTGGCGATCGCGGTGTTGATGCCGATCACCTCACCCCGGGTGTTGACCAACGCGCCGCCGGAGTTGCCCGGGTTGATCGGGGCGTCGGTCTGCAGCAGGCCGGAGATCGAGCTGGCGCCCTGCGGGCTCTGCTGCTGCTGGCCGCCCTCACCGGCGGAGATGGTGCGGTCGCGAGCGCTGAGGATGCCGGCGGTCACCGAACCCTGCAGGCCGAGCGGGCTGCCCAGCGCGAGCACCTGGTCGCCGACCTGCATGCCGTCGCTGTCGCCGAACTTCGCCGCCTTCAGGCCGCTCACGCCGCTGGCCTGGACCACCGCGAGGTCGGTCTTCGGGTCGGTCCCGACGATCTTCGCCGAGGCGGTCCTGCCGTCGGCGAAGACCACCTTCACGGTGTTGCCGGCGGCGGAGGCGACCACGTGGTTGTTGGTCAGCACGAACCCGTCGGCGCTGAGGATCACCCCGGAGCCCTCACCGCTGTCCGTCATGATCGTGACGATGCTGTCCTGCACGGACGCCGCGATCTTGGGCAGATCGGCGCTGTTGATCACCGGAGCGGCGGAGTAGGTGCGGGTGATCCCGCCGCCGTCGTCGAGGGCGAGCGCCAGCGCGCCACCGGCCACGCCCGAGCCGAGCATCAGGGCCAGCGCCAGCGCGCCCGCGCCGACGAACTTGCCGGCCCGGCTCGGCCGCGCCGGCTGCTGCTGGCCCCACGGCGGGACCGGCTGGCCGGCCTGGTGCTGGTGCTGGTGATACGGCTGGTGTTCCGGCTGCGCCTGGTAGGAAGGCACCGGCCCGCCGGCGTGCTGGGCCGGTGGGTAGCCGGCGCCGCCCTGCTGGGCCCAGCCGCCGTGCTGCTGCCCCCCGTACCAGGGATGCGGCTGCTGCGGCTGCCCGGAGACCGGGTACTGCGGGGCGTACGGGCTGGCCGGGGTCGCGGCCGGCGGACCGTACGGGCCGGCCGGCGGACCGTACGGGCCGGCCGGCGCGCCGGACGCGGGCGCGTACGGGCTGGCCGGGGTGTCGGCGGGTGCGGTGGTTCCGGCGGCCGGGGAGTCGGCCGGAACCGACGCGGCGGCCGGGGTGGAGTCCGATGTCCCGCTCTGGGCGCGGGGCAGCTCGGCGGTGTGGTGCGACGGCTCGGCGTCGGCGGGGGCCGGCGACCGCTGCGGCTCGGTCTCGTGGTCGGTCATGCCTACAGCTTTCCCCGTGGCACTGTCACCAGCCTGGGATCCGCCTGAATGTTTTCTGTAAGTCACTCGCCCGGCTCGGGCGCCTCGGTCAGCAGCGGCAGCTTCACCCGGAACGTCGCTCCGCCGCCCGGCGTCTCCGCCGCCTCCACCGTGCCGTGGTGCGCCGCCACCAGCGCGGCGACGATGGCCAGGCCGAGGCCGGTGCTGGCCGGCCGGCCGGCCCGGCGGGTCCGGGCGGCGTCCACCCGGTAGAACCGCTCGAAGACCCGCTCGGCCTGCTCCGAGGTGAGGCCGGGGCCGGTGTCCGAAACCTCCACCACGGCGAGGTTCCCCGGCTCCGCCCGCAGCCGCAGCGTCACCGCGGCGTCCGACGGGGTGTGGGTGAGCGCGTTGGTCATCAGGTTGCCGATCACCTGCCGCAGCCGGGCGTCGTCGCCGAGCACCACCAACTGGCCCGCGCCCGGCTCCCGCTCCAGCTCGATCCGCCGGTCCGGGTCGACCACCCGGGCCGCCTCGACCGCGTCCGACGCCAGCACCGGCAGCTCCACCGGGGCCAGCGCGATCGGCCGCTCCCGGTCCATCCGCGCGAGCAGCAGCAGGTCCTCGACCAGCAGCCCCATCCGGGACGCCTCGTCCTCGATGCGGCGCAGCAGGTCGGCGGTCTGCTCCGGGGCCCGCGCCGCGCCCTGCCGGTACAGCTCGGCGAAGCCGCGGATCGTGGTCAGCGGGGTCCGCAGCTCGTGCGAGGCGTCCGCGATGAACTGCCGCATCCGCTCCTCGGAGCGGCGGGCCCGCGCCTCGGACGCCTGCGCGTACGCGGCGGCGTCCCGGGCGCCCACCTCGGCGCTGCGCGCCGCCGCCTCGGAGGCGGCCCGCGCGGTGAACGCGGCCTCGATCTGCGCCAGCATCGCGTTCAACGCCCGGGAGAGCCGGCCCAGCTCGGAGGTCGGGCACGGCCGGCCCTCCTCCGGGTCGGGCACCCGCCGGGTCAGGTCGCCGCCGGCGATGGCCGCCGCGGTCCGCTCTATCTCCACCAGCGGCTTGAGACTGGTACGCACGATGCCCGCGCCGACCGACGCGAGCGAGATCAGCACCGCCCCTCCGACCAGCAGGTCGATCCATACGAGTTGCCGGACCGCGGCGTCGACGCCGGTGAGGTGCTGACCGAACGCGATGATCCGGCCGTCCGGAAGGGTGGTGTACAACATGCGCCACCGGCTCCGGCCGTCCTCCGAGCGCACGGTGAACGGGTCACCCACCTGGTCCTTGTAGCCGGCGTAGTCGGCGGGGAACCGGGGCAACTCCTCGTCGCGCAGACCGGCGTAGCGCGCGGGCGCGGCGGGCGACTCGTCGGGCGCCACCGTGGTGGCCACGTAGTCGGACGGAATGTTGACCTTGACGGGGTTGCCGTTTGCCTGGTCCAGGGTGCGAGCCACGTTGATGGCGCCGCCGCGGAGCTGGTCGTCCGCCTGCCCGATCAGGTAGTTGCGCAGCAGGAAGGCGGTCAGGCCACTGATCACCACCAGCGCCAGGGCGACCAGCGCGAGCACCGAGGCGACCAGCTTCAGGCGGAGCGGGACGGTGCGCACCCAGCCCTTCGCGTCGTGGAGGGCGTTCACGCCGCCGGCTTGCGCAGCACGTACCCGACCCCGCGCAGGGTGTGGATGAGCCGGGGCTGGGTGTTGTCGACCTTGCGCCGCAGGTAGGAGATGTAGGACTCGACGATGTTGTCGTCGCCGCGGAAGTCGTAGTTCCACACGTGGTCGAGGATCTGCGCCTTGCTGAGCACCCGGTTGGCGTTGAGCATCAGGTAGCGCAGCAGCTTGAACTCGGTCGGCGAGAGCTGCACCCGCTGGCCGGCCCGGTGCACCTCGTGGGTCTCCTCGTCCAGCTCCAGGTCGGCGAAGGTGAGCCGGGACGGGGCCTGCTCGCCGGTCGCGGTGCGCCGCAGCACGGCCCGGATCCGGGCGGTCAGCTCCTCCAGGCTGAACGGCTTGGTGACGTAGTCGTCGCCGCCCAGGGTCAGCCCTCGGATCTTGTCGTCGGTGGCGTCCCGGGCGGTCAGGAACACCACCGGGGTACGCGTGCCGCCCTGGCGGAGCATCCGGATGACCTCGAAGCCGTCGAGGTCGGGCAGCATCACGTCGAGCACGACCAGGTCGGGCCGGTGGTCCTTGGCGGCGTGCAGCGCCGCGCTGCCGCTGGTCGCGGTGGCCACGTCGAAGCCCGCGAAGCGCAGGCTCGCGGAGAGCAGTTCGAGGATGTTGGGATCGTCCTCGACGACGAGAAGTCGGGCCTCGGTCTGGGTAGCCGCCATGGCTCCCATCATCCGCGCTCCGGCTGCGGTCGCGCTGGGCGGAAGCTGGAAACAACCTGTGAGCTCAGCGGAGCAGTCGCCGCAGCCCGTCGAGCGCGCCGTCGAGCAGCCGGATCGCGGTGCGGAGCTGGTTGTCGCTCAGCCGCCCGGCCCGGACCAGCGCGCCGACCTCGACGGTGAACGCGGCCAGCCGCTCGTCGAACTCGGCGAGCAGCGGCGACCCGGCGGGCCGGGTCGCGCCCCCGTTGCCGCCGGACCGGACGGTCGGCGGCGGCGTCCAGCGGCCCTGCCGGGTCTGCCGGGCCACCTCGCGCAGCTCGCGTTTCAGGTCGCGCGCGGAGCCGCGTACCTCGGTGCGGATCTCGCCGGCCAGCGCGGAGAGATCCTCGACGGAGGCGCTGATGTCGGCCTCCAGGGTGGCCAGCTCGTCGGCGCGTTGCCGCAGCTCGGCGCGCCCGGCCTCGGTGATCTCGTAGACCTTGCGCCCGCCCGCCGCGGTGTGGGTGACCAGTTCCTCCACCTCCAGCCGTTGCAGGCGGGGGTAGATGGTGCCGGCGCTGGGCGCGTAGAGCCCGAGGAAGCGCTCCTCCAGCAGACGGATCAGCTCGTAGCCGTGCTTGGGACCGTCGTCGAGGAGCTTGAGCAGGTAGAGCCGGAGCCGCCCGTGGCTGAACACGGCGGTCACGGCAGGTCCTCCTGATCGTCGACGTCCGTGACCGGGCGGGCCAGCAGCGCGATGCTGCCCGACGTCGCGGACGCCCAGAGCTTACCCGCGCCCCCGCCGAGCACCCCGTGGCTGTCCTTGACCGCGCCGAAGCCGTGCTGGCCGCCGCAGATCTGCGGGAAGCCGCTGGTGATCCGGCCGGAGGTGGTGTGCAGGTGCACGCTGAGGTCGCTGTCCTCGCGGACCCGGACGGTGATGCTGCCGGAGATGGCGCTGAGCCGGATCTCGCTGCCCCGGGGATTGTCCAGGTCGCAGGTGATCGAGCCGGAGACCGCGTGGGCGCGGACCCGCTCGGGCGCGCTGTCGGCCAGGATCAGCTCGCCGGAGACGGTCTCCAGGTCGAGGTCGCCGCCGATGCCGAGCGCCTCCACCGGGCCGGAGACGACCTTGGCGGTGGTGCGGCCGCGCAGCCCCATCAGGGTGACCTGGCCGGAGGTGACGTCGACCCGGGTGTCGCGGCGCAACCCGGAGGCGACCAGCGCGCCGTCCACCAGGTGCAGGTCGGCCAGCGCCTGGGCGGGCACGGCGACCGACACCTCGGCGCGGAACCGGCGGCGGAGCTGACCGAGCCACCAGAGCACGCCCGGCCAGCGGGGAAACCGCTCGTGCCGGACGCTCAGCCGCCCGTCGCGCAGCTCGACCACGAGCGGCCGGCGACTGATCCGGGTGACGTCGACCCGGGCCGGACCGTCGGTGCCGACCACGTTGAGCCGGCCGCTGACCAGCCGGACGTCCAGCCGGGTGACCGGCTCGTCCAACGTGATCCGCTGCGGGCCGTCGACCGTCCAGCTGGCCATGGCGTCCTCCCCTCGACGACGTGTCGCCCGACACGTCGAGTCACGGGAGGAGCATAACGCGATACATCGCGACTCAACAAGACTGTGTCGCGTCTCCGACCGCGCCTCACCGGGGTCGCGACAGGTGGATCGCGGCCTCGGCGGCGCGGGCCAGCAGCCGGCGGTCCGCGCCGTCGGCCGGGTGCAGCGCGGCGGCCACGGTCACCGCCACGGTCAGGTCCCGGGCGGCCAGCACCCGGCGCACCGACGCCCAGAGCGTCTCCGCACCGAGGAAGGCGGGCAGCGTGCTCGGGTCGCCCGCGTACCGGTAGGCGACGGTCAGCGGCACCACCGGCGCGCCGGCCACCACCGCCGCCTGGAACATCGCCGGACGGAAGCCGCGGCCGGGACGGCAGCCGGCCGCCGCGCCGCACCACGTCGTACCCTCCGGGAACACCGCCACCGGATGCCCGGCGCGCAGCGCGTCGGCCACCCGGGCGACCGTGGCCGGCAGCTCACGCGGCCGGGCCCGGTCCACGAAGACGGTGCCGGCCACGGCGGCCAGCGCGCCCATGACCGGCCAGCCCCGGACCTCCCGTTTGGCCAGCATCCGGGCCGGCGACACCGCCAGCACCGCGAGGACGTCCAGCCAGGAGACGTGGTTGGCGACCAGCAGCGCGCGGCGGCGCGGCGGCCGGCCCCGGACCTCCAGCCGCACGCCGAGGGCACGGAGCGTCGCCCGGGCCCAACCGCGCAGCGCGGCCTGCCGGTCGGCCGCCGGCAGCACCGGCAGCAGCGCGGCCAGACCGGCCCCGGCCACGAGCATTCCGAGTACGCCGAGCAGCCGGCCGGCCCGGCGCGGGGCGGACACGTCCGGCGCGGCCGGCGGGGGCAGGCAGCACGGCCCGCAGCCAGAGGCGGGCCGCCACAGCCCGTCGCCGGGCGGGTGGACGCCGGCCGGGAAACCGGCGACGCCGGCCCGGCTCGGGCGGGCGGCGTCCACGAGCAGCGTCACGAGCCCACCTCACCGAGGAAGTGCCGCAGGTGGCGCGGGTTCATCCGGTCCAGCGAGAACAGCACGTAGTAGTCGGCGCAGCCGAAGTCCGGGTCGTACGCCGGTTCGCCGGCCACCCAGGCGCCGAGCCGCAGGTAACCGCGGAGCAGCGGCGGGACGAGCCCTCGGCGTTCGGCCGGGGTGAGCGGGGCGGGCACGGCGGCGGCCGGCGCCTCGGCGAACCAGGGCCGGCGCGGGGTCACCCGCAGCGGCGGCGGGGCGAGGTGCCGGTCGGTGGCCTGTGCCCACACCTCGGCGGCCGCGACCCCGCCGTCGGCGACCGGCACCGAGGCGCAGCCGCCGAGCCAGCGGGAGCCACGCAGGTGCAGGTAGCGGCAGATGCCGGCCCACATCAGGTTGATCACGGCGCCGGTGCGGTGGTCCGGGTGCACGCAGGAGCGGCCGGCCTCGACCAGGTGGGGGCGGAGCGGGGCCAGCGCGCGCAGGTCGAACTCGCCGTCGGCGTACCGCCGGTCGGTGCGGCCGGGCGGCAGCAGCCGGTAGGTGCCGACCACCTCGCCGGTACCCTCGCGGAGCACCACCAGGTGGTCGCAGTGCGCGTCGAACTCGTCGGCGTCGAGCCCGGCGGCCCCGGGCGGCAGGGAGGCGCCGAGTTCACCGGCGAACACCTCGTGGCGCAGGCGTTGCGCGGCCGCGACCAGGGTCGGGTCGTCGGCGATCAGCAGGGTATAACCGCTGGTCGTGATGGGTGCGCCAGCGGCGTGCAGAACGGCCATGGGTCCTGTGTAAGGGCCGCGGGTTGCCGTACCCGGGGTGAGGGGTGTCGATCCGGTGAACGCCCGTCGGCGGTGGCGTGCGAAGCGGGGACGGCGGGTGTGCGAGGCTGCCGGGCGACCACCGGCGGCGGCGCCGGCGGCCCCGAACCCGGAGGTGCACGTGCTGGTCGAGGCCCGTTTCCACGGACCGGACGGCTCCGGCAACGGTGGCTGGAGCGCCGGGATCTTCGCCGCGCTTGTCGACGACCGGGGGCCGGTGGAGGTCACGTTGCGCCGGCCGCCGCCGCTGGACACCCCGCTGGCCGCCGCCGACGGCGAGGTGCGCGACCCGCAGGGCCGACTGGTCGCCGAGGTGCGTCGGGTCGAGCCGGTCGACGCGGTGGTGCCGCCGGTGGACCCGGCCACGGCCGAGGACGCCGCGCGGGCGTACCCCGGGCTGGTGGACCACCCGTTCCCCGGCTGCTACGTCTGCGGCCCGGACCACCCGGACGGGCTGCGGATCTTTCCCGGCCGGCTGCCGGACGGGCGGACCGCCGCGCCGTTCCGCGCCCCGGCCGAGGTGGTGCCCGCCACGGTCTGGGCGGCGCTGGACTGCCCCGGCGGGTGGGCGGTGCTCTCCGCCGGCCGCCCGTACGTGCTGGGTCGGATCGCCGCGCAGGTCACGGCGCTGCCGCGGCCCGGCGACGCGTGCGTGGTGACCGGCCTCGCGGTCGGCCGCGAGGGCCGGAAGGCCGAGGTGCACACCAGCCTGTACGGTCTGGACGGCGCGTTGCTCGGCCGGGCCCGTGCCACCTGGGTCGCGCTGCCGACCGGGTGATCTCCTCCCTGAGGAGGACGGCGCGTACACATCCCGCCTGATTGACCCGCTTGCGGCGGGTTGGAAGGCTGTGCGGGGCGCCCCCGCAACGGCGCCCACCGGCGTGCGTCGAGCGCGCCGGGGCAGGAGAGGAGAATGATGTCCGACGGGCAACCACGCCCCAGTGCCGGGACCGGCCAGATCATCGTGTCCGGCTTGACCAAGCAGTACAAGAACGTCCGCGCGGTCGACGATCTGTCGTTCACCGTCGAGCCGGGCCGGGTCACCGGATTCCTCGGCCCGAACGGCGCCGGAAAGACGACCACGCTGCGCATGTTGCTCAACCTGGTCACGCCGACCGCCGGCACGGCCACCATCGGCGGCCACCGGTACGCCGACCTGACCGACCCGCTGCGCACGGTGGGTGCGGTGCTGGAGGCATCGAGCGCGCACAAGGGCCGCACCGGCATCAACCACCTGCGGGTGATCTGCGCGGCGGCCGGGCTGCCGAAGGAGCGGGCGGACGAGGCGCTCGCCCTGGTCGGGCTCTCCCCGGCGGCGAAGCGCAAGTTCAAGGGCTACTCGCTGGGCATGAAGCAGCGACTCGGGATCGCCGCCGCGATGCTCGGCAACCCGCAGGTGCTGATCCTGGACGAGCCGGCGAACGGCCTGGACCCGGAGGGCATCCGCTGGATGCGCGGCTTCCTCAAGGGCCTGGCCACCGAGGGGCGCACGGTGCTGGTCTCCAGCCACCTGCTCTCCGAGATGCAGCTGCTCGCCGACGACGTAGTGATCATCGCGGCCGGCAAGCTGATCCGGCAGGGGCCGGTCGAGCAGGTGATGGGCTCGATGACGCACGGCGCCCGGATCCGGGTGCGCACCCCCCAGGCGGACGAGCTGACCGCGGCGCTGCGCGAGCAGTCCGCCACGGTGGACGCCGACCCGCACGGCGCGCTGCTGGTCAGCGGCGTGGACGCGCCGACCGTGGGCCGGATCGCGCTGGCCGCGAAGGTCGAGCTGCACGAGCTGACCACCGAACGTCCGGACCTCGAAGGGGTCTTCCTGGAGCTGACGGCCGGAAAGGCGGAGATCCGATGACGCTGGTCCGATCCGAACTGCTCAAGATCCGTACCACCAGCACCTGGTGGATCTTCGGGCTGATCAGCCTGCCGCTGTGGGCGCTCGCGCTGGGCTTCAACTGGTTGCAGACCGACGCGCTGGCCAGCGGGAACGTGGGCGACGTGCCGGCCGACAAGGCCGACCAGGTCCAGGCGGTCTCGAGCGCCGACAGCATCGCCGCCAACCTCTACACCAACGGCCAGTTCTTCGGCCTGCTCATCGTGATGCTGCTCGGCATCGTGGTGGTGACCAGCGAGTTCTTCCACCAGACGGTGACCACCACGTTCCTCACCGCGCCGCACCGCACCGCGGTGATGCTGGCCAAGCTGGCCGCCGCCGGCGTGCTGGCGCTGTTCTTCTGGATCGCCACCACGGTGCTCAACCTGATCTTCGCGCCGCTGATCCTGAACGCCACCGACGTCGGCTCGCATCTCGACAGCGGGGCGGTGTGGCGCGCGGTGGCCCTGAACGGGCTGGCCTACCTGCTCTGGTCGGTGCTCGGTGTCGGGCTCGGCGTGCTGATCCGCAGCCAGATCGGCGCGACCGTGACCGGCATCCTGCTCTACCTGGGCGGCACCATCGGCGCGGCCATCGCCATCGGGCTGCTGGCGTCGCGGTTCGGTGACTGGATCAACGAACTCCAGTTGCTGGTGCCGTCGCTGGCCTCCTCGCTGATGGTGAGCGGGGTCGAGATCCCCGGCAACCCGCCGCGCTGGGCGGGCGCCGCGGTGCTGATCGGTTACGCGGTGGTGACCGGCGTGATCGGCGTGCTGACCATCCGGCGGCGCGACATCTCCTGAGCCACCGACCGACCCTGGCCCCGACCGGTGACCCTGCGTCACCGGTCGGGGCCTGGTGCCGTCTAGCAGGAGTCGCCTGCACACGTAGCGTTTGCCGAACTTCTGGCATCTTCTGTGAAACGGGCCACCAGCCGGAGGCGAGAATGCCTGCGGCAATCGCACGGCGTAGCCTGGGATCCGTCCCCTGTGCCGGCGAACCGGGCACGGGGCCCACCGCGTGACATTCACAACCGCGTGAAAGAGGCGATTAGCGGCCGTGTCGACCCAGCAGACATCGCAGGAGAACCCACTGGCGGGTTTCGGCCCGAACGAGTGGATCGTCGAGGACATGTACCAGCGCTACCTCGCCGACCCATCGAGCGTCGACTCGGCCTGGCACGACTTCTTCGCCGACTACCGGCCGGCGCCCGGCGCCGCCGCACCGCGTCCGGAGAAGCCGGCCAAGCCGGCCGCCAGGCCGGAGCCCGCCGAGCAGCAGGAGGCGGTGGCCAGGGTCACCGAGAAGCCGGCTCCCGCCAAGGCCGCGCCGGCCAAGCCGGCCGAGAAGCCCGCCGCCCGGCCGGCGCCGAAGACCGCCGAGGCGGCCCCGGCCAAGAAGGCGGCCCCGGCCAGGCCGGCCGCCAAGGTGCCGGCCGCGAGCACCGCCGGCACCACCCCGCTGCGCGGTGTGGCCGCCAAGATCGTCCAGAACATGGACGCCTCGCTCACCGTGCCGACCGCCACCAGCGTGCGCGCGGTCCCGGCGAAGCTGCTCGTCGACAACCGCATCGTGATCAACAACCACCTGGCCCGGGGCCGCGGCGGCAAGGTCAGCTTCACCCACCTCATCGGCTACGCCATGGTCCGGGCGCTGATCGAGCACCCGGAGATGAACAACTCCTTCACCGAGGTCGACGGCAAGCCGGCGATGCTCCGCCCCGAGCACGTCAACCTGGGCATCGCCATCGACCTGGCCAAGCCGGACGGCTCCCGCAACCTGGTCGTGCCGTCCATCAAGGCCTGCGAGCAGATGGACTTCCGGCAGTTCTGGCAGGCGTACGAGGACGTGGTCCGGCGCGCCCGCCGCAACGAGCTGACCATGGATGACTACTCCGGCACCACCATCTCGCTGACCAACCCGGGCGGCATCGGCACGGTGCACTCGATCCCCCGCCTGATGCGGGGGCAGAGCGCCATCATCGGCGTCGGCGCGATGGAATACCCGGCCCCCTACCAGGGCATGAGCGAGGCCACCCTGGCCGAGAACGCGATCAGCAAGGTCATCACGCTGACCAGCACGTACGACCACCGGATCATCCAGGGCGCCCAGTCCGGCGAGTTCCTCAAGGTGATGCACGAGCTGCTGCTCGGCGAACGCGGCTTCTACGACGAGATCTTCACCTCGCTGCGCATCCCGTACGAGCCGGTGCGCTGGATGCGTGACGTGGCCGTCGACAGCGAAGGCCAGATCAACAAGACCGCGCGGGTGCACGAGCTGATACACGCGTACCGGGTGCGCGGCCACCTGATGGCCGACACCGACCCGCTCGAGTTCGAGATCCGCAAGCACCCCGACCTGGACGTGCTCCAGCACGGGCTGACGCTGTGGGACCTGGACCGGGTCTTCCCGGTCAACGGCTTCGCCGGCAAGCAGCGGATGAAGCTGCGCTCGATCCTCGGTGTGCTGCGCGACTCCTACTGCCGCCGGGTCGGCATCGAGTACATGCACATCCAGGACCCGGAGGAGCGGCGCTGGATCCAGGAGCGGGTCGAGCGCAAGTACGAGAAGCCCGGCTCCGACGAGCAGAAGCACGTGCTCAACCGGCTCAACGCCGCCGAGGCGTTCGAGACGTTCCTGCAGACCAAGTACGTCGGCCAGAAGCGCTTCTCGCTGGAGGGCGGCGAGTCGCTGATCCCGCTGCTCGGCGAGGTGCTGGAGTCCTCCGCCGAGGCCGGGCTGGACGAGGTCGTCATCGGCATGGCCCACCGCGGCCGGCTCAACGTGCTGGCCAACATCGTCGGCAAGCCGTACGAGAAGATCTTCTCCGAGTTCGAGGGGCACCTCGACCCGCGGTCCACGCAGGGCTCGGGCGACGTGAAGTACCACCTCGGCCAGAACGGCAAGTTCACCACCCCGGACGGCGAGCACGCGGTCAAGGTGTCGGTGGTGGCGAACCCGTCACACCTGGAGGCCGTCGACCCGGTGCTGGAGGGCATAGTCCGAGCCAAGCAGGACCGGATCGACCTCAAGCTGGAGGGCTACACCGTGCTGCCGCTGGCGGTGCACGGTGACGCCGCCTTCGCCGGGCAGGGCGTGGTCGCCGAGACGCTCAACCTGTCCCAGCTGCGCGGCTACCGCACCGGCGGCACCGTGCACGTGGTGGTCAACAACCAGGTCGGCTTCACCACCGCCCCGGAATACAGCCGGTCCAGCCTCTACAGCACCGACGTGGCCCGGATGATCCAGGCGCCGATCTTCCACGTCAACGGCGACGACCCGGAGGCGGTCGTCCGGGTGGCCCGGCTCGCGTTCGAATACCGTCAGGCGTTCAACAAGGACGTCGTGATCGACCTGGTCTGCTACCGCCGGCGCGGGCACAACGAGGGCGACGACCCGTCGATGTCCAACCCGCAGATGTACAAGATCATTGATTCGAAGCGGTCGGTCCGGAAGCTCTACACCGAGGAGCTGATCGGGCGCGGTGACATCACCGTGGAGGACGCCGAGGAGCTGCTGCGCGACTACCAGGCCCAGCTCGAACGCGTCTTCAAGGCCACCCGGGACGCCGCCACCACGCCGCGCCAGCTCGGCCGCCCGAAGCGGGAGGACGAGCCGGAGCCGCAGGTCGACACCGCCACCGACGCGTCCGTGGTGAAGGCGATCGGCGAGGCGCACGTCAACCTGCCCGAGGGCTTCACCCCGCACAAGCGGATCCAGCAGCTGCTGGAGCGGCGCCGGAAGATGTCCGTCGAGGGCAACATCGACTGGGGCTTCGGCGAGATCATCGCGCTGGGCGCGCTGCTGCACGACGGCGTGACCGTCCGGCTCGCCGGGCAGGACTCGCGCCGCGGCACGTTCGTCCAGCGACACGCCTCGATCGTCGACGCCCGTACCGGCGACGACTACCTGCCGCTGAAGACGTTCACCGCCGACGGCGAGCGGTCCCGCTTCTTCATCCACGACTCGCTGCTGTCCGAATACGCCGCCATGGGCTTCGAGTACGGCTACTCGGTGGAGAACGTCAACGCGCTGGTCGCCTGGGAGGCCCAGTTCGGTGACTTCGTCAACGGCGCCCAGTCGGTGATCGACGAGTTCATCTCCTCCGGCGAGGTGAAGTGGGGCCAGCGCTCCGCGGTCACCCTGCTGCTGCCGCACGGTCACGAGGGCCAGGGGCCGGACCACACCTCCGGCCGCCCGGAGCGGTTCCTCCAGCTCTGCGCCGAGGACAACATGCGGGTGGCCGTCCCGACCACCCCGGCGAGCTACTTCCACCTGCTGCGCCGCCAGGCGTTGTCGCCCAAGCGCAAGCCGCTTGTGGTGTTCACGCCGAAGTCGCTGCTGCGGCACAAGCTCTGCGTGTCGTCGGTGGAGGACTTCACCACCGGCACCTTCCAGCCCGTGCTGGGCGACATCGGCGCCCCGGCGCCGGAGCAGGTGAAGCGGGTGCTGCTCTGCTCGGGCAAGGTCTACTACGACCTGTTCCAGGCCCGCCAGGAGCGGGACGTCACCGACACCGTGATCCTCCGGATGGAGCAGCTCTACCCGCTGCCGGTGGACGAGGTCCGCGCCGCGCTGGCGCAGTACCCGAACGCGGAGGACTTCGCCTGGGTCCAGGAGGAGCCGGCCAACCAGGGCGCCTGGTCGTTCGTCGCGCTCAACCTGCTGGAGCACCTGCCCGAGGTCCGGCTGCGCCGCATCTCCCGGCCGGCCGCCGCCGCCCCGGCGGTCGGTTCGGCGAAGATGCACGAGGTCGAGCAGAACGCGCTGATCGAGGCGGCTCTTCCCCGCCCGTGACACCGCCGGCAGCGGCCCGTCCCGGCACCGGGGCGGGCCGCTGCCGTACGACGAGAGGACGACCGTGTACTTCACCGACCGTGGCATCGAGGAGCTGGTCGAGCGCCGGGGCGACGAGCAGGTCAGCCTGGAGTGGCTGGCCGAGCGCCTGCGCGACTTCGTCGACCTGAACCCGGAGTTCGAGACCCCCGTCGAGCGGTTCGCCACCTGGCTGGCCCGCCTCGACGACGAGGATGACGAGTGACGGTTCGCGTTTGACTAGTTCCGCTGCGTGACGTCCACTGTTGAGGTATGAACCCCGGGAGCCACAAACCGCCGCAGGACGCGCTGACGGTGCGCCACCTGCGCCTCGGTGTCGGATCGGTCGGCCTCGCGCTGCCCGTCGTGCTGGTGGTCGGCCACATCGCCGCCACCCGGCGACCCACCCTGCTGGACTCGCTCAGCGGCTACTACCACTCCGAGATGCGGGACGTCTTCGTCGGCTCGATGTGCGCCGTCGGCGTCTTCCTGATCGGCTACCGCTACCGCCGGCCGGAGGACCTGTTGGGCACCGTCGCCGGTGTCCTGGCGATCACGGTAGCCCTCTTCCCCACCGCGACCGGCGTGCCGGCCGCCACGGTCGACGGGCTCGACCGCACGGCCGGCCTGGTGCACCAGATCGCGGCCGCCGGCCTCTTCGCCCTGCTCGCGATCTTCTGCCTGGTCCTGTTCGTCCGCCCGGACCCCGCAGGCGTGCCGCCGCGCCGCTCGGCGGTGGTGTTCTACCGGGTGTGCGGCGGGCTGATCGTGCTGGCGATCGCGATCGCGCTGGCCAGCACGCAGCTTCCGGACGACGTCCGCCACACCGTCAAGCCGGTGCTGTGGTGCGAGACGCTCGCCGTGTTCGCCTTCGGCGCGGCCTGGGTGGCGAAGAGCGACGCCCTGCTGCGCGCCGCCGAACCGCTCAACGGCCTCGACGTCACCGAGCCGGACCCCCGCTCTCCCACCCCCGCGTGATCCCCTCCGCGATCTTGCAGTTGCCGCACCGGCGAAGGCCGCTTTTCCGGCATCCGCCGGGCCGCAACCGCAAGATCGACGCGGGCGGGGGTCCGGGTACAAGGACCCGGGCGGGGGTACGGGCGATCTTGTAGCGTGGGGGCGTGGCGCGCAGCGTGTACCTGACCAGCGTGGGCTCGGGCGGAGGGAAGTCGACCCTGGCCCTCGGGCTGGCCGAGCTGCTGTCCCGGCAGGTCGGCCGGATAGCCGCGTTCCGGCCGCTGGTCGCCGGCGACGGCACCGACCCGATCCTGGCCCTGCTCACCGACCGCTACCGGGTGGAGCTGCCGGTCGACGAACTGCACGGCGCGACGTACGCCGAGGCCACCGACCTGGTCGCGAACGGCCGGCGGGAGGAGCTGATCTCGCGGATCGTGGCCCGCTACCGGGAGGTGGAGCGGCGCTGCCCCGCCGTCGTGGTGGTGGGCAGCGACTTCGCCGACGGCGACGGCGCCGGCCCTCGCGAGCTGGCCTTCAACGCCCGCCTCGCGACCGAGTTCGGCAGTGTCGTGGTGCCCGTGGTCGACGGGTTCGGGCAGCCGCCCGAGACGATCGCGGCGGCGATGCGTGGCGCGTACCACGATCTGGCCGACCTCGGCGCGACGGTGGTCGCGGTGGTCGCCAACCGGGTGCCCGAGCCGACGGCGCCGCCCGAGCTGCCGGTCCCCGCGTACGCCATCCCGGAGGTGCCGACCGTGTCGGCGCCGACGGTGGCCGAGGTGGCGGCGGCGCTCGGCGCCACCCGGCTCGCCGGCGACCAGGCCGCGCTGGACCGCGACGTGCTCGACTACGTGGTCGGTGCCGCGCACGTGCCGACCCTGCTCGACCACCTCACCGACGGGGCGCTGGTGATCACCCCCGGCGACCGGGCCGACCTGCTGGTGGCCGCCGGCGCCGCACACGTGGCCGGGCAGGTCTCGCTGGCCGGGCTGGTGCTCACGCTCGGCGAGCAGCCCGACCCGCGGGCCATGCGACTGGTCGAGCGGATGAACACCGGGCTGGCCGTGCTCTCGGTGACCAGCGACAGCTACGACACGGTCGAGGCGTCCAGCCGGATCGAGGGACGCCCCAGCTCGGCCAACCCGCGCAAGGTGGAGGCCGCGCTGGGCGCGTTCGAGCGGTGCGTGGACACCGACGACCTGGCCCGCCGGCTGCGGGTCACCCGCTCCGCGCGGGTCACCCCGCTGATGTTCGAGAACGACCTGATCGACCGAGCCCGGGCCCGACGCCGCCGGCTGGTCCTGCCCGAGGGCACCGAGGAGCGGATCCTGCGCGCGGCGGAGGTGCTGCTACGGCGGGGCGTCGCCGACCTGACCCTGCTCGGCCGGCCGGACGAGATCGCCCGGCGGACCCGGGAGCTGGGTGTCGACGTCGGCGACGCGCAGGTGGTCGACCCGACGACCAGCGAGTGGCGGGACGAGTTCGCCGCCGGGTACGCGAAGCTGCGCGCGCACCGGGGCGTGACCGTGGAGCTGGCACACGACATCGTGGCGCAGCCCAACTACTTCGGCACGATGATGGTGCAGGCCGGTCGCGCCGACGGGATGGTCTCCGGGGCCACCCACACCACGGCCGCCACCATCCGCCCGGCCTTCGAGATCATCCGAACCGTGCCCGGTGTCTCGGTCGCGTCCAGCGTCTTCTTCATGCTGCTCGCCGACCGGGTGCTGGTCTACGGCGACTGCGCGGTCAACCCGGACCCGGACGCCGCCCAACTCGCCGACATCGCCATCTCCTCGGCCGACACCGCGGCCCGGTTCGGCATCGAGCCACGGGTGGCCATGCTGTCCTACTCGACCGGCAGCTCCGGCGCCGGCGCGGACGTGGAGAAGGTCGCGACGGCCACGAAGCTGGTCCGGGAACGCCGGCCGGACCTGCTGGTGGAGGGCCCGATCCAGTACGACGCGGCGATCGACCCGCAGGTCGCGGCCACCAAGCTGCCGGACAGCCCGGTGGCCGGCCGGGCCACCGTGTTCATCTTCCCGGACCTGAACACCGGCAACAACACCTACAAGGCGGTGCAGCGCTCGGCCGGCGCGGTGGCGGTCGGTCCGGTCATGCAGGGCCTGCGCCGGCCGGTCAACGACCTGTCCCGGGGGGCCACCGTGCCGGACATCGTCAACACGGTGGCGATCACCGCCATCCAGGCCGCCACGGAGGCGTCTTAGATGAGCCGCATCCTGGTCCTCAACACCGGATCCTCGTCGGTCAAGTACCGGCTGTACGACGGCGACGACGTCCTCGACAAGGGCACCGTGGAGCGGATCGGTGAGGCGGGCGGCGGGCCGGCCGACCACGAGAGCGCGGTCCGCGAGATCATCGACCGGCTCGACCTCACCGGGCTCGCCGGCGTCGGGCATCGGGTGGTGCACGGCGGGCGGCGGTTCAGCGCCCCGGTGCTGATCGACGACGCGGTCGTCACCGCGATCGAGGAACTGGTCCCGCTCGCCCCGCTGCACAACCCGGCCAACCTGGCCGGCATCCGGGTGGCCCGGGAGGCGCTGCCGGACACCCCGCAGGTGGCGGTCTTCGACACCGCGTTCCACCACACGCTGCCCGAGGCCGCCGCCACCTACGCCATCGACCGGGCCACCGCGGAACGCTACGGCGTGCGCCGCTACGGCTTCCACGGCACCTCGCACGCGTACGTCTCGCGGCGGGCCGCCGAGCTGCTGGACCGGCCGTACGACGACCTGAACACCATCACGCTGCACCTGGGCAACGGGGCGAGCGCGTGCGCGGTGCGGGGTGGCCGCAGCGTCGCCACCTCGATGGGCATGTCCCCGCTGGAAGGGCTGGTGATGGGCACCCGCAGCGGCGACCTCGACCCGGCCGTCATCTTCCACCTGCGCCGCGAGGGCGGGATGGGCGTGGACGAGATCGACGACCTGCTCAACCACCGCAGCGGCCTGCTCGGGCTCACCGGCGTCAACGACATGCGCGAGGTGCTGGCCCGCCGGGACGCCGGCGACCCGGCGGCGGCGTTGGCGTTCGACGTCTACTGCCGCCGGATCACCGGCTACGTGGGCGCGTACTACGCGCTGCTCGGGCGGGTCGACGCGATCGCCTTCACCGCCGGGGTCGGCGAGCACGCCGCGGCGGTCCGGGCCGCGTCGCTGGCCGGCCTGGACCGGCTCGGCATCGCCGTCGACCCGGCCCGCAACGACGGCACGGGCGACCGGGTCGTCTCCCCCGAGGGCGCGGAGGTCACCGTGCTGGTGGTCGGCACCGACGAGGAGCGGGAAATCGCCCGCGAGACCCGCGACGTGCTCGCCTGATCCCCGCCCGGGGCGATGCGGACGGCTCGCCTGGTCCCCGCCCGGCGCGGTGCGGACGGGCTCAGCCCAGCGCGAGCCAGGCGACCAGGGCGACGACGACCACGACGGCCACGCCGACGCCGGCGATCAGCGGCAGCCGGGACGGGGCGGACGACGACGCCGGGGCCGACTCGGGCGCGTCGACGAAGGCACGGAACTGCGCCGTGTTGCCGCTCGGATCGGTGTAGTTCTCAGTCATGCGCGTGACCCTAGCGAAACCGGCCGGGCCCGCGTAGCCCCGCCGGGCCGGTGCCCACGAACCCGGGCGACCCGCTCCGGTGATCCCGCCCGGTCGGTGGAGGCTCCGCCCGGCCGGACGGCGGGCGCGCACGGCCCACTCGGCTGCCTACCGTGCAGGGGTGAGGGGGCAGCGGCTGGTGGCCGCGCTGATGACGGCGCTGCTGGCCGGCTGCGGGCCGGCCGTCGCCACCTCCGACCCGGTCCCGGCGGCCGTCCGCCCCGCGCCCGAGCGCCCGTACGCGGTGGGGATCCTGCAGTTCACCGTCGACCCGGACGGCCCCCGGCCCCTGCCGGTCACCGTCTGGTACCCGGTGGACCTGCCGCCCTCCCCCGGTCCGGCCGCCGACGCCCCCACCGGCTCGGCGCCCACGCCGTCCCCACCCGGTCGGGCCGGACCGGGTCGACCGGCCGTCGCGCCGAGCCCCGCCACGCAGACCGGGCCGACGGTGTGGGCCGGAGCGCCGGTGGCCGCCGGACGTTTCCCGGTGGTCGTCTACAGCCACGGGCTGCGCAGCCTGCCCGCGCTGCACGCGCCGCTGACCAGCCGCTGGGCGGCCGCCGGCCTGGTGGTGGTCGCGCCCACCTATCCGCGTACGAACCGGAGGGCCCGGACCTTCAGCCGCGACGACGTCCGCAACCAACCGGCCGACGCCTGGCGGCTGGTCCGCCACCTCGTCCGCCTCAGCACCCGCGCAGGTGATCCGCTCGGCGCGCACCTGGCCATGGACCGGCTCGCCGCCGCCGGGCACTCGGCGGGCGGCCACACCACCCTCGGCATGTTCGCGTCCGCGCCACCGGTTCCGTTGCGGGCGGGCATCGTGATCGCCGGGGGCCGGTCGGTCGTCGGCCCGGTCCGGCCGCTGGCTCCTGTGCTGTTCGTGCACGGCGCCGCCGACCGGATCGTCCCGCAGTCGATCGGTCGGGCCGCGTACGCCCGCTGTCTCGGGCCGGCCGCCTTCCTCAGCCTGCTCCGGCAGGGACACGGGGAATACCTCACCCCGGGGCGTCCCGGTTTCGCCCAGGTGATCGCCACCACCACCGACTTCCTCCGCTGGACGCTCTACGGCGACCGGGCGGCCCTGCGCCGCCTCCCCGCCGACTCCGCCGCGCCGGACACCACCAGGTTCACCACCCGCGCCTTCCCCACCTGAGGCGTGCTCGCTCGGACGGCGGGTGTCAAGCGGGGCCCCCTCCTATACCGCAGGCGTCAAGAAGGGGCCCGCCTTAAACTCGCCGAGATGGACGAACGGGAGCGGCGGCAACTGGAGGCGATCCGGGACGTCGTCGACCTGGCCGGCGCGGCCGGGATCGAGGTCTGGCTGCGCGGTGGCTGGGCGATGGACTTCCACCTCGGCGCGGTGAGCCGCCCGCACGTCGACGTCGACTGGTACTGCTGGCGGCACGACGCCGACCGGCTGGCCGCCCGGCTCGGCGGGCAGGGCTGGCGCCCGGACCCGCGGATGCCGGCCGCCGAGCAGCTCGACCTGCTCCGCGGCGACGTGGAGCTGAGCTTCGCCTACCTGGACCGGGACCCGGCCGGCCGGGTGGTCGTCGGCGCCGGGCCGTGGGCCGGCACCGCCCTGCCGGACGGGATGCTGACGGCCCCGCCCGGCCGGATCGGGTCGCTCGTGGCGCCGGTGATCAGTGTCACCGCCCAGATCGAGTTCAAGGAGATGTTCCCGGTCTGGATGCCCGAGCGTCCTCGTCGCGCCAAGGACGCGACCGACCTGGCCCGCCTGCGGGCGTCGCGGGCCCACCGTCCGGCGGGCTGACCCGCCCACCGCCCGCACAAGGTGTGAACAAGGGGCCCGCCTCTACCGCACGCGTCAAGAGGGGACCCCTCCCTTAGAATCGCGAGGCACAATCGGGGTCATGCGCCGTCGTTCCGTCGCCCTGGTCACCGCCGCCCTGCTCGGCGCCGGTCTGGCCGGCTGCTCGGAGCCGACCGCCCCGGCCGGGCGGCCCGCTCCCGGCGCCCCACCGCAGGCCACCACGCCCGCCCCGCGGGTACCCGCCGGCAAGGCGCCCACGAAGAGCTTCGCGGTCGGCGTACGCCAGGTGAAGCTGAACCGCGACGGTGACCGGCCGCTGCCGGTGACGCTCTGGTACCCGGCGACGGGCGCGGCCGGCGGCACGGCCGAGCGGTCCGCCCCGGCGGCCACCGGGCGGTTCCCGGTGGTGCTGTTCAGCCACGGCCTGGGCGCCCGGCCGGAGGACTACCGGGTGCTGTTGACCCGCTGGGCGGCCGCCGGGTTCGTGGTCGCCGCGCCGCGCTTCCCGCACACCGGCCGGGGCGGCGACGGCAACCCGCTGGACGTGCTCAACCAGCCGGCCGACGTCTCGTACGTGTTGACCCGGGTGCTCGCGCTCGGCGAGACGGCGGGCGACCCGCTGCGTGGCCGGCTGGATCCGGAGCGGGTGGCCGCGACCGGGCACAGCGCCGGCGGCGTGACCACCATCGGGCTGTTCACCACGGGCCGGGACGAGCGGCTGGACGCCGGGATCGTCTTCGCCGGCACGGCGCTCGGCGTGGGCACCGCGTTCGCCGGCGCCGCCGCGCCGCAGATGTTCGTGCACGGCGAGGCGGACGAGGTGGTGTCGTACGCCGCCGGCAAGGCCGTCTTCGACGCGGTGCCGTGGCCGAAGGCGATGCTCAGCCTGCCGAAGGGCGACCACGGCCGGGCGTTGCTGGGCGACGGCAGGGCGCTGCGGGTGGTCGCCGACACCACTGTCGAGTTCCTCCGCTGGACGCTCTACGGCGACCCGGCGGCGAAGAAGCGACTCCCGGCTGACGCCACCCGTGGCGGCGTCGCCACCCTCGACGACCGGTTGTAAGGCGGGGCCCCCTGTCAACGCCTCTGGTAGCGGAGGGGGCCCCGCTCAACACCTCACGCCGTGTGGTCGACGACCACCTTGCCGAAGACCTCGCCGGAGTGCAGCCGCGCGAACGCCTCCTCGATGCGGCTGAACGGCACCACCCGGTCCACCACCGGGCGGACCCCGTGCTCGGCGCAGAACGCGAGCAGCTCGGCCAGCTCGTCCGGGGTGCCCATGGAGGTGCCGAGGATCTCCAGCTGCATGGCGAAGACGCGACGCAGGTTGACCTTGGGCTCGTGCCCGGCGGTGGCGCCCGAGACCACGATCCGGGCCATCGGGGCGGCCGACTTCAGCGAGTGGTCGAACGTGGCCGCGCCGACCGTCTCGATCACCACGTCGACCCGCTCCGGCAGCCGGGCGCCGGGCTCCAGCGCGGTGGCGCCCAGCTCGGCGATCCGCTCCCGCTTGGCGGCGTCGCGGCTGGTCGCGTACACCCGCTTGCCGAGCGCGACGCCGAGCGCGACCGCCGCGGTGGCCACGCCACCCCCGGCGCCCTGGACCAGCACCGACTCGCCGTCGGCGACCCGGCCGCGGGTGGTGAGCATCCGCCACGCGGTGAGCCAGGCCGTGGGCAGGCACGCCGCGTCGGTCGGCGACAGGCCGTCGGGCAGCGGCAGCAGGTTCATCCGGGGTACGGCGACCAGCTCGGCGAAGGTGCCCGGGAAGCGCTCGGAGAGGATGGAGACCCCGCGCGGATCGCCCGGGGTGGGCACCACCGGGTAGATGACCATCTCGTTGCCGTCCGGGTCGGTGCCGACCGCGTCGCAGCCCAGGATCATCGGGAGCTGGTCGGCGGTCAGGCCCACGCCGCGCAGCGACCAGAGGTCGTGGTGGTTGAGCGAGCTGGCCCGCACCCGCACGGTGACCCAGTCGTCCTGCGGGTGGGTCGGCTCGGGACGGTCGCCGACGGCGAGCGCGGCGAGCGGGTTGTCGACGTCGAAGGCCGAGGCATAGGCAGCACGCATGATCGGCACGGTAACAAGCTGAGCGGCCGTTAAGAAGGGGCCCTTCCTATGCAAAAGGCGATAAGAAGGGCCCCTTCCTTACCCCCTCAGCGGCGGGCGACCCCGTCGCGCCGCGCGGCTTCGGCGACCGCCTCGGCCACCGCGGGGGCGACGCGCGGGTCGAGCGGGGACGGCACGATCGCGTCCGCGGTGAGCGATCCGGCCACCACGCCCGCGATGGCGTCGGCGGCGGCCACCTTCATCGCGTCGGTGATCCGGGTGGCGCCGGCGTCCAGCGCGCCGCGGAACACGCCCGGGAAGGCGAGCACGTTGTTGATCTGGTTCGGGTAGTCGCTGCGCCCGGTGGCGACCACCGCGACGTGCCGGGCGGCCACCTCGGGGTGCACCTCCGGGGTGGGGTTGGCCAGCGCGAAGACGATGCCGCCGGGGGCCATGCCGGCCACCGCCGCCTCGGGGATCTGGCCGCCGGAGACGCCGATCAGCACGTCCGCGTCGCGCAGCGCCTCGGTGATGTCACCCTGGCGGCCCTCCGCGTTGGTGAGGTCGGCCAGTTCGGCCTTGGTGCCGGTGAGCTCGCGGTGCCGGCCGATGATGCCGCGGGAGTCGCACACCACCACCCGGGCCGGGTCGACGCCGCCGGCGATCAGCATCTTGGTGACCGCCACGCCGGCCGCGCCGGCGCCGCTGACCGCCACCCGCAGGTCGCCGAGCTTACGGTTGAGCAGCGTCGCCGCGTTGCGCAGCGCGGCCAGCACCACGATCGCGGTGCCGTGCTGGTCGTCGTGGAAGACCGGGATGGGCAGCGCCTCGTCGAGCCGGCGTTCCACCTCGAAGCAGCGCGGCGCGCTGATGTCCTCCAGGTTGATCCCGCCGAACGAGGGCGCGATCGCCCGGACCGCCGCGACGATCTCGTCCACGTCCTGGGTGTCCAGGCAGACCGGCACCGCGTCCACGCCCGCGAACTGCTTGAACAGCACCGCCTTGCCCTCCATCACGGGCAGCGCGGCACGCGGGCCGATGTTGCCCAGGCCGAGGACGGCGGTGCCGTCGGTGACCACGGCGACGGTGTGCGACACCCAGGTGTAGGTGTCGGCGAGGTCGGGGTCGGCGGCGATCGCCTCGCAGACCCGGGCCACCCCCGGGGTGTACGCGAGGGAGAGGTCCTCCCGGCTGGTCAGCGGCACGGTGGAGGCGACGGCCATCTTGCCGCCGACGTGCAGTCGGAAGACGGGATCGGCGGGGTCCGGGGTGGACGCAGACATGGTGACTCCAGGATCTGTCGAGCAGACGGACCGGCCGGCGCGGTCGGCGGTGGTCAGCGACCGGCGGGGCGGCGGTGCGGGGGTCACCCGGGCACTTTCCGAGCATAGTCACGCACCGGCTCCCAGGATGTGAGCGGGGTCATATCCACGACCACCCCTGCCCGCCCCTGATCCGGCCGGGGCGCGGCCACCAGCGGGCCACCACCCGGCCCTGCACGTCGGCCACCCCGTACGCCCGGGAGTCGTCGGTGACCAGGTCGTTGTCGCCGCGCAGCCACCAGCCGCCGTCGCGCGGCTCGACCGCGCGCTTCACCACCAGCAGGTCGGGCCGGCTGCGGAAGACCGCGATCACCACGTCGCCGGGGCGGACCGGCCGGCCACCGGTGCGGACCAGCACCGCGTCCCCGTGGCGCAGCGTCGGCGACATGGACGGACCGGTGATCAGCACGGGTAGCACGGGTTTCACCTCCCGCCCGCCGGAAAGCATCTCCAGGAGTAATGTCGTCCTGGATCATCGCAAACATCCCGTGGAGGACCCTGATGCGCCTTCCTCGCATCCTCATGCCCAGTACGATCGCCAGTGCCCACTGTGACCTGCCCTGCGGCGTCTACGACCCGGCCCAGGCCCGGATCGAGGCCGAGTCGGTCAAAATGATCTGCGAGAAGTACCAGGCGAACACCGACCCGGAGTTCCGCACCCGCGCCATCCTGATCAAGGAGCAGCGGGCCGACCTGGTCAAGCACCACCTGTGGGTGCTCTGGACCGACTACTTCAAGCCGCAGCACTTCGAGAAGTACCCGCACCTGCACCAGCTCTTCAACGAGGCCACCAAGCTGGCCGGCGCGGCCGGCGCCAAGGGCGGCACCGACCCGGCCAAGGCCGACGAGCTGCTCTCGAAGATCGACGAGATCTCCAAGATCTTCTGGGAGACCAAGCAGGCGTGACCTCGCCCGCCACGGCACCGACGATCCGGCCGGTACGTCCCGAGGACGTGCCGGCCGTCGTCGCCATGGTGCACGAACTCGCCGCGTACGAGCGCGCCCCGGAGCAGTGCCACCTCACCGCCGACCAGCTCCACGCCGCGCTCTTCGGCGGGAACCCGGCGCTGTTCGGGCACGTCGCGGTGGACGCCTCGGACGAGCCGGTGGGCTTCGCGCTCTGGTTCCTCAACTTCTCCACCTGGGCCGGCGTGCACGGCGTCTACCTGGAGGACCTCTACGTCCGGCCGGACGCCCGGGGCACCGGCGCCGGTCGGTTGCTGCTGGCCGCCCTGGCCGCGATCTGTGTCGAGCGCGGCTACCAGCGGCTCGAGTGGTGGATGATCAACTGGAACCCGGCGGCCCGCTTCTACGCCGCGATCGGCGCCACGCCGATGGACGAGTGGACGCCGTACCGGCTGGCCGGGGCCGCTCTGCGCGATCTCGCCGCGCTGTCGACGCCCGCACCCACCCGCCCGGCCACCTGACCGGGTAGAGTCCCGCACCGGGGGGATGAGGCGTGACTCAACTGACCGGGCAGCCGACGACGGATGACGACGTCGTGCACCTCACCGTGCCCGCCGACGGTGGTTACCTCGGCGTGCTCCGCACCGCCACGGCCGGGCTCGCGGCCCGGCTCCAGTTCGCCCTCGACGAGATCGAGGACCTGCGCATCGCGGTCGACGAGGCGTGCGCCATGCTGCTCGCCATCGCCACCCGCGACGCCGAGCTGGAGTGCCGCTTCGCGGTCACCGAGGACGCGCTCACCGTCGAGGTGACGGTGCCCACCGTGCGGGGGGCCACGCTTCCGTCCGAGTCGTCCTTCGCCTGGAAGGTGCTCACCGCGTTGACCACCTCGGCCGGGGCCCGGGCGGCCGACGGCCGGGCCACCATCTCGCTGCTGACCCGCCGCTCCGGCGGCTTCTGACCGGCGGCTACCGGCCGGCCGGGTCGCCGAAGCCGAGCGCTCGGTTGGCCGGGCCGCTGACCAGCAGCCCGACGACGCCGAGCCCGAGCGCCATCAGCGGCAGCCCGAGCCAGGCCATCCCGCCCTGGATCATGTACCACCCGATCGGCAGCAGCATGAGCTGGAGCACGATGGCCGGTGCGCGGGCGGCTGCCCGCCGCCGGGACAGCGCGCCGCCGAGCGCCCAGAGCGCGGTCGCACCGGCGACCGCGAAGACGGTCACCAGCAGCGCCGAGGTCAGGTCGGTGCTGCGGGCGGTGAGGTCGGACCAGATCAGCCACACCGCGACCAGCCCGAGCGCCACCGCCTCGGCGCGCAGCAGGAGCACCGCCGCGCGGAGCGGGCCGGGGACCGGGTCGGAGTCGATCGTCACGGCCGCCACGATACCGGTGGGTAGGCGCGGTAATGTGCCGCCCATGCGGGCCGTCCTGGTGGTCAATCCGAAGGCCACCACCACAAGCGAGCGCAGCCGGGACGTACTGGTCCGGGCACTGCGCAGTGAAGTCGATCTGTCGGTGCGCTACACCCGCCGACGGGGCCACGCCATGGACCTGGCCCGGGAGGCCGCCCAGGAGGGCGTCGACCTGGTGGTCACGCTCGGCGGCGACGGCACGGTCAACGAGGTGGTCAACGGGTTGATGGCGGCGGAGCCGCCGACGTTCCGCACCGGGCCGACCTCGGCCGAGCGGTTGCCGGCGCTGGCCACCGTGCCGGGCGGCTCGACGAACGTCTTCGCCCGCGCCCTCGGCCTGCCACGGGAGTGGCCGGACGGCACCAGCATGATCCTGGAGGGGCTGCGGCTGGGCCGGTCGCGCACCATCGGGCTGGGCCGGGCGGACGACCGCTACTTCACGTTCTGCGCGGGCTTCGGGCTCGACGCGGCCGTCATCCGCCGGGTGGAACAGGCCCGCAAACGGGGGCGCGTCTCCACCCCGGCGCTCTACTTCCGCTCCACGGCGAGCCAGTACTTCGTCGGCTCGGACCGCCGTCACCCCTCGATCACGCTCGAGCGTCCGGGCGAGGCTGCGGCGACCGGGTTGGCGACCGCCATCATCCAGAACACCGCGCCGTGGACCTACCTCGGCGACCGGGAGATCAATCCGAATCCGGGGGCGTCGTTCGACCTCGGGCTCGACGTGCTCGCCATCCGGCAGCTCAAGGTGGCCAGCACCGCACGGACGGTGACCCAGTTCTTCTCCCGGCAGCCCGATCCACACGGCAAGCAGGTGCTCCGGTTGCACGACCTGTCGGAGTTCACGCTGGTCACGACGCGTCCGCTGCCATTCCAGCTGGACGGCGACTATCTCGGCGAACGGGAAAAAGTCAGATTCACCTCCGTGCCGGCCGCACTGAGAGTAATCTGCTAGGTCTCGGGTATCCCCGTTGGTTGACGCGGGCCCCCCACCGCGCACGGTGAGGTGGCCGCCACGCCGAGGAAGGGTGCCGGAAATGTCAGCAACGTCACGCAGACCGTACTATATTGATCCTCGACTGTGGCACGCCGGGTAACGAGAGCCCTCGCAAACCGGGACAAATGGGTGGTGAGCCCGCTCACGGTTCGGAGTTTTTCCGAGCGCCACCCTTGACATCGCTGTAGGTCGTGAAAGTATTCACAAGCGAACTCGTGTTACCGGGACATTGCCTGGATATGCTCGGCAGGTTGAGCTGTTCCAGCAGGTCCAGGGCCCCACAGCCTGCTCACGCAGCGCCGAATTGACGGATGCTGACCGTCACCTCTCGGCAATGCGGATGCATATAGGAATAGCAACGAAACGTTATCTGGCCATCCACTAATAATGAGGAGTGTTGCCGCCATGGACTGGCGCCACGATTCGGTCTGCCGCGACGAGGACCCGGAGCTGTTCTTCCCGATCGGGACGTCCGGTCCGGCCCTCCTGCAGGTGGAGCAGGCGAAGGCCGTCTGCCGGCGCTGCCCCGTGACCGACCAGTGCCTGCAGTGGGCGCTGGAGTCCGGTCAGGACGCCGGCGTCTGGGGCGGGATGAGCGAGGAGGAGCGCCGCGCGGTGAAGCGCCGCGGCGGTCTCCGGGTGCTGCGCGCTCACTCCGCCTGACCCACACACGCGCGAACGCCCCGGCCGGGATTCCGGCCGGGGCGTCGCGCTGTCCGGGTCGCTCAGCCCGCCGCCACCCGCTGACGCACCAGCTCGGCCAGTTCCGGCAGGTCGGTGAGCGGGTCGGCGACGGCCACCGCGCCGGCCGAGCGGGCCGCCGCGCGTACCCCGTCGTGGAACCGGCCGGGGGCCAGGAAGTAGGCCGCCACCGCGACCCGGCGGGCGCCCGCCGCGCGCAGCCGCGCCACCGCGCCACCGACCTCCGGGGGCGCGGCCGAGGCGTACGAGACGCGGCAGGGCACGTCCAGCTCGCCGCCGAGCGCCGCGGCGACTCTGCCCACCGAGGCACGGGCCCCGGGATCGCGGGTGCCGGCCGCGGCCAGCACCACCGCATCCGCGTTCTCCCCGGCCGCCTCGGCCAGCCGGCGCCGCAGCGCGGCCAGCAGCCGGCCGTCGACCACGCCGCCGGTCGGCCCCAGCACCTCCGTCACCCGCACGTCGAGGCCCGTGCCGGCCGTCGCCACCGCCGCCGGGATGTCCACCTTCCGGTGGTACGCGGCGGTCAGCAGCAACGGCACCAGGACCACCCGGGAGTGTCCCGCCTCCGCCAGTTGCCGCAGCACGTCACCCGGCCCGGGATCGGTGTGGTCGAGCCAGCTCGGCAGCACCGACCGGCCCGGGCAGGTGGCCGCCACCGCCCGGGCCAGCGCCCGGGTCGCCTCCGCCGCACGCGGATCGCGACTGCCGTGCGCCACCAGCACCACCGGCGGCGTACCGGTCAGGTGTGCAGCCCGCACTCGGTCTTCTCGAACATCGCCCACCGGCCGGCCCGCGGGTCCTCCCCCGCCTTGGTCCGGCGGGTGCACGGCCAGCAGCCGATCGAGCCGTAGCCCCGGGCGAACAGCTCGTTGACCGGGATGTCGTGGCGGGCCACGTACGCGTCGACCTCGCGCTGCGTCCAGGCCGCGATCGGGTTCACCTTGACCTTGCCGCGCCGGGCGTCGAAGGCGACCACCGGCGTGTTGGCCCGGGTCGGCGACTCGTCCCGGCGCAGCCCGGCGGCCCAGGCGTCGTACCCGGCCAGCGCCCGCTCCAACGGCTCCACCTTGCGCAACTGGCAGCACTCGTCCGGGGACCTGTTGAACAGGCGGGGGCCGTACTGGCCGTCCTGCTGGCCGACCGTCATCCGGGGCCGGATCGAGCGGACCCGCACCGGCATCCGCCGGGCCACCTCGTCCCGGACCCGGAGCGTCTCCGGGAAGTGCAGCCCGGTGTCCAGGAACACCACGTCGACGCCGGGGGCGACCCGGGAGGCCAGGTGCGCCACCACGCCGTCGGCCATCGAGCTGGTCACGCAGAAGCGGTCGCCGAACGTCTGCGCCGCCCAGCGGGCGATCTCCAGCGCGGGCGCGTCCGCCAGCTCCCGCCCGGCCTCCTCGGCCAGCGCGCGCAGCTCCTCCGGACCCCGGCGGGCCGGGTCCGCCGGAGCGGTCGCGGCGGCGCCGACCAGGCCCAGACCGGCGGCGGAGAGCAGCCCGGTCATCGGTTCACCGCCCGGCTCAGCAGGCCGATGAACCGCACCGAGAAGACCCGCGCGCAGGCGTGGCACTCCCAGGCGCCGTGCCCGGCCTCGTGCGGTCGCAGGTCCTCCTCCCCGCAGTACGGGCAGTAGAGAGGCGCGGATCGGGCATCACTCATCGCAATTCCTCCTCGTCGACCCGGACAACCCAGTTGGCGAAGCTCTCGCCCTCGATCCGGCCGGCCAGGTAGCGGCGGGCCAGCCGTTCCACGTACTCCGGAAGCTCGTCGGCGGTGGTCTTCAGGCCACGCAGCTTGCGGCCGAAGCCGGCGGTCTGCCCGGCGGCCATGCCGAGGCCGCCGCCGAGGTGCACCTGGAAGCCCTCGACCTGCCGGCCGTCCGGACCGACCACGAGCTGGCCCTTGAGCCCGATGTCGGCGACCTGGGTGCGGGCGCAGGCGTTCGGGCAGCCGTTGAGGTGGATCGAGATGTCGGCGTCGAAGTCGCGCAGCCGCTCCTCCAGCCGGGCCACCAGCTCCTCGCCGCGCCGCTTGGTCTCCACGATGGCGAGCTTGCAGAACTCGATCCCGGTGCAGGCCATGGTGCCGCGCCGCCAGGCCGACGGCCGGGCCTCCAGGCCGATCCCGCGCAGCGCGGTCACCAGCTCCTCGGTCCGCTCCGGCGCCACGTCCAGGACCAGGAGCTTCTGGTACGGCGTGAGCCGGACCCGGCCGCTGCCGTGCGCCTCGACCACGTCGGCCAGCTCGGCGAGCTGGGTGCCGGAGACCCGGCCCACCACCGGGGCCGCCCCGACGTAGTTGCGGCCGTCCCGCTGCCGGTACACGCCGATGTGGTCGATCGGCCGGTCGGGCAGCTGCGGCGGCGGGCCGTCCAGCATGGTCCGGCCCAGGTACTCCTTCTCCAGGACCTCCCGGAACCGGGCCAGGCCCCAGTCGGCGACCAGGAACTTCAGCCGGGCCCGGTTGCGCAGCCGGCGGTAGCCGTAGTCGCGGAAGATGCCGACCACGCCGGCCCAGACGTCCGGCACCTCGGCCAGCGGCACCCAGACGCCGAGCCGCTTGGCCAGCATCGGGTTGGTGGAGAGACCGCCGCCGACCCAGACGTCGAAGCCGGGGCCGTGCTCCGGGTGGTCGACGCCGAGGAAGGCGACGTCGTTCGCCTCGTACGGGATGTCGGCCAGCCAGGAGATGGAGGTCTTGAACTTGCGGGGCAGGTTGGAGAACTCCTTGCTGCCGATGTGCCGGTCGACGATCTCGTCGAGCGCCGGGGTCGGGTCGAGCAGCTCGGCCGCCGACACGCCGGCCACCGGGCTGCCGCAGATCACCCGCGGGCAGTCACCGCACGCCTCGGTGGTCTGCAGGCCGACCTCCTCCAGCCGCCGCCAGATCTCCGGCATGTCCTCGATCCGGATCCAGTGGAACTGGATGTTCTGCCGGTCGGTGATGTCGGCGGTGTCCCGGGCGAATTCGCGGGAGATGTCCGCGACGACGCGGAGCTGGGCCAGGTTGAGCTGGCCACCGTCCACCCGCACCCGGAGCATGAAGAACTCGTCCTCCAGCTCGTGCGGCTCCAGCACGGCGGTGCGCCCGCCGTCGATGCCGGCCCGGCGCTGGGTGTATAGGCCCCACCAGCGGAACCGGCCGCGCAGGTCCTGCGGGTCGATCGAGGCGAAGCCCCGGTGGGCGTAGATGGTCTCGATCCGGGCCCGCACGTTCAGCGGGTCGTCGTCCTTCTTGTTCCGCTCGTTGGGGTTGAGCGGCTCGCGGTGCCCGAGCGCCCACTGGCCTTCGCCGCGCGGCCGACGGGGCGCCCGGGCGGCGGGAGCCAATTGGTCCGAGCGGGTCGGGGTGCTGCTGACCGCCATCGCGGCGTCCTCCGTTGTCTGCTGCGGTGCCTGCGGAGCGCGGACGCGACGGCCGGCCCTTCGGGAGGGCCGTGGACGGCGATGTCGATGACGGCCGGCGCGGATACGCGCCCGAGACGGATGGGTCGGGCGTCGTCAGTGGGCCGGACAGATCGCGCTGCGCATGCGGCCGTAGTCGACGTGGCGACGGGCCACGAAGCGGCGGACGACAGCGGCGGTCATGTGCCTCATGCTGCCACACCGCCGGACCACCGACCACCGCCCGACCCCGTGATCCCACATCACGGGCGCCCCACCTCGATCGACACTCATCCACCCCGCACCCCTCGTGACCAGCGTCACTCCTCCACCCCCGCCCGTGATCAAGGAGTTCGCGTCACGGACTCCGCCCTCCGCCGACGCGAACTCCTTGGTCAACTCCCGCCCCAACCCCCGGACCGAGCCCGGATCCCGCCCGGGATCGACCGGCGGGTGGCCGGTGGAGGGACCGGTCGGGGTGGAATCGGCGGAGCGGGAGGGCGGGGGCGGGCGGGCGTGTGACGCTGCGGGGTGTGAGCGCGTTCGCCGAGCCTGCGCCGCCCCGAGCCCGCCTCGGTTGGCCGGTGTGGGCGGTCCCCGGCCTGCTCACGCTGGCGCTCACGCTGGTCGGGCTCGGGCACGCCCAGCTCTGGCGGGACGAGCTGGCCACCTGGAGCGCCGCCACCCGACCGCTGCCGGACCTGGGCCGGCTGACCCGCACCATCGACGCCGCCACCGGGCCCTACTACCTGCTCATGCACGGGTGGACCACGCTGGCCGGCACCTCACCCACGGCGCTGCGGCTGCCTTCCGCGCTCGCCATGGCGGCCGCCGCCGCGCTGACCGCCCGGCTCGGCGCGCGGCTGGTGGGCGATCGTGCCGGGCTGCTGGCCGGGCTGCTGTTCGCCGTGCTGCCGGCCACCTCGCGGTACGGCCAGGAGGCCCGCCCGTACGCGCTCGCGACGCTGCTCGCCGTGCTCGCCACGCTGCTGCTGGTCGAGGCGCTGAGCCGGCCGTCCCGGCGGCGCTGGGCCGGGTACGCGATCGCGGTCGCCGCGCTCGGCCTGCTCCACCTGATCGCGCTCACCCTGCTCGCCGCGCACGCCGTGGCGGTCCTGCTGACCGCCGCACGCGGTCCGGCCGCCGCCGGCCCCGATTCCTCCGACCCGGGACGGCGGGTGCTCGCGCGGTGGCTGCTGGCGCTGGTGCCGGCCGTCGTGCTCGTCACCCCGCTGGCGCTGGTCGCCCGGGGACAGCGCGGCCGGCAGCTCGACTGGGTCGATCCGGCCCGCCTGCCCGACCTGGCGGCGCTGCCCGGCGGGCTGGCGCAGAGCGGCGTGGTGGGCGGTTTCCTGCTGGGACTCGCCGCGCTCGGCGCGGCCCGGCTCGGCCGGCGGGCGCTGCTGCCCGGGGCGGCGGTGCTGCTGCCGGTGCTGCTGCTCTTCGCCGCCGGCACGGTGGTGCCGCTCTGGGTGACCCGCTATCTGGTCTTCACCGTGCCGTTCGCCTGCCTGCTGGCCGGCGCCGCGCTGGCCGGAGCGACGCCGACCGGCAACCGACCCGCCACCGCGGGCCCGCCCGAAACGGACCCGGCCGGTACCGGACCGGCCGGAACACGGCTCGGGGCGGCGTTGGCCGTGGTCGCCCTGGCCGGGCTGCTCGGCCTGCCCGACCAGGCGGCGTTGCGGCGTACCCACGAGTGGCCCCGCAGCGCCCCGGTCGACTACGCGGGCGCGGCCGGGATCATCGGCGCCGGCGAGCGGCCGGGAGACGCGATCGTCTACTCGCCCCGGGACGGCTGGCTCTTCCCGGACCTGGGGCTGGCGTACCACCTGGGGTCGCGGCTGCCGCGCGACGTGCTGGTGGTCCGCGACCAGCGGGCGCACGCGAGCCTCTGGGCCACCGAGTGCGCCAACCCGGCCCGCTGCCTGGCCGGCGTGGACCGGGTCTGGCTCGTGGTCACCGGCCGCCGGACGGACCCGCTGGCGGCGGTGCCCGGCGCCAAGGGCGAGGCGCTGCGCGACGGCTTCACGGTCCGCCAGGTCTGGCCCCGCCCGGGCCTCACGGTGGCCCTGCTCGCCCGGTGAGGCGGTCGGTGGTGCCCCGCGCCAGCGGGACGACGAGGACCGCCTCGGTGCCGCCGGCCGCGCCGTTGCGCAGCTCGATGGTGCCGCGCAGCTCGCCGGTGACCAGCGCCCGGACGATCTGGAGCCCGAGGTTGCCGCCGCGCTCGGCGTCGAACTGCCCGGGCAGGCCCCGGCCGTTGTCGGCGACCGAGACGTGCAGCTGCTTGCGGTGCCGGTGCACCGAGACCACCACCTCGGGTCGCGGCGCGTCGGCCGGCGCGGGCTCGGCCTCCTCGTCGGCCGGCGGGAAGCCGTGCTCGACCGCGTTGAGCAGCAGTTCGTTGAGCACCATCACCAGCGAGGTGGCGATCTCGGCGGGCAGTACGCCGAAGCTGCCCCGGCGGCGCATGCCGACGGTCACCTCGGTGGCGGCCACCTCGGTCGCGGCGCTGGCCACCCGGTCCACGATGCCGTCGAACTCCACCGCCTCGTCGCTGGACAGGGAGAGCGTCTCGTGCACCAGCGCGATCGAGGCGACCCGGCGTACCGACTCCTCCAGCGCGACCCGGGCCTCCGGCATGGCCACCCGGCGGGCCTGGAGGCGCAGCAGCGCGGCGACGGTCTGCAGGTTGTTCTTCACCCGGTGGTGGATCTCCCGGATGGTGGCGTCCTTGGTGATCAGGGCGCGGTCGCGGCGGCGTACCTCGGTGATGTCGCGGACCAGCACCAGCGCGCCGATCGGCACACCGGCGGGCATCAGCGGCAGCGCCCGGGTCAGCATGGTGGCGCCGCGCGCGTCGATCTCCCGCCGGGGCGGGGCCTCGCCGCGTAGCGCGGCGAGCACCGCGTTGCCCGCGTCGGTGCCTTCGAGGGGGTCGCCGGCCAGCCGGCGCTGCAGCTTGGCCAGGTCCTCCCCGACCAGGTGGGAGGCGTAACCCAGCCGGCGGTACGCGGACTGCGCGTTCGGGCTGGCGTAGGTGACCTTGCCGTTGGCGTCCAGCCGCACCAGGCCGTCGCCGACCCGGGGCGCCGAGGTGGTCTCGCCCGGGTGCCGGGGCGGCGGGAACGTGCCGTCGGCGATCATCTGGGCCAGGTCGTCCGCGGTGGTCAGGTAGTTCAGTTCGAGCTGGCTCGGGGTACGCGCGGTGGAGAGGTTGGTGTCCCGGCCGACCACGGCGATGACCTCGCCGTTCTCCCCGTCGCCGGTGCGCAGCCGCACCGGGATGGCCTCGTGCCGGGCCGGCACGTCGCCGTACCAGACCGGGTCGCCCTCCCGCCAGATCCGTCCCTGCCGGTGGGCGACCTCCAGGTGCGCCACCTCGGGGCCGCCGACGATGCGGCCGACCTGGTCGTCCAGGTAGGCGGTCGGGGCGGTGGTCGGGCGCACCTGGGCCACGCAGAGGAAGGTGCCGTCGCCGTCCACCGGCACCCAGAGCAGCAGGTCGGCGAAGGACAGGTCGGACAGCAGCTGCCAGTCACCGGCGATGCGGTGCAGGTGGTCGATGTCGGCCGGCCGGAGCGCGGTGTGCTCCTCGGCGAGGTCACGGAGGGTGGACACGCTCCACAGCGTGCCACGCCGGGCTCACATCGTCGCGGTGACCTTCTTCAAACCGCGGGGGGCGTCCGGGTCCTCGCCCCGGGCCAGCGCCAGGGCCAGCGCGAGCCGTTGCAGCGGCAGGATGTCGAGCAGCGGCGCGTACCGCTCGTCGACGTCCGGCACCGCCATCCGGATCGTGCCCACGTCGGCGGAGCCGACCACCACCACGTCGGCCCGGCGTTCGCCGAGCCGGGGCAGCACCTCGCGCATCGAGGTGCCGCCGGGGCCGGAGCCGACCACGGCGAGCACCGGCACGTCCGGGTCGGTCATGGCGAGCGGGCCGTGCAGCAGGTCGGCGCCGGAGAAGGCGAGCGCGGGCAGGTAGGACGTCTCCATCAGCTTCAGCGCCGCCTCGCGGGCGGTCGGGTACGCGTAGCCCCGGCCGGTGGTGACGAGCTGGGCGGCGAACCGGTAGCGCGGGGCGAGCCGGGCCGAGGTGTCGTCGGCCAGGGTGCGCGCGGCCAGTTCGGGCAGCCGGGCCAGCGCGGCACGCTCCTCGGCGGGCAGTGCGCCGTCGCCGGCGCGTACCCCCTCGACCAGCATGAGCAGGGCGAGCAGCTCGGCGGTGTAGGTCTTGGTGGCGGCGACCGCGCGCTCGTGGCCGGCGGCCACGTCCACGCTGAGTTCGGCGGTCTCCACCAGCGGCGAGTCGGGGTTGTTGGTGACCGCGAGGGTGAGCGCGCCGGAGGCCCGGGCCACCCGGAGCACCTCGGCCAGGTCGGGCGAGCCGCCGCTCTGGCTGACGCCGACGACGAGCGCGTCGGAGAGGTCGGGGCGGGCGCCGAAGACGGTGATCGCGCTGGGCGAGGCCAGCCCGGCGGGCAGCCCGAGGCGGATCTCGGTGAGGTAGGCGGCGTAGAGCGCCGCGTGGTCGGAGGTGCCCCGGGCGGTGAAGACCACGTGGCGGGGTCGTCGCTCGGCGATGACGGCCGCGACCTCGGCGATCGCCGTGGCGTGCTCGGTGGAGAGCAGCCGCTCGTAGGCCGCCGGCTGCTCGTCGATGTCGGCTGCCATGCCGGCTCCTGGACGGGTCACCCCGCACCCCCTTCTGCGCGATTGCCGCGCGTTCGATGCTCAGCCTTGCACGTTTCGACCACTTCGAGCAAAGCAACGAGCACTACTGCGCAGCGGATCACCATTGGTTGGCAAGATCCCCTACGCTGGCCCGGCTGACCGACAGACCCGCCGCGATGGAAGGACGACGTGCCCGAGGACGACGCCGCGCTCTCCGCGGAGGAGGAACTCGCGCTGGCCCGGCTGGCGCTGGGCGAGGGTGACCTCCGGCACGCCGCCGACCACGTCGCCGCCGCGCTGGTGCGCTCCCCCACGCTGCCCGAGGCGCACGAGACGCTCGCGCGGCTCGCCGCGGCCAGCGGCGGCGACCTGGACCTGTTCCCCCTCGGCCAGCATGCCTTCGTCGGCGCCGTGGTGGCCCGGGCGCACCTGCTCGCCGCCGCCGGCCGCCCCGCCGAGGGGCTCGACCTGCTGGCCGCCGCCACCGGCTACGCCCCCGGGGCGCCGTGGGCCGCCGTGCCCTGGGTGACCGCCGCCGACCTGCCCGAGCGGCTCGACCCGGAGCGCACCGCCCGGATCCTCATGCAGGTCTGCGCGGCCACGCCCGACCCCGTTCCGCGCCGGCTGCACGAGCCGCTGCTGCCCTACCTCACGCTGGCCCGCAACGCGATCACCGTGCACCCCGCCCACCCGCTGCTGCTGGGCGCGGCGTCCGCGCTGGCCCGGCGCCTCGGCGAGGTCGCCCTCGCCGTCGCCTGGGCCACCAGGGGGGTACGCGCGGAGCCCACCAAACTCGGCGAGGTGTGGCTCGGGTACGCGTACCGCAGCGCCGGCCGCACCACCGACGCGCTCGCCGCGCTGGAACGCGCGGTCGCGCTCGACCCGGACGACCTGGCGGTCTACGCGGACATCGCCGGCACGCTGGCCGACCACGGCCGGCTCGACGCGGCGCTGGAGTGGGTCGACCGGGCGCTGGCCAAGGACCCGACGTTCGACTGTGCCGTGCACACCGCGCACCGGCTGCGCTTCCAGCGCGACGGCGACGTGGACCACCTGGTGGCGCTCGCCGACTTCGTCCGCGACCACCCGGACGACTCGCACGAGCACGGGGACCTCGCCGAGTCCTGCCGGGGGCGCCCGTGGCTCGGCCAGGTCACCCCGGCCGGCCCGGAACCCGTCCCGACGCCGCCCGCCGATGCCACGCGCCCGCCGGCGAGCGCGGTGCGGCGACTCCGGCAACTGGCCCACCCGGCCTGGCCGCACCCCCCGGCCGCCTACGACGCCGCGGTCGGACTGGCCACGCTGGACCTGGCCGACCTGCTCGGCCTGCTGGCGTACCCGCCGGACGCGCCGTCCACCGCGCTGGGCCGGGTGCTCGGCGACCAGGATCCCGCGCTCTGGGTGCGCTGCACGCAGGTCTGGGCCTGTCTCGGCCTGCTGCACCACCGCACCGACGAGCCGTGGGCGGAGTCGACCCGTCGCCGGGTGCTGCGGGAACTGGCCGGGGGCGAGCCCGGGCCGATCGCCGAGGCAGCACTCTTCGCCCTGGTCACCGCCGCCTGGGTGGACCCGGCCGTACGCGCCGACGTGGCCGCCCTGGTGGCCGGGCGGCTCGCCGGGGTGGCGGTCGGCCCGGCCCGCCGTACCCCGGAGGCGGTGTCGCTGGCGCACCTGGCGCGGGCCACCCCGGCCCTCGACCCGCCCACGCGTGCGACGGCCGACGCGCTGGTCGCCGATGCCGGGGCCGGCCCGCTGGGCCGGCTGTGGCGGCGCCTCACCGCCCTGTTCCGCCGCGCCTGAGCACGCGCCCGGGGCGGCGGCGGTGTTAAGAAGGGGCCCCGGTACCACGCCAGGCGTTGTACCGGGGCCCCTTCCTTACCTCCTCAGACCGGGGCCTTGCCGAGCGCGACCTCGGCCTCGTCCTCGGGGGTGGTGCCGGCGGGCGGAACGTCGTTCGTCGCGCGCAGCGGCACCTCCTTGATGAACCAGGCGAGCACCGGGACCGCCACGGTGAAGAAGACGGCCCAAAGGAAGACGTGTGAGATGGCGTCGGAGAGCGCGCCGAGCACCAGCTCCCGCATCGGGCCGGTGAGCTTCTTCAGGTTCTCCAGGTTCATCGCGCCGCCCTCGCCGCCACCCTTGCCGGCGAACGCCGGGCCGGCCGGCGAGTCGGCCAGCCGGTTGGCGAAGATGGCGCCGAAGAGCGAGACGCCGAACGAGCCGCCGATGGACCGGAAGAAGGTGGCCGCGCCGCTCGCCGCGCCCAGGTCCTTCTGCTCGACGCTGTTCTGCGCGATCAGCATCGAGGTCTGCATGAGGAAGCCCATGCCGACGCCGAGCACGACCATGTAGAGCGAGGACTGCGCCTTGCTGGTGTCGAGGTCGAGCAGGCTGAGCAGGCCCATGCCGAGCGCCATCACCACGCCGCCGATGATCGGGAAGGCGCGGTAGCGGCCGGTCTTGGTGATCGTCCGGCCGACCACCAGCGAGACCACCAGCATGCCGAACATCAGCGGGAGCAGCAGCAGGCCGCTGTTGGTGGCCGAGGCGCCCTGCACGGTCTGCTGGTAGAGCGGCAGGAAGTTCATCGCGCCGAACATGGCGAAGCCGAGCAGGAAGCCGATCACCGAGATGAGGGCGAAGTTGCGGTTGGCGAACAGGCCCAGCGGCAGGATCGGCTCGGGCACCCGCCGTTCCACCAGCGCGAACGCGACGAGCGCGACCGCCGCCAGCGCGGCCAGGCCGAGGATCTGCGGCGAGGCCCAGGCGTACTCGTTGCCACCCCAGGTGGTGACCAGCACGATCGAGGTGATGCCGACCGAGAGCAGCGCCGCGCCCAGCCAGTCGATCTTGTGCTCGGTGCGGTACTTCGGCAGGTGCATGGTGGTGGCGAGGACCAGCAGCGCCACGCCGCCGAGCGGCAGGTTGACGTAGAACGCCCAGCGCCAGGAGAGGTGGTCGGTGATGAAGCCGCCGACCAGCGGGCCGGCCACCATGGCGATGGCCATGATGCCGGCGATCATGCCCTGGTAGCGGCCCCGCTCGCGGGGCGGGACCAGGTCGCCGATGATCGCCATGACGCCGACCATCAGACCGCCGGCACCGAGGCCCTGGACCGCCCGGAACGCGATCAGCTCGATCATGCCGCTGTCGGTGCCGCCGAAGACGCCGGAGCCGGACATGCCGCAGAGCGCGGAGCCGACGAGGAAGACGACCACCGCGGTGAGGAAGACCGTCTTGCGGCCGTAGAGGTCACCGAGCTTGCCCCAGATCGGGGTGGAGACCGTGGTGCCCAGCACGTACGCGGTGACCACCCAGGTGAAGTGGTCGGCGCCGCCGAACTCGAAGACGATGCGAGGCAGCGCGGTGCTGACGATCATGTTGTCGAGCATCGCGAGCATCATCGCGATCATCAGGCCGAACAGGACGACCCGGACGTTCGGTCTCGCGGTGACCGGGGCTGGTTGACTCATGGGTAGGCTCCCCCGCAGATCGGTGATCGACTTACTTGCCGCCCGGCTAGTTACTTACCAGCCGCACGGTAAGCTCGGTGCGAGGACAACGTCAAGCGGATTGGAAGGTGTCGGTCGAGTGAGCGAGAGCACAGGCGGCACGCGGCAGCGGATCCAGGCCGTCGCGCTGGAGCTCTTCACCGAGCAGGGGTACGAGAAGACCTCGCTCCGGGAGATCGCCGAACGGCTCAACGTGACCAAGGCCGCGCTCTACTACCACTTCAGGAGCAAGGACGAGATCGTCACCAGCTTCGTCGACGACCGGCTGCGCCGGATGGACGAGCTGATCGCCTGGGCCGCCGGACAGCCCGCCACCCTGGCGACCCGACGCACGCTGATCAGCCGGTACGCGGACGCGATGTTCGCCGGCGAGCTGCCCAAGGTGATGCGGTTCTTCGAGCAGAACCAGACCGTGCTCAAGAGCCTCTCCGCCGGCCAGCAGATGCGCGACCGGATGATGCGGCTGGCCGCCGAGCTGAGCCGCGGCGACGAGTCCCCCGCCGCCCAGCTTCGCGCCGCGCTCACCCTGTTCGCGGTGCACAGCAGCTGGTTCGCGGTACGCGCCCCGGGCGTCACCGACGAGGAGCGCAAGAAGATCGCCCTCGAGGTGGCCGACGAGCTGCTCGCCAAGATCGGCGACGGCGACTGAGCCGACGGTGGCGCGGGCCCGCTCAGCGCGCGGCGGTCAGATCCAGACGCAGGCCGAGCAGCTCGATCCCGGGCACCGGGGCCCAGTCCTTCTCCGGCGCGCGGACGAACCCGAGCCGGTCGTAGAGACGCCGCGCGCCCGCCGCCATGCCGGCGCGTACGCAGATCACCACCGCCGCGCAGCCCAGCTCGGCGGCACGCGCCACGCACGCCCGTGCCAGCGCCGCGCCCGCGCCCCGGCCCTGCGCGGCCGGATCGACCGCCAGCATCCGGAACTCGGCCTCGCCGGGCCCGGCGAGTTCCGCGTACGGGGTGCCCGGCAGCACGAACGTCACCGCGCCGAGCACCGCGCCGGTGGCCTCGTCCACGGCGACCAGCACCTCACCGGTCGCCGCCCGACCGGCCACGTCGGCGAGCACCGGCGCGTACCCGGTCTCGCCCTTGAGCTGGCCGTCCGCCTCGTACGCGGCCACCGTCAGGCGGGCCACCGCCGGGAAGTCCGCCGGCTCGGCGCGGCGGACGAGCGGGCCGGTCAACCGATCACCGCGATCAGGTCGCCGTCCTGCACCACGTCGCCCTCGTTCACCGCCAGCTGCTGCACCACGCCGTCGGACTCGGCGACCACCGGGATCTCCATCTTCATCGACTCCAGGATCACCAGCGTGTCGCCCTCGGACACGGTGTCCCCGGCCGACGCGACGACCTTCCAGACGTTCGCCACCATCTCGGCGCGGATCTCCTCGGCCATCTACCGGCCCTCCCTCTGTCCGACGGTCCTGCGAACGTATCCAACCATGACGCCGGTCACGCCGAACCGCTGACCACCGGCCCGCGACGCGGCCCCACCGCGCCCGGCGCGGGACCGGCGGCACTAGCATCGTGCGGGTCGGCGCCCGGCGATCCGCCGGCCGCACGCGACCTCCGCCGCGCTCGCCCGCGGCCGGACCGTGACCAGCACAAGGAGGCAGAGCATGGCGAAGAAGGCCCGGAAGAAGAAGGCCCGGAAGAAGAGCGCCGCCAACCACGGCAAGCGCCCCAACTCCTGATCACCGATCAGCGATGCCGGCCCTCGGGCCGGACACACCGGTGGCCCGGGTCCTTGCGGACCCGGGCCACCGGTCTGAAGATCGGTCGCCGGCGTCAGTCGGCCAGCTCGCGGGACTCGCTGGTCTCGAACACCACCAGCTCGGTCAGCCGCAGCCGCAGTCGCTCGCGCAGCTTCTCGGGCGCGGCCTCGTTGCCGCAGCAACGGGCGACCAGCGCCTTGACCTCCTGCTCGATGCCGTACTCGCGCAGGCACGGCCCGCACTCGTCCAGGTGGTGCCGGATCAGCACCCGGCGCTCCTCGGCGCACTCCAGGTCGAGGTAGAGGTAGACCTCGGCGAGCACCTCGTGGCAGTCCGTCTCGTGCGGTTGTCCACAGCTCACGGTCACACCTCCCGGCCGGCGGCGGCGGTCGAACCCTTCGACGGCGCGGCGCTGAACCCGCGCTCCGCCGCGTATCGCTCCAGGAGCTTCCGCAGATTGCGTCGGCCGCGGTGTAGGCGGGACATCACGGTGCCGATCGGCGTGCCCATGATGTCGGCGACCTCCTTGTAGGAGAAGCCCTCGACGTCGGTCAGGTAGACCGCCAGGCGGAACTCCTCCGGCAGCTGCTGGAGGGCCTCCTTGATGTCACTGTCCGCCAGCCGGTCGAGCGCCTCGGTCTCGGCCGAGCGCAGGCCGCTGGACGTGTGCGACTCCGCCTCGGCGAGCTGCCAGTCGGTGATCTCGTCGGTCGGCGCCTGGACCGGCTGGCGCTGCCGCTTCCGGTAGGAGTTGATGTAGGTGTTGGTCAGGATCCGGTACAGCCAGGCCTTCAGGTTGGTGCCCTGCTCGAACTGGTGGAAGGCCGCGTACGCCTTCAGGTAGGTCTCCTGGACCAGGTCCTCCGCGTCCGCCGGGTTGCGGGTCATCCGCAGCCCGGCAGCGTAGAGCTGGTCGACGAAGGGCATCGCGTCCCGCTCGAAGCGGGCCCTGCGCTCGTCCGTCTTCTCGGTGGTCAACCGCACATCCCCTCGCGTCGGATGCTTTCCCGCCGAGGATACGCGTACCTGCCTGCCGGCAGATTCACTTCCCGAGTGTGTGCCGGTGCTCACGGCCGACGCCGCCGCGGGCCACTCCGGCGCGTCGAGCAGCCGCCGGAGCTGCCGTTCGTCCCGTTCGTCCCGCTCCCGGCTCCGTGTCTCGATCGGCACCGGTCACCCCCCTCGCCGCTGGCAATGTCGTTCCAACGGGGTCAACGCGGACCACGGGCCACCGCATTCCACCGGACGGGTTCGCCGCCGTGGGGACCGCGTTCGGTCCACCTCTCCGGAACCGAAGAGATCTTGGTAGCGAACGGCCCCCAGGAGGGCCGTCTCGTACCAGGATCTCGAAGCGGTCACCCGTTCCCGGCCCCAGCTCCGGCCGCGACCGACGCTGGGACCAGGAAGGGCCTGGGAGGGTGGTCCCGGCCCCGCCCGAGCCGGGCGGACGGCACCAACCGGTGCAACGACCGCCAGGAGCGACGGTCACGCGCGCCCGACCCGGCGCCCGTGCGGCATCCCCCCCACTGTCAACGCAGCCAACCCCGGGCCGCGAGCCACTCCCGCACCACCTCGGCGGTGCCGGCCGGGTCGCGGCGCAGGTCGTGCCGCTCCCCCGGCCGGACCACCACCTCGACCCCGGACGCGGGGTCGGGCACGCCGAACGGGTCCCGGTCGCCGTTGACCACGAGCGTCGGCAGGCCGGTGCGCAGCTCGTCGGCCCGGGAGCGTTCCGGCCGTCCGGGCGGGTGCAGCGGAAACGCCAGCGTCACGATGCCGGACGCCCCGACCGCGACGGCGGTCCGGCAGGCCACCCGGGCGCCGCTGGACCGGCCGCCGACCACCCAGCGGTCGGCCGCCGGCAGGCGCCGGCGCAGCTCGGCCAGCACCGCCGTCCACGCCTCGTCGAGGTGCCCGGCCGGTGCGGGCGCGCGGCGGCCGGCGACCCGGTAGGGCTGGGTCACCAGCGCCACTCCCGCCCCGGTCCCACGCACCGCGTCGCGGACTGCCAGCAGGTCGGGCGCGTCGACGTCGCCGCCCGCGCCGTGGCCCAGCACCAGCACGGTGCCCCCGGCCGGCACGGGCGGGTCGAGCCGGATCCGGGCCGGTCCCCTCGGTGTGTCGATCTCGTCGTGCCGCACCGGCCCATTCTGCGCATGCCGGCCGACCCGACGAGAGCAGCGCGCGGACGCGCTCCCCATCGGGTTCACCCGCGCGTGGAAGCCACCCCGGCACGACACGGCCCTGGCCGACCCACCCGCGCGCCGACGTCCTACGCCCGCTCGAAGCGCGGGAATGCCGTCGCCGCCGCTCGGACGACCCGAACCGCCGAGGTCACCCGCTGCGGCCCTGGCCGGAGCGGGCGACCGCGGTCGGCGTCAGCTCAACGGCACCAGCGTGAGCAGGCGGTCGCGCACCGGCGGACCGGGCTCGTCGACCGCGTCCGGATCCGGCTGCACCTCGCTGCGCCAGGCGACGAGCATGGCCCGGCGCTCACGCGGCGTGGTGCCGCCCCAGACGCCGTGGCAGTCGCCCACCTCCAGCGCCCAGGCCAGGCAGGAGCCCTGGACGTCGCAGGTGCGGCAGAGCGCCACCGCCGCGTCGGCCGGCTCGTTGGGTGCCGGAAAGAACGTCTCCGGATCGACGCTCTGGCAGGTTCCCCTGGTGCGCCACGCCTCGTCCTGGCGTCGTTCGCGCAAGGCCCGCAGCAGTCGCGGATCACGCCGCGCGGCGGCCACCTCGTGCGGGCGCGGCATGCGTGCCCGTGTCAATACACCCACCTCCCCCGTGGGACCGGCGAAGATCTTGCTAGAGATCGATGAGTGTCATTCGCCCCGTGCGAACGGACGCCCATCACCGGCGCTGTGTTCTATCGCACTGGCGCACGCGGGGACAAGTGTCTTCGGTAAACATGACTAAACAGCCGGGCGACGATTCAGGCGCAACCCCGGCAAATCAGCACTCGACAATGTGCTGAGCGTGATCAGAACAACGTCGGTTCGGAAGGGGCCTCCACGCCCGCCGGAACGACCCGCGAGATCAGCTCCGGACCGTCGTTGCGGACGTCGCCGACGGCCGGCGACACCGGCCGGATCTCCAACCCGGCGAGCTGCCCGGCGTCGGGCGGGACGAGCAACGCGGCGGGCTCGTCGGTCGGGCCGAGCCAGGACGCCCAGCGCTCCCGGGGCAGCAGCAGCGGCATCCGGTCGTGCACCTCGGCCAGTTCGCCGAGCGCCGCGGTGGTCAGCACGCTGAACGTGAGCCGGGTCGACCCGGCCGCCTCCCAGATCGACCAGATGCCCGCGAACGCCAGCACGGAGCCGTCGCGCGGGGTCATGAAGTAGGGCTGCCGGCGGCCCTCGGGACGGCGCACCCACTCGTACCACCCGTCGGCCGGGACCAGGCAGCGGCGGCGGGCGAACGACGGGGCGTAGGCCCGGCTGGTGGCGACCGTCTCGGCCCGCGCGTTGATCATCCGGGCGGCGCCGGTCGCGCTGCGGGACCAGGGTGGGAGCAGCCCCCAGCGGCCGAGGGAGAGCACCCGGTGCCCCTCGGGCGCGAGCCGGACCAGCGGCGCGGGATCGGTCGGCGCGACGTTGAAGTCGGGCCCGACCTCGCCGGTCGAGTCGACCGACTCGAACAGCGCGCTCAGGTCGCCCGCGCTCCGGGTCGTCGCGTACCTCCCGCACATGGCGCCCACGCTAGCCCCACCCGGCCGTTCCGGCTGTCCCGCCCAGCGGGAGCAGGCCCGCCGACCGGTCCCACCGGGCCCGTCGGGTTGGCAGAATGTGAGCGTGGGGAATCTGACCGCTACGCGTCCGCCGCAGCCGTGGACCGCGCCGACCGCGAGCGACCCGGTCGCCGCGACGCTGCGCCTGCCCGGCTCCAAGTCGATGACCGCCCGGGCCCTGGTGCTCGCCGCGCTGGCCAGCGGGCCGTCGACGCTCGACCGGCCACTGCGCGCCCGGGACACCGAGCTGATGGCCGGCGGCCTGCGCGAGCTGGGCTCGCACATGTCGATCTCCGACGACGACCGCTGGCTGGTCCGGCCGCACCCGCCGGTCGGCCCGGCGCACATCGACGTCGGCCTGGCCGGCACCGTGATGCGCTTCCTGCCCCCGGTGGCCGGGCTGGCCGCGGGCCGGGTCACGTTCGACGGCGACCCGTACGCCCGCACCCGCCCGCTCGGTCCGCTGATCGACGCGCTGCGCACCCTCGGCGTCCGCATCGACGCCCCGCCGGTCGGCAGCCTGCCGCTGGTCGTGCTCGGCGCCGGCCGGGTGACCGGCGGCGAGGTGGTCATCGACGCCTCCGCGTCCAGCCAGCTCGTCTCCGGGCTGCTGCTGGCCGCGCCCCGCTTCGACCGGGGCGTGGTGGTCCGGCACGAGGGCCCGCCGGTGCCCTCCGCGCCGCACGTGCGGATGACCGTGCAGATGCTGCGCGCCGCCGGGGCCGCGGTGGACGACACCACGCCGGACGTCTGGGTGGTCGAGCCCGGCCCGCTCACCGGGCGCGGCTGGGAGATCGAGCCCGACCTCTCCGGCGCCGCGCCGTTCTTCGCCGCCGCCCTGGTCACCGGCGGCGAGGTCACCCTCCAGGGCTGGCCGCGCAGCAGCCTCCAGCCGGTGGAGCGCCTGCGCGAGCTGCTGCAGCGGATGGGCGGCGAGGCGACGCTCGGCACCGACGGGCTGCGGGTGCGCGGCACCGGCGTGGTGCGCGGGCTGGACGCCGACCTCTCCGACGTCGGCGAGCTGACCCCGGTGCTGACCGCGCTCGCCCTGCTGGCCGACACGCCGTCCCGGCTGACCGGGGTCAGCCACATCCGGGGCCACGAGACCGACCGGGTCACCGCGCTGGCCACGGAGTTCACCGCACTGGGCGCCGACCTCACCGAGACCCGCGACGGCCTGGAGATTCGTCCCCGCCCGCTGCGCGGCGGGACCTTCCGGACGCACGCCGACCACCGGATGGCGCACGCCGCGGCGGTGGCCGGGCTGGCCGTCCCCGGCATCGAGGTCGACGACGTGACGTGCACCTCGAAGACCATGCCGGAGTTCCCGGCACTATGGTCGGGGATGGTGACCGGCAAGAACTGACAGCGGGGGGACGTCCTGGCGACCAGGCGGCGGGAGTACGACGAGGACGACGTCCGGGTGCGCCCCGGCCGGTCGTCGCGGCCCCGCACCCGCACCCGGCCCCGGCACGACGACGCGGTCGACGGGTTCGTCATCGCGGTCGACCGGGGGCGCTACACCTGCGTCCGGCCCGACGCCGGCCTCGACGATCCGGTCGTCACCGCGATGCGCGCCCGCGAGCTGGGCCGCAAGTCGGTCGTGGTGGGCGACCGGGTGGGGCTGGTCGGTGACGTCTCCGGCGCGTCCGGCGCGCTGGCCCGCATCGTGCGCATCGCCGAGCGCACCTCCGTGCTGCGCCGCACCGCCGACGACGACGACACCACCGCCGAGGGCCGGCTGGAGCGGGTGGTGGTGGCGAACGCCGACCAGCTGGTGATCGTCAGCGCGCTGGCCGACCCGCCGCCGCGCACCGGGTTCATCGACCGCTGCCTGGTGGCCGCGTACGACGCCGGCGTCGAGCCGTTGCTCTGCCTCACCAAGGCGGACCTGGCCGGCCCGGAGGCGGTGCTCGGCTACTACACCGAGCTGGAGCTGCCGTACGTGCTGATCCGACCGGGTTCCGAGCTGGCCGACCTGCGCACGCTGCTCGCCGGCCGCGTCTCGGTCATGGTGGGCCACTCCGGCGTGGGCAAGTCGACCCTGGTCAACCGCCTGGTTCCGGAGGCGGAACGGGCGGTCGGCACGGTCAGCGCGATCGGCCGGGGGCGGCACACCTCGACCAGCGCGGTGGCGCTGCGGCTGCCGCCGACACCCGGTCCGGGCGCCGGCGGCGATCCGGGCTGGATCGTCGACACCCCCGGCGTGCGCAGCTTCGGGCTGGCGCACGTCTCCGCGGAGAGCCTGCTGCACGGGTTCTCCGACCTGGTCGAGGCGACCGTCGACTGCCCGGCCAACTGCCCGCACACCGCCGACGAGGCGACCTGCGCGCTTGACGCCTGGGTGGCGGCCGGCCGGGCGGACCCGCGCCGGCTCGCCTCGTACCGTCGGTTGCTGGCGTCGCGCAGCGGCGAGGGCGACGCGCGCGAGCCCGAGCGCAACCCCGGCGACCCGCTCGCCGGTTCCTGACCGGCGGACCGCCGGGCACCCACCGGCACCGGCCACCGCGGCGGCGCTAGCGTGTCGGCCATGACCGGGTACGCCGACGACCTCGCCCTCGCCCACCTGCTCGCCGACGCCGCGGACGCGGTCTCGTCGGCCCGGTTCCGCGCGCTCGACCTGCGGGTGGAGTCGAAGCCAGACCTGACGCCGGTCTCCGACGCGGACACCGCCGTGGAGCGGGAGATCCGCGCGCTGCTGGCCACCCACCGCCCCACCGACGGCCTGCTCGGCGAGGAGTACGGCGCACAGCCCTCGGCCGGCCCGGACGGGCGGCGCTGGGTGGTCGACCCGATCGACGGGACGAAGAACTTCGTCCGGGGCGTACCGGTCTGGGCCACGCTGATCGCGCTGCTGGAGCACGACCGGCCGGTGCTCGGCCTGGTCTCCGCGCCGGCGCTGGGCCGACGCTGGTGGGGCGCGCTCGGCGCGGGCGCGTTCGCCGGCGCCGGCCCGGCGGACGGCGCGCCGATCCAGGTCTCGGGCGTCACGGCGCTGGCCGACGCGAGCGTCTGCTACTCCTCGCTGACCGGTTGGGAACAGGCCGGCCGGCTGGACGCGATGCTCCAGCTCATGCGGGACACCTGGCGCAGCCGGGCGTACGGCGACTTCTACGGCTACATGCTGCTGGCCGAGGGGGCACTGGACGTGATGGTGGAGCCGGAGCTGTCGCTGTGGGACATCGCCGCGCTGGTGCCGATCGTCACCGAGGCCGGTGGCCGGTTCACCGACCTGGCCGGGCGGCCCGCGCCGGCCGGCGCCGAATCCGCCGACATCAGCGCCGTGGCCAGCAACGGCCCGCTGCACGAGGACATCCTGCGCCGGCTCGGCCGGCCGGCCGAGCGCTGACCCGGTGCGAGCCTCTATCCTCGCCAGGTGGTCTCCTCCGGTTGGTGCTTCCTCGCGGCGATGATCGTCGCGTACGGCTTCGCCAACCTCCTCCAGTCGGTGGCCGCCGCGCGGACCACCGTGCACCACACCTTCGACCCGGGGCTGCTGCTGCGGCTGGCCGGCCACCGGACGTACCTGATCGGGTTGGCCTGCCAGGTCGTCGGCTTCGTGCTGGCCTTCCTGGCCCGCCGTGACCTGCCGTTGTTCCTGGTCCAGGCGTCCGTGGCGGCCGGGCTCGGGGTGACCGCCGTGCTCGGCGTGCTGGTGCTCAAGTGGCGCCTGCCGGCCGCCGAGCTGGTGCTGCTGGTGCTGCTGTTCGGCGGGATCACCGCGCTGGTGCTGTCGGCCGAGCCGGCGCCGTCCCGGCAGCTCGGCACCGCCGGGCTGGTCGGCCTGGTGGCGGCGCTCGGGGTGATCGCCGGGTCGGGTTTCTTCGCCGCCCGGCTGCACGGCGCGCTCGGTTCGGTGGTGCTCGGGTCGCTGGCCGGGATGGCGTTCTCGGCCGCCGCGGTGGCGGCCCGTCCGCTCGCCTCCGCGGATTCGGCGGAGGCGTTCGTCCGTGACCCGCTGCTCTACCTGCTGATCGCCCACTCGGTCGTCGGCCAGTTGCTGCTCGGCCTGGCCATGCAACGCGGGTCGACCACGGCGGCGGTGGCCGCGATGGACGCGGCCGGCGCGGTGCCCGCGGCGATCGTCGGGTTGCTGCTGCTCAACGACAAGATCTGGCCCGGCCGGGAGTGGCTGGCCGGGCTCGGCTTCCTGGTCACGCTGGCGGCCGTGGTGGGCCTGACCCGGTACGCCGAGCCACAGCACCACCACGTGATCACCCGGGACCGGGGGCCGGCGATGATCGGCGCCGGGGTGGTGCCGGCTCAGGCCGCCTCGACCGGCCCGCGTTCGGAGACGACCACCTCGATCGGCGGCGTCGGCTCCACCGGCATGGCCGGCCGGCGGCGGCCGATCACCCGCTCGTAGAGCCGCTCCAGGGCGGCGGCGGTGCGTTCCCAGGTGTAGCTGCACCGGACCCGGTCCACCGCCGCGTGCCCGTACGCGAACCGGCCGGCGTTGTCGGTGAGCATCCGGCGCAGGGTGACCCCGAGGGTGCGCACGTCGCCGGGCGGGACCAGCTTGCCGGTCACCTCGTCGACCACCGCGTCGGCGATGCCGCCCATGGCGTAGCCGACCACCGGCACGCCGCAGGCCATCGCCTCCAGCGACACCCGACCGGCGGATGAGTAGTGCGGGGTGCAGGCCACCACGTCCGCGGAGCGGTACCAGGTGGCCATCTGGTCGTGCGGCACCGCGCCGACGAGTTGGATCCGCTCGGCCACCCCGGCCCGCTCGGCCAGCTCGCGCAGCCGGCGCGCCTCCGCGTGCCCGGCCAGCCGCTCGGCCGGCGGGCCGCCGGCGATCACCAGCTCCGCGTCGCCGACCACGCGCATCGCCCGGATCAGGTCGTCGTGGCCGTGTCCGGGCGCGAGCCCGCCCACGGAGAGGATGCGCGGTCGCTGGTCCCGGGGGGCCGCCTCGCCGTCGGGGTGGAAGTATCCGGTGTCCACGCCGGTGGGCACCATCGCCACGGAGGTCCGTTGCAGGCCCATCCGGGTCAGTTCGTCGACCTCGTCGTTGCACTGGGCGACCGCGACGTCCACGGCCCTGGTCAGCGCCCGTTCCAGCGGGATCCGCTGGCCCGGCCCGGTGTAGTCGCGGCCGAGGTGGCGTAGCTGCTCGACGCCGAGCGAGTGGAACGTCTGCACCACCGGGATGTCGGTGGCGCGGACCGCGTGCGCGGCGGCCAGCCCGCCCACCCAGTAGTGTCCGTGCACGACCTCGGGGGTCCAGTCGCCGGCCCATTCGCCGGCGAGCCAGCGGCCGAACTCGACGACGTAGGGCACCAGCTCGCCGGTGGGCAGCGGGTCGGGCGGCCCGACCGGCACCCGCTCCAGGCGGTAGCCGTCCAGCTCGGCCAGGGCCGGTTGGGTGGCCGCGTCGCGGCGCTCGTACACGCGGACCTCGTGGCCCCGGGCGGCGAGTTCAGCCGCCACGCGCGCAATGTGCTCCTGAGTCCCGACGGTGGGACCGTCGGTGGACGAGCCGGCGTGCGCGCAAACAAGGCCGACGCGCATGGTGCACCTCCATGCGTTGCTCGGTAGCTGGGTCTCCCGATAGAGCGTCCCATTAACCCGGCCCCGGTGGCCCCAAACCTGGCAGATCGCCACGCTGACCGTCGTCCCGTTCACGGGACACCGGGTCCGACCGAACCCGATCAGCGGCCGCCGCACCGGCATGACCGGCCCGCTCCGGGGTACCGCCGGGGAATGCCGCTCACCCGCAGTCTCGCCGACGCCACCGTCGTCATCACCGGTGCCTCCAGCGGCATCGGTGCGGCCACCGCCTACGCGCTGGCCGGCCGGGGCGCCACCGTGGTGCTGGCCGCCCGGAGCGAGGCGGCGTTGCGGCGCGTCGCCGAGCACTGCCGGGAACTGGGCGGGCAGGCCCTCGTGGTGCCCACCGACGTGACCGATCCGGATGCGGTGGAACTGCTGGCGGCGCGGGCGGCGGACGAGTCCGGCCGGATCGACGCCTGGATCAACAACGCGGCCGTGGGCACGGTGGGGTTGTTCGACGAGATCCCGGTCGCCGAGTTCCGCCGGGTGGTCGAGGTGAACCTGCTCGGCACCGTGCACGGGACCCGGGCCGCGCTGCCGTGGCTCACCGCGGCCGGCGGCGGGGTGCTGATCAACAACGCGTCCGTGCTGGCCGAGGTGGCCATGCCCTACCAGTCGGCGTACAACGCCACCAAGCACGCGATCCGCGGGCTGACCGACACGGTACGGCAGGAGCTGCGGGTGACCGGCCGGGGGAACATCTCGCTCTGCACCGTGCTGCCGGCCAGCATCGACACCCCGTTCTTCCGGCACGCGGCCAACCACACCGGGCGGGAGCTGACCCCGCCGCCCCCGGTCTACCCGCCGGAGATGGTGGCCGAGACGATGGTCCGGCTGCTGCGCCGGCCGCGACGCGAGGCGTACGCGGGCGGTGCGGCGCGGCTGATGGGGCTCCAGTGGCGGCTCGCCCCGGCGCTGGCCGAGCGGGCGCTCGGCTGGTACACCGCGCGGACCCAGTTCGGTCCCGGCGTACGCTTGGACGCCACCGGCAACGTCTTCACGCCCGACGCGGCGGCCGAGCGGACCGATGGCTGGTCCGGCCGGCGCGGCCAACTGCTGCGGTTGACGGCGGCGTTCGGCCTGGCCGCCGCCGGCACCGCGGTCGGCACCGTCGCGGCGATCAACAGGCGTTCCCGGACGACGCGATCATGAGTCCCGTCGACCGGACTGATGCGCGCGCCGGGAGCGACGTGCACAATGGGACGATCATGCCGACGGACGCGCGTTGCCTGGTCGAGACCGACGAATCCTCCGCGACGGTCAGGTTGACCGGTGTGCTCAACCGGGCCGGGGCCGAGTCCGTGCGTGACGCGCTGCTCGCCCGGATCTGGCAGCGGCCGGGTCCGGTGCTGGTCGACCTGTCCGGCGTCCGGATCCAGGAACCGGGCGTACGCGACGTGCTCGACGAGGTCCGCCGCGAGGTCGCCGACTGGCCGGCCACCGAGTTGCTGTTCGACCCGGCCGGCTCGCCGGCGCCCCGACCGGCGGCGGCGCCCGAACTGATCGAGGCCGAGCTGCCCCCGGTGGCGGAGGCCGCGCGCGAGGCCCGATCGCTGATCGTCGACGGGTGCGCCCGGTGGGGCCTGCCGGAGCTGGTCGAGCCCGCCTGCATCGCGGTCACCGAGATGGTCAACAACGTGGTCGCGCACGCGCTGACCCCGATGACGCTCCGGCTCGCGCAGCGTGGCGACGCCCTGCACGCGGCGGTCCGGGACCACGCCGTCGGGCGTCCCGCGTACGCCGGGCCGGCCCCGGTCGACTCGGTCGGCGGCCGTGGGCTGCTGCTCATCGACACCGTGGCCCGGCACTGGGGCAGCACGCCGCTGCCCGACGGGAAGGTGGTCTGGTGCGTGCTGTACGCCGAGGACGAGGCGGCCTTCCGCAACTGAGGCGGGATTTCGCCCTCTTGCTCCCGATCCACCCGCTCGGTCGCGGTTAATGCGGTCAACGCAGTGGGTAATTCACCCCCATGCGCGACGACGAGTACCCCACCCCCGTGTCCGACCCCGAGGCGGAGGGCCTGCCCGACACCGCCGACGACGACTCGACCGCCAACGACGACGTGCTGACCGGGCGCGAGGCGGACGGCCCGGAGCCGGCCCAGATCCCCGGCGACCGCACCCCGGTCGCCGTCGACCGGTTCGGCACCACGGCCGAGGAGCAGCTCGACGGCGAATCGCTGGACTACAAGCTCGACCGCGAGCAGTACGAGCGTCCCGCCGACGACCCGCTCGCCGGCACCGTCGACCCGGCGATCGCGGCCGAGGCGGACAGCGAGGAGGCCGCCGCGCAGGCCCAGCTCGACGCGGACGTGATCGACCCGGGCCCGGTCTCCGACCCGCACTCCCCGGTCTCGATCTACGACCACGGCCAGCTCGGCACCGTCGCCGACCACGAGGTGGGCCGGCTGGTCGAACCGGACGAGGGCGCGCACACCGACCAGGAGACCGACAACGTCGCCTACGACGCCGGCGCCGCCGGCGGCGGAGCCACCGCCGAGGAGCTGGCGGTGCACGAGACCCAGCCGCCCGAGGCGAGCTGACTCACCCGTCCAGGCCCCGCTCGATGGCGTACCGGGTCAACTCGACCCGGTTGTGCAGCTGGAGCTTGCCCAGGGTGTTCTGCACGTGGTTCTGCACGGTCCGGTGGGACAGCCGGAGCCGCTCGGCGATCTGCTTGTAGGACAGCCCCTTGGCGACCAGCCGCAGCACCTCGGTCTCCCGCTCGGTGAGCCGGGGCGCGTCGTCGTGCGGGGCCGGCGGCGCGGCGGCCAGCCGGCGATATTCGCCCAGCACCAACCCGGCCAGTCCCGGCGTGAACACCGGCTCGCCCGCGGCGGTGCGGCGCACCGCGTCGAGGAACTCGGCCGGCGCGGCCGACTTGACCAGATAGCCGGTGGCGCCGGCCTTGACCGCGTCCAGCACGCTCTGCGGCTCGCCGCTGGCCGAGAGCATGAGCACCCGCACCTCGGGCAACGCGGCGCGCAGCCCTCGGACCACCTCGACGCCGGAGACGTCCGGCAGTTGCAGGTCGAGCACGACCAGGTCGGGACGGGCCGCCGCGGCCACCCGGACCGCCTGCCGCCCCTCGCCGCTGGTCGCCACCACGTCGAGGCCGGCCTCGGTGAGGTCGCGGGCCACCCCCTCCCGCCACATCGGGTGGTCGTCGACCACCATCACCCGGATGCTCACCGCCGCCGGCTCCTCGGCACGGTCAGCTCGATCTCGGTCCCGGCGCCCGGGGCGGAGACGATCCGCACCTCGCCGCCCAGGTCCGTCACCCGACCCCGGATGGACTGGGCCACCCCGAGCCGGCCCTGCGCCGCGGCCTCCGCCAGCCGCCCGTCCGGGATCCCCGGCCCCTCGTCGCGTACCGAGACGGTCACCGTCTCCTCCTCGTCCTCGATCAGCACCCAGGCCCGCCCGCCGGCGTGCCGGGTCACGTTGTCCAGCGCCGCGCCGACCGCCGCGGCCAGTTCGCCGGCCGCCCGCGCGGGCAGCGGCACCGGGGTGGCCGGCGCGGCCACCTGCACCGCCGCCGAGGCGTAGCGGTCGAGCAGGTCGCGCAGGTCCCGGTCGGCCCCGGCCCGCTCCGGCTCGGCGCCCGCCCGGCCGATCAGCGACCGCAACGCGGCCTCCTGCTCCCCGGCCAGCCGGGCCAGCTCGGCCGCCTCGCCGTCCAGGTCGGCGCCGCGCCGCCGGACCAGCGCCAGGACCTGGAGCACCGAGTCGTGGATGTCGCGGGCCAGCCGCTCCCGCTCCCGGGTGGCGGCCTCCAGCTCCACCGCCCGCTGCAACCGGGCCTCCGCCTCGACGACCAGCCGGCCCACGTGCCCGACCACCACGCCGGCGAGCAGCAGCAGGATCGCCCCGGTGAACGCCGACGGGTTGATCGGGTCCCGGGTGGCCAGGTCGGCGCCGCCGAGCACCAGCGCGGCCACCGTGCCACGCCGCCGGCCGCCGGAGACCGCCCAGGCCAGCACCGGCCCGGCCAGCCAGGCCGAGGTCAGGACCGGCACCCCGGCGGCGAGCGCCGGGCGACCGACCACCCACGGCGTGGCCAGGATGATCCCCAGCACCACGCCGAGGTCGGCCAGGAGCAGCGGCCAGCGACGCCCGGCCGGGCGTCGGTAGCCGACCGCCGTCACTCCGCTCCAGGCCAGCATCCCCAGCAGGACGGCGCCGGCGGCCACCGGGTGCGCGTACTCGCCGCCGTCGCGCAGCACGAGCACCACGACGTACCCGAGCGAGGCGAACCGGAACACCGCGATGGACCGCCAGAACGGGCCTTCCAGGCCGGAGGACGACGGCATGGGCGTCACCCTGCCACAGCCGGTCACGCGCGGGCCGCCGGGTGCGGGCCGAGAAATCCTGACGTACGGTGGAAAAGCCGCGAAAGTCGTCGAGAGCCATCGCCGGGACGGGGTCATGACAAACGCAGAACTCCCCGCACCGCGTACGGTTGTGCCCATCGAACCTTCCCTTCTGATCGCCGAGGCCTTCGATCAGGCCCAGGTGACCGAGCTGCGGCACTCGGTCACCTCCTGCGTGCGCGCGGCAGGGCTCGCCGGGCAGCGGCTGGACGACTTCGTGCTGGCGGTCAACGAGCTGATCACCAACGCGGTCCGGCACGGCGGCGGGCAGGGCCGGCTACGGCTCTGGCTGCGCGGCGGCGACCTGGTCTGCGAGGTCGCCGACCACGGGCAGGGGATCAGCGAACGACGGCTGCGTGACCGCGACCGGCCGCCCCCGGAAACCGCCGGCGGCTGGGGCCTCTGGCTGGCCCGGGAGCTGAGCGACACGATGGAGGTCGAGACCGGCGACGCCGGCACGGTCGTCCGGATCACCGCGGCGTTGGCCGCGCGGCAGCCGCTCACCCGCCCGCGGGACGGCTGACCGGCCACCGGGCCGCCCCGCGCCTCATCCGAAGAGCGCGCTCACCGACTCGCCGTTGTGGATCCGCCGCATCGCCTCGGCCAGCGCCGGCGCCACCGAGAGCACCTCCAGCTTCGGCACCCGCTTCTCGGCCGGGATCGGCACCGTGTTGGTGCAGACGATCTCCAGCACCCCCTCCTGCGCGCTCAGCCGCTCCAGCGCGCCGCTGGAGAAGAGCCCGTGCGTGCAGGCCAGCCGGATCGAGCGGACCTGCCGCTCCCGCAGGTGCGAGATCAGCTCGACCACCGTGCTGCCCTTGGCGATCTCGTCGTCCAGCACGATCACGTCCCGGTCCGCCACCTCCCCGATGATCGCGCTGATCTGCACCCGATCGTCGCTGAATCGTTGCTTCGCGCCGGCCGCCACCGGGGTGCCGAGCATCCGGGCGAACGCCGCCGCCTCCTTGGCGTTGCCCAGGTCCGGCGAGACCACCACCGCGTTGCTCAGGTCGTGGCCCCGGAAGTGGGCGGCCAGCTCACGCAGCGCGTGCAGGTGGTCCACCGGGACGCTGAAGAAGCCGTGCACCTGCGGCGAGTGCAGCGTCATGGCCAGCACCCGGTGTGCGCCGGCCGAGGTGAGCAGGTCGGCGACGAGCCGCCCGCCGATGGAGATCCGCGGCGCGTCCTTCTTGTCCGACCGGGCGTACGCGTAGTGCGGCAGCACCACGGTGATCCGGCCGGCCGAGGCGCCCCGGGCGGCGTCGATCATGAGCAGCAGCTCGACCAGGTGCTCCTGCACCGGCGGCACCAGCGGCTGGATGAGGAAGACGTCCCGCTCCCGGCAGTTCGCCTGCAACTGCACCTCGAGGCAGTCGTTGGCGAACCGGGACACCCGCACCGGGTGCAGCGGGACGGCGAGGTGGGCGCAGATCTCGGCGGCGAGGTCCGGGTGGGCGGTCCCGCTGAACACGGCAATGTCACGCACGTCTGGTGATCGTACGGGGCGGTCGGCGGGAGACGGGGGACGCTCCCGGCGGGTACGGTGCCTGCGTGACCGGAGAGTTCGTCGCCGCCATCGACCAGGGCACCACCTCCTCGCGGTGCCTCGTCTTCGACCGGGGCGGCGAGACCGTCGCGGTGGCCCAACGCGAACACCGGCAGATCTTCCCGCGACCCGGCTGGGTCGAGCACGACGCCGAGGAGATCTGGACCAACGTCGAGCACGTGGTGCGGGAGGCGCTGGCGAGCGCCGACATCGGCCCCGAGCAACTGGCCGCGGTGGGCCTCACCAACCAGCGGGAGACCACCGTGGTCTGGGACCGGGCCACCGGCCGGCCGGTGGCCAACGCGATCGTCTGGCAGGACACCCGCACCGGCCCGCTGCTGCGCGAGCTGGGCGAGGCGTACGACGCCGACCGGCTGCGCGCCCGCACCGGCCTGACCCTGGCCACCTACTTCGCCGGGCCGAAGCTGCGCTGGCTGCTCGACCACACCGACGGGCTGCGCGAGCGCGCCGAGCGGGGCGAGGTGCTGTTCGGCACCATGGACAGCTGGCTCATCTGGAAGCTGACCGGGCGGCACGTCACCGACGTGACGAATGCCAGCCGCACCCTGCTGATGGACCTGGAGACCCTCGACTGGGCGCCGGAGTTGCTCGACGCGCTGCGGATCCCGGCCGCGATGCTGCCCGAGATCCGCTGCTCGGCCGAGGTCTACGGCACCGCCGGGGGCGTCCTCGCCGGGGTGCCGGTGGCCAGCGCGCTCGGCGACCAGCAGGCCGCGCTGTTCGGGCAGACCTGCTTCCAACCCGGCGAGGCCAAGTGCACCTACGGCACCGGCAGCTTCCTGCTGCTCAACACCGGCGCGAGCCCGGTGCCGTCGCGACACGGCCTGCTCACCACCGTGGCCTACCGGATCGAGGGGCAACCGGCCACGTACGCGCTGGAGGGCGCGATCGCGGTCACCGGCTCGCTGGTGCAGTGGCTGCGCGACAACCTCGGCCTGATCTCCGCCGCCGGTCAGGTCGAGGAGTTGGCCCGCACGGTCGACGACAACGGCGGCTGCTACGTGGTGCCGGCCTTCTCCGGCCTGTTCGCGCCGCACTGGCGCAGCGACGCCCGGGGCGTGATCGCCGGCCTGACCGGCTACATCACCAAGGGCCACCTGGCCCGGGCGGTGCTGGAGGCGTCCGCGTTCCAGACCCGTGAGGTGGTGGACGCGATGAACGCCGACTCCGACGTCGCGCTGCGCCGGCTGCGGGTGGACGGCGGGATGACCGGCAATGCGCTGTTGATGCAGTTCCTCGCCGACGTACTCGACGTGCCGGTGGTGCGCTCGCGGATCACCGAGACCACCTGCCTCGGCGCCGCGTACGCGGCCGGCCTGGCCGTCGGCTTCTGGCCCGACCTGGCCACGCTGCGGGACAAGTGGCGCTCCGACGCGCAGTGGGAGCCCGCCATGGACCCGACCCACCGCCAGCACCAGCTGCGCCAGTGGCACAAGGCCGTGCAACGCACCCTGGACTGGGAGGACTAGGTCCGCCCGCCCTCCCTCCCCGGCGATCTTGCACTTGCTGTCCCCGCTTTTGGGACATTCCGAACGGATCGCGGGCCGGAAGTGCAAGATCGCGGGTGAGGTGGAGCGGGGGCGGTCAGGCCGGGGTGAGGAGGCAGAACTCGTTGCCCTCGGGGTCGGTCATGACCTTCCACGGGATGTCGGGGCGGGCCAGCTCGACCGGGGTGGCGCCGAGCGTCTCCAGCCGGGCCGCCTCGGCCGTTATGTCGTCGCCCGGATAGGGGCGGACGTCGAGGTGGACGCGGTTCCACACCGTCTTCGGGTCGGGGGTGCGGACGAACTCCAGGTAGGGGCCGACACCTGCGGCGGAACGCAGTGAGGCGTGCCGGTCGGTCACCTCGTGCACGGTCCAGTCCGTCGCCTCGCCCCAGAAGCGGGCCATCTCCCGCGGGTCCGTGCAGTCGACCACCACGGCGGCGATCGGCCCGGTGTCCCGGTAGATCGGGCGGGGCTCCAGCACGCAGAACTCGTTGCCCTCGGGGTCGGCCATGACCGTCCACGGGACGTCGCCCTGGCCGATGTCGGCGCGCGTCGCGCCCAGCTCCGTCAGGCGCGCGACCACCTCCGCCTGGTGGGCCGCCGAGCTGGTGGCGAGGTCGACGTGCACCCGGTTCTTCACCGTCTTCGGTTCCGACGAGACGACGAGGTCGATGCAGACGGCGACCGGGTCGGGGTAGACGAAGCCCTCGGGTTCGAGGTTGGTCACACCGGGCCCCTCGCTGGAGATCCCCCAGCCGAGCACCTTCGCCCAGAAGCCGCCCAGCGCGGCGTCCTCCCGGGCCTTCATGTTGATCTGCACGAGCCTCGTCGACATGCGACGAGACTAAACGACCTTGACCTGCGCGACGAAGGCCCGCCAGGCGGCCGGGGCGAAGCCGAGGGTGCCGCCGGCGCGATCCTTGGAGTCGCGCACCAGCACCCGGCCGGGCAGGTTGTCGGCGACCTCGACGCAGGTGTCGCCGCCGTTGCCGGACCGGCTCGACACGCGCCACCGGGGGGTGGAGGCAGTGTTCACAGCTCGTTCACCAGCTTTCCGATCAGCTCGACGGACACGCCGGCGGGCAGCGCCTCGCCGAGCAGCGTGTCCCACATCGTCCTCATGATAGAGACGGCGTCCGGCCGGTCCACGACGTGACCGAAGACGCCGTCCACATAGGCCACCTCGTCGCCGCCCGGCAGCGTGGCCAGCACGAAGCCGCCGGCCAGGCCCGGATGCGCGCCCACCCCGTCGGGCACCACGTAGAGCCGGATGTGCGGCAGCGCGGCCAGCTCGACCAGCCGCTCACACTGGGTCTGGTGCACGTCCCGGTCGCCGACCACCCGGCGCAACGCGGTCTCGTCGATGACGGCGGTGAACTGCTTCGGGAACGGCCCGGTCAGCAGCTCCTGCCGGACCATCCGGGCGCCCACCAACTGGTCGACCTGCTCGGGCGTATGGGTGCCCTGGGCGCGCAGCACCGCGTGCGCGTACGCCTCGGTCTGGAGCAGGCCGGGCACCAGCGACGGCTGCGACGTGCGGAGGCTGAGCGCCTCGGTTTCGATGCTCCGCCACGGCGCGAACCAGGTCGGCGACTCCTGCCGGGCGGCCACCGCCAGCAGCTCGGCCAGCAGACCGCCGGTTTCCAGTGCCGTGTCGGCGGCCTCGGCGAACTGCGGGGTCGGCCGGCGCCGGCCGGTCTCGATCGCCGCGACGGTGGACGGACTCCACCTGATCAACTCCGCGAGCGCCTCCTACGAGACGCCCGCACCGGCCCGCGCCGCCTTGAGCGCCCTGATCCACATGTCGCTGTTCATCCGACCATCCCGAGAGCAACCGAGAGTGACGGGTTCATCCTCGACGGTTACCCCCGGCGGGTCCAGCAGGTACGGGCAGATGGGGGTATCGCGGTCAGTGCCAGCGGTTGCCGGTCAGCTTCTCGTACGCCTCCACGTAACGGGCGCGGGTCGCCTCGATCACGTCGGCCGGCACCTCGGGCGCCGGCGGGAGCTTGTCCCAGCCGCTCGCGACCGCCCAGTCCCGCACGTACTGCTTGTCGAAGGAGAACTGGGCCCGCCCGGGCTGGTAGGACTCCGCCGGCCAGAACCGGGACGAGTCGGAGGTGAGCAGCTCGTCGCCGAGGACCAGCGTGCCGTCCGGGGCCCAGCCCAGCTCCAGCTTGGTGTCGGCGATCAGGATGCCCCGGTCCGCGGCGATCTCCGCGCCCCGCCGGTAGACGTCGATGGTGATCTCCCGCAGCCGCTCCGCGGTCTCCGGCCCCACCTTGTCGACCACCTGGTCGTAGGTGATCGGCTCGTCGTGCTCGCCCTTGGGCGCCTTGGTCGACGGCGTGAAGATCGGCTCGGGCAGGATCGACGCCTCCACCAGGCCCCGGGGCAGCGGTACGCCGGAGACCGAGCCGCTGCGCTCGTACTCGGCGAGGCCGCCGCCGGTCAGGTAGCCCCGGGCCACGCACTCGACCGGCACCATCTCCAACCGCCGGCACCGGATCGCCCGGCCGGCGAACTCCGCCGGCACGTCGGTGGCGGAGACGACGTGGTTCGGCACCAGGTCGGACAACTGCTCGAACCACCACAGCGAGAGCGCGGTGAGCAGGCGGCCCTTGTCCGGGATCGGGGTCGGCAGCACCACGTCGTAGATGGAGACGCGGTCGGAGGCGACCAGGATCAGGTCCGCGCCGTCGGCGTAGACGTCCCGGACCTTGCCCGAGTGCAGAAGTTCCACGGCGGTAAGTACACCATGAGCGGTGTACGCCGTCCGGCGTGCCCGCCGGCCGCTCCACCCGGCGTTGACACCCCCGACCGGGGCCGGTGGAATGATCCGTCCAGCCCATCATCGGAGAGAACCGTGCGCGCTCAACGGTCCGTACCCCGTCCCGGCCTCGACCGGCGACGGTTCCTCGGCGCGCTCACCGGCCTGCCGCTGCTCGCCGTCGGGCTGAGCGGCGGGCTGGCCGGTTGCAGCCCGGCGGAGGACGAGGCCGCGGCGGACGACGGCCCGATCGAGCTGTCGGTGTTCTGGTGGGGCGGCAACCGCCGCGCCCAGGCCACCGAGCAGGCGCTGCGTCTCTACACCCAGCAGAACCCCCGGGTCAGCTTCCGGATCACCTGGCAGGGCCTGACCGGCTACTACGACCGTCTCGCCACCCAGGCCGCCGGCGGCAACGTGCCCGACCTGTTCCAGATCGACGACAGCCTGCTCACCGAGTACGACCGCCGCGAGATCCTGCTCGACCTCACCCGCTACACCACCGACGACCGGCTGGAGCTGCGCGGCCTGCCGGAGCAGTTGGCCCGCTACGGCCGGGTGGACGAGCGGACCGTGGCGGTGCCCGCCGCGCAGACCAACGCGGCGCTGGTCTTCAACCGGGACCTGCTGCGCCGGCTGGGCCAGCCGGAGCCGCGCACCGGGATGTCCTGGAAGGAGTACGCCCGCTGGGCCGCCCGCGTCACCCGGGCCTCCGGCAACCGGGTGGCCGGCACCATGGACCCCTCCGGTGACTACCGGGCGCTCTGGCTCTGGCTACGTGGCCAGGGCAGCGAGCTGTACCAGGGGCGGCAGCTCGGCTTCGGCTCCGCCGAGCTGCTCGCCTGGTTCGAGTTCTGGGAGGTCGCCCGCTTCGACCGGGCCACCCCGAGCGCCGCCCTGGTCGAGCAGGCGGACACCGGCGAGCTGGCCCGCCAGCTCGTGGTCACCGGGCACACCGCGGCGTCCTTCGCCTGGTCGCACCAGCTTCCGGAGCTGCAACGCCTGACCGAGGACGACCTGGGCGCCGTGGCCTTCCCCGGCACGCCGGCCGCCCAGTGGGCGCGGGCGTCGATGTACTGGGCCGGCTTCCGCGGCACCCGCCACCCCGGCGTGGTGGTGGACGTGCTCAACTTCTTGACCACGAACGTGGCGGCCGGCCGGATCCTCGGCGTGGAACGCGGGCTCAACCCCAACACCCAGGTCCGCACGCACGTCATCGACGGCGTGACCGACCGGGCCGAGAAGCGGGTGGCGGCCCTGGGCGCGGAGCTGGACGAACTGGCCGGCCCGGCGCCCGCGCCGCCACCGACGGGGCACGCCAGGGTGCGGTCCCTGCTGATCGACGCGGCCGAGAGCATCCGCGGCAAGCGGGCCGGCGCCCGCACCGCGACCTCACGATTCATGGCCCGCGCGAACGCCGCCCTCGCCGCAGGGTGAGGCGGGGCCCCTTCTTAACGCATTCGGTAGAGGAAGGGCCCCCGCTTGACACCCCGGGAGCCGTGCGTCAGCGCGGCGGGCGGTTCCGCCGGTTTCTCATCAACCTCAGCACCAGCAGCACGATCCCGCCGACCACCACGAGGCAGCAGAGCAGGCTGAGGATGCCGAAGCCGCCGCCCCGGGAGCGCCGGCGCGCGGCCTCCACCACGATCTCGCCGGTGCCGGTCGACGCCCAGGCCGCGACCGGCACGAAGACCGAGAGCACGACCGTACCGATGACCGCGCCCAGGCGGCCCCACCATCTGTTCAATCCAGCCATGCCCCCATCCTCGCCGAGGCACGCAACCGGAGCACGTCGGACGCCGCGGAAAGATCCGGATACGGCGAAAGGCCCCGGAGATTTCCTCCGGGGCCTTTCGCGATCACGTAGCGGGGACAGGATTTGAACCTGCGACCTCTGGGTTATGAGCCCAGCGAGCTACCGAGCTGCTCCACCCCGCGTCGACAGGTAAGAGCCTATCGCATCCCGACCGTGGAGATCAGCCGGGTCCCCGGTTTCCGCCGGCACCGACTCCACCCCCTCGCCGAACTGGCGCCGGACCATGTTCCGGCGAGCCCGCGAGACGGAGAACGACGAAGGCCCCGGAGCGAACTCCGGGGCCTTCGTCACGAGTAGCGGGGACAGGATTTGAACCTGCGACCTCTGGGTTATGAGCCCAGCGAGCTACCGAGCTGCTCCACCCCGCGTCGGCTCGTTAACCGTAGCGCACCGACCCGACGCGGCGCAAAACGGGGCGTCAGCCGCTCGCTGACGGCGCGGGCGAAGCCGAGGCCGGCGCCGACGGCGACGCGCTGCCGGAAGGCGTGGCGGACCCGCGCGCCGCAGCCTGCGCCTGCTGGAACGCGGTCATCGCCTCGTCCAGCGTCTTCAACGCCCGCCCGTACCGCTCGAAGTCGCCGGACGCCTGCGCGGCCTTGACCTCGGCGATGGCGCTCTGCACCTTGCCGGCCGCGTCGGCCAGCTCGCCGGTGAGCGGCGGCGGGGTGCTGTTGTTGCCCCCGGACGGTGGCGGATTGCCGCCGTCGTCGGTCGGCGGCGGGCTGACCGACCCCGCCCGCTTGCCCTGCTCGACCAACTGCTTGATGCCGTCGCTCAGGTTGTTGGCGAGCACCACGTACGAACCGCCGTCACCGTACGAGAGCAGCACCTTCTGCAACAGCGGGTACGCGTCCTGGCTGCTGCTCTTCACGTAGACCGGCTCGACGTAGAGCATGCCGTCGGCGAACGGCAGCGACAGCAGGTTGCCGTACTGCACCTGGGCCTGGTTGGAGGAGAGCAGGTTGAGCTGCTGCCGGATGTCGCCGTTGTTGGTCATCTGCTGGTGCACCTGGGTCGGCCCGGAGATCCGGGTCTGGTCCGGCAGCTCCAGGACCTCCAGGCGCGGCTGCCCGTCCACGTACGAGCCGGAAACCAGCGCGGCGAGGTTCTGCCGCCCGTTCGGGGTGACCGCGGAGGTCAGCTGGAACCGTGGCCCCTCCTGCCCGGGGAACTGCGTGAACAGGTAGTAGGGCGGCTGCTTCTGCCCGCTGTCCGGCGCGTCCGGCACGTTCGGCACCTGCCAGAAGTCCTGGCCGGAGTAGAAGTCGCCGGGGTCGGTGACGTGGAACTTGGTGAGCAGGTTGCGCTGCACCTTGAACAGGTCGGCCGGGTAGCGGAAGTGCTCGGCCAGCTCCGCCGGGATGTCCCCCTTGGGCAGCACGAGGTCGCCACCGAACGCCTTGTTCCACGCCTTCAGCACCGGGTCCGAGTCGTCGTACGAGTAGAGCTTGACCGTGCCGTCGTACGCGTCGACGGTCGCCTTCACCGAGTTGCGGATGTAGTTGACGTTCTCCCGGGCGAGCTGGAACGTGCCCCGGCCGGTCAGCTCGTCGGTCGTCTCCGCCTGCAGGTTGACCCGCTCGGCGTACGGGTAGGTGGCCGCCGTGGTGTAGCCGTCGATGATCCACAGGACGCGGCCGTTCACCACCGCCGGGTAGGGGTCGCCGTCGAGGGTGAGGAACGGCGCGACCTTCTCCACCCGGTCGCGCGGGTTGCGCACGTAGAGCAGCTTCGAGTTCTCGTTGACCGCCTCGGAGAGCAGGAAGTTCGACTCCTGCTCCTTGATCGCGTAGAGCAGCCGCCGCGGGAACGAGCCGATCTTGACGCCGCCCTCGCCGCTGTAGGTGTAGTACTGCTCGCCGCCGGTCTGGGTGGGCCGGTCGAACTCGACGTTGCGGTCGCCGTTCTGCCCCACGATCGCGTAGTCGTCGGGCTCCATCCGCTCGCCGTAGTAGATCCGCGGCTGCTGGGCCGGGATCTCCTCGGTCGGCGAGGAGCACGCCTCCTGTGCCTTCTCGCCGAGGAAGCCGGAAACGAAGTACGGCTGGCCACCGCAGACCACCTGGTTCGCCGGGGCGGCGACCAGGCCGTAGCCGTGGGTGTAGACGGTGTGCCGGTTGATCCAGTTGCTCTGCTGGTCGGTCAGCTCGCCGTAGTTGATCTCACGGACGCCGACCACGTAGTCGGAGGTCTTCTCCTTGACCGCGTACCTGTCGATGTCCAGCTTCGAGCCGAAGTCGTAGAAGCCACGCACCTGCTGCAGCTGCGTGTAGGTCTCGGAGACCAGCTGCGGGTCGAGCAACCGGATGTTCGACACGACCGAGGTGTCGGTGGCCAGGCTGGCGGGTGGCACGAGATTGCTGGCCGCGTACGGTGTGGCCTTCGTCCCTTCGAGGCTGAACGCGGACCTGGTCGCCTTGATGCTGCGTTCGATGTACGGCGCCTCCTTGTCCCGGGCGCTCGGCTTCACCTCGAACGTCTGCACGGCCCACGGGTAGATGCCGCCGATCGCGACCGCGGAGACGCCCAGCAGGGCCAGCGAGATGCCGGGCCAGACCAGGTTCCGCATCACCGCGTTGGAGAACACGATGATCGCGAGGGCCACCAGGACGGAGATCCAGGCGAGGATCTCCTTCGCCGGGAGCAGCGCGTTCACGTCGGCGTAGCCGGCGCCGTAGAGCTTGGCGCCCTCGTTGTACTCCAGCAGCATGGCCCGCCGGTCGAGCACGTAGGCGACGGCCTTGAGCAGGACGAAGACGGCCACCAGCGAGCTGAGGTGGGCGCGGGCGGCGTTGGTCATCCGGTCGCCGATGCCCTGCAGGCGCACCCCGCCGAAGATGTAGTGCACGGCCAGCGCGCCGAGCAGGGCCAGCACCACCGCGGTGAAGCCGACGCCGAGCACGTAGCGCCAGAACGGGAGCTGGAAGACGTAGAAGCCGATGTCGACGCCGAACTCGGGGTCCTTGACGCCGAAGTTGCCGCCGTTGCGGAACAGCAGCCACTGGGCCCATCGGGTCTGCGCGGAGAGCCCGGCGAAGAGACCGATCACGGCGGAGACCAGGGCGATCCAGGTGCCGAGCCGCGGGCTCAGCAGCATCCGGTAGCGCTCCAGCGTGGCCTGCTCGGCGGAGTGCGGGCGCATCCGGGGCCGCAGCCGGTGGGCCAGCCAGAGGTTGCCGCCGACGATCAGCGCCAGACCGACTCCGACCACCAGGAACAGCAGCAGTCGGGTGGCGAGCACGCCGGTGAAGACCTGGGTGTAGCGGACCTCGTCGAACCAGAGCCAGTCGGTCCAGGCGTTGACCCCCCACCCGAGCAGGGTGAGCAACACGAACACCCCGACCAGGACCCCGATGGTGACGCGTCCGCGTCGGCTCATCCTCGGCAGGGGACTGCTACGCATGACCACTATTGGCTCCGCACGTTTGATGTGATCGGCTCCGACCAGGCACCCAAGAGTACGGGGTGTTCCTGAACACGTCGGGTCAAGGTCACGTCACGATCGCCCGGGGCCGATGACCGGTCCCGCTCAGCAGCGCGTCGGCTGTCCCCCGGCGCGCAGCGTCTCCAGCGCCTTGAGCGCGTCGTCGAGCGTCGCGACCCGGAGCAGCGGCAGACCCGGCTGCGGGTTGCGGACCGCCTCGGCACAGTTGTCCGCGGGGACCAGGAAGACCTTCGCGCCGGCTTCCTTGGCGCCGACCAGCTTCTGCGCGATGCCGCCGATCGGGCCGACCCGGCCCTCGTCGTCGATGGTCCCGGTGCCGGCGACGATCTTCCCGCCGGTCAGGTCCGCCGGCTCCAGCTTGTCGATGATGCCCAGGGTGAACATCAGGCCGGCGCTCGGTCCGCCGATGTCCGCGAGGTCGATCTTGAGGGTGAACGGGTGTGGCTGCTGCTGGTCGATCTCGACCCCGATGCGCGGCCGGCCGTCCTGCTCGCGGCTGGTCACCGTGGCGGTGCCCGGGGTGCCGCCCCGGGTGTAGCCGATCCGCAACGCGGTGCCGGCCGGCTTGGCCCGGATCAGCTCGGTGAGCCTGGCCGCGCTCGTCACCGGCGTGCCGTCGACCGAGGTGAGCACGTCGTCCGCCCGCAGCGCGTCCGCCGACGGCCCGCCCGGGGTGACGGTCTTGACCAGCACCCGGATCGGATAGCCCAGCTCACGCAGCGCTGCCGTCTCGGCGCTGGTCTGCGAGTTCTGGAAATCCTCCGCGTTGCGCTTCTCGACCTCCTCCTGCGACTCGCCCGGCGGGTAGACCAGCTCCCGCGGCACCACCGCCTCGTCCGAGGAGAACCAGCCGGCCAGCGCCGACCGGAGCCGGACCGTGGGCTGCACCCCGACCGTGGTGAGCCGGAGCTGCCCGGCGGAGCTGGACGTCGCGCGGCCGGTGACCTGGATGACCTCCTTGCCGTTCTCACTGCCGAGCGTGTTGACGGTCGGGCCGGGGCCGAGCACCACGTACGGCAGGGGCACGCTCAGCACGCCGACGCTGAGCAGTGCGGTGAGCAGAGCACCGAGCAGGACGGTCACGCCGCGACGTCTCATGCGCCAGAGCGTACCGATCCGTGCCGTGCCGTCCGGCGCGGTGACCGGCGGACTTCGCCCTCAGCGCAACACCGACGGGCACGACCTGCGGCGGGGCCCGCGTACCGTAGAGGTCGTGCCTGATATTCCGTTCGGCTTCGCGCTCCCGGGTGGTCAACCACCAGACCCCAACGATCCCGCGCAGATGCAGCAGTTCATGTCGCAGTTGCAGCACCTGCTGTCGGCGCCGGGCAGCGGGCCGGTCAACTGGGACCTCGCCCGGCAGGTGGCCGCGAGCCAGCTCGCCGCCGCCGGCGACCCGGCGGTCTCGCCGTTCGAACGCAACGCGGTGGAGGAGGCGCTCCGGATCGCCGACCTCTGGCTGGAGCCGGCGACCTCGTGGCCCTCCGGCATCCGCTCGTCGGTCGCCTGGAACCGCAACGAGTGGATCTTCAAGACGCTCGACGTGTGGCGCAAGCTCTGCGACCCGGTGGCCAGCCGGATGGTCGGCGCGATGGGCGACCTGGTGCCGGAGGAGGCGCGGGCCCAGCTCGGCCCGATGCAGTCGATGGTCGCCACGCTGGGCGGCGCGCTCTTCGGCGGCCAGCTCGGCCAGGCGCTCGGCTCGCTCGCCGCCGAGGTGCTCTCCGCCGGCGACATCGGCCTGCCGCTGGGGCCCGCCGGCGCCGCCGCGCTCGTCCCCGCCAACATCAAGGCGTACGGCGAGGGCCTGGAGCTGCCGGAGGACGAGGTACGCCTCTACGTGGCCCTGCGCGAGGCCGCCCACCAGCGGCTCTTCCAGCACGTGCCGTGGCTGCGCGGCCACGTGCTCACGGCGGTGGAGAACTACGCCGCCGGCATCCGGGTCAACCGGGAGGCGATCGAGGAGGCGATGGGCCGGGTCGACCCGACCGACCCCGAGTCGATGCAGGCGATCGCCCTGGAGGGCATCTTCACCCCCGAGGACACCCCGGCGCAGAAGGCCTCGCTGGCCCGGCTGGAGACCGTCCTCGCCCTGGTCGAGGGCTGGGTGTGCCACGTGGTGGACAGCGCCGCCGGCGACCGCCTGCCCAACGTGGTGAGCCTCGGCGAGGCGTTCCGCCGTCGCCGGGCCGCGGGCGGCCCGGCGGAGCAGACGTTCGCCGCGCTTGTCGGCCTGGAACTGCGGCCGCGCCGGCTGCGCGAGGCGACCGTGCTCTGGGCGGCGCTGACCGAGCAGCGTGGCATCGCCGGCCGGGACGCGGTGTGGGGCCACCCCGACCTGCTCCCCTCGGACGACGACTTCGCCGCCCCCGAGGCGTTCGCGGCGACCTCCAGCGATCTGGACGACGAGCTGGCGAACTTCGACTTCTCCGCGCCCGGTGGGCCGGAGGAGCCGACCCCGGGCGAGGACGACGGCAAGCAGTCCTGATCCCGGAGACGCAGGTCGGGGCCCGCACGGTTCTCCGTGCGGGCCCCGTCGCATCCCGTGGTTCGCCGACCGTCGTGCTCACCGGGTCCGCGGGGCTGTCGCCTGGCTCCCGTCCGCCGGCCAGGAGAACCCGCGGTGACCAGGAACGTGATGACGTGAACGACTCACCGCCACGGGTCCCCGATGCCGATGCCGATGCCGATCCGCGAATCGCCAGATCCGCGACTCGTCCACGTCATCAAGTTCCTAGGCGCGGACGGGCCGATCCTTCCTCTGCCGCCCGGGGCGGCACGCGGACGACCGCCGGGCCGGCGCGGCGGCGCGACCAGCCAGGCCGGCACGCGCGGCCCGACCAGCCAGGCCGGCACGCGCGGCGGACGCGTCGAGCGGTCAGCCGGGGCGGCCGGAGAGCAACGCCCGGGTCGCGTCCCAGCCCTCGAAGGCCGGGTCGAGGGCGCCGAGGTCGGCCGGGCCACGCAGCCGACGCCACCCCGCGGTGACCGCCACGTCCCCGGGCCGGGGCGCCGCGGCCCGCACCTCGGCCGGCGCGGTCGTGTCGAGATCCAGCGCCGGCAACCACTCCGGTACGGGCAGCCGCGCGGCCACCCCGAGCAGGCCCGGCCCGCTCCCCTCCACCGGGGCGACCGCCACCGGGCGGCTGGACAGCGGGCGGAGCAGCTTGCCGAGCGTCAGTCCGGGCACGTCGGGCGCGTCGGCGGCGACCACGGCCGCCTGGTCGTAGCCGGCGAGCACGGTGAACACCGCGTTCGGGGTGGGCTCCGGCACCTCGTACACGGCGGTGCCCGGCCAGACCACCGCGTCGGCCAGCCAGCGGTCGGCGGGCGTGACCGCCACCGCGGTCTCCACCTCGTTCAGCGTGGCCAGCAGGTCCACCACGTCCTCGGCGAGGGCGGTGCGCCACCGCGCCGACTCGATCCCCGGCGGCGACCAGGTCACCGCGCCGAGCAACGCCACCACCACACGTCGGACCATCCGCCGACCCTAACCCCGCGCGGGTGGTCCCGCCTTGATCCACACCAGCTCGGCGAGATGGTCCGGTCCGGGCGGGCGGGACAGCGCCATCTCGGCGTGGTGGCGGGCGCACCCGGGACGAGGGGTCAGACGCCGGCGGTGGCGGCCACGCCCTCCAGGTAGCCGCGGGCCCGCTCGGCCTTCGGGTAGCGGGCGACCAGGGACCAGAATGTGGCGTTGTGACTGGGAACGATCAGGTGTGCCAGCTCGTGGAGGAGGACGTAGTCGATCACCCAGTCGGGCATGTCCTGGATCCGGTGGGAGATCCGGATGGTGCGGTCGGCCGGGGTGCAGGAGCCCCAGCGGCCGTTCTGGTTGGTCACCCAGCGCACGCTCGCCGGCTCGGCGGTGGACCCGTGGTCCGACAGGTAGAGCGCGATGAGGCGACAGGCCCGGGCGAGCAGCTCGGCGTCCGAGCGGGCGAAGCGGCCCTCGCGGGCAGCCAGCCTGGCCAGCATCCGGTCGACCCACTCGCTCTCCTCGGCGCGGGAGAACTGGTCGGGGATGAGCACGACCACGCGCTCGCCGTCCCGGTACGCGGACACCGTGCGTCGCCGGCGCTGACTGCGCCGCACCTCGACGACGGGCTTCCGCGCCACGGCCATTACCGCGCCGCGCAGCCTCGGTTGACTGTCACGAGGGAAAGGTAATGCGTACTGACCAGGAGTCCGCAAGAGTCAACACGACGACACGCGCCCGGAAAGTCACGGTTGGTGGTCAGGAGTCCCAAAAAAATTCTTTGCGGCGGTAGTTGACCATCACCTCTCGGCCGGTCCTGACGTTAAATGATCTACGACGGGTCGTCGGCGTGGGGGCCACGTGAAGGGGATCTGAGCGCATTTAACCGGCGTGTCCTCGCGAAACTGACTTATCCGACGTTATTCGGCATGCACACTCTCGTCGTCGACTTACTCACAGAGTCGGCGTGCAGCTGACATGGAACCGCCCAGTCCTGGGTAGGGTCCGCCAACCAGCGGTCAGGAGACTGACCGCGGAGAAACCCGGCGCCGGCGCCACCCGTGGCCCGCCGCAGGGAGACCCGCCGGGACACCTCCGGCGGACGAGACGAGGAGGCTACCGTGGCCGACCAGGCCCAGACCTACAACGGTTACTGCGTCAAGTGCAAGGAGAAGCGGGACTTCGAGGGGCACGTGGAGGTCTCGAAGACCGGCATGAACATGGCCAAGGGCAAGTGCCCGGTGTGCGGCACAACAGTGAACCGCATCCTGGGCAAGGCCAAGGTCTGACCCGTCCGGGTTCGTGCGGGGGAGGGGTGGCCGCCGGCCGCCCCTCCCCCGTCGCGGATCCGACACGGTTACCCGCCGGTTGTGGAAAACCGGCAGTGTCCTGTGGACAAGACTGGCCATGGCGCGCCGCGCCTGTGGACAACGAACGACTGAGTGCGCGGACACGGTCACCATTCGTGGTGTGACCCAGTCGACGCCGCTCATCCGCCCCACCCTGCTGCCCGGCCTGACCCGCCTCTGGCGTGACCGGCGCACCCTCCAGCTCGGCCTGGAGCCCGGCCCGGCGGTGCTGCTCGAGGTCTCCACCCCGGGCACCACCCACCTGCTCGACCTGCTCGACGGCACCCGCAGCGAGCGAGCCGTGCTGGCCGCGGCCACCGCCGCCCGGGTCCCGCCGGACGAGGCACGTGCCCTGCTCGACGCGCTCCGGGCCGCCGGTCTGGTCGTACCGGCGCAGACGCTGCTCCCCCGCGACCTCGCCGGACCGCTCCGGGCCCGGCTGGTCGCGGAGGCCGAGGCTCTGGCCCTCGCCACCCCCCACCTGCCCGGCACACCGGCCCGGCTGCTGCGCCACCGGCGGGGCGCGCGGGTGCTGATCACCGGCTCGGGCCGGCTCGGCGCCGCGGTCGCCGTCGCGCTGGCCCAGGCCGGGGTCGGGCACGTGGTACCCGATCTGTCCGGCCCGGTCCGCGCCGGCGACCTGGTCGGGACCGGCCTGGCCGACACGGAGCTGGGCCGGGCACTGGCCCCGGCGGTACGCGCGGCGCTGGGCCGGTGCGCGCCCGGCACCGCCACCGGCCCGCTGCGGACGGCCCGGCCCGACCTGGTGGTGCAGCTCGGCGTCGGTCGCCCGGCCGAGCTGCTCGCCGCCGGCTACGCCCGCCGCCGACAGCCCCACCTCCTGCTCGACCTGCGCGGCGGCGTGCCCGTGGTCGGGCCGCTGGTGCGTCCGCCCGCCGGCCCCTGCCTGCGCTGCCTCGACCTGCACCGCGGCGACCGGGACCCGGCCTGGCCGGCGCTCGCCGCCCAGCTCGCGGCCGACGGCGGCGATCCGGCCTGCACGGCCACCACCCGGCTCGCCGCGGCCGCCTTCGCGGCGGCCGAGGCGCTGGCCCAGCTCGACGGCGGCACCCCGGAGACGCTCGGCACGGCGGTGGAGGTCAGCGGCGCCGGTCGTCTCCGGCGCCGCCGCTGGTCACCACACCCCTCGTGCGGGTGCTGTGGGCGTCGCCCGATCCGGTCGGCCCGGCCCGCTCCCGGCCGCACGGCAGCAGCGGGCCCCTCGCGTCGGTAACAATGGTCGGGTGACCGACATCCCGCGGCGGGCCGTGTCCCGCACCGCCAAACTCGCCGCCCTGCCGCTCGGATTCGCCGGTCGAACCGTCCTCGGCATGGGCAAGCGGGTCACCGGGCTCGCGTCCGACGTCATCTCCGCCGAGATCCAGCAGCGCACCGCCGAGCAGTTGTTCAGCGTCCTCGGGCAGCTCAAGGGCGGGGCGATGAAGTTCGGCCAGGCCCTGTCGGTCTTCGAGGCGGCGCTGCCCGAGGAGGTCGCCGCGCCCTACCGGCAGGCGCTCACCAAGCTCCAGGAGGCCGCCCCGCCGCTGCCGGTGGCGACCGTGCACAAGGTGCTCGCCGAGCAGCTCGGGCCGGACTGGCGGGACCGGTTCGTCTCCTTCGACGACGTCCCGGCCGCCGCGGCCAGCATCGGCCAGGTGCACCGGGCGGTGTGGCGCGACCCGGGATACGGGCCGAACGGCGGCCCGCGGCACCGGGACGTGGCCGTGAAGATCCAGTACCCGGGTGCCGGCGACGCCCTGCTCGCCGACCTCAAGCAGCTCTCCCGCCTGGGCGGGATGTTCCGGGCGATCCAGCCAGGGCTGGACGTCAAGCCGCTCCTGGCCGAGCTACGGGAGCGGATCACCGAGGAGCTGGACTACGAGCTGGAGGCCGAGTCGCAGCGGGCGTTCGCCGCCGCGTACGCGGACGATCCGGACATCTTCATCCCGGAGGTGCTCGACGCCGCGCCCCGGGTGCTGATCACCGAGTGGGTCGAGGGCATCCCGCTGTCCGAGATCATCCGGGAGGGCACCGAGGAGCAGCGGAACGAGGCCGGCCGGCTGATGGCCGAGCTGCACCTCTCCGCGCCGGAGCGGGCCGGGCTGCTGCACGCCGACCCGCACCCGGGCAACTTCCGGCTGCTGCCGGACGGCCGGCTCGGTGTGATCGACTTCGGCGCGGTGGCCCGGATGCCGGAGGGCACGCCGGAGCCGATCGGCCGGATCGCCGCGCTCGCGCTGCGCGGGGACGCCGACGGGGTGGTGGAAGGGCTGCGCGACGAGGGCTTCGTCAGCCGGAGCGAGCCGATCGACGCCACGGCGGTCCTCGACTTCCTCCGGCCCATGCTGGAGCCGATCGCGTCCGACGAGTTCCGCTTCACCCGGGCCTGGCTGCGGGCCGAGGCGGCCCGGCTGGCCAGCCCTCGCTCGGCCGCCTACCAGCTCAGCCGGCAGCTCAACCTGCCGCCGTCCTACCTGATGATCCACCGGGTCACGCTGGGTTCGATCGGGGTGCTCTGCCAGTTGGAGGCGAAGGCGTCCTACCGGACGATCCTGGAACGCTGGCTGCCCGGCTTCGCCCCGGTGGCCTGAGCGCGAAGCACGCCGAAGGGGCGGTGACCATCCGGTCACCGCCCCTTCCTGAATGGGTCGATCTAGAGAACGCCCAGGTCGCGGGCCGACTGGCCGCGACTCCGCATGGCGACGGTACGGGCGGAACGGGTTGCCTCAGTGCTCGTGGTGGTGCGACCGGCCTGAGGCCGGGGCATTCGAGCCCTCGACAACGCTTCGTGGAGTAGTTGCATCTCGGTTCCGTTCGGCAGGTGCAGCATGGGTTTCTCTCTCAGGTCGGCCGGTGGAGGGACACCGGCATCGGTCGGTCGTGGAACGCAGGTGTGTCAGGCTGCCAGCCGGACGGTGTTACGCGACTCGGACAGCCCGCTGGCCGCCAGTCGCGCCTCCGCCTCGACCCGGAGCTGGGCGTCACGGGCGAGGTCCTCCTTGCGCGGACGGCCACGGGGCCGCTTGCGCGGGACGACCGCGCCACGCTCGAAGATCTCGCCGCCCCAGACGCCCCAGGGCTCGGCCCGCTCCACCGCCCCGGCCAGGCACTCGACGCGCAGCGGGCAGTCCCCGCAGAGCGACTTGGCCAGCTCGAGCTCGGCGGGCGAGTCGGAGAACCACAGGTCGGGGTCGAACTTCCGGCAGGGCAGGTCCGCCTCCACCTCGACGCTCACGTCGAGTGGGGCCAACGCCAGACTCATCCTCCGGTCACCTCTCTCTCACTTCGATCTCGTGGATCGCATTTCCGACGTACGGCGGCGGTACAAAAAAACTGAGGCCGCGGATCCCGGTGTGCGGGTTCCGCGGCCTCGAGGTGAGCCGGTGGTCTGTGGATCAGACCGGTCTACCTCGAGGTGGAACGCCGCGGACATCAGTGCGCTTCTTGGCGCCGATGCCCATGCCCGTGAAGCCACTGGTCCCCTCGACTCCGTTCAGCGGTGCAACGGTCAGGTTCAGCTCGGCCTGAACCTGGGCCTGGTGCACCTGCGGAGCCGACGGTCGAGCGGCAAGGGCCACCCGGACGGACGACAGGGGAACGCCGGCAGCTGGCATAGCCGCCGGACGCTCGTAGATGTAAATCTCCATTGGTGCCACCTCCCTGACCTTCCTCGTGCCGACCGTGGACTCATCCCCCGTGAGCAGCCAGAACAGCGCCGCTCGCGAGGTGTGTCCTGAGGCTATTCCTCGCCCACAGGGGAGGGCAAACGATTTACGGCCAGATTTAGAAACTTTTCTGTGGGCAGACGTCGTCCACCGTCGCGCCGGCCACCAGAGCCAGCACGGTGTCCCCGTACAGGCCCACCTTGCGGGGCCCGATCCCGGCGATCGCGACCAGTTCCTCGGTGCGTCCCGGCTTCCGCTCCGCCAGCGCGGTGAGCGTGGCGTCGGTGAAGACCACGTACGCCGGCACCTTCTGCGCGCCGGCCACCCGCTGCCGCCACTCGTGCAGCCGCTCGTACAGCTCCTCGTCCAGGTCCGACGGGCAGGTCGGGCAGCGGCCGAGCTTCCGGTCGGCGCCGGCGAGCAGCGTGGCGCCGCAGATCCGGCAGGAGACCACCTGCGGTCGCCGCCGCTCCGCCCGCCGGGCCGGGCCCGCGCCGGCCCGCTCGCCGCCGCCGGAGCGGTCGAGCTGGGGCAGGAAGCGCGACGGCCGCCGGGCCCGCCCACCGGGCGAACGCGCCGCCGCGTACGACAGCCAGAGCCACTCCCGGGCCCGGGTGATCCCGACGTAGAGCAGCCGCCGCTCCTCCTCGACCTGCTCCGGCGTCTTCGCGTACGACGTGGGCAACGTGCCCTCGGCCAGGCCGACCAGGAACACCGCGTCCCACTCCAGGCCCTTGGCCGAGTGCAGCGAGGCCAGCGTCACCCCCTCCACGGTGGGCACGTGCTGCTGGGCGGCCCGCCGGGCCAGTTCCTCGGTGAAGCCGGCCAGCGTCACCGGCCGCTCCACGGCGCCGGCCTCCCCGATCGGCTGGATGTCGGGGGTGGCCGCGTACTCCTCGGCGAGCTGGACCAGCGCGGCGAGCGCCTCCCAGCGTTCGCGCGCGGCGCCGCCGGCCGGGGGCGCGCCCGGCGCCCAGCCGACCGCGGCGAGCCCCTCCACCACGGCCGCCCTCAGCGGCGTCTCCCCCGGGACGGAGCGGGTGGCCGCGCGCAGGGCAATCATCGCCTGGCGCACCTCGGGCCGCTCGAAGAACCGCTCCGCGCCCTGGAGCACGTACGGCACCTCGGCCTCGGAGAGCGCCTTCTCGTACGCCTCGGACTGCGCGTTGGTGCGGAACAGCACCGCGATCTCCCGCGCCGGGGTGCCGGCGGCCACCAGCGCCCGGCAGCGGGCGGCGACGGCGTTGGCCTCGGCCGGCTCGTCGGTGAAGATCCGCAGCTCCGGTTCGGGGCCGGGCCGGCGCTGGCCGTGCAGCTCCAGCCGCAACCGCGCCTCGGCGCCCCGGGCCGCCGAGATCACCGCGTTGGCCAGGCCGACCACCTGGGGGGTGGAGCGGTAGTCGCGGACCAGCCGGACCACGGTCGCGCCGCGGTGGTGGCGCGGGAAGTCGACCAGGTAGGACGAGGTCGCGCCGGTGAACGAGTAGATGGTCTGGCTGGCGTCGCCGACCACGGTGAGGTCGTCCCGCCCGCCGAGCCAGACGTCCAGCAGCCGCTGCTGGAGCGGGTTGACGTCCTGGTACTCGTCGACGACGAAGTGCCGGTACTGGTTGCGCACCTGCTCGGCGACGTCCGGGTGTTCCTCGATCCCCCACACCGCCGCGCGCAGCATGTCCTCGAAGTCGATCACCCCGTTGCCGCGCTTGAGCCGCTCGTACGCGGTGAACACCTCGGCCACCCGGGCCGGCTCGTACGGCGTCTCGCGCAGCGCCTTGGCCGCGGCCACCGCGTATTCGTCCGGCTCGACCAGCGAGGACTTGGCCCACTCGATCTCCGCGGCCAGGTCGCGGGCGGCGGCCCGGTCGGCGCGCAGGCCCACCTTGGCGGCGGCCAGCGTGACCACCCGCACCTTGCTGTCCAGCAGCTCCGGCATGGCCCGGCCGGCCAGCAGCCGGGGGGCGAAGTAGCGGACCTGGCGCAGCGCCGCGGCGTGGAAGGTGCGCGCCTGCACACCCTGCACCCCGAGCACGGTGAGACGGCTTCGCATCTCGGCCGCGGCGCGGGCGGTGAACGTGACCGCCAACACGTGCCGGGCGGCGATGTCGCCGGTCAGTGCCCGGTAGGCGATCCGCGAGGTCACCGCCCGGGTCTTGCCGGTCCCGGCGCCGGCCAGGATGCAGACCGGGCCGGCCGGGGCGGTGACCGCGGACCGCTGCTCCGGATCCAGGCCGGTCAGCACCCGTTCCGCCGCTGAGTGAACCCCCACAGCAGGGAATCATCCCAGCCCCGTCCGACGTTGCAGCGGTTAGCCTGGCCTGATCGGACCGGGCGCGAGCCACCCTTGGAGGACCAGACCATGCTGACGATGTATTCCACCCCGTGGTGCGGCTACTGCCACCGGCTGAAGTCGCAGCTCGACCGGGAGGGCATCGCGTACGAGGTGGTCGACATCGAGCAGGACTCCGCGGCCGCGGAGTTCGTGATGGGTGTGAACGGCGGCAACCAGACCGTGCCGACGCTGCGCTTCGCCGACGGCAGCGCCCTGACCAACCCCTCGATCAACCAGGTCAAGCAGCACCTCGCCGCGCTTCCCGGCTGACCTGACCGCACCTGCCGAGCGGCCGTACCCCACCGGGGTGCGGCCGCTCGTCGTCCGGTCAGCGCGAGCGACGCCGGTGGGCGGTGGCGAGCATCTCGCCGTCGAGCGGCCGGCGGGGGCCCGGCACGCGGGCCGGCCCGGCGCCCGGCGGGGTGAGCCCGCGGCCCCGCCAGAGGTAGAGGCCGGCAGCCGTGGTGATCGCGCCGACCAGCACGAACAGCAGCCGGTAGTCGAACACGCCGACGAGCAGCGCGCCGGTGCCGATGGAGACCGCCTGCGGCCCGCTGATCAGCGCCTTCGACGCGGCGGTGACCCGACCCAGCAGCCCCGGCGGCGTCCAACGCTGGACCAGCGTGTGCAGCCCCACCATGGTCAGCGGCAGCGAGACGCCGGCCAGCAGCAGCGCCACCACCCCGAGCCAGAGCCGGGGGTACGCCAGCGCCAGCGCGGCCGGGCCGAAGAACGTCACCCCGACGGCCAGCGCGCCGAGCTCACCGAGCCGGCGGACCACGGCGGCCGAGAGCAGGCCGCCGATCAGGCCGCCGACGCCCTGCACCATGACCAGCACGCCGACGAACGCGGCGTCGCGACGCAGACCCAGATCGACGTACGCGAAGATCAGTGACTCGGTGAAGCCCATCACCAGCGAGCCGAGCCCGTAGCCGACCAGCGCCCGGCGCAGCGCCGCCTCGCGGGCCAGGTGGCGCAGCCCGGCCCCCACACCCGTCGGCCAGTGGCGCCCGGGGGCCGGCGGCACGCCCTCGTCCGCCCGGAGCAGGCCGACCACCGCCGCGGCGGCGAGGAACCCGCCCATGGCCAGGGTGACCAGCAGCCAGCCGCCGACGGCGGCGTAGATGCCGGCCCCGGCGAGCGGCCCGACCAGCCGCAGCCCCTGCCGGACGGTCTGGAGCGCACCGTTCGCGTCGGCCAGCAGGTCGGCCGGCACCAGGTGGCGGATCAGCCCGTTGAGCACGGCGGTCACCGTGATCGAGGAGAGGCCGTAGAGCGCCGCCACCAGGTAGATGATCCACACGTCGGTCCGGTCCCGCACCGTGAGCAGCGGGCCGAGCAGCACGGCGGCGACCAGGTTCGCGGCGATGAAGAAGGGCCGCCGGCGGTAACGGTCGACCACCCAGCCCACCAGCGGGGCGAACGCCATCGGCGCGATGACGGCGAAGACGGTCGCCCCGGCCATGCTGTCCGAGCCGGTCAGGTCCTTCACCCAGACGGCCAGGGCGAGCAACAGGATCGACTCCGCCGCCATGCTCGCCACCATCGCGGTGAAGAGCAGGCGGAAGTCGGGGCGGCGCAGGACGGTGCGCATCGGTTCCCTCCGGCAGGGTGCGCCCGTGGGCGCGTCGGGGGCGGGCGCCGGATGAAGGCGCTCTCCACAGTCCTCTTTTTGTCTCGTGACACGCCCTCGCCGGACCCGCCGACACCGGTCGCGCCGTCCATACTGGCCGTGGGGGGCGAATTCCATACAGTTACCGTCGCGTCTTGCGACGGTCGACGGGAAAGAGGACGCCGTGCCTCCTGCCGCACCAGGCCCGTTTCTGCGTCGTCGCCGCCTCGGCATCGAGCTGCGCCGGCTCCGTGAACAGGCCGGTCTCACCGGTGACCAGGTCATCGAGCGGATCGGTTGGGCCTCCGCATCCAAACTGTCCCGGTTGGAGAACGGCCGCAGCCGCCCCGACCCGGACGACGTCGACGTGCTGCTGACGCTCTACGGCGCCGACGAGGAACTGCGCGCGGAGCTGACCGGGATCACCCACGAGGCCGGCGACATGCGGGGCTGGCTGCGCAACTTCCCGGTGATGACCCAGCAGCAGCGCGCCTTCGCCGAGCTGGAGGCGGGCTGCGCGGAGATCTCCGAGTACAACCCGGTGCTGGTGCCGGGCCTGTTGCAGACGCCCGGGTACGCCCGGCACCGGATCCTGTCCGCGGCCCGGGTGGCGGAGGAGGCGGGTGACCCGGACCCGGAGGACCCGGAGACCGAGGTGGCCGCCCGGCAGGCGCGCCAGTCCCTGTTGACCCACGTGCCCCGGTACACCGCGGTGCTGGAGGAGGCCGCGCTGGGCCGCCGGGCGGGGCCGCCGGAGGTGCTGCACGAGCAGCTCGTGCACCTGTGCGAACTGGCCCTGCTGCCGAACGTGGAGCTGCGGCTGTTGCTGCGGGACACGCGGGTGGGCGACTGGTACCTTCCGCCGACCGCCTTCTCGGTCTATCGGTTCGCCGATCCCCTCGATCCGGAGACGTTGGCGATCGAAAGTGGGTTCACCGACGTCATGTCGACCGAGGCTGACACCCTAAATCGCTATAAAGTGGTGTACGAGTGGCTATGCTCGTCGGCACTCTCCGCATCGGACACCCTCTCCTGGTTGATCGAAGCGACGGGACGGCTGACCGGCACGGCAGTCGAGTCCACCGTGGCGCACGGGCCGGCAACGGCGCCGACCCAGCGCCGCCCGGACTCGGGGCGCCTCACGACGGAACGGTGATCCCCGGCGGACACCGTCCGGCGCCGGCGTCGCTCGTACCCATCGGAGCACCTCATCAGGAGCAGGACACCATGAACGAGATCCGCCACAGCTCGACCGCCCGCTCGGGGCACCTCGCCGGCGCCGCCTGGCGCAAGAGCACCCGCAGCCAGACCTCGAACTGCGTCGAGGTCGCACCGCTCGGCACCGGGCCGGCGACCATGGCGCTGCGCGACAGCAAGGACCCGAGCGGGCCGGTGCTGCTGTTCAACCGGGCCGGCTGGCTCGGCTTCATCGCCGGAGCGAAGAACGGCCAGTTCGACCTGAACTGATCCGGCGAGTGCCCGGGGGCCGTCGGCGTGACGCCGGCGGCCCCTCGCACGTCCACCCGCGACAACCGTGCTGACCTGGGGTCCCCCGAACGGTCGAGCCGGCCGGTTTCACTTGCTGAGACGACACGCGAGCGTACGATGACGCCTGGAGTGACGTGGAAGTTCCACCGCGTATCCGTCCGTCTCCGGGGGACACCATGCGGTTCCTGATCGTCCGCACCGAGATCCGTAGCGCCGCCGACGCCGACATCGCCGCCGCCTGGGCCGGCGGGAGTCGCCTGCGGGACGAGACCCGCGCGCCGGAGCCACGCCGCCAGGTCGTCCACGCCGAGGACCGGGACGCCGCCCTCCTGCTCGCCCGGGCGCTGTCCGCCGTCGGCGCGGTACGCGCCGGTCGGCACCGGGTCAAGGTGCTGCCCATCGAGGAGTCCGCCCCCGGTCGCCCGTACCGCTGGGACGGCTGATGACCGGCCGCTGACGTCCGTCGTGGCCGGACCGGCTCCCCCGCCGCGCTCCACGCCTCACCCGGCCACGACGGCCCGTGTTCCCGGCCCGCGACCGCCGCGGCAACGACGGTCCGGGCCGGGACCGCGTCCGCACCGAGGTCAGCAGTGGCCGTCGAGCCAGCGGTGCACCAGGAAGAGCGCGATCGACGACGGCGGCGGCAGGAGCAGGCGGTCCCCGCCGTCCACCGACACCGGCTCGCCGGCCAGCGCCGCGCCGATCTCCCGCCGGCTGAACCAGCGCGCGTGCGCGATCTCGGTCGGGTCGACCCGGATCTCCTCGTCGGCGTCGGCCCGGGCCAGGAAGCCGAGCATCAGCGAGCCCGGGAACGGCCACGCCTGGCTGGACACGTACCCGATCTCCTCGACCGCGACGCCGACCTCCTCGCGGACCTCGCGCAGCACGGCGGCCTCGGCCGACTCGCCGGGCTCGACGTAGCCGGCCAGGCAGGAGTAGCGGCGCACGCCGGGGCTGCTCGGCCAGGCGACGTTGTTGCCCAGCAGGCAACGACCCTCCGGTCCGTCCACCCCGTCGTGCACCAGCACGATCATCGCCGGGTCGGTACGCGGCCAGGTCCGGTGGCCGCCCGGGTCGATCCGGGACCAGCCGGCCTCGTCGACCCGGGTCGGCTGCCCGGTGGCCGCCGAGTAGCCGTGCCGGAGGTGCCAGTTGAGCAACGCCAACGCGGTGGTGAACAGCCCCGCGTCCCGGTCGGTCATCAGGTGGCCGACCTCGCGCAGGTGGACCCGGTGGGCGTCCGGCACTGCCGGCAGCGGCCCGTCCGCCGCGAAGACCGGCACCCCGTCCGGCTCCAGGCCGAGGAACATCGGCACCGAGCGGGGCACCTCGGGCAGTTCACCGGAGCCGACCAGGACCAGCTCCGGCGGCGCCCCCTCGCCGCGCACCAGGGCACGGCCCCCGTCGGCCGAGTCCAGCACCAGCACCCGGGCCTGCTCCCACGCCTCGGCCAGCCAGGCCGGGTCGGTGCGCCGGTGCGCGGCCCGGTCCAGCGTGGACCGGGCCAGCGGCGGCGCGGGCTCGCCACTCACCGGGGTTCCGCTCTCACAGCGTTTCCGTACGAACCGGCGCCAGCGCCGCGAGCGAGTCGGCCACCCGGGCCGCGTCGCCGAGCACCACGGTCACCGCGTGCGCCGGGGCGAGGTAGCGGGCGGCCGCCTCCGCGACGTCGTCCACGGTCGCGGCGGCCAGCCGGGCGGCGTGCTCGGTGAGGAAGTCCAGGCGCAGCCCGTTGCCGGCGTACGCGCTGGTCAGCGAGGCGAGACCGGCCTGGGTGGACATGCCGAGCTGGAGCGTGCCGAGCGCGTACTGGCGGGCCTGCTCCAACTCCTCCGGCTTCGGCGGCACGGTGGCCAGCCGGCCCAGCTCGTAGCTGGTCTCCAGCAGCGCCGGCGCGGTCACCTCGGTGGCCACCTCGGCGCCGGCGACCAGCACCGAGCCGGCCACCGAGTGCTCGACCAGCGAGTGCGGCCCGTACGTGTAGCCCTTGTCCTCGCGGATGTTCTCCACCCAGCGGGAGGAGAAGTAGCCGCCGAAGATCAGGTTCGCCAGTTGCAGCGCCGCGTGGTCGGGATGCGTGCGGGGCACCGCGGGCAGCGCCAGGCGCAGCGACGACTGCACCGAGCCGGGACGGTCGACAAGCAGCAGCGGCCCCGGCTCCAGCGGCGGGGCGGGCGGCAGCTCGGCGACGTGACCGTCCCCCCGCCAGCCGGCCAGCGCCGCCTCGGCCGCGTCCAGCGCCTGCTCCGGCCGCACGTCGCCGACGAGCACCAGCACCGCGCCGGCCGGGTGCACCCGCTCGGCGTGCAGCCGGCGCAGCGCGGCCGGCCGGACCGCCCGGACCTGCTCGGGCTCGGGCATCTGCACCGCGTACGGGTGCCGGCCGTAGACCCGCTTGAGCAGCGCCGTCCGGGCCAGGTGGGCGGGCTGGCTCTGGGCGACCTGGATCCGGTCGACCAGCCGGTCCCGCTCGGTCGCCACCCAGTCGCCCGGATAGTTGGCGCCGGTGAGCACCTCGGCGAGCAGCTCCAACATCCGGTCCAGCCCGGTCACCAGGCCCGCGCCGGAGAGCATCAGCCGGTCCGGGTCGAGGCCGGCGGAGAGGCCGCCGCCGACCTTCTGCAGCTCCGCGGCGATCTCGGTGGCGCTGTGCGCCTCGGTGCCGGCCAGCATGGTCTGCGCCAGCATCGCGCCGCGAGCCAGGTGGGCCCGCCCGAACGGCATCCAGAGCCGCAGCTCGAACAGGGGTACGGCGGGGCGGCGTACCGCGATCACGGTGAGGCCGTTGCCGAGCGTGCGCTCGGCCTGCTTCGGCACGGTGAGCCGCCGGTTGGGGCCGAGCGCCGGCAGCGGCCGGACGGTGGTGGGGGCGCTCACTGAGCCATCTCCGTTCGCGACTGCGGGGCTCGCAAAATCGGCTCACTCCTCGCGCTCACTGAGCCATCTCCGTTCGCGACTGCGGGGCTCGCAAAATCGGCTCACTCCTCGCGCTCACCTGGCACCTCCGGCGGCCACGACCTCGACGGACGCGCGGCGCTCGGGGCGCAGCGTGGCGGCGGCGGCGCGGACCTGCTCCTCGGTGACCGCGCCGACCAGCCGGGGCAGCTCGTTGAGCAGCCCCGGTTCGCCGCGTTGCTGTTCCAGCACCGCCATCCGCAGCGCCCGGCCGAGCACCGCGTCGGTGTCCCGCAGCAGGTGGGTGGCCATCCGGGCCTGGGTACGCGCCAGCTCACCCTCGACCAGCCCGTCGGTGGCCAGCCGGTCCAGCTCCTCGTCGACCGTGCGCAGCACCTTGTCCACGTCGCCGCCGGGCGGCAGGTGCGCCTGCAGCAGCAGCGCGGTGGGGTCGCGCACGTCGAACGGGTCGCCCATGAAGCCGAGGTAGCCGCCGACGCTGGTGACCGTGCGGTCCCGCTGCACCAGGCGCTCGACCAGCCGGGACGCGTCGCCGTCGGTGAGCACCTCGGCCAGGACCACGTAGGGCAGGTAGCCGGCGAAGTCGGCCACCGGGTCGGGCACCCGCCAGGCGCCCGCCACGGCCGGCAGCGGGGCCAGCGCGTCGGTGTACGTGCTGCGCCGCTCGCCGGTCAGGTCCGGCTCGGTGAAGTCGGGCCGCTCCGGGGCGGGGCGGGCCGGCACGTCGCCGAAGTGCCGTTCGATGAGCGCGGTCGCCTCGGCCACGTCGATGTCGCCGCTGACCGCGAGCACCGCGTTGCCGCTGGCGTAGTAGCGGCGGAAGAAGTCGGCCGCGTCGGCCACGGTCGCCGACTCCAGGTCGTCGAAGGAGCCGTAGCCGTCGTGCGCGTTGGGGAAGGTGTCGAACATCACCGGGGGCAGCGTCAGCCAGGGGAACCCGCCGTACGGCCGGTTGAGCACGTTGACCCGGATCTCCTCCTTGACCACGTCGACCTGGTTGCGCAGGTTCTCCTGGGTCAGCCGGGGGCCGCGCATCCGGTCGGCCTCGAGGAAGAGCGCCCGTTCCAGGGCGTTGCTCGGCAGCGTCTCGAAGTAGTCGGTGTAGTCCAGGTGGGTGGAGCCGTTGAAGGTGCCGCCGGCGCCCTGCACGTGCCGGAAGTGGGCCAGCTTCTCCAGGTTCTCCGAGCCCTGGAACATCAGGTGCTCGAAGAGGTGGGCGAAGCCGGTGCGTCCCTGCGGCTCGGATCGGATGCCGACGTCGTAGACCACCGCCACCCCGATCACCGGGGCGCTGCGGTCGGGAGTGAGCACCACTCGCAGGCCGTTGTCGAGGGCGAACCGCTCGACCGGGTACTTGGTGGCGGGAATCCTGGCTCTCCGGGTCGGCACGCGATCGACACTAGCGCCTCCGCACCGGCCGCACCGGCGGTGTGCCGTGGCCGAACGGTGGACAGATGCGGGACGGGTCTTGACGACGCCCCCGTCCTGCCCCAGTCTTCCTACCAACTAAATAGGAATACTGCGGATTGGACATTCGATGAGACGGCTCCCCCTGCGCCGCCTGGTCACGCTGGCCACCCTGGCCGCGGTCGGCGCGGCCACGCTCGGCACCACCGCCGCCTGCGGCGACGACAGCGACGCCGGCGGCTCCGGTCCGGTGACGCTGCGCCTCGGCTACTTCCCCAACATCACCCACGCGCCGGCCGTGGTCGGCGTCGAGAAGGGGATCTTCAAGGAGAAGCTGGGCAGCGACGTCACGCTGGAGACGAAGACCTTCAACGCCGGCCCGGCCGCCATCGAGGCGGTCTTCTCCGGCGCGCTCGACGCCACGTACATCGGTCCGAACCCGACCGTGAACGCCTTCTCCAAGTCGAAGGGCGAGGCGGTCCGGGTGGTCTCGGGCGCCGCGTCCGGCGGCGTCGCGCTCGTGGTCAAGCCCGGCATCACCTCGGCGGAGCAGTTGCGCGGCAAGAAGATCGCCACCCCGCAGCTCGGCAACACCCAGGACGTCGCACTGCGCTACTGGCTCAAGGAGAAGGGCCTGACGACCACCAAGGAGGGCGGCGGCGACGTCAAGGTCGTCCCGCAGGAGAACGCGCAGACCGTCGAAACCTTCGGCAGCGGCGCCATCGACGGCGCGTGGGTGCCGGAGCCGTTCGTCTCCCGGCTGGTCAACGCCGGCGGCAAGGTGCTGGTCGACGAGCGCGACCTCTGGCCGGACAAGAAGTTCGTCATCACCAACCTGCTGGTCAGCACCAAGTTCCTCAAGGCGCACCCGGACGCGGTGAAGAAGCTGGTCGAGGGGCAGGTCGCGGCCAACGAGTTCGTCAACACCAAGCCGGACGAGGCGCAGCAGGCCATCTCCGCGCACATCGGCAAGATCACCGGCAAGCCGCTGGACATCAAGCTGATCAAGCAGGCCTGGCCGACGCTGGAGTTCACCAACGACCCGATCGCGTCCTCGCTGAAGGCCGGCCTGGACCACGCCGTCGCGGTCGAGCTGACCCAGCCGGTCGACCTGAACGGCCTCTACGACCTGAAGTTCCTCAACGAGGTGCTGAAGGCCGAGGGCAAGCCCGAGGTCACCCAGCCGTGACGTCGACCACGACCACCCCGCGCAGCGCGACCGGCTCGATCGCGCTGCGCGGCGTGACCAAGGTGTACGGCCAGGGCGAACAGGCCGTCCTGGCGCTGGACGGGCTGTCGCTGGACGTCGCGCCGGGCGAGTTCGTCTGCCTGGTCGGCGCGTCCGGCTGCGGCAAGAGCACGCTGCTCAACCTGGTCGCCGGCCTGGACCGGGTCAGCGGCGGCGCGATCGAGCTGGGTGAGGGCGTCAACCCGGGCCTGATGTTCCAGGAGCCGGCGCTGTTCCCGTGGTCGACCGTCGAGGGCAACGTCGAGGTGCCGCTGAAGCTGCGCGGGCTCCCCCGCGACCAGCGCAAGGAGCGGGTCGCCGAGCTGCTGCGTACGGTCCACCTGTCCGACTTCGGCCGCAAGCGCCCGCACCAGCTCTCCGGCGGCATGCGGCAGCGGGTCGCGCTGGCCCGCACGCTCGCGCTCGACACCCCGGTGCTGCTGATGGACGAGCCGTTCGGCGCGCTCGACGCGATGACGCGGGACATCCTGCACGACGAGCTGGAGCGGATCTGGGGCGAGCGCAAGCTCACCGTCCTGTTCGTCACGCACAACGTCCGTGAGGCGGCCCGGCTCGCCGACCGGATCGTGCTGCTCTCCAGCCGGCCCGGCCGGATCATCTACTCCACCCGGGTCGACGTGCCACGGCCCCGGCGGATCGACTCGCCGGAGGTCTCGGCCATCGCCGCCGAGGTCACCGACCGGCTGCGCAAGGAGGTGGGCCGGCATGGCCAGTGACACCCTCGCCGGTTCGGCGCGGAGCGACGCGGAGATCTCCGGCCTCGACGCGCTGGAGATCGCCGGCCGGGAGAAGGGCCCGTCCCGGCTGCGCCGGCTCTGGTCGGCCACCTGGCCCAAGTTCGCCGCGCTGGCCCTGGCGATCGCCGTCTGGCAGGCCGTCGTCTGGAGCGGCTGGAAGGAGCCGTGGGCGCTGCCCGGCCCCGGCGTGGTCTTCGCCGACCTCGGTCACTACCTGGTCAGTTCCGCGCTCTGGGAAGGGCTGGCCACCACCGCCCGCCGCGCGGTCGTCGGATTCTCCGCCGCGGTCGCGGTCGGCCTGCTGCTCGGCCTCGGGGTGGCCCGGGTGAAGGTGCTCCGGGCCGCGCTCGGCTCGATGATCACCGCGTTGCAGACCATGCCGTCGATCGCCTGGTTCCCGCTGGCCATCCTGCTGTTCCAGCTCAGCGAGCAGGCGATCTTCTTCGTGGTGGTGCTCGGCGCCGCGCCGTCGGTCGCCAACGGCGTCATCCACGGCGTCGACTACGTGCCGCCACTGCTGGTCCGCGCCGGCCGCAACCTCGGCGCCCGCGGGCTGAACCTCTACCGGTACGTGATCGCGCCCGCCGCGCTGCCCGCCATCGTGGCCGGGCTCAAGCAGGGCTGGGCGTTCGCCTGGCGCAGCCTGATGGCCGGTGAGCTGCTGGTGGTCATCGCCACCCGCACCTCGATCGGCGCGCAGCTCACCTACGCCCGGGAGTTGAGCGAGGCCCCCCGGCTGATGGCCATCATGATCGTCATCCTGGTGGTCGGCCTGCTGGTGGACTCCGCGTTCGGCGCGGCCGACAAGGCGATCCGCCGCCGTTGGGGCGTGCTGGACCAGGCCGGCAACTGACGTCGTGTACATCTCCGCGCGCGCCGACTACGCGCTCCGGGCCATGCTCGCCGTCGCCGACGCCGGCTCCACCGACCCCGAGGGGTCCGGCGGCCAGGATTCCGGCGGCGGCGAGCTGGTCAAGGCGGCGAGCCTGGCCGACAGCCAGGACATCCCGCTCAGCTTCCTCCAGGGGATCCTGCTCGACCTGCGACGGGCCGGGTTGCTGCACAGTCACCGCGGCACCGAGGGCGGGTACGCGTTGACCCGGCCACCCGCCGAGATCAGCGTCGGCGACGTGCTGCGCGCCGTCGGCGGCGCGCTGACCAGCGTCCGGGGCATGCCCGCCGACCGGACCGGCTACCACGGGGTGGCCACTGGGCTGCGGGACGTCTGGCTGGCGGTGGACGGCGCGATCGCGCTGGTGGTGGACCGCACCACGCTGGCGGACCTGCTGGCGGACCGCGCGCCGGCGCCCTGACCCGGCCGGCCTGGCGCGGCGGTCCGGCCTGGCGCGGCGGTCCGGCCTGGCGCGGCGGTCCGGCCTGGCGCGGCGGTCCGGCCTGGCGCGGCGGCGGACGCCGAGCGGGGCCCGGTGCCGGGGCCCCGCTCGGCTGCTCGCGCACCGCCGTGGGACCGCCGCGCCCGGTGGCCCGACGGCCGCCGGCCTGGCGGAGGTCCCGCCGGAAGAGACATCGCGGCGAAGCCGTATGACGGTGAGGAATATTTATACCTGTGAGTCATACCGCTCGTCAGCGACCGACCCACCCACACCGGACGTCACGCAGGGTGACGCACCCGGTGGCCATGACGAGGTTGCCGCGCCCGCACCCTCCGAGGTCAGCCGGAGTTGAAGGTGCGGGCCGCGCCATGGTCCTGCGGACCGTCCACGGCCGGATGCCAGGGGCCGAACGCGGCCACCACGGCGAGCGCCAGGCCGGCGCCCGCGACCGCGAGCACCAGCAGCACCTCCCGGGCCCCGCCCGGGCCGGCGTCACCCGCCATGGTCGCCCCTCCGCATCCGGCCAGCCCCTCCGGACCGCCCGGGACCCAGCATCGTCGCCACGGCGACGGCGGACAGTCGGCCATCCGACTGAACATCCGCTGATCCCCGACTCAGCGAGGCAGCACGAAGCGACCGGTCGGCGACGCCGGGCGACTACTGGCCGGGGACGGCCACCGGAAACCGCCGGTCAGCGGCGGCGCGGCCGCCGGCGGGGGCGGGTGCCCGGGGCGGGGTGCGCGGCGGCCGGCGGCGTGATGGTCACCGGCGTGCCGGAGGGCTCCCGCGCCCCGGTCAGCCGACCCAGCTCCGCGTCGCCGGCGCGTACCCGGGTGGTCTTCGGGTTGATCCCCGCGGTGGTCATCAGCCGGGCCACGTCGCGACGCTGCTCCGGCAGCACCAGGGTGACCACGGTGCCCGACTCCCCGGCCCGCGCGGTCCGGCCGCCGCGGTGCAGGTAGTCCTTCGCCTCCGTGGGCGGGTCGGCGTTGACCACCAGGTCCAGCCCGTCGACGTGAATGCCGCGGGCCGCCACGTCGGTGGCCACCAGCGCGGTGACCTGACCGGTGCGGAACTGCTCCAGGATCCGGGTGCGCTGCGGCTGCGACTTGCCGCCGTGCAGCGCCGCCGCGCGTACGCCCTTGGCCAGCAACTGGCGGGCCACCCGGTCGGCGCGGTGCTTGGTGGCGATGAAGACGATGGTGCGGCCCTCCCGGGCGGCGATGTTCGCCAGCGCGTCCGGCTTGTCCTCCGGCTCCAGGTGCAGCACATGGTGCGTCATCGCGGTGACCGTCGCGGTGCCCGGGTCGACGGAGTGCGTGACCGGGTCGGCCAGGAACCGGCGGACCAGCCGGTCCACGCCCCGGTCCAGGGTGGCCGAGAAGAGCATCCGCTGCCCGCCCGGAGCGACCTGCTCCAGCAGCTTCGTCACCTGCGGCAGGAAGCCCATGTCGGCCATCTGGTCCGCCTCGTCCAGCACGGTGATGGCCACCTGGTCCAGCCGGGCCGAACCCCGGTCGATCAGGTCGTGCAGCCGGCCCGGCGTGGCCACCAGCACCTCGACGCCGGCGCGCAGCGCGTCCGCCTGCCGGGTCAGCGAGAGCCCGCCGACCACGGTGGTGCAGCGCAGCCCGAGCGCGGCGGCGTACGGGGTGAGCGCGGCGGTCACCTGCGCGGCCAGTTCCCGGGTGGGCACCAGCACCAGGGCGAGCGGGCGGCCGGGGCGGGCCCGGTGGCCGGCCGTACGGTGCAGCAGCGGCAGCCCGAACGCGAGCGTCTTGCCGGAGCCGGTCCGGCCGCGGCCGAGCACGTCCCGGCCGGCCAGCGAGTCGGGCAGGGTGGCCGACTGGATCGGGAACGGCGCGGTGATGCCCTGGGCGACCAGCTCGGAGACGAGCGCCGGGGCCAGGCCGGTGGCGGCGAAAGTGGGCAGGGTCGTGGTCATGCGGAAAGCCTTCCTCGAGGCGGCACGTGTCGAGGAAGGGCGCCGACCAGCGGCGCGTCACCGGCGTGACCGGCGATCACAAGCACGAACCGAAAAGGTACGGGCCGGCCCGCCTCGGCGCACCACGTCCCGGCTTGCGGGAGGGCGGCGCGGCGGGCCGGCCCGTGCACCACGCCCGGCGGGGCGTGGTGGTGGTGCCGGTCGATCTGAAAGATCAGAGCGGGCGGATGTTCTCCGCCTGCGGGCCCTTCTGGCCCTGGGTCACCTCGAACTCGACCCGCTGGTTCTCGTCCAGGCTCCGGTAGCCAGAGGTCTGGATCGCCGAGAAGTGGGCGAAGACGTCAGCGCCGCCGTCGTCCGGGGTGATGAAGCCGAAGCCCTTGTCAGCGTTGAACCACTTCACGGTGCCAATTGCCATGTGTTTCGTCTCCTTGACGGAACGGTCGGCCCGCACGTGTTGCGGGCCGGAGAGGAGCACCCCACGCATTGCTGCGTGGCGTGCCTGTCGCTGCTGGTCGCCCCGCCCGGAGAACTCCGGACACAACAAAGAGCGCCTGGGGCTACAATCCGCCAGGCGCACACAGAGTCTCTGGAAACCAAAACTGCAACGAGGACAACGTACCACGGATCTCGCCCGGTGGGGAGATCACGTCGAAAATTCCGGCACGGCGGCCACCAGGCCGGTCAGCCCTCCGGCGTCGAGCAGGTCGGTCGGGCGGACCGTCACCGCGTCCCGGACGTAGTGGAACGCCGCGCCGACCCGGTCCACCGGCACGCCCGCCAGCTCCGCCCAGGCCAGCCGGTAGACCGCCAGTTGCACCGCCGCCGCCTCGGCCTCCCGCCCGGCGGGCTGCCGGCCGGTCTTCCAGTCGACCACGTCGTAGCGCCCGCCCGGGCGGGCGAAGACCGCGTCCATCCGGCCCCGGACCACCACGCCGGCGATCACCGTGGCGAACGGCACCTCCACCTCCACCGGCACCCGGTCGGCCCACTCGCTGGCCAGGAAACGCTCCTGCAACTCGGTCAGCGCGTCGTCCGACGCCGCGCCGTCGTCGGCCGCGCCGGGCAGCTCGTCCACGTCCAGCAGCCGGTCGGCGCCGAAGCGCTGCTCCAGCCAGGCGTGGAAGGCGGTGCCCCGCCGCGCGTACGGGCTGGGCTCGCTGGGCATCGGGCGGCGCAGCGTACGGGCCAGCGCCTCGGGGTCGCGACGCAACGCCACCAGCTGGGTCACCGAGAGCTGCCCGGGCAGTTCCACCTCGACCGCCTCGGCCCGGCGGGCCAGCTCCGCCCGCTCGGCGAGGAGCAGGTCGGCCTCCCGCCGCCACCGGGCCACCTCCGGATCCGCCGGGACCGCCACCTCGGCCCCGGTCGCCGCCCCGCCGGTGTCGGTCACGCCGGCTCCGGCCACCGGGACGGCGCTTCCGGCGACGGTGGCCAGCAGGGCCGCCTCGCGGCGGGCCGCGTCCGGGTCGGCGAGGTGCCGGCGGACCAGCGCCGCCGCCTCGGTCAACGCCGGCCGGCGGCCGCCGAGCGGGTCGGCCGGCCACTCCGCCCGCGACACCGTCTCGGTGGTCGGGTTCACCGCGTCCCCGGCCGGCTCCGGCGCCCAGGCGTCGACCACGTGCCCGGCGCCGGCCGGGCCGGCGTCGTGCACCTCGCGGAGGAACACCGACGGCCCGCGGAACCGCTTCGTCCCCTCCCCCCACCAGTAACCGGAGCAGAGCAGCAGCCGGCGGGGCCGGGTCACCGCCACGTACGCCAGCCGGCGCTCCTCCCGCTCGTCGTGCGCCCGCCACGCGTCGGTGAACTCGGCCAGCGCGCGGGCCACGCCACGCTGGTCCGCCGCCTCCGGCAGGGCCAGCTCGGGCAGCCCGTCCGCGTCGCCGCGCAGCGGGAACGGCAGCACGCCGAGCCCGCCCAGCCAGTGGTCGGAGTTGCGCACCGGACCCGGCCAGACCCCCCGGGTCAACCCGGCCACCGCCACCACGTCCCACTCCAGGCCCTTCGCGGCGTGCGCGGTGAGCACCTGCACCGCGCCCGCCACCACCTCGACCTCGCCCGGCGACAGCCCGCGCTCCTCGTCCTCGGCGGCGGCCAGGTAGGCGAGGAAACCGGCAAGCGTGGCGCCGGGCGTCTCGCCGCTGAACCTGGCCGCGACGTCACCGAGCGCGTCCAGGTGGGCGCGGGCCAGCCCGGCGTCCCCGGCGCCGTCCCGGCCGGCCCGCACCGCCACCTCGACGTCCAGCCCGATGCTCCGCTCGATGTCCGCGATCAGCTCCGGCAGGGACTGGTCCAGCCGGTAACGCAACAGCGCCAGCTCCATCCCGTACGACCGCAGCCGCACGAACCCCTCCGCCGAGTACGCCTGCGCCGGCCCGAGATCGGCCAGCGCCTCGACCAGGGTCGCCTCGTCCAGCACGTCCACCACGATCTCCGGACCGTCGTCCCCGGCCAGCTCCCGGCGGCTGCGGGCGATGGTCCGGGCCCGCCGGTGCAGCGCGACCAGGTCACGCGGGCCGATCCGCCAGCGTGCGCCGGTGAGCAGCCGCAGCAGCGCCGCCCCGTCGGTCGGGTCGGCGAGCACCCGCAGGGTGCAGACCACGTCCCGTACCTCAGGGGTGTCCAGCAGGCCGCCGAGCCCGACCACGTCCACCGGCAGCCCTCGGGCCCGCAGCGCGGCCTCGATCGCCGGGATCTGGCTGCGCAGCCGCACCAGCACCGCGGTGGTCGGCCGGCGGTCCGCCGGGATGTGCTCAGGCAGCGCGCCCGGCATCCCGGCCGCGCCCCGCCAGGCCGCCAGCACGCTGTCGGCGATCCAGTCGGCCTCGTCGGCGTACGTCGGCAGCAGCGCGCAGTGCACGGTGCCGCCGGCCCGCCCGCCGGGTGTGCGGTGCGGGATCGGGTCGCGGACGCTGAGCGCGGCGTGCAGCTCGGGCACCCGCGCGCCGGCCGCCCGCAACGGCACCGAGAGCGCGTTGGCGACGCCGAGGATCTCCGGCCGGTTGCGCCAGCTCGTGGTGAGGCCGAGCACGTCGGCGGGCGTGCCGTCGGCGCGGGCGAACTCCCGGGGGAACCGGTCGAGCGTGCCGGCGCTGGCCCCGCGCCAGCCGTAGATGGACTGGCAGGGGTCGCCCACCGCGGTGACCGGGTGGCCGCCGCCGAAGAGCGCGTTGAGCAGCACCACCTGGGCGTGGCTGGTGTCCTGGTACTCGTCGAGCAGCACCACCCGGAACCGGTCCCGCTCGATCACGCCCACGCCCGGGTGGTCCCGGGCCACCCGCGCCGCCCGGGCCAGCTGGTCGGCGAAGTCCATCGCCTCGAAGTCGTCCTTGCGCCGGCCGTACGCCCGGACCAGCGGCAGCAGCTTCAGCCGGGTCCGCTGGAGCTGGAGCGCCTTACGCACGTCGGCGTAGACCCGGCCGGGGTGCGACTGCACCTCGGCGAAGAAGCGGCCGGTCCAGCCGGCCAGCTCGTCCGGGTCGACCAGGTGCTCGTCCAGCTCGCCGGCGAGGGCCAGCACCGCGTCGGTGACGGTGGACGGCATCCGGTCCACCTCCGACATGTCCCCGTCGTAGTTGCGCACCAGCAGGTCGACCAGCTGCCAGCGGGACGCCTCGGTGAGCAGCCGGGTGGTCGGCTCGTACCCGGCGCGCAGCCCGTGCTCGGTGACGATCCGCCCGGCGTACGAGTGGTAGGTCGACACCGTCGGCTCGCCCGCGAACGGGTCGTCGCGCGGGTCCCGGCCCGGCCGGCCCAGCCGGCGGATGAGCTGGTCGAGACGGGTCCGCACCCGGTGCGCCAGCTCGCCGGCCGCCTTCCGGGTGAAGGTGAGCCCGAGGATGTGCTCGGGACGCACGTACGCGTTGGCGACCAGCCAGACCACCCGGGCGGCCATCGTCTCGGTCTTGCCCGAGCCGGCGCCCGCGACCACCAGCAGCGGTTCCACCGGCGCCGCGATGATCGCGGCCTGCTCCCGGGTGGGCGCGGGCAGCCGGAGCAGCCGGGCCAGTTCGACAGGCGTGTAGCGGGGGCCCGCGTCGGCGGCCCGGGGCGTGGGCGTGCCGGTGGCGCCGAACAGCGCCGGCTGCGTCGTCATGGTCCGGTCCTCGTTCGACTCCGCGCGCTCACGGCTGACTCTCCGGGGGCGGCTCGACCACCTGGCGGCCCTGGCCGGAGACCGGGCAGCTGGTGCGTACCGGGCAGACCCGGCACTTCGAGTTGGCCACGGCGGCGAAGGTGGAGGCGGCCATCGTCTCGGCGGTCCGGCGGACCAGCGCGGTGGCCCAGCCGGCCTCCGGACCCTCGCCGGCCGCGGCCTGGGCCTGCTCCCGGGCGTCCTTCGCGCCGGTGCCGAGCTGCACCAGCGCCGCGCCGCCGGACTCCTCGCCGAACTCGGCGAACCCGCCCGCCTCGACCGCCGCCTGGTAGGCGCCGAGCTGCGGATGCTCGGCGACCTCCCGCTCGGTGACCGCGGTGGACTTGCCGGTCTTCAGGTCGATCACCACGAGCCGGCCCTCGGCGTCGACCTCCAGCCGGTCGACCCGGCCGGTCAGCTCGATCGGCCGGGCCGGGTCGTCGAGGCGGACCGCGAACTCGTGCTCGATGGCGAGCAGCCGACGCGGGTTGCCGGCCAGCCAGCGCAGCAGCTTGTCGACCATCGCCTCGGCCCGCTGCCGTTCCGGGCCGACCATCCAGCGGGCGGCCAGCTCGATCGCGTCGAACCGGGCGGCCACGTACTCCAGCAGCGCCTCCCGGTCGACGCTCGCGTCCTCGGCCAGCATCGCGGCGGCGTGCACCAGGTTGCCGACGCCCTGCGCCGCGCTGGCCGGCCCGCTGCCGCCGTGCCGTTCCAGCAGCCAGCGCAGGCTGCACCGCAGCGCGCTCTCCATGGCCGACGGCGTGACCCGTACCGGCTCGCCGTCGTCGACAAGCGGCCGGTCGTCGGAGAGGCCGCGCAACCCCCACCAGTCGTCCGGGTGCGCGCCGGGCACCCCGGCGGCGGCCAGCCGGGCCAGCTCGCCCGCCGCCGCGTGCCGCCTGGTGATCGGCGCCGCCAGGTCGGTGATCGCGGTACGCAGCTCCGCCACCAGCGCGGACAGCGTGAGCCCGCGCGGCGGCAGGGTCACCGGGAGCACGCCGGGCGGCCCGTCCTGGGGATGTTCGTCGCCGTGCGGCGCCGGCCCGTCCGCCGCCTGTCCCCCGCCGAGCGTCGCCCGGCCCCGGCCGTCCCCGTTCGGGCCGCCGTCGTCCGGGGTCGTACCGTTCGGGCCGCCGTCGTTCGGGGTCGGTGGGGTGGTGCCGCCCGCTCCGGTGGCGGGCGGATCGCCGGCGGCGAGTTCGTGCAGGAAGCGGCTCGGCTGCTCCTCGTGGTCGTCACCGCCGACCGCGGCGGAGGCGACCGCGGTGACCACCAGCCGGCGCCGGGCCCGGCTGACCGCGACGTGGAACAGCCGCCGTTCCTCGTCCAGCAACGCCGACGTCTGCCCGACCAGGCTGGCCCGCAGCCCGGCCCCGTCGGCCCGGCCGGCGAGCACGTCGACCAGCCGTTCGGAGCCGAGCAGGCTGCCGCGCAGCCGCAGGTCCGGCCAGACACCCTCCTGCACCCCGGCGACGGCGACCAGGTCCCACTCCAGCCCCTTGGCGGCGTGCGCGGTCAGCAGGCGTACCGCCTCGCCCCGGTCGGCGGCGGCGGCGAGCGTGTCGGCCGGCAGCTCCTGGCCGAGCACGTGGTCGAGGAAGACCTCGGTGCGCGCCCCCGGCAACCGGTCGGTGAACCGGGCCGCCGCGTCGAAGAGCACCAGCACGGCGTCCAGGTCGCGGTCGGCGGCCTCGGCCCGCCAGCGCTGGGCCGTCTCGTGCTCGCCGGTGGCCGCCCGGCCGCGGGTGATCGCCCCGGCCCAGCGCTCGGCCAGCCCGCTGTCCCGCCACACCGCCCAGAGCACGTCCTCCACGGTGGCGCCGGGCGTGTCGGCGGCCTGCCGGGCGGTCGCCAGCAGGTGCGCCACGGCCTGCGCGGGCGCCGCCCAGCGCCGCTCGATGGTGGCCAGCTCGGCCGGGTCGCGCAGCGCCTCGACCAGCAGCTCGCCGGAGGGGCGGCGGTCGCCGCCGGCCAGCGCGAGCGCCCGCAGCCCCTGCCGCAGCCGCCGCTCGGCCAGTGGGTCGGCGCTGCCCAGCGGCGAGTGCAGCAGCGCGACGGCCGCCTCCTCGTCCAGCCGGTCGAGGTCGAGCGCGCAGCGGAGCAGGAGCAGCAGCGGGGCCACCGCCGGCTGGAGGTGCAGCGGCAGGTCCTCGCCGTGCACCACGGTCGGCACGCCTGCGGTGTGCAGGGCGCGCCGCAGCGACGGGAGCTGCCGTCCGGTGGACCGGACCAGCACCGCCATCCGGGACCAGGGCACCCCGTCGAGCAGGTGTGCCTCGCGCAGCGCGTGGGCCAGCCAGGCCGACTCGCTGGTGGCCGAGCGGAAGGTGCGGACCTCCACCGCGCCGGCCGGCACGTCCGGGAGCGGGCGCAGCCGCCGGTGCGCCGCCGGGCCGCGGAGCCGGCGGGCCAGCCGGGCGGTCGCCCCCAGCAGCTCCGGACCGGCCCGGTAGGAGGTGGTCAGCACGACCTGGGCGGCCGGCGCGCCGGAGGCGGTCCGGAACCGGTGCGGGAACGTGCCGACCGCGGCCGGGTCGGCGCCGCGGAACGCGTACGTGGACGAGTCCGGGTCGGCGAACGCGACCAGGGACTTGCCGCCCCCGGTCACCACGGCCAGCAGGTCCACCTGGGCCGGGTCCGTGTCGGCCAGCTCGTCGACGTAGACGTGGGTCAGGCGGCGGCGCTCGGCGGCGAGCAGCTCGGGGTCGTCGAGCAGCATGCCGGTGGCGGCCCGCACCAGCTCCGCCGGGTCGTACGCGACCGAGCCCCGGTTGCTCACGTCGCGCAGCGCGAGCACGGCGACGTACTCCCGGAGGAAGCGGGCGGCGGCCGGCCAGTCGGCGCGGCCCAGCTTCTCGCCGAGCCGGGCCAGCTCGACCGGACCGACCCCCCGCTCGGCGGCCCGCATCAGCAGGTCGCGGAGCTGCTGGGCGAACGCCCGGGTACGCAGCGCGGGGAGCAGGTCCTCCGGCCAGCCGACCGGGTCGTCGCCGGGCTCCTCGCCGACCACGTCGAGCAGCTCGCGAATGATCAGATCCTGCTCCGGGCCGGTGAGCAGCCGCGGCGAGGGCTCACCCCGCTCGGCGGCGGCACGGCGGAGCAGCCCGAAGGCGTACGCCGGGAACGTGCGGACCAGCGGCTCGCGGACCACGCGGTGCCCGTCCCCGGCGATCCGTGCCTCGATCCGCCGGCGCAGCTCGGTGGCGCCGCGCCGGCCGAAGGTGAGCACCAGGACGCGCTCCGGGTCGACGCCCTCGGCCACCCGGGCGGCGACCGCCTCGACCAGGGTGGCGGTCTTCCCGGTGCCGGGACCGCCCACGACCAGCATCGGCCCGTCGGTGTGCGCGACGACCTCGGCCTGCACCGGGTCGGCCCGACGACGCACCGATGTGGAGTGCGCGGCGATCGTGCTGCTCACCGGCGTCGCGGGCTCGGTCGAGGGGTGCGCGGCATCGCCCGCCGACCCCCCGGATCGCGGCTCCGTCACGGCCGGCCCGTCGGACCGGCCCACCCCCTGCCCCGCCCCGGCGTCGTGGGTGACCCCCGCCCCCGCGCCGCCGGGCCGGCGCACCAACCGGTACGCCTGCATCACCGACATCCCACCACGCCGGTACGACACCCGGAAACCGACACCGCCCCACACGCCGCAGCTCACCCGGCGCCTGCCGCACCCGCCCGCACCGGCCCGGCGCTGCCACCAGCTCGCCGAGGTGGCGGTATCCAGCTCCTCGATCAACACCGCCTCGCCGAAGTGGTGCCATCGTCGAGCCCGCCATACAGCCACCTCGGCGAAGTGGTGTCGATCAAGCGCACGGACAGGGCGAGAGACGCCTCAGGTCAAGCGGGGCGAGGGACGCCTCAGGTCAGGCGGGCGTCGATGAGGTCGAGCGCGGCGGGCACGCTGTCGGCGACCATCAGCAGGTCGAGACCGGCCGGCTTGAGGAAGTTGCGGTCGGCCAGGGTGCCGAGCCAGTCGAGCAGCGGCTGGTAGAAACCCTCGGCGTCGACCAGCACCATCGGCTTGGCGTGCAGGGTCAGGGTGGCGGTGGTCCAGACCTCGAACAGCTCGTCGAGCGTGCCCAGCCCACCGGGCAGCGTGACGAAGGCGTCCGACTTGTCGATCATCAGCGTCTTGCGACTCGCCATGCCGTCGGTGACCAGCAGCTCGTCGGCGGCCAGGTCGGCCACCTCCAGGTCGACCAGGGACTGCGGGATGACGCCCACCGTGCGGCCGCCGGCGGTCCGCGCACCGTCCGCGACCGCGCCCATCATCCCGACGCAGCCACCGCCGCTCACCACCGTGTGCCCGCGCCGGGCCAGCTCCGTGCCGGTCTCGGTGGCGAGCGCCAGCCAGCGGGCGTCGAGGGTACGTGAGGACGCGCAGAACACGCAGACGTCTGCCATCTCAGCGTGGCCCGCCCGGGCCCTCGGGCGCGGCCTCGGCGGCGGCCTGCTGGTCGGCGGCCGCCCGGGCGACCGCCTCCTCGCGGACCGCCTCCTGCTCGGCGGAGAGCACGGCCTCGGCCTCCACGATGTGCCGGACCGCCTCGTTGACGTCGTCGGTGACGCGGATCAGGTCGAGGTCGCCCGGCCCGATCTTGCCTTCGGCGGCCATGGTGTCGCGCAGCCAGTCGAGCAGGCCGCCCCAGTAGTCGGCGCCCATCAGCACGACCGGGAACCGGGTCACCTTGCCGGTCTGCACCAGGGTGAGCGCCTCGAAGAGTTCGTCCATGGTGCCGAAACCGCCGGGCAGCACCACGAACGCCTGGGCGTACTTGACGAACATGGTCTTACGGGCGAAGAAGTAGCGGAAGTCGATGGCGAGGTCGACCCAGTCGTTGAGGCCCTGCTCGAACGGCAGCTCGATGCCGAGCCCGACGGAGAGGCCACCGGCCTCGCCGGCGCCCCGGTTGGCGGCCTCCATCACGCCCGGCCCACCGCCGGTGATCACCGCGTAGCCGGCCCGGGCCAGCGCGCCGCCCAGCTCCTCGGCCAGCAGGCACTCCGGGCTGTCCGGCTTGCTGCGGGCCGAGCCGAAGACGCTTACCGCGGGCGGCAGGTCGGCGAGCGTGTCGAACCCCTCGACGAACTCGGACAGGATCCGCAGGGCCCGCCAGGCGTCCTTGGTCTTCCAGTCGCTGCGTCCCCGGGAGTCGAGCAGCCGCTGGTCCGCGGTGCTGTTCGGGATCGCCCGGTTGCGCAGCGTGACCGCTCCCCGGTGCCGCTCCGTCCGCGGCCCCTGCTCAGCCGGCCTCCCGCTGCTCTCGCTCATGGAGCCACCGTAGTGGAGCGATGGCGAAGCGGCGCGCAGGCCGGCGAGCCGGAGAAAATCTTTGCGATCAAGGCAACTAATTCGCTCGCTGGTACGTCTTACTATTCACATACCCGGTATGCCTGGGAGACGCGCCTTCGGGGGAGGAGCCAGCGTTTTGATCAGCAGCAGCGAGATGATCCGGATCCGCCGGCAGATGCAGCGGCGGATCCACGACGTGGTGGCCGAGCGCCGCCGCGCCCGGATGATGGAGGCCCACCGCGCCGAGCCGACCGGTGCGACCGACGAGGCGGACACTCCGCTGAGCACGAGCGTCTGACGATCCGGGGCCCGCGATGCCGGGCGCGGGCCCCGGATCGATGCGGGTCAGGCCGAGGCGAGCCAGCGGTGCAGGGTGGCCGCGCCGTCACGGATCTTGGTCAGCTCGACGTGCTCGTCCTTGTGGTGGGCCAGGTTCGGGTCACCGGGTCCGAAGTTCAGCGCCGGAATGCCCATCGCGGCGAACCGCGCCACGTCGGTCCAGCCGAACTTGCCGATCGGCGCGGCGCCGACCGCGGCCAGGAACTCCTGCGCGGCCGGGTTGTCCAGCCCCGGGGTCGCGCCGGCCGCCGCGTCGGTCACCCTCAGGTCGAAGCCGGCGAAGACCTCGCGCAGGTGGGCCTCGGCTCCCGCCGGGTCGCGGTCCGGGGCGTACCGGTAGTTGATCTCGATCTCGCAGCGGTCGGGGATGACGTTGCCGGCCACCCCACCGGTGATCCCGGTCGCGTTGAGGCCCTCGCGGTAGTCGCAGCCCTCGATGGTCACCCGACGTGCCTCGTACGCGCCGAGGCGGCGCAGCACCTCCCCGGCGCCGTGGATGGCGTTCACCCCGTGCCAGGACCGGGCCGCGTGGGCCCGCTCGCCGTGTGTGGTGACGACCGCCCGCATCGTGCCCTGGCAGCCCGCCTCGACGATCCCGTAGGTGGGCTCCAGCAGCACCGCGAAGTCGGCCTGGAGCCACTCGGGGTGGGTCTGGCCCACCAGGGTGAGGCCGTTGTAGCGCGACTCGATCTCCTCGGCCTCGTAGAAGAAGTAGGTGACGTCGTAGCGCGGATCGGGCAGCGTCACGGCCAGGTGCAGCGCGAACGCGACCCCGGACTTCATGTCCGAGGTGCCGCAGCCGTACATCAGGTCGCCGCGCATGGTCGACGGGAAGTTGCCGTTGAGCGGGACGGTGTCCAGGTGCCCGGCGAGCACCACCCGCTGCGCCCGGCCCAGCTCGGTGCGGGCCATCACGGTGTTCGAGTGTCGATAGGTGCGCAGGTGCGGTACGCCGCGCAGCACCTCCTCGACGCAGTCGGTGATCGCCTTCTCGTTGAGGGACACCGACTCGATGTCGACCAGGGCACGGGTCAGCGCCACCGGATCGGCCAGGACCTCGGGGGTCAACGGGTTCTGCATGTCTCGCACGGTACCGTCATCCTCGGTGGGCGCGAGGCACACGTTCCGCGCCCGCGGCCGCGAGCAGCGGCGGACGCCGCCGCCGAACGAGAGGTGACACCGTGACGTCCGCACCATCCGCCTGGGGCATCGGCCTGGCCACCGTCACCGCCGACGACCAGGTGCTCGACACCTGGTACCCGACCGGCAAGCTGGGTCTCGGCGAGCTGCCCCTGGTGCCCGGGGAGGACCAGGCCGACGTGCTGGACCTGCCGCCGGGTGCGATCGGTGAGCGGGCGCTGCCCGGCCTGCGTACCGTCGAGGTGACCACGGTGATCGGCTCGTTGGACGACCCGATCAAGGACGCCGCCGACGCGTACCTGCGGTTGCACCTGCTCTCCCACCGCCTGGTGCGGCCCAACGAGCTGAACCTCGACGGCATCTTCGGCAAGCTGGCGAACGTGGCCTGGACCTCGGCCGGTCCGTGCCCGCCGGAGCGGGTGGACGAGCTGCGCGTCATCGAGCGGGCCGCCGGCCGCCACCTGGCGGTCTACGGGGTGGACAAGTTCCCGCGGATGACCGACTACGTGGTGCCGGCCGGCGTGCGGATCGCCGACGCGGACCGGGTCCGGCTCGGCGCGCACCTGGCCGCCGGCACCACCGTGATGCACGAGGGCTTCTGCAACTTCAACGCCGGCACGCTGGGCACCTCGATGGTCGAGGGGCGGATCGTGCAGGGCGTGGTGGTGGGCGACGGCTCCGACGTCGGCGCGGGCGCCTCGATCATGGGCACGCTGTCCGGCGGCGGCACCGACAAGGTGCGCATCGGCGAGCGCAGCCTGGTCGGCGCGAACGCCGGCATCGGCATCTCGCTCGGCGACGACTGCGTGGTGGAGGCCGGCTGCTACGTCACCGCCGGTTCCAAGGTCACCCTGCCGGACGGCCGGGTGGTCAAGGCCCGCGAGCTCTCCGGTGTGGACGGGCTGCTGTTCTGGCGCAACTCGGTGACCGGCGCGCTGGAGGCGCGGCCGCGCACCGGCCGGGGCATCGAGCTGAACGCCGCCCTGCACGCCAACGACTAGCACGTCGTCCCCGTCCGGGTCCGCGGCGTGATCGCCGCGGACCCGGACGGTCGGACTCACCGCAGGCGGTACGCCTGAATGATCCGCTGGGTCACCGTGTTGCCGGCGTCGTCGCGGGCGGAGGCTCGCAGCGACACGTAGCCGGGCCCGGCCGGGTGCCGGACGGTGGCGGTCCAGCCCGCGCCCTGCTTCTTCAGGGTCGCCTTCCGCCACGTCTTCCCGCCGTCGTAGGAGACGTCGACGGTGAGCGCCGCGACCTTGCCGGCCGGTGCGCCGGGCTGGCGCTGCACCGTCACCGGGACGGTGAACGTCCGGCCGGCCGGCGCGGTGCCGTCCACCGAGAGCGGCGGGGCGAACCGGACCGCCATCGCCGGCAGCCGCGCCGGCTCGTCGCCCGGCACCCGCTTCGAGCGGAACGTCCAACTCGCCGAGACCTCGGTGCTCAGGTCGGTGAAGCTGCGCTTCGCCAGCGTGTCGACCCGGTAGTTCGCGACGCCCGGAGGCACCTCGAACTCGCCGTACCCGGCGGCTTCGATCTCGTCGACCAGCTTGCCGTTGCGGTAGATCGCGGTGCGTTCGGTGTCGTTGAGCGAACCGCCCGGGTGCCCGGCCGCGTCGCTGTGCACCGGCAGCGAGACCACCACCGTGTTCCCGGTGCGGGTGATGCCCTGTTCCGGCCAGCGCGGCCGCGGGAAGGACGGGCCGAACGGCGCGTTGTTCCAGACCTCGGCGTAGCTGTGGCCGGCCCGGTAACGGCTGGGCCCGGACTCCAGCACCGCCTGCACGTCGAGCCAGCCTTCCTCGGCCCGCTTGCCGAAGTCCAGTTCGGTGCTCCAGCGCGTCCGGGCGGTGGTGAAGTGCTCGACCCGCTTGCCCGGCACCGGCACCGGCAGGCCGACCGCCGAGCCGCCCATGTTGTAGTCGGGCTCCGGGAAGATGATCCGTTCCGTCTCCCCGCCGTAGCCGGCCGCGAACCGGTTGGTGACGGTGGCCAGGTCGGCGGGTCGGTAGTGCCGGACGAATCCGGTCGGGAACCGGCCGGGGAACATCTCGTTCAGGGCGTAGAAGTACGGGCTGCTCGCCGGCGCCTTCGCTTCCGCCCACTGGCTGGCCAGCGCGCCGACGAAGACCTTGTCGGAGACGTTGCGGCCGAGTTGGGCCGAGTAGAGGCCGTCGAAGCTGTCCGTCCAGAGCCCGAAACTGTTGTAGTAGTCGCCGAAGCCCCAGGCGGCGGTGAAGTCGATGAGCAGCGGGGCGGCGCCGCGCTGCGGCACGGTGCTGCGCACCGGCTTCCCCCGTCGGGCGTCCAGGTCGAGCCGCTGGTTGCCCTTCACCACCAGCTCCGGCTGGGTCAGCATGGAGATCTCCGACCAGCCCTGGTCGCCGTCGACGAAGAGCAGGCTCTGCACCCCGTACCGGCCCTTGGGCACCCGGACGGTGACCTCGCCGTCGGCGTCGAACAGGTCCCAGGTGGCGGCGTCGGCCAGCCCGATCAGGGTGGTGTAGAAGCTGCCGGTGAGGGCGCCGGCCCGGTTGCGGTGGGTCACCGTCAGGTCGTAGCTCTCCACCTCCCGGTTGACCGCCAGCGGGGTCACCGCGACGGTGTCGCCGGACCGGGCGGTCAGCCGGCCGGTCCAGTAGCCGTCGGCGCCGAGCCGGGTGTCCACCACGACGGTCACCTGGGCGGTGCCGCCGGCCGGGACGGTGAGCCGGGTCGCGCTGAGGGTGACCATGCCGGCCGGCGCGGTCCGCCCGCCCGGGCCGGTGAACTCGGTGCCCAGATCGAGCGTGAGCGCGGCGGCGCCACCGTTGCGGTAGGTGACGGTTCGGCTGATCGGCTTGTCGTCGGCGTGCGGCCAGAGCGCGACGCCGAACGACACCGACGGCGGTTCGCTGGTCACCTGCTCGGTGATCGCGTGGGCCACGTCGACCCGGCCGGCCCCCTGCTGGAACGCGGTCTGTTCCGGGTGCGGCCGGGCGGAGGCCATCAGGGTGGCCTTGTAGCGGCCCGCGTTCCAACCGGGGTGCTGCTGGGCGATCAGCGCCACCGCGCCGGCCACGTGCGGGGTCGCCATCGAGGTGCCGGAGAGGGAGACGTACTTGTCCCCCACCGGGTCGCCGATCTGGCCGTGGGCGGCGCGGGCGGCCACGATGTCCACCCCCGGTGCGGTGATGTCCGGCTTGATGGCCCCGTCACCGACCCGTGGCCCGCGGCTGGAGAAGTCGGCCAGCTCGTCGTTCCGGTCGACGGCGCCGACGGACAGCGCGGCGTCGGCCGTGGACGGCGAGCCGACCGAGCCGTCGGCGCCGTCGTTGCCGGCGGCGACCACGAAGAGCGTTCCGGTCTGCGCGGTGAGCGTGTCGACCGCCTGCTCCAGCGGATCGACCTCCGGGGTGTCCCAGCCGCCCAGGCTCAGGTTGACCACGGTGGCGTGCTGCTCGGCCGCGGCCCACTGCATGCCGGCCAGGATCGCCGACTCGGTGCAGCCGAACTCCTCGCAGACCTTTCCGGACAGCAGCGTGGCGTCCGGGGCGACACCCCGGTACTTCCCGCCGGAGGCGGCTCCGCTGCCGGCGATGATCGAGGCGACGTGGGTGCCGTGCCCGACGATGTCGTCCGGGTTCGCCTCCTCGCTGAAGTTGCGTGACTCGGCGACCTTGCCGGCCAGGTCCGGGTGGGTGAGGTCGACGCCGGTGTCGAGCACCGCGACCTTCACCCCCTTGCCGGTCCAGCCGGCGGCCCAGGCGGCCGGCGCGCCGATCTGCGGCACACTGTGGTCGAGCGCCACCCGTCGGCGGCCGTCCAGCCAGATCCGGTCGACACCCCCCGCCGCGTCGAGCCGGGCGCCGGAACGGCCCGCGCCGACGGCCCGCCAGAGCGCGCCCGCGTCGGACTTGGCCGCGGCGAGCGCCGCGCCGCCGATCGCCGGCAGGTCGCGGGTCACCCGGGTGCCGGCCAGCGGGGCCGTCGCCCGCCGGGCCACCCCCGGGCGGTACGACACCAGCAGCGGCGTGCTGTCGCGGTGCGCGTCGTCGTAGCCGGCCGCGATCAGCCCGGTGACGTCGAACAGGCGCGGGTCGAGCCGGCCGGACCGGACCAGCGCCAGCGCGTCCTGCGGCACCACGCTGAGACCGGTCTTCTCCCGGCGGACCAGGAACTGGAGCTTGGCGCGGCCGGCGCCGGGGCGGACCGCCGCACGGCCGCCGTCGGCGACGGTGACCTGGTCGCCGGTGATCAGGGTGACGGTGGCGGGGTGTCCGGCCGGCCCGGTGCGGGCGGGCGTGCCGGTCGGCGCCGCCGGGGCGGCGGCGTGTGCGGGCACCGGCAGGCCGAGCGCCAGGCCCAGGGTGAGGCCGAGCGCGGCCAGTTTTCTGCGGTTCCGGGGCAACCTTTTCTCCTCCGTGAGGCGTCATCGTCGATGAGGAACACATCGACGCGGGCTATCAGAATTACATACCGGGTATGTAACCGGAAGTCGCCATTCCGATCCGATCGGCTCCAATTCAGATGCCGAACCCGGGATGATCCCCCGATGACCTCCATGAAGGACCGGATGCTGGCCGGCGAGCTCTACCTCGCCGACGATCCGGCGATCGTCGCCGACCTGGATCGCGCGGCCCGACTCACCGAACGCTTCAACCGCGGCTCCGCCGACGACCCGCAGGGCCGCGCCGCCGCCCTGCGCGAACTGCTCGGCTCGCTCGGCGAGGACGCCTGGGTCCGGCCACCGTTCCACTGCGACTACGGCTACCAGACCCACATCGGAGCACGCAGCTTCGTCAACTTCAACGCGATCTTCCTCGACGTCGCCCGGATCAGCATCGGCGCGGACGTCCAGATCGGACCGAACGTGCAACTACTCACCGCCACCCACCCGGTGGAGCCCGAGGCCCGCCGGGCCAAGTGGGAGGCGGCCGAGCCGATCACCATCGGCGACAACGCCTGGCTCGGCGGCGGCGTGATCGTGCTCGCCGGGGTGAACGTCGGCGACAACACGGTGGTCGGCGCGGGCGCGGTGGTGACCCGCGACCTTCCCGCGAACGTGGTGGCGGTAGGTAACCCCGCCCGCCCGATCAGAACCCTTCCCTAACGTCCTGAGCTGCTGAAACAACCCCTCAGGGGGATGCGAATTCCCGAATCACGGTGCACTCTGAGTAGTGAGATGCTCACCCTGGGGAGGCCGCGATGGAGCGCGTGCTGGAACTACGGGTGCACGGGGTGTCGAACACCCCGCCGGGTCAGCTGCTGGGTCTCGACCCCGGAGCGAGGGCCGGCGGCAAGCCGCCCGGGCTGGTGGCCGGCGGACAGGTCACCGGTTTCTACCGCTCGCCCGCCGGCGCCCGGGACGACCCGATCAGCGTCGAGGCGTACAGCTGGGGGAAGCTGACCTCCGGCGCGCGGACCCGGCGGGACATCGAGCGGGCCCTCTGGACGCTGCTGCTGCCCTTCGCCCTGGCCAACGTCGCGCTGCACGCCCGGGCCGGCATCCCGGCCGACCCGGACCGCGAGCGCTGGGCCAGCCGGTCCGGCATCACCGCCTGGCTCATCCGGCTGTTCTGCCTGAGCCTGACCTGCACCCTGGTGATCACCGTGACCGGCATCGGGGTGGACCTGGTCGGCTGGCAGTGCGTGAGCCGGGAGTGTCTCGGCCAGATCCCCGGACCGTGGGAGTTCCTCGGCGACCCCTGGTGGCGTCAGGGCACCCGCACGCTGGCCCTCGGGCTGCTGCTGCCGCTGCTCGTGCTGGGCGCCATCGGCGTGCTCGCCTGGCGCACCTACCAGTACGAGGCGGAGATGCCGGCCGAGCCGCGCCACCGGCCGACCGGCCACGACGACGGGCCGGCGGAGCCGCCCGAGCCGCTGGAGAACCCACTGCAGGACCCGACGTTCTGGAACGGGGAGGGCCAGTTGCGCCGGGCCGCCGTGTTGCACCTGTGCACCGGAGCGGTGGCCGCCGCCGCCGTACCGGTCGGAGCAGTGCTGATCATGGATCCGCCGCGCGGCCTGCGGGCCGCGGTCGCCTGGCCGACCGTGCTGCTGTTCGCCACCGTGGTGACCATCGCCGTCGTCGCGGTCGGCCGCCCCTGGCTCAGCCGACGCCAGGGCGCCACCCCGCTGGGCCGGTGGAGCGCCGCGGTGGCGGCGCTCACCGGGCTCGGGCTGGTCGGCACGTTCGTCCTCCTGCTGCTCCCCGACGGTCCGGCCGGTCCTCCGCTGACCACCTACCGGCTCCCGGTCGGGTGCGCGACCACGCCGGGCCTCGCCGGGTGCGACGCCGCGCGCCCGCTGCCCGGCTACGAGACCGCGCTCGCCTGGCTCGTCACCTACCAGGTGCTGCTGCTGGTGGCCATCGGCGCCGCGAACCGCTCCGGTCGGCGGGCGCTGGCCGGGCCGGTGGCCGCCGCCGCGCTGCTGCCACTCGCGGTGGTCTGGATCGAACGCGGCCTGCCCGCCCTGCCCGCCGCGCCGGCCGGGCTGCACACCTGGATGCTCGTCGGCCCCGCCATCGCGGTGGCCGTCGCCGGGCTGCTGCTGCCCCGGCTCCGGCCCGCCGTGCCGACCCAGCCGCTCGGCGCGTACACCGGTTTGGCCTGGCACGGCTGCGCGCCGGCGGTCATCGCCGGCTTCGGCTGGATGATGGCCGTCGCGTACTGCGCCGGGCTGGTCTACTGGGTGAGCGAGCGGCTGGCCGGCCCGGACGAGCCCGGCCACCCGAGCCCGGTGGTGCCGCCGCTCGCCGTCTTCTGGGCCGGGCTGGCCTGCGTGATCGGGCTGATCACCCTGCTCGGGCTGCTGGTCCGGGCAGCGGTCCTGCTGCACGGCCTGCGCCGCGCGGAGTACGCCGGGCTCACCTCCGCCGGCGGCCTCTCCGCGCACGACCTGCGCCGCTGCCGCGACGTCAGCACCTACCGGGCGCTGCACCGGCTGGTGGGCGAGCACGCGGTCCGGCTGATCGGCTGCTACGCCGCGGTGTCCGCGGTCCTGATCACCCTCTGCTGCACCGCCGCGCTCTCCGGCCACCGGCCCGACCCGCTCTCCCCGGCCGGCTGGCAGACCGTGATCCACTGGACCGCCGAACTCGGTGACGCCGTGCTCGGCTGGCTGCCGGTGGTGACGAGCGCGCTCGGGTTGCTCATCTACCGCACCGACTCGGTACGCCGCTCGGTCGGCGTGATCTGGGACGTGTGCACGTTCTGGCCGCGGGCCGCGCACCCGCTCGCCCCGCCCAGCTACGCCGAGCGGGCCGTGCCGGAACTCCAGACCCGGGTGGCCGGGCTGCTGGCGCTGCCGCCGCAGCACCCGGACCGGATGGACGGCGTGATCCTCTCCGGGCACAGCCAGGGCACCGTCATCTGCGCGGCGGTGCTGCTGCAACTGCCCAGGCGGTGGCGGCGGCGGACCTGGTTCTTCTCCTACGGCTGCCAGCTCACCCGCCTCTACGGCCGGGTCTTCCCGTCCTACTTCGGGCCGGAGCGACTGCGCACCCTGGCCCGGGCGGTCACCTGGCCCGGTGGGCACGTCGCCTGGACCAACTTCTGGCGGGACACCGACCCGCTCGGCTGGCAGGTCAGCGCCGGGCAGCGGGACGTGCCGGTCACCGACCCGGAGGCGCTGCACCCGTCCGGCGGGGAGGTGGCCGACCCGCCCATCCGCAGCCACAGCGGCTATCCGGACGCGGTGGAGTTCGCCCGCGAGCGGGCCGTGGTGGCCCGCCTGCTGCGCCGGAGCGTGCCGTCACCCCGCCCGGGAGCCGGCTGAGCGTGGCACGCCACCCGATCGGCCGGCCGCCGCCGCGCCGGTCGTCAGCCCTGCGGCGGGTCGGCCAGCCGGACCACCAGGTCGGCGTGCGCGGCCGTGCCGGCGACCAGCCGCGCGTTCTCCTCGTCGCTACCGAGCGCCCAGGCGCGGGCCTGCTCCGGCGACTTCCCGTGGGTCTCGTGCCGGGCGGTCAGGCGGCGCAACCGCAGCTCGGCGTCCAGGTCGAGGAACCACGCCTGGTGCAGCAGCGAGCGCACCTCCTCCCACGGGTCGTCCCGCAGCAGCAGGTAGTTGCCCTCGGTGACCACCAATCGCACCGCGGGCGGCACCTCGATCGCGCCGGCGACCGGCTCCTCCAGGTCGCGGCGAAACTCCGGCACCCACACCGAGGTCGGCTCCAGCCGCCGCAGCCGGCGCAGGGTGGCCACGAAACCGTTCACGTCGAACGTGTCCGGCGCGCCCTTGCGCGCCGCCCGCCCCAGCCGGGCCAGTGCCGAACCGGCCAGGTGGAAGCCGTCCATCGGCACCAGCCGGGCGGTCGGGCCGACCTCGGCGACGACCCGTTCGGCCAGGGTGGACTTGCCCACGCCGGGCGCGCCGGCGATGCCGAGCAACTGCCGCGGGCCGTCCTCGGCGAGCGCCCGCGCGCGGGCGACCAGCTCGTCGAGCGCGAGCACCTGAGCCGGCGGCATCAGCCGAGCACCGGCTCGCTGATGGTGAAGCGCGCCTCGACCGCCGCCTGCACCGGCTGCGGCGCCGGATCCAGCTCCAGCTCCGGCACGGACTCGCCGGACCGGGCGTACGCCGCCTTGGCCAGCATCGGCGGGGCCGCGGTCAGGCCGGTGTCGGCCAGCTCGCGCAGCGCGGTGACGCGGGCGCCCAGCGCCTCGGCGTATTCCCGCGCGCGGGCCAGGGCGTCGGCGATCGCGGCGTGCCGCGCCTCCCGGTGGGCCGGGCTGTCCGGCCGCAGCGACCACACCGGACCGGCCACCTCGACCTGCTCGTGGTCGGCCAGTCGGAGCATCAGCTCGCCGAGCGAGGTGAAGTCGGTGACCGTGACCGTGGTGCTGACGCTGCCCTGCCAGGCCACCACGCGGTCACCCGCACGCTTCGTCACCGGCCAGACGTTGACCTGCCCGGCCTCCCGCCGGTCCACGGCCGGCTCGGCCGCGTCGAGCAGCGCCCGCACCGCGGCGGCCCGTTCGGCCAGCCGGGTCAGCGTGGTCTCCCGATCCCGGTCCCGGGCGACCGCGGTCACCGTGAACCGGGCCAGCTCGGGAGCGACCTCCCGGTAGGCCTCGCCGCGTACCGCCACGACCGGTGCGTCCGCCATGCCGCTCAGCCTAACGGCGGGGTCGCCGGCAGGTGCGCGGTGTACTCGACCGCGTCGGCGACCACCCGGCACCCGGTCAGGTGGCCTCCGGCCGCGCCCAGGTCGCGCAGGTAGGCCAGCTCGACCGCACGGTCCGCGCCGGCCGGGAACTCCCGCCGGTGCGCGGTGAACGCGCGGCCCCGCAGCGCGGTCCGCGCCGTGCGGGCCTCGGCCAGCCGCCCGGCCAGCGCCGCGGCGTCCCCGGCCCGCAGGGCGCCGGCCAGGTCGTCCAGGAAGGCGCCCACCTCCGCCAGCTCGGTCAGCACCTGGTCCCGGTTGCCGAGCAGCATGTTCGCGGTCCGCTCGGGCGGGCCCCCGGCGACCCGGGTGCCGTCGGAGAAGCTGCCGGCGGCCAGCGCCAGCACCGCGTCCCGCAACGCCGAACGCTGCACCGTGCCGGCCAGCGCGCCGGCCAGCAGGTGCGGCACGTGCGAGGCGAGCGCGGCGGCGGCGTCGTGCTCCGGGGCCGACATCGGCACCACCCGGGCGTGGAAGGCGTCGACCAGCAGCGCGGTGAGCCGGCGGAACGCGTCCACCCCGGTCGGGCCCGGGCAGAGCACCCAGGCCGCGCCGTCGAGCAGCTCCGGGCCCGCCGCGCTCAGACCGGCCCGATCGGCGCCGGCCATCGGGTGGCCCGGCACGAACCGGTGCCCGAGCCCCTGCGAAGTGGCGGCGGTGGTCACCTCCGCCTTGACGCTGCCCACGTCGGTGAGCACACACCGGTCGTCGGTGGCCGCGGCCACCCGGGCCAGCGTGGCCGGCAGCGTGGGCAGCGGGCCGCAGACGAACACCACGTCCCGACCGGCGACCGCCTCCTCGACCTCGCCGGGAGCCGCGACGCCCCGTTCGCGCACCTGCCGCCGGGCCACCGGGTCCGGGTCCCAGGCGGCGACGTCGAGCCCGGCGGCGCGGAGCCGCAACAGCACCGACCCGCCGATCAGCCCGGTGCCGACCACCGCCGCGCGTGCCAGCCCGCCGGCCTCGCCCACCATCGGTCCACCTCGGCGTCTCCGTCGTCGGCGGAGCCCGGGCGGCCCCGCGGGAAGTCCCGCCGAGGATATCGCCCCTCCCGCCGAGGACCGGGTGTACGGCGGGGCCCCTTCTTGACACCTGTTGTCAAGAAGGGGCCCCGCCTCTACCGGAAGCGTCAAGAGGGGGCCCCGCCTTAACGGATCGTCGGTGGAGATCGATCCGTCCGGACGGTGGATGTCCGTACGGGGGCCGCGTCGTACGGTCCTCCGGCGGCTCGACCGGAACGACCGGTCGGGCCTTCGTCAACGGGGGAGGGACACTCATGTCCGCGACGTACCGGGCGCTCGCCTCGGTGGTCATGTTGATCGGTTTCTACGTCGTCGCGCTGCTCCAGCTCGCCGCCGTGATCGCGCTCGGGGTCTGGCTGTTCAGCCACACCACCGGCGTGATCACCGGAAAGCTGCTGCTGCCGCTGGTGGTCGCGCTGGGCGCGGTGGGCGTCGGGATGTGGAAGGCGATCCGTACGAAGCACGAGCCGGCACCCGGCCTGGTCCTGGACGAGCGGGCGGCGCCCCGGCTCTGGGCCACCGTGCGCGAGCTGGCCGCCGCGGTCGGCACCCGGGCGCCGGACGAGATCCGGCTGGTGCCCGAGGTGAACGCGGCGGTCAGCGAGCAGAGTCGGCTGCTCGGCCTGGTCGGCGGCCGGCGCACGCTCTACGTCGGGCTGCCGCTGCTCCAGGCCATGCGCATGGATCAGCTCCGCTCGGTGCTCGCGCACGAACTCGGCCACTACTCCGGCCGGCACGCCCGGCTCGGCGGGGTGGCGTACCGGGGTCGGCTGGCCATCGGGGAGACGATCGAGCGGATCAGCCCGCGCAACCCGGTCGGCTGGGTGTTCAAGGGCTACGCGATGCTCTACCTGATGGTGGACAACGCCGCCTCGCGTCGCCAGGAACTGGAGGCGGACCGGGCGTCGGTGGCGCTCGCCGGCACCGAGGCGGCCACCTCGGCCCTGCGCACGCTGCCGGCGCTGGACGCCGCCTGGTCGTTCTACATGCGCCGCTACGTCGAGTCGGGCTGGTCGGCCGGGCTGGCCCCGGACGACCTCTTCGGCGGCTTCGCCGAGCTGCTCGACGCCCGGCGCGACGAGATCGACGCGCTGCGGGAGAACGCGCCGGAGCACGAGCCGTCCCGCTGGGACACCCACCCGCCGATCGGCGTCCGCGTCGCCGCCATGACGGCCACCCCGCCGACCGCGGCGGGGGCGGACGACCAGCCGGCGCGGACGCTGCTCGCCGACGTGGCCGGCGCCGGCCGCCAGCTCCAGGCGCTTGTGGTCGCGCACGGCTCCCGGCGCGTGCTGCCGTGGCCGGAGTTCGTCGCCGAGTCGGTCGCCGCCGACGTGCAGCGGCAGGCGGACGGCATCTACCGGGCGACCGGCCGGTTCACCGGCACCCCCGCGCCGGGCCTGCCGACGGTGCTGGACCTGGTCCGGGCCGGCCGGCTGGGCGAGTTCGCCGAGCAGTTCTTCGACGGCGCCACCCGCAAGGAGGCGGCGGCCGCGTTCGCCGGCCCGATGGAGACGCTGCTGGACAACGCGGCGGTCCGGTCCGGGCAGGCCCGCTGGGAGCTGTCCTGGTCCGGTCCGGCCCGGTTGGTGGGGCCGGGCGGTGAGCCGTGGGACCTGGCCGACGTGGCCAAGCTGGCGGTTGTCCCGGCGAGTCTGGACGAGGCGCTGGCCCGGCTGACCGAGCTGGGCGTCGACGTGGCCGGCGCCAGGGTGGTGCAGGCCCGCGCCTCGGCCCGGAACGCCGACCTGATCGGCGGGCTGGCCAACATCAAGATCGACGGCCGGGAGCACGACATGCTGGTGCTCGACAACGGCCTGGTGCTGATCGCCGACCCGGGCAAGGCCGGCGAGGGCGAGAAGCGGCTGACCGCGCTTGTCGGTTCGGTGCCGGTCGCCGAGCTGGCCGGCCGCCACCCCTACCTGCCGTACGAGGAGATCACCTCGGTGGAGGTGCGGCGGGAGGTGCCGCTGAAGGCCACGCTGACGCTGTTCGACGGCCGTACCGTGCAGATGCAGGAGCTGATGGCCAGCGAGTTCCTGGAGAAGCACAGCCGGGACACGCTGCTGAAGGTGTTCCGCCGGATCAACGGCTGAGCCGCGCCGGTCGCCGGCCCCTGGACGGGGCCGGCGGCCGGCGGTCAGGACTCGGCGAGCCGGCCGGCCACCGCGCCGATGTGCGCGTCGGACTCGGTCAGGGCCACCCGCACATGCCGGGCGCCGGCCGGGCCGTAGAAGACGCCGGCGGCGACCAGGATGCCGCGCCGGGCCAGCCAGTCGACCGTGTCCCAGCAGTCCTCGTCGCGGGTCAGCCAGAGGTAGAGCCCGGCCTCGGAGTGCTCGACCGTGAAGCCGGCGCCGGTGAACGCGGCCCGCAGCGTCTCCCGCCGGGCCCGGTAGCGCTCCCGCTGGGCGTCGGCGTGCCCCTGGTCGGCGAGCGCGGCCACCATGGCGGCCTGCACCGGCGCCGGCACGATCATGCCGGCGTGCTTGCGGACCTTGAGCAGCTCGGCCGTCAACGCCGGGTCGCCGGCCACGAAGCCGGCCCGGTAGCCGGCCAGGTTGGAGCGCTTGGAGAGCGAGTGCACCGCCAGCACGCCCGCGTACGACCCGCCGCACACCTGCGGCGAGAGCACCGAGACCGGTTCGGCGTCCCAGCCCAGCGGCAGGTAGCACTCGTCACTGGCGACCACCGCGCCGCGCTCCCGGGCCCACTCGACCACCTTGCGCAGGTGGGCGGCGGGCAGCACCCGGCCGGTCGGGTTGCCCGGCGAGTTGACCCAGACCAGGCGGACCCGGGGATCGGGGCCGAGCGCGGTCAGCGAGTCGCTGCGCACGACGGTGGCGCCGGCCAGCCGGGCCCCGTCCTCGTACGTCGGATAGGCGACCGACGGCACCACGACCACGTCACCAGGGCCGAACCCGAGCAGCGTGGGCAGCCAGGCCACCAGTTCCTTGGAGCCGATCGTGGGCAGCACGCCCAGCCCGTCGACGCCCGCGCCGCAGGCACGGGCCACCCAGGCCCCGATGGCGTCCCGCAGGGTGGGAGTGCCCGCGGTCAGCGGATAGCCCGGCGCGTCCGACGCGTCGGCGAGCGCCTGCCGGATCAGCGGCGGCACCGGGTCGACCGGCGTGCCCATCGAGAGGTTGATGAGACCGCCCGGGTGCGCCGCGGCCGTGGCGGCCGCGGCGTCCAGCGTGTCCCAGGTGAACTCGGGCAGCCGCGCCGAAACCGGCGTGGGCCGGCTCAGTGGCCCTCGCCGCGCGGCGGCTGCGCGGCGACGAAGGTGGCGTCCTTCTCCACCTTGCCGATCTTCGAGGCGCCCCCGGGCGAGCCCAGGTCCTCGAAGAACTCGTAGTTCGCGCCGGTGTAGTCCTTCCACTGCTCCGGCACGTCGTCCTCGTAGAAGATCGCTTCGACCGGGCAGACCGGCTCGCAGGCACCACAGTCGACGCACTCGTCGGGGTGGATGTAGAGCATCCGGTTGCCCTCGTAGATGCAGTCGACCGGGCACTCCTCGATGCATGCCTTGTCGAGCACATCCACGCACGGCTCGGCGATGATGTAGGTCACCGGTCTTCTCCTCCGCAAGACTCGTCGCGATCATCCGCAACGGTAAGAGCCTAGTATCTCGCCGGGGAGGGGGTCGATCGTGCTCCGACAGCAGGACGTGGGACACCGGATCGTGGTTCGCCGGATTGTGGGGATTCGCGAGGGCCGGCCGCTGTTCTCCGACGCGCTCGGCGAGCTGGTCGAGCTGAGCGAGACCCATATCACCCTGGCGACCGACGGCGGGCCGCTGCGCGTACCGGTCGGCCAGGTGCACCGGGCCAAGCGGGTGCCGCCGGCCCGCCGGCCGACCGCCGCCGCCGTGATCGCCCTGGAGACCGCCGCGGACGAGGCCTGGCCCGCCCCGGTACGCGGGCGCGTCGGCGACTGGCGGCTGCGCGCCGCCGCCGGCTGGACCGGCCGGGCGAACAGCGCGCTGCCGATCGGCGACCCGGACCGCCCGCTGCCCGAGGCGCTGGACGCGGTGCAACGCTGGTACGCCGAGCACGGCCAGCCCGCGCTGGTGAACACGCCGCTGCCGCTGGCCGCGCCGGTCGGCGCGGAACTGGACGCGCGCGGCTGGACGTCCCGCCCGCCGGTGCTGGTCCAGACCGCCCCGCTCGGCACCCTGACCCGCGCGCCGGAGCGGCCCGCCGCCGACCGGCCGCCGGTGGCGCTGCCCGGCGCGCCCGCCGACGACTGGCTGGCGGTCGCCGCCGACCGCAAGGGCGGGCTACCGGAGGCCGCGCGGCACGTGCTCACCGCGGTGGACCGGATCCGCTTCGCCGAACTGCGGGTCGACGGCCGGCTGCTCGCGGTGGGCCGGGGCACCGTCACCGGTGGGGGCCGGTGGCTCGGTGTGAGCCTGCTCGAGGTGCTGCCGGAGGCCCGCCGGCAGGGGCTGGCCGGCGCGGTGGTGCGCGCCCTGGCCGGCTGGGGCGCGGCCGAGGGCGCCACGCACGCGTTCCTCCAGGTCGAGCAGAGCAACGTCGGCGCGGTGGCGCTCTACCGCCGGCTCGGCTTCACCACCCACCACACCTACCTCACCCGGGTGGCGCCCTGACCTCAGCGGCGGACGATCTTCCGGGGCCGGGCCTGCTTCCGCTCGGCGTACCGCTTGAGCTGGCGGGACCGGAAATCCCGGCCGAGCGCGGTGAGGGTCAGGTAGCCGACCAGCACACCGGCCGCGGTGGCCGCGAGATAGAGCCAGATCTGGGCGAAGAAGAGACCGGCGCCACCGCCGAACGGGTTCTCCCCGACCAGCAACGGGCCGACGAACACGGTCAGGGCCAGCGCCACCACCACCGCCAGGGCCAGGTCGCCGGCCCAGTGCCCGAGCGGCCGGGCGGCGCCCCAGCGGAACGCGGCGCCGGCCAGGATCAGGCCGATGGCCAGGAACATCACCAGCGAGACCCGGCTGGCTGCGGTGTCGTCGTCCGGGAAGGCGAACCGGATGACCAGCCGGGCCACCACGTTGACCGCGAACAACGCGGCCGCCAGCACACCCACCGCACGCCACCGCTGACCCATCGCACGCCTCCCGCCGTACCGCCCGCACCCGTGGCGAGCCTCTGGCAGGAATGTCTACCACCGCCACCGGTGCGGCGTCAGCACCTCACCGGTGAGCGGGCGGCGGTGTCACGATCTGCCGGAAGCCGACCACCGCGAAGGTGACCGCACCGGTCACGATCAGCGCGAGGCCGAGCACGTTGTCGCCGGCCAGCGCCAGGTCGCCCTCGGTGGTGCGAAACCCGCCCACCACGATCACCAGGAACCACGGCAGCGCGGCCAGCGCCACCGCCCACCGGCTGCCGGTCGAGGAGTGCGCGAACCAGCCCAGCAGCACCGTCGAGGCCGCTACCGCGGCGATCCCGGCGACCGCCAGCCCGATGCCGACCAGCGCCTGCGCGCCGCCGGACCGGCCCTGCACCGTCTCCCAGGCCCAGGTGGCGAAGATCAGGTCGAGCAGCGCGGCCAGCACGCCGGCCCAGACCGTCACCAGCCCGCCGGCCACCCGCAACGCGCGGTCGAGCGCCCGCTCCACCCGGCTGGGCGGCGCGGGCGGCGGCGGCTCGGGAAGGACCGACACGGGTACGGCGGGCAACGTCACCGGAGGCCGGCCGCCGCGACCGGGGTGCGGTCCGGCTCGTCCGGCGCCACCCCGGCGAAGAGGTCGTCCTCCCAGCCGTACGGGCCGTTGCCCGGCCCCTTCTCGCCGACCCCGAGCGTGAAGTATTCGACCCCCATGAACTCGGCGCCGAAGTTGCCGGCGATCGAGTAGAGCCACGAGTTGGCCGGGATCTGGGTGGCGTGGGCGCGCATCGCCGCCTCCTTCGCCGCGTGCTGCTCGGTGGCGTCGATCCGCGCCGCGATCTGCGCGTCCGGCGTGCCGAACGGCAGCTCCGCCACGTCCTCGATGCCGGCGAAGGGATTGTCCGACGACTCGGTGAACGCCTCCAGGCCGGCGTCCAGCACGCTGCGCGGCATGGCCGTCCAGTAGACCTTCGCCGGGGCGATCCCCTCGGCCGCGGCCAGCTCCACCCCGCGCATGGCCACCCGGTGCGCCTGGATGTGGTCGGGGTGGCCGTAGAAGCCGTTCGGGTCGTACGTGATCACGACCTGGGGTCGGACCTCGCGGATGACCTCCAGCAGGTGCCCGGCGGCGGCGTCGAGGTCGGCCCGCCAGAACGCCCGCGGGTGGTCGTTGGTGGCCAGCCCCATCATCCCGGAGTCGCGGTAGCGGCCCGCGCCGCCGAGGAACCGGTGGTCGGTGACGCCGAGCGCGGCGCAGGCCGAGGCCAGCTCCGCGATCCGGTAGCCACCGAGCTGGTCGGCCTCGGCCGCGGCGAGCCCGGCCAGCTCCGGCACGTGGATCTCGCCTTCCTCGCCCAGCGTGCAGGTCACCAGCGTGACGTGGGCGCCGGCGGCGGCGTAGTGCGCCATCGTCGAGCCGGTGCCGATCGACTCGTCGTCGGGGTGCGCGTGGACCAGCAGGAGGCGTCGGTCGGGCAGCGTCGTCACGCCCGTCACTCTAACCGGCGGTCCTGCCGGTCCGGCGGTCATGCGTCCACCCAGGTCGGCCACATCACGCCCGGAGCCCGCCTACGATCTGCAGGCGTGGACTTTCCCGAGCTGGCCGCCCGTACCCGTCGGTTCAGCCACGGGGCGCCGCGCGCCGTGACCGTCGCGGGTGACGGCTCCCGGGTGCTCTTCCTGCGCTCGGCGGGACCGGAGGACCCGGCCGACGCGCTCTGGCTGCTCGACGTCGACACCGGCGCGGAGCAACTGGTCGCCGACCCGGCGGTGCTGCTGGGTACGGACGCCGAGCCGGCCCGCCTGGCGCCGGGCGAGCGCGCGCTGCGCGAACGGCTGCGGCTCAGCTCCGGCGGCATCGGCTCGTACGCGCTCGACGCCGCCGGGCGGGTGGCCGCGTTCGCGCTGGCCGGGCGGCTGTTCCGGGCCGACCTCGTGCACGGCGACGTGGTCGAGGTGGCCGCCGTCGGGCCGGTGATCGATCCCCGCCCCGACCCGACCGGCGAGCGGCTGGCCTACGTCACCGACACCGCCGAGGGTGTCCGCCGGGGCCAGCTCCGGGTGGTCGAGCCGGACGGCACGGACAACCTGCTCGCCGGCGAGGACAGCGGCGTGACCTGGGGCTTGGCCGAGCACATCGCGGCCGAGGAGTTCCACCGCTACCGGGGCTACTGGTGGGCACCGGACGGGCGCTCGGTGCTGGCCGCCCGGGTGGACGAGTCCCGCCTGCCGCGCTGGTACCTGCACGACCCGGCCGAGCCGGCGAACCCGCCGACGTCGCTGGCGTACCCGGTGGCGGGCGGGCCGAACGCGGAGGTGAGCCTGCACCTGCTCGACCTCGACGACGGCTGGGTCGACGTGCACTGGGACCGGGAGACCTACCCCTACCTCAGCTCGGTCGAGTGGGCCGACGGCGGGCCGCTGATCACGGTGCTGCGCCGCTCGCAGCAGCACGGCCTGGTGCTCGCGGTGGACCCGCGCACCGGGGAGACGCAGGTGCACGCCGAGCTGGCCGACCCGCGCTGGGTGGAACCGATTCCGGGCACCCCGGCGCACCTGCCCGACGGGCGGGTGCTGGTCGGCGGCGAGCTGGCCCACGACGGGTACGACGCCCGCTGCCTGTTCGCCGACGGCACGCTGCTCACCCCGCCCTCGCTGTACGTGCGGCGGGTGGTCGGGCGGCTGCCGGCCGGCCCCGGCACGGCGGCCGACCTGCTGGTGGAGGCGAGCGAGGGGGAACCCAGCCAGCGTCACCTCTACCGGGTGCGGACCGCCATCGGCGGCGGGATGGACGCCCGCCGGATGGGCAGCGACCCGGGCTGGCACACCGCCGCGATCGGCGGGGCCACGCTGGCGGTGGGCGTCGCCTCGCTGGAGCACGCCGGGGTCCGCTGGCGGGTGTGGCACGACGACCGCGAGGTGGCCGAGTTGCGCTCGCTCGCCGCCACCAGCTCGTACGCCCCGCGGCCGACGCTGGTGCGGGTGACCGACCGGCGGCTGCCCAGCGCGGTGCTCTACCCCGCCGAGCACGTCAAGGGCACCCGGCTGCCGGTGCTGGTGGACATCTACGGCGGGCCCGGCCACCAGGAGGTGATCGCGGCTCGCGGCGCCTGGCTGGAGCGGCAGTGGTGGGCCGACCAGGGCTTCGCGGTGGTGACCGTCGACAACCGGGGTACGCCGGGCATCGCGCCCTCGTTCGAGAAGGCGATCCACCGCCGGGTGGCGGACGTGATCCTGACCGACCAGGTGGACGCGCTGACCGCGCTCGCCGGCAAGCACCCCGACCTGGACCTGGGCCGGGTGGCGGTGCGCGGCTGGTCGTTCGGCGGCTGGCTGGCCGGGCTGGCGGTGCTGCGCCACCCGGAGCTGTACACGTGCGCGATCGTGGGCGCGCCGGTCACCGACTGGGCGCTGTACGACACCGCCTACAGCGAGCGTTACCTGGGCCTGCCGGAGGACGGCATGGACGTCTACGCCCACCACTCGCTGGTCGAGCTGGCCGCCGAACCGGTCGGCGACCCGGCCGAGGCCCGGCCGATGCTGCTGGTGCACGGCCTGGTCGACGACAACGTGCTGGCCGCGCACACGCTGCGACTCTCCGCCGCGCTGCTGTCCACCGGCCGCCCGCACGCGGTGCTGCCGTTGACCGGCGCCAGCCACCTGGCCGCCGGCGGCGTGTCCGAGCGCCTGCTCCGCCTGGAGCTCGACTTCCTCCGCCGCCACATGTAAGGAGGACCCCTCGTTAACGCCTGGCGTAGAGAAGGGGCCCCCTCTCAACACCTGAGTGTCGAAAGGGGGCCCCTCCTTACATCCGAGCGGTTACTGCTTGACGTAGGCGTTCACGAAGCTGGGCCAACCGAAGATGCTGCCGATGAAGAGGCCGCCGGCCTTCTCACCGTGGGCGACGGAGACCACCTCGTTGTAGAGCGGCACCGCGGGCGCCGACTCCTTCATCAGCTTCTCGTCCAGCTTGCTCCACTCGTCGGCCTGCTTGGCCGGGTCGAGGGCGAGCACCCGGTCGAACTCGGCGTTGACGGTGTCGTTGTTGAGCTGCGACGTGTTGCTGTTGCCCTCGGCCTTGAGGCTGCGGCCGTCGAAGAGCACCGGCAGGATCGAGGCGCCGCTGGGCCAGTCGGCCGCCCACGAGTCGACCCAGATGTCCCACGGGTTGCTCTTCTTCTTCACGAAGTCGAGGTAGCCGTCCTCGGGGATCGGCTTGACGGTGACGGTGAAGCCGGCCTTCTCCAGGGCGTTCTTGATCTGGGTCGCGGTCTCCTGCGACGGGGTGTCGTCCGAGGTGCCGAGCACCAGGTTCACCGCCTTGCCGCCGAGCGCCTCCTTCGCCTTCTCCGGGTTACCGGTCTCACCGGCCGGGTAGGCGTCGAACTTCCGGTAGCCGAGCGTGGTCGGGGGCAGCAGCGTGGTCAGCGGCACCGCGCCGTACGGGCCGCCGAGGTTCTTGGTGATGCTGCTGCGGTCGATCGCGTAGTTGATCGCCTGCCGCACGGACACGTCGGTGACCCGCGTGGTGTTGATGCTCAGCCGGTAGGCGTTCGGCGTCGCCGCGACGATCATCCGCGCCTTGAGGGCCGGGTCGGCGGTGACCTTCGCGATCAGCTCGGACGGCACGCCGCCGCTGGCCACCGCCGCCGCGTCGGTGCCGGTGCCGGCGAGGACCCGGTTGGTCTGGGTGGCGTTGTCCGCGCCGAGGGACCAGACGAACTTGTCCGGGTACGCGTGCCGCACCGGGTCGGTGGCCGGGTCCCAGTTCGGGTTGCGCTCCAGCACCATCTCCACGCCGGGCTGGATCTTGGTGAACCGGTACGGCCCGGACGAGAACGGCTGGTTGTCCAGGTTGACGCCGGTGTCCTTGTCCGCCGGCAGCGGCGCGGTGGCCGGCAGCGAGACCGCGAACGGCAGGTCGCAGCGGGGCTTGTCGAACTCGAAACGCAGCATCTGCGGGTCCGGCGTGGTCAGGCCGGGCGGCAGCGAGGTCTTGTTCTGCTTGAAGTTCCACTTGGTGTCGTACTGCGGGCTGTCGGCCAGCCACTCCTGCAGGTAGGTGGGGCCGCCGGTGAGGTCCGGGTCGAACGAGCGGGCGATGCCGTACGCGATCTCCTTGGAGGTGATCGGCCGTCCGTCCTCGAACTTGACGCCCTGCTTGATCTTGAATTCCCAGACCTTGCAGTCGTTGTTCACGTTCTTGCCGGGCGTCTCGGCCAGGTCGCCGACCAGGGTGACGTTGCCCTTGCCGTCGTCCTTGAAGGTGGTGAGGAAGCGGGCGTAGAGCTGGCTGCCCATCAGGCCGGCGAACGAGTAGACCCGCTGCGGGTCCAAGTGCGAGATCTTGCTCTCCCGCAGGATGTAGAAGGTCCCACCCTTGGCCGCGCCGGGCACGTCGGCCGCCGGGCCGAGCGAGTCCTTCGGGTCGGTGGCGATGGCGCCGCTGCGGGGCTTGTTGTTGTCCACGCTGTCGCCGTTGTCGCCGGTGTTCTTGCTGCACGCACTGAGGGCGACCACCAGTGCCATCGCACCGCCCATGGCGGTGGCGAGTCTTGCTCGCATATTCACTCCTCCGGATCCGATGAAGAAAAGCTTCGCTTAGCTTTGACCTGCGGTAAATTTCGAGCGGATAACGGGGCCACAACGATCGGCGTCAGCCGAGCCGCACCCGCGGGTCGATGAACGCGTAGAGCAGGTCGACCACGATGTTCGCCACCACCACGAAGAGCGCCGAAACCAGCACCGTGGCCATGATGGTCGGCAGGTCACCCTGGCGGACCGCCTCCACCGCGGTACGCCCCAACCCCTGGATGCCGAACGTCGTCTCGGTGATGACGGTGCCGCCGAGCGCCGCACCCACGTCGAGTCCGGCGATGGTCACGATCGGGGTGATCGCGGCCCGCAACGCGTGCCGTCCGTACACCTTTCGTTTCGCCACGCCCTTGGCCCGCGCGGTCCGGACGAAGTCCTCGGAGAGCGTCTCCAGCATCTGGGCCCGGGACAGCCGGGCGTAGATGGCGGAGAAGAGCAACGCCAGCGTCACCCAGGCCAGCACCAGGCCGCGCACCCATTCCAGCGGGTTCTCCAGGAACGGCACGTACCTCGGCGTCGGCAGGATCCGCAGCGAGTACACGAAGACCAGCAGCAGCAGCGCGCCGACGAAGTAGAGCTGCAGCGACGCGAACGTCAGGGTGAGCCCGATCGAGATGCGGTCGAGCAGCGACCCCCGCCGGAGCGCGGATATCATCCCGAGCCCCACCCCGAGCGCCAGCCAGAGCACCGCCGCCGGGAGCACGATGTTCAACGTCACCGGCAGCACCCGGGCGAAGGTGTCGGTCACCGACTCGCTGTTGACGTAGGAGTAGCCGAGGCAGGGCGCCTCGCACTTGCCGCCCTGCGCGCTGCCCAGGTCACGGCCGACGAAGATGCCCTTCATGTAGTTGACGTACTGCGTCGGCTTCGGGTCGTTGAGCCCCAGCTCGGTGCGGACCCGTTCCAGCCGTTCCGCGTTGCAGTTCTTGGGGCACATGCCGGTCACCGGGTCGCGGGGCAACGCGAAGAACATCAGGAAGCTGACGATGCTCACCGCGAGCAGCACCGAGACCGCCAGCAGCAGCCGCTTCAGCAGAAACCGCACCATGGCGCCGTACCCCCTACCGTGACGACTTCGGGTCGAGCGCGTCGCGCAGCGCGTCGCCGAAGAGGTTGAACGCCAGCACGAGCGCGAAGATGGTGACGCCAGGGAAGAAGACGTACGCCGGGTCGGTCTGCAGGTAGTCGATGCTGCGGTAGATCATCCGGCCGAAGCTCGGCACCGACTCGGGCAGCCCGACGCCGAGGAACGACAGCGCCGCCTCGCCGGTCACGTACGACGGCACGGCGAGGGAGAACGCCACCAGGATCGGGGCCCAGATGTTCGGCAGCAGCTGACGGAAGAGCATGTGACCGAGCCCCGCGCCACTGGCCCGCGCCGCCTCCACGAACTCCCGCTCGCGCAGCGACACCACCTGGCCGCGGACGAGTCGGGCGGTGCCGGTCCAGCCGAACGCGGCGAAGACCACGACGAGCGTGGTGACCGCGAACCAGGTCGGCACCGCGTCGCGGGGGCCGTAGAAGCGCAGTGCGAACGTCGGCACCACGGCCAGCGCGAAGATGAGGAACGGCATCGCCAGTGCCACGTCGGTGATCCAGCCGATCACGGAGTCGACCACGCCGCCCAGGAAGCCGGCGACGATCCCGAGCACCACGCCGATGGTCGTGGTGACCAGCGCGGCGCCGAGCGCGATCAGCAGCGAGGTCCGGATGCCGTAGATCATCCGGATGAAGATGTCCCGGCCGAGGCCGGGTTCGAGCCCGAACCAGTGGTCACCGCTGACCCCGCCGACGTAGCCGAGCGGCATGCCGGTGGAGTCGAGCATGTCGCCGAACTGCTGGTTCGGTGACATGCCGTAGAGCCGTTGCAGCAACGGCGCGCCGAGCGCGGCCAGGATGAACACCGCCAGCACGATGCCGCTGATCATGGCGGTGCGGTCCCGGCGCAGCCGGGCCCAGACGAGTTGGCCCGGGGATCGTCCGACGAGCCGCTTCTCCTCGTCCGGCTTCTGACCGGTGGACTCGATCTCGGCCAGCGCCACACCTTCGACCGGCGACAGGCTCATTTCGACACCTCCACGGGCTCGCCGGCCGGGACGCCGACCGGGCCGTTCTCCGGGTAGTGGCAGGCGGTGTGTTGGGTGCCGCCGTCGCGGGTGGTGAGGGCGGGTTCCTCGGTGGCGCAGCGGTCGGTGGCTTTCCAGCAGCGGGTGCGGAAGCGGCAGCCCGAGGGTGGGTTGAGCGGGGTGGGGACGTCGCCGGTGAGGCGGATGCGGCCGGCGGGGCCGAGGGTGGTGACGTCGGGGATGGCGGAGAGCAGCGCGCGGGTGTAGGGGTGCTGCGGCCGGGTGTAGATGGTGTCGCGGTCGCCGATCTCGACGATTTTGCCGAGGTACATGACGGCGACGCGGTGGCAGAAGTGGCGGATCACGGCGAGGTCGTGGGCGATGAACACGAAGGCCAGGTCGAGGTCGCGTTGCAGGTCGCGCAGCAGGTTGATGACCTGGGCCTGGATGGAGACGTCCAACGCGGAGACGGGTTCGTCGGCGACGATGAGTCTCGGTTTCAGCGCCAGCGCGCGGGCGATGCCGATGCGTTGGCGTTGCCCGCCGGAGAACTCGTGCGGGTAGCGGTTGTAGTGCTCCGGGTTGAGCCCGACCAGTTCGAGGAGTTCCTGCACGCGTTTCTTCACCCCGCCGGGTGGGGTGATGTTGTTGACCTGCAACGGCATGGCCACGATCCGCCCGACGGTGTGGCGGGGGTTCAGCGACGCGTACGGGTCCTGGAAGATGATCTGCAGGTCCTGGCGCAGGCCGCGTAGGTCACGGCGCCCGGCGTGGGTGATGTCGCGGCCGGCGAAGGTGATCGTGCCGGCGGTGGGTTCCAGCAGCCGCACCAGCATCCGCCCGGTCGTGGTCTTCCCACACCCCGACTCCCCCACCAGGCCGAGGGTCTCGCCGGGGCGCACGTCGAAGTCCAGGCCGTCGACCGCCCGCACCGCACCCTTCCCCCGCAGCCCGTCACGCACTGGGAAATGCTTGGTCAGTCCGCGCACCGACAGCAGCGGCTCCGCCGCTGCCGCCGACACCGTGGCGGGCGTGGACGCGGCCGCCTCGCCCACACTCTGCTCGGGGTTCATCGCGCCACTCCCGTCTGGGCGACGTCCTGCTGGTAGATGCGGGTGCGGTCCTGCGCCGACAGGTGACAGGCCACCAGATGACCGGGCTGCCCGGCGTCGCGCAACTCGGGCACCTCGACCCGCGAGCGGTCACCGTTGACGTCGGCGTAGCGGCACCGCGGGTGGAACGCACACCCCGACGGCAGATTGATCAGACTCGGCGGGTTGCCCGGGATCGGCACCAGGTCCGCGTCCGCGTCGCCGTGCAACGACGGCACGCTGGAGAGCAACCCCCAGGTGTACGGATGCTGCGGCGCCCGCAACACCCGCGCCACACTCCCGTGCTCGACCGCGCGCCCCCCGTACATCACCAACACGTCATCGGCCACCTGGCTGACCACACCCAGGTCGTGCGTGATCAGGATGATCGCCGACCGGAACTCCGCCTGCAGATCCGCGAGGAGGTCCAGGATCTGCGCCTGCACCGTCACGTCCAACGCCGTGGTCGGTTCGTCAGCGATCACCAGATCCGGGTCGTTCACCAACGCCATCGCGATCATCGCCCGCTGCCGCATCCCACCCGAGAACTCGTGCGGAAACTGATCGAACCGCCGCTCCGGCTGCGGAATCCCCACCCGGCCCAACATGTCCACCGCCCGCGTGCGGGCCTCCCGCCGACCGGCCTTCGGGTGATGCACCCGGTACGCCTCCGCGATCTGCCTACCGACGCTGTAGTACGGATGCAGGGCCGACAACGGGTCCTGAAAGATCATCGCCATGTCCCGGCCCCGCAACCGACGAATCTCCTCGTCCGGCAGACCCACCAGCTGACGCCCGCCGACGGAGATCTCCCCCGACACGGCCGCCCGCTTCGAGTCGTGCAGGCCGAGGATCGCCAACGACGTGACGCTCTTGCCGGAGCCGGACTCGCCCACGATCCCCAGTGTGCGACCCCGCTCCACGGCGAACGACACCCCGTCCACGGCCCGCACCACGCCGTCCTCGGTGTCGAACCGCACCCGCAGATCCCGGACCCGGAGATAGGGGTCGTCGCCGGAGCGCTGCTCCGGCGCCACGGGGCGGTCCGGTTTCCCGGACGGCACTGCCTCCGACCTGCCCATGACCGCCTCCCCCTCAGTGATGAAGAGAACCTACAGCAAACCTCTGGAGGCGAAAATAAGCTACAAAGCTCGGGCTGTCAGCGGTCAGAGCGTAACGACTGGGTTTCCGACCTGAACAGCCCTCACCTGGACGTTCGCGAGTCGTGACTCACCGTGGTGACATGCCGATCGCAGGGCAGGTGCGACGATGTCCCTGGTGAGCGGTTGACGATCCCGACCGACACGAGGTGGAGGTTTGCCATGACGGCGGCGGTGTTCGGCCACGACGGCCCGTGGACCGAAGAGGAGTACCTCTCTCTCGGCGAGACGCAACAACGCGTCGAACTCTTCGACGGGAGCCTCCACGTGACACCGGCACCGACTCCGCGGCACCAGCGGATCCAGCGGAACCTCGGCAACCTGCTCGAAGCCGCGGCCCGGCGCGCGGGCCTGGAACTGCTGGAGACGGTGAACGTCCGGCTCAAGCCTGGCCGGATCCCCATCCCCGACCTGGTCGTCACCGAGCCGATCGACTTCGACGAGCCGATGATCGAGGCGCGGGACGTGCGGCTCGTCTGTGAGGTCGTCTCACCGGGCAACGCGGCGACCGACAAGGTGCTCAAGATGCACTACTACGCCGCGGCCGACATCGAGTGGTATCTGCTTGTCGAGCAGGAGAACGGCACACTGCACCTCTACCGACGGCAGGGGCGGCACTACCGGGAGGTGTCGGTGACCAAGCCCGGCGACATCCTGGAGCTGACCGAACCCGTCCGGGCCACGATCCGGCCCGCGGACCTCGTCCCCTGACGGATGTCGGTGCGCTCGCCTAGGGTCGGGCGCATGGGATTCGACGCGGCGACCGCCGCCGTCCAGGCCGCCCTCGACGCGGGAGCCCGATACGCGGACGCCCGGGTGATGCACCGTCGCTACGAGTCGATGTCGGCGCGCAACGGCGACGTCGAGGAGCTGGCCCAGCACGAGAGCATCGGGCTGGGGGTGCGTGCCCTGGTCGGCTCCGGCTGGGGCTTCCACGCCGTACCCGAGCTGTCCGACGCGGCGGCCCGCGACGCCGGCCGGCGCGCCGCGGCGATCGCCACCGCGAGCGCGCGGGTCCCGGGTCCGCCGATCGACCTCGTGCCGGTCGACGCGGCGGTGGCGAGCTGGGCCTCCGAGTGCGCGGTCGATCCGCTCGGGGTGCCGCTGTCGGACAAGGGTGACCTGCTGGTCGGCGCCACGGCCACGATGCGCGAGCACGGCGCCGACCTGGCCGAGGGGATCTACCAGATCTGGGACACCACGAAGTGGTTCGTCTCCAGCGAGGGCCACCGGATCGACCAGCACATCCGGGAGTGCGGCGGCGGCATCTCGGCCACCTCGATCGGCGACGGCGAGACGCAGCGCCGGTCCTACCCGAGCTACCGCGGGCAGTACGGCACCACCGGCTGGGAGCTGGTCACCTCGCTCGACCTGGCCGCGCACGCCGCCCGGATCGCCGAGGAGTCCCGCGAGCTGCTCACCGCCCCGGAGTGCCCGGCCGGCGAGACCGATCTGATCCTCGGCGGCGAGCAGCTCGCGCTGCAGATCCACGAGTCGGTCGGGCACGCCATCGAGCTGGACCGCATCCTCGGCTGGGAGGCGGCCTTCGCCGGCACCTCCTGGCTCGACCTGACCCGCCTCGGCTCGCTGCGTTACGGCTCCGAACTGATGAACGTGACCATCGACCCGACCATCCCCGGCGCGCTGGGCAGCTTCGGCTTCGACGACGAGGGCTCCCCGGCGGTCCGCCGGGACGCGGTCCGCGAGGGGCGGTGGGTCGGCGTGCTCGCCGGCCGGGACTCGGCCGCCGTCGCCGGCCTGGGACACGGCGGCAGCGTACGCGCCGACGGCTGGGCCCGGCTGCCGATGGTGCGGATGACGAACGTGGGCCTGGAACCGGGCCCGCACACGCTCGACGAGATCATCGCGGCCACCGACGACGGGGTGCTGATGGACATCAACCGCTCCTGGTCGATCGACGACAAGCGGCTCAACTTCCAGTTCGGCTGCGAGGTCGGCTGGGAGGTGCGCAACGGCCGCCGGGGGCGGATGCTGCGCAACCCGACCTACACCGGCATCGGGCCGGTCTTCTGGCGCTCGATGGACATGCTCTCCTCGGAGACGGTCGCCTGGGGCACGCCCAACTGCGGCAAGGGGCAGCCCGGCCAGATCGGGCACACCGGTCACCCGGCCGCGCCGGCCCGGTTCCGCGGCGTCCGGGTGGGGGTGCGCGCATGACCGAACGCACCGAGCGGAGCGAGGGCCGTGAGGGCATGCCCGGTCGGCACCGCATGACCGAACGCACCGAGCGGAGCGAGGGCCGTGAGGGCATGCCCAGTCGGCACCGCATGAGCGAGCGGGACCTCGCCGCCCGGGTGGTGGAGCTGGTCCGCCGGGTGGCCGGTCCGGCCGCCGAGGCGGAGGTGCTGGTGACCCGCTCCGAGCTGGCCCTGACCCGGTTCGCCAACTCGTTCATCCACCAGAACGTGGCCGAGACCGGCACCGCCGTGCAGCTGCGGCTGCACGTGGACGGCCGGACCGCCGCGGGCGGCGGCAGCCGGGTCGACCCGGACGGGCTGGCCGCGCTGGTCGAGCGGACCCGGGCGGCGGCCCGGCTCGCCCCGCCCGACCCGGCCTGGCCGGGGCTGACCGGGCCGGCCCCGACGCCCGCCGGCCCGGCCGTCGACGAAGCGACCGCGTTCGCGTCGCCCGACGAGCGGGCCGCCCGGGTACGCGCGTTCGTGGACGCGGTCGAGGGGTTGGAGGCGGCCGGCTACTGCCGCACCTCCTACCGGTCCGGCGCGTTCGCCAACTCGGCCGGGCACTCGGCGGTGGGGCGGGCGGCCGAGGCGGCCATGGACGGCATCGCCCGCACCGGCGGTGCGGACGGGGTGGCCCGGCACTGCGTCGACCGCCTCGCCGAGCTGGACGGCGCCGCGCTCGGCGCCCGCGCGGCGGCCAAGGCACGGGCCGCGGCCGACCCGGTCGAACTGCCGCCGGGGCGCTACGAGGTGGTGCTGGAGCCGGCTGCCGTGGCCGACCTGCTGCAGAACCTCGCCTGGTACGGCTTCAACGGCAAGCGGTACGCCGAACGCCAGTCCTTCGCCGAGCCGGGCGCGGCGCAGTTCGACCCGGCGGTGACGCTGGTGGACGACCCGCTGCACGCCTCGACGCTGCCGTTCGACCTGGAGGGCACGGCCCGGCGGGCGTTGACCCTGGTGGAGGCGGGCACCACCGGGGCGGTGGCGTACGACCGGCGCAGCGGCGCCGAGGCGGGCGCCGGGTCCACCGGGCACGGCATGCCCGGCGGGTCGACCTTCGGTCCGATCCCGCGCAACGTACGCCTGCTGCCGGCGGACCGGGCGGCGGACGCGACCGTCGGCGGTCCGGCCGGGACGATGGTCGCGGGGGTGACCGGCGCGGTGGGCGACCCGGACACCGCGGCCCTGGTCGCCGGCGTGCGGCGTGGGCTGCTGGTCAGCGACTTCTGGTACACGCGGGTGCTGGATCCGAAGCAGTTGGTGGTCACCGGGCTGACCCGTAACGGCGTCTGGCTGGTCGAGGACGGCGTGCCCACCCGGGCGGTGCGGGACTTCCGGTTCACCGAGTCCTACCCGCGCGCGCTGGGCCCGGGGCGGGTGCGCGGCCTGGGCCGGTATCCGGTCCGCCAGCCGGACCGGGTCGACGGGTCCTGGTGGGAGGCGCCGGCAGTGCGGCTGTCCTCGTGGAACTTCACCGGCGGCGCGTCCGGCTGACCGGTCGGCTCGTGCAGGTGACCGGTCGGCGCGCCGCTCGCCGCGTCACGCGTATTGATCATGACCCGGGTCTTTCCAACCAGCGGGACACACGGGACACTGCGTTGCGCGGCCGGGCCGTGAAGATCGGCGTAACGTGTGTCACTTGACCGCGCCGGTTCGCGGCGTGGTCGTGCGTGCGCAATGACGGGGTAGTGACGTCAGGGAGACTCGAATGACATCAACGGCAACGAGGCCGCGGGGTGCGCGGGCGCGTGCCGCCATCGCGGCGAAGACGTTGCGGACCGACCGCTGGTGGCTCGCTCCACTGGTCACCGTGGTCGGGCTCAGCGCCTGGGTCATCTACGCGACCGTACGGGTGTTCATGCACAAGTGGTACTGGGTCGATCAATACCACTACCTGACGCCGTTCTACTCCCCCTGCGTGACCGAGCGGTGCGTCGAGGGCTCCTCGCACTTCGGCAGCTTCCTGCCCGGCTGGTGGATCATCCCGGACGCGGCGCTGACCCTGCCGTTCCTGCTGCTGTTCCGGCTGACCTGCTACTACTACCGCAAGGCCTACTACCGGTCGTTCTGGCTGTCGCCGCCGGCCTGCGCGGTGCCGGACGGGCACCAGAGCTACAGCGGCGAAACCCGGTTCCCGCTGCTCGGGCAGAACCTGCACCGCTACTTCTTCTACGCCGCCGTGATCATCTCGCTGATCAACACCTACGACGCCATCTACGCGTTCCACTCGCCCAAGGGCTTCGGCTTCGGGCTGGGCAACATCGTCCTGCTGGTCAACATCGTGATGCTCTGGGCGTACACGATCTCCTGCCACTCCTGCCGGCACATCATCGGCGGGCGGCTCAAGCACTTCTCCAAGCACCCGCTGCGCTACCGGGCGTGGACCGGGATCTCCTGGCTGAACGTCCGGCACATGCAGCTCGCCTGGATCACCCTCGGCACCCTGGCGTTGACCGACTTCTACGTCATGGCGGTGGCGGCCGGCTGGTTCAACGACCTGCGGTTCATCAACTGAGAGCCTGGACATGACTGAGACGCGAATCGAACGACACCACTACGACGTCGTCGTCATCGGGGCCGGCGGCGCCGGCCTGCGCGCGGCGATCGAGGCCCGGCTGGCCGGCAAGAAGACCGCGATCATCTCGAAGTCGCTGTTCGGCAAGGCGCACACCGTGATGGCCGAGGGCGGCGCGGCGGCCGCGATGGGCAACGTGAACTCCCGGGACAACTGGCAGGTGCACTTCCGGGACACCATGCGCGGCGGCAAGTTCCTCAACAACTTCCGGATGGCCGAGCTGCACGCCAAGGAGTCGCCGCAGCGGATCTGGGAGCTGGAGACGTACGGTGCGCTCTTCGACCGCACCAAGGACGGCAAGATCTCGCAGCGCAACTTCGGCGGCCACGAGTACCCGCGCCTGGCGCACGTCGGCGACCGGACCGGCCTGGAGCTGATCCGCACGCTCCAGCAGAAGATCGTCTCCCTCCAGCAGGAGGACAAGCGCGAGTTCGGCAGCTACGACGCCCGGATCCGGGTCTTCTCGGAGACCACGATCACCGAGCTGCTGCTGGACGGTGACCGGGTGGCCGGGGCGTTCGGCTACTACCGGGAGTCCGGCGAGTTCATCCTCTTCGAGGCGCCGGCCGTGGTGCTGGCCACCGGCGGTGTCGGCCGGTCCTACAAGGTCACCTCGAACTCCTGGGAGTACACCGGGGACGGTCACGCGCTGGCGCTGCGCGCCGGGGCCACGCTGATCAACATGGAGTTCCTCCAGTTCCACCCGACCGGCATGGTCTGGCCGCCCTCGGTGAAGGGCATCCTGGTCACCGAGTCGGTACGCGGCGACGGCGGTGTGCTGAAGAACTCCGACGGCAAGCGGTTCATGTTCGACTACGTCCCCGACGTCTTCCGCAAGCAGTACGCGGAGACGGAGGAGGAGGCGGACCGCTGGTACACCGACCCGGACAACAACCGGCGTCCGCCGGAGCTGCTGCCCCGCGACGAGGTCGCCCGCGCGATCAACAGCGAGGTCAAGGCCGGTCGGGGTACGCCGGCCGGCGGCGTCTACCTGGACATCGCGTCCCGGAGGTCGGCCGAGGAGATCCGTCGCCGGCTGCCGTCGATGTACCACCAGTTCAAGGAGCTGGCCGACGTCGACATCACGAAGGAGCCGATGGAGGTCGGCCCGACCTGTCACTACGTGATGGGCGGCGTCGAGGTGGACCCTGACTCCGGCGCGGCGGCGGGCACGGTACGCGGGCTCTTCGCCGCCGGCGAGGTCTCCGGTGGCATGCACGGCTCCAACCGGCTCGGCGGCAACTCCCTGTCCGACCTGCTGGTCTTCGGCAAGCGGGCGGGCGGCCACGCCGCGACGTACGCCGATCAGCTCGGCGCACGCCCGGCGGTGTCGGTGGCGGCGGTGGAGGCCGCGGTGGAGGCGGCGCTGGCGCCGTTGCAGCGCGACACCGGGGAGAGCCCCTACCAGCTCCAGCAGGACCTGCAGGTGGTGATGGGCGATCTGGTCGGAATCATCCGGCGGGAGGGCGAGCTGGCCGACGCGCTCGGCCGGCTGGCCGAGCTGCGGGAGCGGGTGGCGAAGGTGAGCGCGGTCGGCGGCCGACGCTACAACCCGGGCTGGCACCTGGCGCTCGACCTGCGCAACATGCTGGTGGTCTCGGAGTGCACCGCGAAGGCGGCGCTGGAGCGGCAGGAGTCGCGCGGCGGGCACACCCGGGAGGACTACCCGGCGATGGACCCGAAGTGGCGGCGGGTCAACCTGGTCTGCGCGCTGGACGGGGACACCGTCCGGCTGACCCACAAGCCGCTGCCGACGATGCGGCCGGAGTTGATCGGGCTGTTCGACCGGGCCGAGCTGTCCAAGTACCTGACCGATGAGGAGCTCGCCGAGTTCGACGCTCTCACCGAGGAGGCGAGCAACTGATGGGAAGTAAGCGGCAGTTCCGCATCTGGCGGGGTGACGAGACCGGCGGCGACCTGCAGGACTACACGGTCGAGGTGAACGAGGGCGAGGTCGTCCTCGACGTCATCCACCGCCTCCAGGCCACCGAGGCGCCGGACCTGGCGTGCCGGTGGAACTGCAAGGCCGGCAAGTGCGGCTCCTGCTCGATGGAGATCAACGGCAAGCCGCGGCTGGGGTGCATGACGCGGATGTCGACGTTCGAGGAGGCGGAGACCGTCACGGTCACCCCGCTTCGTACGTTCCCGGTGATCCGGGACCTGGTCACCGACGTCTCGTTCAACTACGAGAAGGCCCGGGAGACCCCGGCGTTCGCACCCCCGGCCGACGTGGCGCCCGGCGACTACCGGATGCAGCAGATCGACGTCGAGCGGTCGCAGGAGTTCCGCAAGTGCATCGAGTGCTTCCTGTGCCAGAACGTCTGCCACGTGATCCGTGACCACGACGAGAACAAGCCGGCGTTCTCCGGTCCCCGGTTCTTCATCCGGGCCTCCGAGCTGGACATGCACCCGCTCGACGCGCGTACCGACCGCAAGGAGTACGCGCAGTCCGAGATGGGGCTCGGCTTCTGCAACATCACCAAGTGCTGCACCGAGGTCTGCCCCGAGCACATCAAGATCACCGACAACGGGATCATCCCCATGAAGGAACGGGTCGTGGACCGCAGGTACGATCCCCTTGTGTGGCTCGGTAACAAGATCTTCCGGAGGGGTCAGGTGCCTCAGACCAGCACGACCAGCGGGCATTCCAGCGGTGCGGTGACCACCGGCGCGGCCCAGGGCGGGGTGCACTCCCACGCCGGCGGCTCGCACGACAGCGGCGCCGAGCGCCAGGCCCAGCAGGGCGTCAACTGGCAGCGCGAGGTGCCGCACCCGACGGCGCCGGCGGTCGACTCCAGCGGCAAGCTGCCGCTGACGGAGTTGACCTTCGACCGGGCCGCCGCGCCGTCGCCGTTCGGCGACGACGTGGAGTTCCCGCTGCCGGCCGAGCATCTCAACTTCGCCCACCCGCAGCAGGACCAGCCGAAGCACTGAGCGGAGGCGCGACGATGACGGGGGCCAGCGGCACACGCCGCCGGCCCCCGTCCCGTTTCGGGCCGGCTGTCCGGTTCGGCGCGGGTCCGGTCTCGCGCGGCTCAGCAGCCGGCGAGCAGCGGGCGCAGCGCGGGCACGATCGGCACGTCGGCCGGCAACCAGTCGACGGTGTCCAGCTCGGTCGCGGAGAGCCAGCGCAGCTCGGCGTGCTCCAGGGCCGTCGGCTGGTCGCCGTGGAGCAGGCGGGCCGCGTAGACCCGCAGGACGGACCGGCCGTGTGCCATCCGGACGTCCCGCCCGACCCGCGCGCCGACCTCGACCCGGACCCCCAGCTCCTCGGCACACTCCCGGGCCAGCGCGTCGGTCTCGGTCTCCCCCGGCTCGACCTTGCCGCCGGGAAACTCCCAGCGTCCCGCCACCTCGGGGGGCGCCGAGCGTTCGCAGGCGAGGACCCGGCCGGCCACGATGATCGCCGCTCCGACGACCACTTTCGGCTCCCGCCGGTCGGCCTGCCCACTCTCGCTAAACCGTTCGGTCCGCACGGACCACCAGCGTGCCAGATCAATCGGCGGTTTGGGTAGCTGAGTCGGCCATCAGGCCAGCAGAACACGGAAGTGTGGGCGTGGACACACCTTCTGTGCGACGACAGACTAGAGGGCGTCGACTGGGGCACGGGATGGCGACGATTTGGCCACAAGCCGGCAACGACGCCTGGGAGGTGCGGTGATGCGCGTGCTGTTCAGCAGCCGGGCGAAGCACGACTACCTCAGCGACGCGCTCGCTCTGCTGTCCGGATGGACGCGGGAGGGTGAGCAGATCCGCCGGACGCTCGTCCTCGACGACACCCAGCACGCCGCGCTCACCGAGCGGGTGGCCGTGGTGGCCGACGCGCTGCGGCTGCGCCCCGAGATCAGCCGCCGGGCCGGCCGGACCCAGATCCGGCTGGGGCACGACGACGGCGAGCCGCTCACCGAGGGCGAGGTGCTGCTCGCGGCACGCATCGAGGACGCGGTCCGGGCGGTCACCGAGCGCTGACCGGCTGGCGCGGCTGTCCTACCGTCGTGGGCATGTCTGGCCCGACGTACGACCGCAAGGAACAGTTCCAGCAGATCCAGAGCGGCCTGCTGCCCGGTGAACAGATCATCGCCGTCTACGACGCGATCGGCACCGGCACCGGGTTCATCGGCCTGACCGACCGGCGGGTGATCGTCCAGGACCGCTCGTTCGTCGGCAAGCGGTACGCCATCACGAGCATCCCGTACTCGAAGATCACCAGCGTGAGCGTGGTGAGCAACAAGTCCTGGGGCGGCTCGTTCTTCTCCACCGGGGCGATCGCCGTGCACGTCGGCACGCACAGCTACGAGGTGGAGTTCCGGGGCGCGGACAAGGCCCACCACGTGCACAACGTGATCCTGCACCACATCTCCTGAGCGGCCTGGCACAATCGCCGCCATGCGAGGGCTGATCGCACGCTGGCGCGCCTGGCGGGCCACCCACCGGCGAGCCGTACGCCTGCTCCGCCGGCTGGTCCTGGTCGCCGCGGCCGGCGTGGTGCTGCTGGCCGTGGTGACCGCGGCGAGCGTGGCCTGGATCCGCGGCGACGCCCGGGGGCACGTGTTCTCCGCCGCCGAGGTGCCGGACGCGCCGGTGGCGCTGGTGCTCGGCGCCAAGGTGGAGGCCGACGGCACGCCGTCGCCGTTCCTGGCCGCCCGGCTGGAGATCGCGCGACAGCTCTGGACGAGCGGCAAGGTCAGGGTGGTCCTGGTCTCCGGCGACCACATGAACTGGGACTACGACGAGCCGGACGCGATGCGCCGCTGGCTGGTCGACCGGGGCGTGCCGGCGGAGAAGGTGGTGCTCGACCACGCCGGCTTCGACACCTACGACTCGTGCGCCCGGGCCCGGCGGGTCTTCGGCGTACGGCAGGCCACCGTGGTCACCCAGTCGTTCCACCTGCCCCGCGCGGTGGCGCTCTGCCGGCAGGCCGGCATCGAGACCAACGGCGTCGGTGACGACACCGTCCGCCGGTTCGCCGAGCAGTGGCGGATCAGCACCACCCGGGAGTACGGCGCCGGTGTGAAGGCCGCGGTGGACGTGCTGTCCCGCCGTGACCCGGTGCACCTCGGCCGCCGGGAGACCGGGGTGGACGACGCCCTGCGGGCCGGCTGAGGGGCGATAATCCGGTTGTCCACGGGGGACGGTGGCTGGTCTGCTGGCGCGATGTCCGTCTTCGACGATCCCGGCCTCTTCGGCCGGCTCTGGGCCGCGAACTACGACGGCCCCGGCAATCCCGACCCCGCACCGGCCGTCGATTTCCTCGCGCCCCTGGCCGAGGGCGGTCCGGTGCTCGAACTGGCCGTCGGCACCGGCCGGGTGGCCCTGCCGCTGGCCGCCCGAGGGCTGACCGTGGAGGGCGTCGAGGCGTCCCCGGAGATGGTGGCGCACCTGCGCGCCAAGCCGGGCGGCGAGAACATGCCGGTCACCATCGGCGACATGGCGGACGTCCCGGTGTCCGGGCCGTACCGTCTGGTCTTCCTGGTCTTCAACACGCTGTTCAACCTGGTCGACGCGGAGCGCCAGGCGGCGTGCCTGCGCAACGTCGCCCGGGTGCTGGCCCCCGGCGGGGCGTTCGTGATCGAGACGTTCGTGCCCGACCCGGCCGACTTCGACCGGGACGAGCAGGTCCAGGTCCGCGAGGTGACCGAGGACTCGGCCACCATCCGGGTGCACCGGTACGACCGGGCGGCGCAGACGTTCGTGCGGCAGACGATCACGTTCGACGCCGACGGCGTGCACCTCAAGCCGTTCGCCATGCGCTACGCCTGGCCGGAGCAGATCGACGAGATGGCGGAGCGGGCCGGCCTGCGCCTCGCCGAGCGGTACGCCGACTGGGACCGGACGCCGTTCGACGCGGCGAGCCGTGCGCACATCTCCGTCTACCGCCTCGGATAACGTTCCCTCCGATGACAGTGACCATTGCCGCGATGGACGACACGCACGCCGACGCCGTGCTGGAGATCTACCGCCTCGGCATCGCCGAGGGGAACGCCACGTTCGAGACCGAGCCGCCCGGCTGGACCCGGTTCACCGCCACCCGCCTGCCCGGGCACCGGTGGGTGGCGCTCGACCCGGCGCGGCGGGTGCTGGGCTGGGTGGCCTGCTCGGCGGTCTCCGACCGCTGCGTCTACGCCGGGGTGGTCGAGCACTCCGTCTACGTGCACCCCGAGGCGCGGGGACGCGGCGTCGGCGGGGCCCTGCTGGACGCGTTGATCGCCTCCACCGAGGCGGCCGGCGTCTGGACCATCCAGTCCGGTGTGTTCCCGGAGAACACCGCGAGCCTGGCCCTGCACGCGGCCCGCGGGTTCCGGGTCGTCGGCACCCGGGAGCGGATCGGGCGTCACCACGACGTCTGGCGGGACGTCACGCTGATCGAACGGCGCAGCCCCCGGATCCGCTGACGCGGTCCGGGGGTTCGCGCGGGTCCGGGCGGCTAGCGCGACTCACGGTTGAACAGCCGCCGGGACCAGAGGTACCCGCCGAGCGCGATCACCGCACACCAGCCGAGCGCGATCCAGCCGTCGTTCCCGATCGGCTCCCTCATCAGCAGGCCGCGCAGGCTCTCGATGATCGGGGTGAACGGCTGGTACTCGGCGAACCAGCGCAGGCCGGCCGGCATCGAGTCGGTGGGCACGAACCCGCTGCCGAGGAACGGCAGCAGGATCAACGGCATGGGCAGGTTGCTCGCGGTCTCGACGCTCTCGCTCACCTGGCCGAGCGCGACGGCCAGCCAGACCAGCGCGAACGTCACCGCCGCGAGGAGACCGACCGCGCCCAGCCAGCCGGCCGGCCCGGCGGTGGGCCGGAAGCCGACCAGCAGCGCCACGCCGATCACCACGGCCAGGCTGATCGCCGCCTGGATCATGCTGCCGAGCACGTGTCCGGTCAGCACCGAGACCCGGGCGATGTGCATGGTGCGGAACCGGGCGATGATGCCCTCGGTCATGTCCATGGCGATCGAGATCGCGGTGCCCTGGACCGTGGCCGCCACGGTCATCAGGATGATCGCGGGCGCCACGTAGTTGGCGTACGCGGCGCGCGTACCCGCGCCGGCCACGCCGCCGCCCCCGAGCCCGGCGCCCAGCGTGCCGCCCAGCACGTAGACGAAGAGCAGCAGGAACACCACCGGCATTCCGACGAGCATCACGGTCATCGACGGATAGCGCAGCATGCGCCTGAGGTTGCGGCGCAGCATCGTCACCGAGTCGCGCAGCGGGTGGAAGCGGAGGTCGGCGGGGGCGGAGATGCTCATGGCGTGGTCACCTTCTCGTCGGTGGGGTCGCCGGTGAGGGCGAGGAAGACGTCGTCGAGGTCGGGGGTGTGCACGGACAGCTCGTCGACCTCGACGCCCCGGTCGTCGAGGTCGCCGATCAGCGCCCTCAACGAGCGCAGGCTGCCGTCGCCGGGCACCCGCAGGGCGAGCGCGTCGGTGTCACGGGTGGCCCGGTCGAGCACCCGTACGGCCGCGTCGAGGGCCTGCGGGTCGGCGAACCGCAGCCGGACGTGCCCGCCGGGGACGCGTCGCTTCAACTCCTCGGGCGTGCCCTCGGCGACCACCCGGCCGTGGTCCAGGACCGCGACCCGGTCGGCCAGCTCGTCCGCCTCCTCCAGGTATTGCGTGGTCAGGAAGATGGTGACGCCGCCGGCCACCAGGTCGCGCACGATCTGCCACATGTCGCGGCGGCTGCGCGGGTCCAGCCCGGTGGTCGGCTCGTCCAGGAAGATCACGCGCGGGCTGCCGACCAGGGTCATCGCCAGGTCGAGCCGCCGCAGCATGCCGCCGGAGTAGGTCGACGCCGGCTTGCCGGCCGCCTCGGTCAGGCCGAACCGTTCGAGCAGCCCGGCGGCGCGGCGTCGGCCCTCCTCCCGGGGCAGGTGGTGCAGGTCCGCCATCAGCCGCAGGTTCTCCGCGCCGGTGAGCAGCTTGTCCACCGCGGAGAACTGCCCGGTGACGCCGATCGCGGCGCGTACCGCGTCCGGCTCGCGGGCGAGGTCGTGCCCGGCGACCCGCACCTCGCCGGCGTCGGCGGCGAGCAGGGTGGACAGGATCTTCACGGTGGTGGTCTTCCCCGCGCCGTTCGCGCCGAGCAGCGAGAAGACCGTTCCCTCGGGTACGCGCAGGTCGATGCCGTCGAGCACGACGTGGTCGCCGAACGACTTCCGGAGCCCGGTCACGGCGATCTGATTCGTGGTCATGGTGCCCTCCTCAGGACCGGTGGATGGTGATGTCGCCGTAGGAGGTGCGGCCGCGCACCTCGACGGTCTGCTCGGTCCCGCCGGGCCGGGCGGTGCTCTCCAGCAGGTTGTGCACCTGGCCGAAGCTGGTGTTGACCTCCAGCCACGCGGCGGTGCCCTGGGCGACGCCGATGTCCAGGTCGCCCATGGCCGTGCCGAGCACGACCGAGCCGCGCACCACCTCGCCGATCCGGATGCCGCCGTTGGAGGTCTTCGCGTCGACGCCCGCGCCGGCGCGGGCCACCTCGATGCCGCCGTTGGCGTTGCGCACCCGTACGTCGCCGGTGGCCGCGTCGATCGTGGTGTCGCCGTTGGAGTTCTTGACCGCCACGGCGCCCTCGACGGCGCCGACCCGCACCGTGCCGGAGCCGGTGGAGATCTCCGCGTCGCCGGTGACACCGTCGACGGTGATGCGACCGACGCCGGTGTGCAGGCGCAGCGGCCCGGTCTGCTCCAGCCGGACGTTGCCGGTGGTCCTGACCCGGGTCTCACCGAGCCGGCCGGCGGCGCTGACGTCGCCCATCAGCAGGTGGGCGGAGAGTCGGGAGTCGCTGGGCAGTTCGATGGAAACGTCCACCGACCTGCTCTTCTTCGAGAAGTCGAAGGAGCGCCTCGGGCCGGTGACCTGGAGCGTGCCGTTGGTGAGGTCGACGCGTACCTGCGCGGCGGCCTGCACGTCGGACTCGTCGTCGCCGTTGCTCGGGCGGACCTCGACCACGGTGTCGGCGCGGTCGCTCGCGGCGATCAGCACGGAGGCGACGCCGAGCTCCATCGTGACGGAGATCGATTCGGGCGTGTCGAAAACAGGCATGGTTGTCCCCGCATCCTGGGTGGGTGGGTCGTCCCCGCAGGTCAGGGGGACGTGAGAGGAAAGTGGTGCGGTGCGGTCAGTGCACCCAGCCGGTGAACCGTTGCTGGGACCGCTTCCCGACGTGCGGCGGCTCGGGACGCGGCTCCCGGTCGCCGCCGCGCAGGCCGGCGGCGGCGGCCCGGACCAGCCAGGCGTTGACCGAACGCCCCTCGGCGGCCGCGGCCTCCTCCACCGCGGCCTTGAGCTGCTCGGGCATGCGTACGTTGATCCGGGCGACCGGGCCGTCCTCGGTGAGCGGCAGGTCGAGGTCGGGCGCCGTGGCCGCCTCGGGCGCGGCAGGGAGCGGCTCGGCGGACGGCGCCGTCACGACGAAGTCCGGGTCGCGACCGCGCAGCCGCAGCTCCACCGATCCCGGGGCCAGTTCCCGGGTGATCTCGTCGGCGGCGGCCGACAGCGCGTCCAGCAGGGTCATCCGGATCGCCGACTCCAGCGGCCCGGTCAGGCGCTCGACCAGCGCACGCGATTCTTCACCGCCGGCTTCGGCGAGGGCGGCGAACTCCCGCCCGAGGTTGCTCACATACGAGGTCAAGTCCATGGCACTACTGTGGCACACGTATTGGCACCGCCGCAAGCCAGAATGGCATCATCTTGGCACCATCCCTGGGAATGGAGCACATAGCCCGTGGTAGAGCCGTGATCAGCGATGGCATCAGCATGGCGCCATCTCGCCGTGGATGACCTCACGACCTCCGGCGGGGTCGTCCGACCGGGACGGTTAGGAGCTGCCCGTTCCGTGGCATAGCTGGGAGAATGCCTGATCTGCGTCGGCGAACGCCTCGGGTTGTACGTCGCGCGCTGTCCGCCCGTCGGCGATCTTCTGCCAGTTGGTCCGCGCCAGCACCCGTTGAACCGCGATCACCTGGGCGGCTTGCAGTCGGCCCCGGACGCCCGGGGCGAGGACGCCGGCCAACGCCTCCTCATCGGCGAGCATGTACCGCAGAAGCCGTCCCGCCAGGCTCGGGGTGGTGAACACCAGCCGATGAAACGCCACCACCTCGGGATGATCGTTGAGGCCGGTCACCGGCTCGAAGCGTTCAAGACCGGCCCGGAAATGCCGGTGCAGCGCCACCATCGGTGCGACATCAACTTGCCGGTCGCGGACCACACGTGCGGCCTCACCGTTGTGGTCCGCGAAGCGGTGCAGGATCAGGTCTTCCTTGGTGGCGAAGTAGCGGAACAGGGTCGGCTTCGACACCTCCGCCGTCGCGGCGATGTCAGATACCGACACCTGCTCGAATCCGCGCGCCAGGAACAGCGAGATCGCCGCGTCAGCAATCGCGTCCCGGGTTCGTACCTTCTTGCGGGCGCGCAGCCCGACAGGTTCACTCACATCGTCACCGTAACATTCGTTACCCGGTTGCTTTTTTAACTCGGTAACGCTTAAATGATGGCCATGAAAGAGACAGACAGCCGTACGGTCCTCGTCACCGGGGCCACCGGGCGAGTCGGACGCGCCGTGGTCGACCTGCTGACCGAGGCGGGTGCGCCGGTCCGCGCCCTCGTGCGGCGCGCCGAATCGGCAGCGACCCTGCCCACCAACGTCGAGATCGTCACCGGCGATCTCACGGTGCCCGAATCTCTCGACGCCGCGCTACACGCCGTCAGCACGGTCTTTCTCGTCTGGACCGCCCCGCCGCAGACCGCGCCGGCCATCGTCGACCGGCTGGCCACCCACGCACAGCGAGTCGTCTACCTGTCCGCACCACACCGGACCCCGCACCCGTTCTTCCAGCAACCTAACCCGATGGCGGCGCTGCACGCCGAGATCGAGCGGCTCATCGTGGCCACCGGACTCGACTCGACGATCATCCGACCGGGGATGTTCGCGTCGAACGCCCTGATGTGGTGGGCCGCCACGATCCGCGCCGGCGACGTGATCCGGTGGCCGTACGGCGCGGCCGAGACGGCCCCGGTCGACGATCGGGACGTGGCCGAGGTCGTCGCGCGGATCCTGCACGAAGGCGGGCACGTCGGCGGCGACTACGTCCTGACCGGCCCCGAGTCACTCACCCAGGCCGATCAGGTGCGCATCCTCGGAGAGGCGCTGGACCGCCGGCTCACGTTCGAGGACCTATCGCCCGACCAGTTCCGGCGCACGATGCCGGAAGCCTCACGCCCGGCCGTGGACATGCTGCTGGCCGCATGGAACGCCGCGACGGGACGCCCGGCCTACGTCACCTCCACGGTTTCCGACCTGCTCGGAAGGCCGGCGCGAACGTTTCGCCAGTGGGCCATCGACCACGCCACGTCGTTCACGGAAGTCCCTCCCCCGGTTACCTGAATCCGCCCGCGACGAGTTCCCGCCCGACGCCAAGCTGCCCAGCCGGCGAGAGTTGATCGAGGACTACGGCGTGACCGAGCCGGCAAGCACCGTCGAGCGGCCGGCCGATACCGACACGCTCGAATGCATCGGGGCCGGCCCGTGGCAGCACTACGTTCAAGTCCAATGCGGCAAGCACATGGTTCCCGCGGTCCGGCCAGAGCTCCGGTTAGTCTCCGAACTCTATCGGGATCGCCCGGACCGCTACATGCCGTTGATCGACCACATGCGGGTGCACGGCTCTGATCTTCAACTCGTTCAGAAAGCAATGGCCGAACGCGGCGTGCAACCAGCACTGCAAGCACGCGTGCTTGATCTGCTTCGCCATCCCTGACACACCATCAGACATCCGGACCAAGCTCGGCCGAGCTGACTCCAGCATTGCGAGGTGCACCCAGCGCCACGCAGCCCCTACGATCGACGGCACGCCAAAGGCGCAACCTGTATTCGATCACGACCTGGCGTCAAGCGTCCTGCGACGCCGTTTCGTCAACCATCATGCGAGACCAGGCATCTGTCCGACTCCGGTTGATGGTTGACGCGGCGGCCTCGGCTGATCCTTGACGCTCGGCGGTGTCTCCGATCGTGCGACGATGGTGCCCGTGTCGAGCAGCGAGCCAGACAACACCCAGACATTGCGACTGATCGGCTACTGGCCCGACCCCGCGCTGCTCGTGGACCGCGAAGCCGATCCGGCGACCCAGCGACGGGTAAGCGACTACCTGCGTGGTGGCACCTGTTTCGTGGCCACGGCGGGCCACTCACTGTGTCGGCTGTGCGGCACCCGCAACGGATCCACCGAACTGACCGACGGCAGGCACTTCGTGTGGCCAGAAGGGCTCGCGCACTACATCGACGCGCACAACGTGCGACTACCCGATGAGGTCACCGCGCTGATGGATCAGCCGCCCGCGCCCGTCGACGTGGAAGCGTTCGAGCGTGATGTCCTCGAAACGGAACAGATCGTTATCGACATTGCCTGGTGGCGTTCGGTGCATGGCTCACAGTCCTGAACCCGATCTCCACTCCGGCGTCAAGCATCCTGCGACGCCGTTTCGTCAACCATCATGCGAGACCAGGCATCGCCGGCTGCCGGCTTGTCCCGTCACGGGACAAGCTTGACAGTCGCGTCCCACCTGATGCTTGACATGATCCTCAAGGCGGATCGCGGGGGCCCTCACGGTCCGCGACAGGGACGCGCGCATCGCGGCAGTTGAGCGCATCTCTGGTCGTGGCCCGCGGAACTTTCCTTGCTGCTCTACGCGCACGCCATGCAGAAGCGGGCGAACGGCCGCGCGGCTAGCCGTTCATCGCCGATCGGCTGCCCGCATCGTTCGCAGACGCCGTAGGTCGCCGCGTCCACCCGACGCAGCGCGTCGTCAACGTCGGCGATCCGCTCCCGCGCCCCGGCCAGCAGCGCGGTCAACTGGGCGCGTTCGAAGCCGATGGTGGCGCCCTCCGGGTCGTGCTCGTCGTCGGCATTCGAATCCCGCGATGCCAGGAACAGCGCCTCCAGATCCTGGGCCAGCGTCGCCGCCTCCGCCTCCGCCCTCGCTCGCAGCCGCAGCAGTTCATCCCGGACCATATTTGTAGCCTAACGGCCTCAGCCCGCAGCACGGGAGTAGAAGAACGACCCACAGTATCTGCAGCGTGTTGACGCCGTAGTGGAAAGCGCGGGCGAACAGGCCGAAGATCACCAGACTGCCGCCCCAGAGGGCCGACGCCCGGCCAGAGTGCGATGGTGCCGGCGAGGAACAGCGCGTAGGCGGCGCTGATCAGCGTAGGTTGCCGTTGATACGCGGCGAGTTGGTGCGGGAAGAAGAACGGAACGCCGGCCGCACGTTCCACCGCAGGTTGACCGGGGTCACCGAGCGCGAACGCGAGCTGCCTGTAAGGGGAAACGCCCGGACACGACCGTGCTGCACCGGCCCGCAACGAGTCCGAGTGTCGGCTACCCAAACATCCTCGCATCGGCACGTGCGTGCACGGGGATCGAGCCGATGCACACGCCAAACGTCTACGGAGAGTGACGGAAGCTCCTGTTTCCGGCGCGCCCGCTGCGCGGCAGATGCGGATGTTTCCGGTCCTGAGAGGGCGGTCCGCAGTAACTTGATCTGATCTATACGTTGCGTCCGGTTGGTGGCCTTGCGGCAGATTCGCCATTGATAGCGACCAGTCGATGGG
>NZ_JBICSL010000013.1:0-31345 GCF_043197045.1 Micromonospora sp. NPDC049282
AAACGCATGGTCAACCGCCACGTCCTCACCGAAGACGAACCCGGAGTATTCACCCTCACCCAGAAACGGACCTAACACTCCGAACCGCCCTCTGATGACCGCAAGGTGTTGTGCGGGATCCTGTTCGTGCTCTACACCGCCAACCCCTGGGAACACCTGCCCCAAGAACTCGGCTTCGGGGTCAGGAACGACCGGCTGGCACAGGTTGCGGGACTGCAACGACGTCGGCGTCTGGCAACGACTGCACGAGGTGCTGCTGGGCAGACTGCCGGCCGCCGACCAACTCGACATGTCGCGGGCGGTGATCGACGGCTCCCACATCCGGGCGCTCAAGGGCGGCCCAAAACCGGCCCGAGCCCGGTCGACCGCCGCAAGCCAGGCTCGAAAGACCACGTCATCACCGACGCGGGCGGCATCCCCCTCGCCGTCGGCTTGACCGGCGGCAACCGTCACGACGTCACCCAGCTCATGCCCTTGGTCGACAAGCTGCCTCGGATTAAGGGCATCCGCAGCAGGCCACGGCAACGACCCGAGCGGCTCTACGCCGGACCGGGGCTACGACTACGACTGCTACCGCCAGGACCTGCGGGCCAGGGGGATCACGCCGGTCATCGCCCGCCGCGGCACCGGCCACGGCTCCGGGCTCGGCGCCCGACGGTGAGTCGAGCAGACCATCGCCCTGCTGCACTGGTTCCGCCGCCTGCGCATCGCTGGGAGATCCGCGACGACATCCACGAAGCCTTCCTCACCCTCGCCTGCGCCATCATCTGCTGGCGCCGACTCCAACGCTCGAAGAGTTAGAAGCTCTAGTACTGCAACGGCAGTTGTCAGGGGTAGCCGCGTCGGCGGTAGTGGCAGGTTCGGGCTTGGTGTTGGCGTCGTCTGCGCCATCGGGACCAGGCCCAGACCCGCTCTGGCGGATGGGTTGGTCGCACTGCGAGTGCGGTGAGCAGTCTTCGGATCTCCGGTACGGTGTAGCCGATCATCATGCCGTCGCTGGGGCTGGATTCCCTTTTGCGGTAAGGGATCGGGCCACGGACAGCCAGGCGTGGGCGGCCATCGCGAGGGTGATGTGGGCGTACCAGGCTCGCCAGTCGCGGACCTGGTACTCGTCGAGGCCGGTTTCGTTCTTGGCCTGTTGGAAGCACTCCTCGATCGCCCACCGGGCCCCGGCGATGCGGGCGAGGTCGAGCAGGCGGGTGCGGCGAGGTCCGTAGCAAACGTAGTAGGCGATCTCGCCGGTGCTGATGCTGCGCCGAGCCAGGAGCCAGTGCCCACGGCCGGGCTGCCAGCCGATACGCACCGGCACCCGCGCCCACCAGTACTCACGGGGGCCGTGGGCGCCGGCGCCGGCGGACAGCCGGCACCATGCCCGCGCCGGCACAGCAGCGATCAGCTTGTCAGCCCGGGCGATGCCCATCGTCGTGGTGATCATGTCGTCGTTGCGGCGGGTCGCGACCACATAACCCACATCCCGGTGTTCCAACCACAGCCGCAGCGACTTCGACTGCCCGTAGGCCTCGTCCATGGTCACCCAGCCCACCGGCACCCCGGCGTCCAACGCACGGGCCAGCATCTGCCGGGCCATCTGCACCTTCGTGGCGAACTGCACCTCGTCCGGGATCCCGGCGGCCCGGCACCGGTCCCGGTCATCAGTCCACGACGTCGGAAGGTAGAGCTGCCGATCGATCAGCGCGTGGCCCTTCGCCGACCGGTAAGCCAGGAACGTTCCGACCTGGCAGTTCTCCGTCCGCCCGGCGGTGCCGGAGTACTGGCGTTGCACCCCGGCCGACCGGCTGCCCTTCTTCAGAAACCCGGTGTCGTCGACGATCAGCACACCGCCCGGCTCGCCGAGGTGCTCAACCACGTAGTCCCGCACATCATCACGCACCGCATCGACGTCCCAGTCCGCCCACCGCAACAGCCGCTGCATCCCGTCCGGCGACACATCCCCGGCCTGCTCAGCGAGGGTCCAACCGTTCTTACGGCCCAGACCCGACACCAGGCCGCACAGGTACTGACGCACACGCCGCCGCGGCTCAGAACGGCGAAACCGAGGCCCGATACGGGCATGCAACCGGTCCAACTCCCCATGCCAACGATCAACATCAACATCCGTCACAGGCAGACCAACGAACGCGAACCGAACTCGATTCGCCTACTGCCGTTGCAGTATTAGCGGTGCAGACCTACATCGCTCCGCACACCATCAGTCTTCTCGCGAAGGTCCTCGCCGAGCATGCTGCCACTTATCGCGCAGCAGCTGATCAAGCCGAGCCCGTGACCATCGCCGTGCCCAACGCGGGACACCTCCTCGCCGCGATCGGCGTTGCGCGCAAGCTAGCCACCGAACGCACCCGGACAGACCCGACAGACGCTGCCGGCATCCGAACCGGTGCCGCTGACGCCGTCGCCGGGCTCGGCGCGCAGCTCGCTGCGAGGACGAGCGCCGACGAACCGGTCATCGTCAGCGGTCCGACACCCGTGTTCTCACGCAGCGTGCTCACCCGCGTCATCGATCGGCTCACCACCGGCTCTTGGACCTGCCCATGCCGCGAACCACATCCTGCCGGGAAGCCCTGCACAATGGTGCGTGGCCTCACCCGCGACCTGAACAACGTCGGCGGCTAGGTCACCGTGGCGCAGGAGCAGTGCGGTGACGATCGATAGGGCCTTTGCGCTGATGTCGACCTGAAGTCTGCCCGCGTTGCATCCTCGTTGAGGGCCGGCAGCCTGTTCGGCAGGTTAACAACCCAGTCCCCGGGCCCGCGATACTTAGCCGGGCACAACGCCATGGCCCATCCAGGGAAAGCGCTCCTGTTCCTGGCATCAGCAGGATCTCATTCGGCTGGCGGCCTGGCCGACGCCATACCGTCGCCTCAGCTGCGGCACTGACCAAGAGGTGTCGGCCAGCACGCCAAGCGACTATCCCGGTGAGGTAGCCAAACGGCGCCGGGCTGGATCGGCAATGCCGGGATTCGACCAACCCGCCGAGCAGCGTCGCGCCGGTGCGCGTGCCGATGACGGAGGTCTGGAAGACTACGTCGATTCTTGTCCGAGCCGGCGCCGGGACGTGCTGCCGAGTTGCCGGTGTGGGGCAGACGTTGACGGCCCGAGGCCCTCATGCGCGACATGTCCCGCGCACGGCCCTTGGCGTTCGGTCTCCCACGCTCGTGGCTCCGCCGTTCAAGCTTCTGTCACCGGCGCCCCGCACGTCCTTGTCACGCACGTGGGGGGTGCTCTTGGGGACTTCAGTCACTGCAGAGCGCGGGATATGTGTCCGAGATGGTCGCGAGTGGAGTTCACCACCAGTCGATCCGAGCAAGCGGATGCGCCGAACACCGGCCGAGGGCTACAGAGGATGCCAGGCAGCCCTGGACACGAGCGCTCTGCTCCCAATCTGCTCCCAATTTAAGGGGTCACACGGCAGAAGCCCGTTACCGGTGGTTCCGGTTACGGGCTCCTGACCTGCATGCATCTACGGTGGGCGATACTGGGATCGAACCAGTGACCTCTTCGGTGTGAACGAAGCGCTCTCCCGCTGAGCTAATCGCCCTCAGCGCGCATGACTCTACCCGATCGGCTGCCCGGACCAAAAACCGGGTCTCAGTGCGTCGCGAGGTAGTGCAGCGCCCGCGACACCACGTCGATGCCGAGGCTGTACTTGAGCGAAAGCCACACCACCACCGACACGAAGACCAGCCCGACCAGGCCGAGCACGAAGCGCACCGGCAGCGATCGGCTGGTCACCCAGCGCGTCCAGGCGTTGACGTGGCGGCGGGTGAAGGCGAGCAGCCGCCGGGCCCAGTGGAACTCGACCGCCCAGACGCCGAGGCCGGCGATGACGAGCAGCCAGCCGGGGCCGGGCAGCGGGATGAGCGCGATGCCGACGGTGACCACGAGGGCGCCGAGGATGCCGATGAAGATCTTCAGGGCGACGCGGCCGGTGGGGTTGGCGCGGATGAGGTCGAGCGTGGTGTGGAGGCGGCCTCGCCAGCCTCGCCGCCGGCGCGGGGTGAGGGCGCCTTGCGAACGCCCGTCGACCGGCACCGCGTACCCCCGATTTCTGGCTGTTCGGGCCGCATCCTCCGGCGGATCGGTCGCGGCGCTGGTCGCCGTGGAGGTGCCCCTCGTGACCATTTCCACCCCCAGTGTCGCCCGCGACCGTCACCCCTGCTGACGACTGGACGTTACCGGAGTAAGTCGACGACTGAACCACCCGTTGCCGGGCGGAACGACGGAGTGGGCGGAACCGGAAATTCTACGCGGGGTCCAGCGGTCCCGAGGGGCTTTCCGACCCCCTTCCCACCACTGGGTGAAGTCAGCGTATGGCGGAGCGTAGCCAGGAGCAGCACCTGAGTATGGGAAAAGCGGGACACGCGCGTTCCGCAGCGGTGCCGGGGGGAGAACGTTCATGAGTGTCATCCGACCGACGACCGTAGAGGTCGAGACGTCGCTAAGGCTCGTCGCGCCTGACGCCACCGCCTTGCCGGTGCGTGCCAGCCTGCGTTACGACCCTGCTGACCCGTATGCGGTCCATGTCCTGTTCCATGCCGAGTCGGCCGGCGGCGAGGCGGTGAGTTGGTCGTTCGCCCGCGAGCTGCTGGTCACCGGGCTCGACGAGCCGGCCGGCATCGGTGACGTCCGGGTCTGGCCGTGGGCCACCCCGCGCGGCGACTTCGTCGCGCTCGCGTTGTCGTCCCCGGACGGCAACGCCCTGTTCGAGGTTCCGCGCAGCGTGCTGGTGCGCTTCCTGCGCCGGACCTACGTCGTCGTCCCGCGCGGCCGCGAGGCCGAGCACCTGGACGTCGACACCGCGGTGAACCGGCTGCTCGCCGGTCGCTGAGCACGACGAAACCCGGGGCCGCGCGGATCTGCCGAGTCCGCGCGGCCCCGGGTCGTCTGACCCACTCCACGCGGTACGCGGGTCAGCCGCGCGTGGTGATCCCGCCGTCGACCGGGATGACCGCCCCGGTGAGGTACGCGCCGGCGCGCGACGCGAGGTAGATCGCGGTGCCCGCCATGTCCTCGGGGCGCCCGATGCGGCCCAGCGGCACCTGCTGCTCGATGGCCGCGCGGGATTCCGGGTCGTCAAGCGCGAACGCCATCATCTTGCTCTCGAACGGGCCGGGCGCGATCGCGTTGACCGTGATCGCCTCGGCGGCGAGCTGGTGGGCGAGGCCGCGGGTGAGCATGTGCACGGCCGCCTTGGTGGCGGAGTAGGCGTACACCTCCATCCACGGCACCCGGAGCCCGTCGATCGACCCGATGTTGATCACGCGGGCCGGGTCGTCGGCGTCGGCGGCGGCGCGCAGCGCCGGCAGCAGCGCGGTGGTGAGCCGGAAGACGGCCTTGACGTTTACCGCCCAGAGCTTGTCGAACGCGCCCTCCGGGTATTCCTCCAGCGGCGCGCCCCAGGTGGCGCCGGCGTTGTTGACCAGCACGTGCAGCCGGTCGTGGCGCTGCCGGACGGCCTCGGCCAGCGCGAGCGCGCCGTCGTCGGTGCTCAGGTCGGCCGCGACTGCCTCGCAGTGGCCCTCGGCGGAGAGCTCCTCGGCCACCGACTCGCACACGTCCGCCTTGCGCGAGGAGATGATCACCCGCGCGCCGGCCCGGACGAATCCGCGCGCGATCATCAGCCCGATCCCGCGCGATCCGCCGGTGACCAGGACCGTCTTGCCGTCGACCGAGAACAGATCCGTCATGCCCATCCCATCGCCGTTTTCCGCCGGTCACGGCCGTCGGCCGGCCCGCGCCTTACCGACCGGTAACGTAACCGTCCGGCGGGTGCGCCGACAAGAGCGCCCGGGTGGGGCGAACCCGTCGAGATGCGACGTGCTGCCCGGCCGGTTAACGTCGGGGATGATGGTCACTACCGGTCAGCCCCCGCCGGCCACCCGCACCGGCCTGTCGGCACCCCGCCTCGACACCGACGAGATCGTCACCGGCGCGCTCGACGACCTCACCCCCGCGCCCGGCTGGCCCCGGCCGGTGCTGCTCGACCGTGACCTGTTGATCCTGGTCACCCACGGCCACGGCACCGCCGAACTGGACTTCCGGGCCGTGCCCTGCCGCCCCGGCACGCTGCTGCGCGCCCGCCCCGGCCAGGCGCTGCGCTGCCTCGGCACACAGCTCGACGCCACGGTGGTGACCTGGGGGCCGGACGCGCTGCGCGGCCTCGACGTGGACCCGGACGCGGTGCCCACCCACCGCCAGCTCGCCGGCGAGGACGAGGACGCGGTGATCAGCGAGGTGGCCCAGCTGGCCGTGGACGCCGACCGGCACGCGCTGGTGCCGGCCGCCGCGGCGCTGCTGCGCCACCAGCTCGCCGTGCTGCTGCTGCGGCTGAGCCTGCTGCCGCACGCCGGGGAGGCGCCGTCGCCGCGCGCCGAGGCGGAGACGTTCCGGCGGCTGTGCCGGGAGGTGGAGCGCGGCTACCGGCAGACCCGCCGGGTGGAGGACTACGCCGCGCAGCTCGGCTGCTCCGTGCGTACCCTCACCCGGGCCTGCCTGGCGGTGACCGGCCGCAGCGCCAAGCAGGTCATCGACGAGCGGGTGGCGTTGCAGGCCCGCCGGCTGCTGGCCGCCACCGACGACCCGATCGCCCGGATCGGCCGGCGGCTCGGTTTTCCCGAGCCGACCAACTTCGGCCGCTTCTTCACCCGGGAGGTCGGGGTGAGCCCGGGCGCGTTCCGCGCGGCCCGGGAGCAGCCGCTGCCCGTCCGGCCGGTGCGTCCGCGCCCGCCCGCCGACTCCCCCGTGCCGGCCGGCCGGGCATGATGGCAGGGTGCAGATCTCCGCGCGCGGCGACTACGCGGTCCGGGCAGTCCTGAGCCTGGCCACCGCGTACCCCACCCTGCTGTCCACCCAGGCCATCGCGGCGGAGCAGGACATGCCCCGCAAGTTCCTCGAGGCGGTCCTGGCCGACCTGCGCCGGTCCGGGATCGTCCGGGCCCAGCGCGGCGCCGAAGGTGGCTACACGCTGTCCCGGCCGCCGCGGGACGTCACCATCGGGCAGGTGTTGCGCGCCGTCGACGGTCCGCTCGCCGGGGTACGCGGGCTGCGTCCCGAGGAAACCCGCTACGAGGGCGCGGCGGAGAACCTGCCCCGGCTCTGGGTGGCGGTGCGCGCCTCGGTGCGGCGGGTGGTCGACGAGGTGAGCCTGGACGAGCTGGTCAGCGGCCGGTTGCCGGCCCACGTGCGCAAGCTGACCGCCCAGCCGGACGCGTGGGAGCCGCGCTGACCCGGCCGGTCACAGCGTGCTGACCACCTCCTCGTACGGCAGCCGGGGCAGTCGTTTCCGCCAGGCGTCCGGCGCCGGCCGGCCGATGTTCATCAGCAGCAGCACCCGGTGCCGCCGGTCGGGGAAGAACTCGCGTTCCACCCCCGCCGCGTCGAACCCGGCCATCGGCCCGGCGGCCAGCCCGGCCGCGCGGACCCCGACCACCAGGTAGCCGATCTGCAGCGCGGCGTTGAACCGGGCCTGCGCCTCCCGGCCGGCCGGGTCGCCGGTGAACCAGTCCCGCGCGCCGGGGCGGTGCGGGAACAGCTCCGGCAGCCGGTCGTGCCAGTCCACGTCGGCGGCGAGCACCGCGGTCAGCGGCGCGCCTGCCGTCTTGTCCCGGTTGCCGGCGCTGACGTACGGCAGCAGCCGGGCCCGGGCCGCCGGCGAGCGCAGCAGCAGCACCCGCAGCGGCTGCGCGTTCATCGCGGTCGGGCCGTACCGGACGAGGTCGTGCACGGCCCGGACCTGCGCGTCGTCGACCGGTTCGTCGGTGAACGCGGTGGCCGTGCGGGCCGCCCGGAACAGCAGGTCCTGGGCGGCCCGGTCCAGCGCGAGCAGCTCGTCGGCCGGGGCGGTCACCACGACTCGGGCCAGTCCTCGACGGTGGTGGTCCAGCGTCCGCGGTGGTGCAGCAGCGGGTGGCCGTCCTCGCCGGCGCCGAGCGCCAACGGCTCGCCGAGCACGATGGTGTGGTCGCCGGCCTCGATCCGCCGGACCACCCGGCACAGCAGCACGGCCAGCGCGTCGCCGATCAGCGGCACCCCGAACGGCCCGGTGGTCCAGCCGGGGTGGGCGGTGAACCGGTCGATGCCGCTGGTGGCGAAGATCTGCGCGATCTCCTGCTGACCGGAGGCGAGCAGGTGCACGGCCACGTGCTCGGCGTGCGCGACGGTCGGCCAGCTCGACGACGCGCGGCCGAGGCAGACCGACACCAGCGGCGGGTCCAGCGACACCGAGGTGAACGAGGTGGCGGTGAAGCCGGCCGGCGGCAGCGTCGGCAGGAGCCGGTCACCGCGCAGGCCGGGCGTGGTGACCACGGTGACCGTGGACGCCTGCCGGCGCAGCAGGGCGCGGAACGAGTCGACGTCGACCGGACGCAGCTCGACGTCGCCAGCGGCCGGCCGGTCCACGGTGGTCACGACGCCACCAGCTCTCGGCCGGCGTGGACGCCGGTCGGGCGGGGCAGGCCGTAGTGCTCGCGCAGCGTGCGCCCGGTGTATGCGGAGCGGAACAGCCCGCGCCGGCGCAGCAGGGGTACGACGTGGTCCACGAAGGCCTCCAGTCCGTGGGGTAGCAGCGGTGGCATGACGTTGAAACCGTCGGCGGCGCCCTGGGTGAACCAGAGCGCGATCTGGTCGGCGATCTGTTCCGGGGTGCCGATCACCACCCGGTGCCCGCGCCCGCCGCCGAGGCGGCCGATGAGCTGCCGGATGGTGAGCCGTTCCCGCCGGGCCAGGTCGACGACGAGCTGGTAGCGGCTCTGGTGGGACTGCACGGTGGTGGCGTCGGGCAGGTCGGGCAGCGGCCCGTCCAGCGGCCGGCCGGTCAGGTCGAGCCCGGTCATGCCGGAGAGCTGCGCGAGGGCGTGCTCGGGCACGATCAGCGCCTCCAGTTCGTCGGCGAGGGCATGGGCTTCGGCTTCGGTACCCCCGATCACCGGCGCGATACCGGGCAGCACCTTGACCAGTTCCGGGTCGCGGCCGGCGTCGGCGACGGCCCGCTTGAGCGCGGCGTAGAAGGCCTGGCCGTCGGCGAGCGTCTGCTGCGCGGTGAAGACGGCCTCCGCGTAGCGGGCGGCGAACGCGATGCCGTCGGCGGACGAGCCGGCCTGCACCAGCAGCGGGCGGCCCTGCGGCGGTCGGGGCGTGTTGAGCGGGCCGGCCACCCGGAACCGCTCGCCGGTGTGCGCGATCTCGTGCACCCGGTCGGTGTCGGCGAAGACGCCGGTCGCGGTGTCGAGCACCAGCGCGTCGTCCTCCCAGCTGTCCCAGAGTTTGATCGCCACCTCGACGTGCTCGGCGGCCCGGCGGTAGCGGTCGGCGTGCGCGGGATGGTCGTCCAGGTTGAAGTTGCGGGCCTCCCGCGCCTGGGCGGAGGTGACGATGTTCCAGCCGGCCCGGCCGCCGCTGAGGTGGTCCAGCGAGGCGAACGCGCGGGCCAGGTTGAACGGTTCGGTGTAGCTGGTCGAGGCGGTGGCGATCAGGCCGATGTGCTCGGTCGCGGTGGCCAGCGCGGCGAGCAGCGTGAGCGGCTCGAAGACGGCCTGGATGTGGTGCCGGACGGCCGGGCCGACGGCCAGCCCGTCGGCGAGGAAGACCGAGTCGAGCGTGCCCCGCTCGGCGATGCGGGCCAGCTCCTGGAAGTGCCGCACGTCGGCGAGCCGGCCGGGGTCGGTGAGCGGGTGCCGCCAGGCGGCCTCGTGGTGGCCGACCCCCATCAGGAAGGCGTTGAGGTGCAGGGTCCGGGTCATGGCGGTTCCTCTCAGGCGGTGGTGACGTCGACGCGCCAGGTGGAGAAGCGACGTTCCCCGGCGACGAGGAGCTGGTTGACCACCAGCCCGATGGCGGAGATGGTGATGATCCCGGCGTACATGTCGGGGATCGCGAAGTTGTACTGCGCGTAGTTCACGAGGTAGCCGAGCCCGGCCTTGGCGCCGACCATCTCGGCGGCGACCAGCACCAGGATCGAGTAGGCCCCGGCCAGCCGGACGCCGGTGAAGATGGTCGGCACGGACGCCGGCAGGATCACCTTCTGGAACAGCCGCAGGTGGTTGAGGCCCATCGAGCGGGCCGAGCGGACCAGCAGCGGGTCGACGCCCTTCACGCCGGCGATGGTGTTCAGCAGGATCGGCCAGGAGCAGGCGTAGAGCACCAGGGCGATCTTGGAGGTCTCGCCGAGGCCGAGGATGAGTACGAAGACCGGCAGCAGCGCCAGCGCGGCGGTGTTGCGGAACACCTCCAGCAGCGGGCTGAGCAGGTCCGCGAGGGGCCGGTACCAGCCGATCAGCAGGCCGAGCGGGATGGCGGTGACCACGGCCAGCGCCAGCCCGGTGAGCGAGCGGGTGAGGCTGGCGCCGACGTGGTCGGCGAGCTGCCCGCTGCGCAGCAGCTCCCACCAGGCGACGAGCACCTCGGACAGCGGGGGCAGGAAGACCCGGTCGACCAGGCCGGTGCGGGGCACGGTCTCCCAGACGGCGGCGAGCGCCAGCAGCGCGACGCTGCGGTGCAGGGCCCGGCCGCCGAGCGTGAGCAGTCGCCCGGGGCGGCGCGACGCGACGACCGGGGTCGGCGTCGGGGCGGGCGGGGCCGCCGGGCGGGCCGGGGGTGCGGCGACGTCAACCAACGCGGGCCTCCTCGCGTACGGCGGACTGTGCGGCGCGTACCTCGTCGCGCAGCAGCGTCCAGATCTGGTGCCGGTGGTGGCGGAACGCGTCGGTGGAGCGGACGTCCTCCTCCGCCTCCCGGTCGCCGAGTTCGATGTCGATGACCTGCTTGATCCGGCCGGGCCGGGAGGTCATCACCGCGACCCGTCGGCCGAGGTGCACGGCCTCGTCGATGCCGTGCGTGATGAACACGACGGTCTTGCCGGTGGCCTGCCAGATCCGCACCAGCTCGTCCTGGAGCGAGTCGCGGGTCTGCGCGTCGAGCGCGGCGAACGGCTCGTCCATGAGCAGCACGTCCGGGTCGTACGCGAGGCTGCGGGCGATGGCGACGCGTTGCTTCATGCCGCCGGACAGCTCGTGCGGGTATCGGTCGGCGAAGCCGGTCAGGCCGACCAGCTCCAGGTGGTGGGCGACCCGTTCGGCGCGCTGCGCGCGAGGCAGGCCCTTGGCCTCCAGGCCGAACGCGACGTTGCCGGCGGCGGTGCGCCAGGGCAGCAACGCGTACTGCTGGAAGACGATGCCCCGGTCGAGGCCGGGGCCGGTGACCGGGCGGCCGTCGACGAGCACCTGCCCGCCGGTCGGGCTGGCCAGCCCGCCGAGCAGGTCGAGCAGGGTGGACTTGCCGCAGCCGCTGGGGCCGACGACGACCAGGAACTCGCCGGGGCGTACGCCGAGGGTGAGGTCGTCGAGCGCGGTGACCGCGCCGCCGCCGCCACGCCGGCCCGGGAAGACCTTGCGGACCCGGTCGAAGAGGATCTTGTCGGTGCTCATGCGCCACCGCCGGGGTTGGCGAACGCGTTGAACCGGTTGGTGTAGAGGTCGGCCGGCTCGGGCCGGGCGCCCTTGAGCTCGCCGGCGTCGGCCAGCCAGTCGATCCAGGTGGCGAACTCCCGGTCGGTGATGACGCCGCCGGGCTCGGCCACGCCGCTGGACTTCCAGTAGTCGACCAGGGTGGCGTCCTCGTTGCGGCCGCGCTTGCCGATGATGGACCGCAGCCGGGCCACCACCGTCTCGCGCGGCTGGGTGCGCGCCCACTCGATGGCCTTGCCCACACCGGTGACGAACGCGCGGACGGTGTCCGGGTTGCGGGTGATGAAGTCGTCGCGGAAGACGTAGCTGCCGGCGCTGAACGCGCCGAGCAGTTCGTAGTCGGTGAACACGGTGCGGATGCCGCCGCCGGCGACCGCCTTGTCGCGGATCACGCCGCCGAGCACCGCGACGTCGATCTGCCTGGCCCGCAGCGACTGTTCGGTGTTGACCGGCGGCAGCGCGACCAACTCGACCCGGCCGATCTCGTCGGCGCTCAGGCCGCCCCTGGCCAGCCAGGTGCGCAGCACGGCCTCGGCGTGCGCGCCGAGCGTGTTCATGCCGACCCGCTTGCCGATCAGGTCGCGGGGGCCACGGATCGGGCTGCCGTCGAGCACGTAGTAGCCCTGGAAGGTCTGCGCGTCGGAGCCGTAGTAGCTGACCACGGCCGTGATCGGCGCGTCGGCGGCCTGGAGCTTGACGATCGCGCCGTTGAACGCGCCGCCGAAGTCGCTCTGGCCGGTGGCGGTGGCCTGGATGTCGGCGGGGCCGCCGGTGACGTTGCCGATCCAGTTGAGCTTCACGTCGCCGAGGTAGCCGAGGTCGGCGGCGAGTTCGGGGAGGGTCACCTGACCGACCGAACCCTGGTAGCGCAGTTCCTTGGTCTGGTTGCCGCCGGCGGCGGCGTCGGCGCCGCATCCGGCGGCGGCGGTGAGGGCGAGCAGGGCGACGGCGGCGGCGAGGGCACGCCGTGGCGATCGGGTCGAGGGCATGGCGGTGTCTCCTGATCTGTCCACGATGCGGTGGAGGGGGCCCACGTGGGGGCGGAGAGCACGCCGCACCGCGCCGGGCCACGATGCGCCGACGGCGGGAACGGACGAGCTGAGGAGGGGGAACGACGAGCGCTCGGCTCAACAGAGCGCGCTCGCGTGCCGGACCAGGTCGACGTGCACGCGAGCGGTGAGGAGAAGCTCGTCCCGCTGCGACATGTCCTCATGCTGCCGACCGGTCTCCCTGCCGGTCAACGCTCTTCCATCCAGTGAGACTTTCATCGCTGGCTTTGTTACGACCCGCCTCCACCAGCATTTACCACCCCTTAACACCTACCCGTTGAATAGAGATTGTGCCGAGGCGGTACGCCCACCGTCCAGACCGGACCCGACCGGGTTTCGCGAATCGTCGATCCGGGCATGTTCGATCCCGCAGAGGCAGGGAGACGAAGGAGGCACCCCCGATGGGCGTCCAGTTCCGCAAGCGCAAGAAGTACGGGCCGCTGATCCTCCACTTCACCCAGAACGGGTTCTCCTCGTGGAGCATCAAGATCGGCCGCTGGTCCTGGAACTCGAACACCCGCGCCCACCGCGTGGACCTTCCGGGGCCGCTGTCCTGGAAGCAGGACAAGGCCTGAGTCCCGGGCGAGGAGCGGGGTGCCGGCGGTTCGCCGGCACCCCGCTCGTCGTACGGGCGGGTTCGGTGTTCCGCCGACGGGGCCGCCTCCGCGGCGGACAATCAGGACATGGCGGACCTGATCCTGCGGCGGATGCGACGGCGGGCCGTGGCGGCCTGCGCGCTGATGCTGATCGGCTACTTCCTGGTGCCGGTCGAGGCGGACCCGAACGGCCTGCGGCTGGCCCTGCGTTCCGCCGGCACGCTGCTGCTCGTGGTCGTGGTCGCGTTCCTGGTGACCGGCCAGGTCCGCCGCCAGCTCGCCCAGAACCAGCCGACCGGCGACGCGGAGGATCGCGCGCTGACCCGGCTCGCGGTGGCGCTGATCGCCGGCCTGCTCGTCTTCGCGCTGGCCGACTACGTGGTGGCGAACACCCGGCCCGGTGAGTTCGTCGGGCTGCGCACCCGCGTCGACGCGCTCTACTTCGCGCTGGCCACGCTCACCACGATCGGCTACGGCGACGTGCACGCCAACGGGCAGATCGCCCGGGTGGCGGTCTGCGCGCAGATGGTGTTCAGCATCGGCGTCATCGCCACCGGCGCGTCGGTGGTGGTCAGGCAGATGACCCAGCGGTCCGCACGGCGTTGATCACCACGTCCCCGCCGAGCCGCCCGGGCTCCGGGTCGCGGGTCACCGCGCCGCCGTCGAGCAGCGAGGCGAGCGCCCGGTTGGCGTCGGCGGCCCGGTAGACGGTGGCGGTGGCGGCGAACCGGCGCAGCTCGGTCACCGTGAGCGGCCCGGAGCGGGCCAGCTCGGCCAGCAGCTCCCGGCGCAGCGGGCCGGGCTCCGGATCGAGGCTGATGTCGAGCAGCCGCCCGGCCGGGTCGGCCGGGTCGCGGTAACGCACCCCGGCATACTCGTCGACCGCCCAGAGCGCCTCCTTCAGCGCCTCCAGGCCCCGGTCGGAGCCGGTGCCGTAGCCGAGCAGCCGGGCCGGCCCCTCGTGGGGCACCAGCTCGACCTCGGTGACCAGCGGGAAGCCGGCGGCGGTCAGCGCCGGGCGCAGCGCCCGGCCGGCCTCGGTGACCAGCAGCAGCTCGGCCGGGCGACCGGACGCGACGGCGGCCAGCAGCGCCGGGTCGGGCTCGCCGCCGTCGACCACGGCGAGCAGCGGCGCGCCGGCCGCGCCGGCCGCCTTGAGCGCCACCGGCAGCCGGTCGGGCCGGCCGGGCACCACGTGCACGGCGACGTCGGCCGGCAGGGCGGCCTCGGCGGCGCCGAGCCGCGTCGGCAGCTCCGCGTCGCCGTCGGCCAGCACCAGCACGGTCAGCTGCCGCCCGCGCAGCCGGTCCGCGAACTCGCCCACCACGCCCAGCGCCGCCTCCGCGCCGGCGGCGGCGTCCCCGGCGTACGCGAGGGCGAGCGTGGCCCGCCGCGCGCGGTGCAGCGCCGCGGGGAGCCAGTGGTCGAGTTGGCGGACGAGCAGCTCGCGCAGGACGGCGTCGGTCGGCATGGTGCCGTTTCTACCGCACGGCGCGAGCGTCCCGCCCGCGAACCCCGCTCAGGCCGGTACGGAGACGCCGACGCCGCCGCGGGTCTGGCCGCCGTAGCGCTGCCGCTCCCGGTCGAGGTCGAGCCGGCCGATCCGCTTGCGGGCGGCGAGCGCGGCGTCGTCCAGCAGGTTCGCCGGGACGATCCAGACGATTTCGAACTCCAGCCCGTCCGGGTCGCGGCCGTAGAGGCTCTTGGTGGTGCCGTGGTCGGACGTGCCGGCCAGGGCGCCGGCGGCGGCCAGCCGCTCGGCGGTGGCGGCCAGCTCGTCCAGCGTGTCCAGTTCCCAGGCGAGGTGGTAGAGGCCGACGGTGCCGCGGCCGGCCTGGGACGCCCCGGCCGCCGCGCCGATCTCGAACAGGCCGAGGTCGTGGTCGTTGGTGGAGTCCGCCGCCTGGAGGAAGGCGGCGCCGCGGAAGCCGTCGGGCGTCATCGGGACCCGGCGGAAGCCCAGCACGTCGCGGTAGAAGGCGACGCTGCGCTCCAGGTCACTGACGTAGAGGACGGCGTGGTTGAGCCGGTGGATTCCCATGACACCGACGGTAGCGCGGTTTTGTTGAACGTTCAACCATTGGCGGTATGATGGGCGTCATGACCCGGTGGCTGGACCCAGACGAGCAGCGGACCTGGCGCGCCTTCCTGGCCGCCTCCCGGACGCTGATGGAGACCCTCGACCGCGAGCTGCAACGCGACGCCGGCATGCCGCACGCCTACTACGAGATCCTGGTCCGGCTCTCCGAGGCCCCCGGCCGGCGGCTGCGGATGAGCGACCTCGCCGACGCCACCGGCTCCTCCCGCAGCCGGCTCTCGCACGCCGCCGTCCGGCTGGAGGCCGCCGGCTGGATCCGCCGGGAGGACTGCCCCACCGACCGGCGCGGCCAGCTCGCCGTCCTCACCGACGACGGCTTCGCCACCCTGGCCGCCGCCGCGCCCGGCCACGTCGAGGGGGTACGCCGGCACCTGTTCGACGCGCTCAGCCCGGCCCAGGTCGACCAGCTCCGCCGGATCAGCGAGACGCTCGCCGACCACCTGACCGGATCGGAACCAAACTGATCCACTCCGGGGGTTGTACTTACCGTCGCCGGATGAGCACGATGGGGCGTGTCCTCCGGCTTCGCTGACCTGACCGACCAGGCGCACCAACTGGTGTCCGAAGGCGACCTCACCGGCGCGCAACGACTGCTCGCCGAAGCGCTCAGCGACGCCGATCCCCGCCCCGGCAACGCCTCCCCCGAGCTGGCCGAGGCGGCCGGCCTGCAGGCGCGGCTGCTCGTCGCGCTCGGCGACCCGCACTCCGCCCGAGGCTGGGCCGCGTTCGCGTACGCGGCGACCACCCGGCTGTTCGGGCGCTCCGACGAGCGCACCGTCACCGCCGCCGCGACGCTCGCCGCGGTGCTGCACCGGGTCGGCAGCGACGCCCGCGCCGCCCGGCTCTACTCCGACGTCATCCTCGAGCTGACCGCCCGCGACGGGCCGGAGTCGCAGCGGGTGCTGGCCGCGCACGCCGACCTGGCCACGGTGGAATACGCGCGCGGCCAGTGCGAGGTGGCCCGCGACCGCCTCACCGACGCCTGGGAGCTGCACCGCGAGGTCTACGGCGACGGCCACCCCAGCGGCATCAAGATGCTCGCCAAGCTCGGCGCGATGGAACGCGACTGCGGCCGGTACGCCGACGCGCACGAACACCTGGCGCTCGCCGAGGACCTGTGCCGCGAGCACCTCGCCGTGGACGACCCGCTCGCCGTCCAGGTCGCCGGCCTGGCCCGGGCCGCCGCCGACCCGGACCACGTCTGCGCCGCGCCCGAGCCGCCCGCGCGCCCGGCGCCGGTGGTGCCCGCCGCCCGCGTCCCCCCGACCGCCGAGGGTCCCCCCGACCTGCCGCCCTACACCCCGCCCGCGCTCGACGACCCGGTGGAGACGCCGCTCTACCACCCGCCCGGCCGGGCCGCCGACCCCGCGCACGTGCCCACGCCCCGCACCCCGCCGGAGGCCGACGGCGACGCGTTCGACGACTACCCGTGGCCACCGGACGAGCCGGTCGACCAGCCCTGGCGACCGGGTGAGCCGGCGGAGGAGCCGTGGCGGCCGGGCGAGCCGACCGAGCAGCGGTGGCGCCCCGGCGCGGACGCGCTGCCGCCGACCGTGGTCGGGCTCGCCGACGACGAGCCGGCCGGCGTACGCCGGGTCCCGCCGGCCCCGGAGGCGCCGTCGCGCTACCTGCCGGTGCACGTGCCCCGGCCACCCGTCGCGCCCCGGCGCGAGCGGCCCTGGCTGCCGCTGGCGGTGCTCGGCGTGGTGGTGGCGCTGCTGCTCGGCACCATCGCGGTGATCGCCGGCGTGTCCCGGGTGGACGGCGACCACGACACCCCGGCCGCGCCCTCGGGCACGGCGTCGCGCAAACCGCCGCCCGCCTCGGCCCGCCCCACCCCGAGCGGGCCGCCGGCCGCCTCCCCGGGCACCCCGCCGGGTCGGTTCACGCTCACCGACCGGCGCGACAGCATCGTGCTGAGCTGGACCTACCCACCCGGCGCGGAGGGCCCGGTGGTGGTCGCCGGTGGCCGCGCCGGGCAGCCGCAACGCACCTTCGAGACGCTGCCCGCCGGCTCGGCCGACTACATCGCCTACGGGCTCGACCGCACCACCGACTACTGCTTCACCGTGGCGCTTGTCTGGTCCACCGACACGGTCGCCCGCACCGGCCCCACCTGCACGAAACGGCGGCGCTGACCGGTCACTCCGGGTCCGGCTCGGCCAGCGCGGGCAGCCGCACCGTCGCCCGCAGCCCCGGCGCGGCGGCACCCGGCGTCGCGTCGGCCAGCTCCACCGTGCCGCCGGCCCGGCGCACCAGCTCCCGCACGATGGCCAGCCCGAGGCCGGCGCCGCCGGCGTCGCGGGCCCGCGCGTCGTCCAACCTGGTGAACCGGGCGAACACCCGCTCCCGGTCCGCCGCCGGGATGCCCGGACCGTCGTCGGTCACCGTCACCAGGTGGTACGCCCCCTGCGGGCCGGACACGGCCAGCTCCACCCCGGTGTTCGCGTGCCGCAGCGCGTTCTCCACCAGGTTGACCAGCACCCGGCGCAACTCCCCCGGATCCCCCTCGACCCACCACGCCCCGGCCGGCGCGACCAGCCGCACCGGCGGCGACGGGTAACGGCCGGACACCCCGCGCAGCAGCTCACCCAGCTCCACCGGCCCCACCGGCGCCGGCCGGGTGGGGTACGCGTCGCCCTCGTCCAGGCGGGCCAGCAGCAGCAGGTCGTCGACCAGGCGGCTCAGCCGCTCGGTGTCGGCGAGCAGGTCGTCGGCCACCGCCGGCCAGTCGGTGTCGTCGCCGAGCCGGCGGGCCACCTCCAGCTCGGTGCGCATGTTGGTCAGCGGGCTGCGCAGCTCGTGGGCGGCGTCGGCGACGAACGCCCGCTGCCGGTCCCGGGACGCCGCCAGCCGGTCCAGCATGTCGTTGAGCGTCACCGCGAGCCGGTGGATCTCGTCCTGCCCGGCCGGCACCGGCAGTCGCTCCGCCCCGGCCCGGCCGGTGATCTCGGCGGCGCCGCTGCGCAGCTCCTCCACCGGGCGCAGGGTCGCGCCCACCACCCGCCAGGCCACCACCGCCAGCCCCGCCACCAGCAGCGGGAAGCCGACCAGCAGCAGGTTGCGCACCACGTGCAGGCTGTGCCGCACGTCCGACAGCGACTTGGCCACCAGCACCGTCCGCGGCTCCGCGGGCGTACCGGCCGGCACCGTCACCACCCGCACCGGCCCGGACATGCCGACCCGCCGCCCGTCCACCACCAGCCGCTGCGCCTGGCCGGGCCGCAGCTCGCCCGGACCGAGCATCGGCACCAGGCGGTCCGCGTCGATCGAGGCGGCCCGGATCCGCCCCTGCGCGTCCACCACCTGCACCCGCAGCTGCCCGCCGGCCACCGGCAGCGGATCCGGCAACGCGTCCTCGGCGGTGAGCAACGCGACCGCGTCCGCGGTGCGCAGCGCCTCCGCGTCGACCGAACGCTGCAACGTCCAGCCGAGCGCACCGACCAGCAGCGCGCCGCCGAGCGCGAACCCGAGCACCAGGCCGAGCACGCCCAACGCGAGCAGCCGGGCCCGCAGGCCCAGGCGCAGGCGGCTCACGTGGCCAGCCGGTAGCCGGCGCCGCGGACCGTCTCCAACCGCTCCCGGCCGATCTTGCGGCGCAGGTAGCCGACGTAGACCTCCACCGCGTTCGGGGCGGTGTCCACCGAGGCGTCCCAGACGTGGTCCAGCAGCTCGGTCTTCGACACCACCTCGCCGGGGCGGCGCATCAGGTAGTCGAGCAGCGCGTACTCGCGGCTGGTCAGCACCACCTCGGCGTCGGCCCGGGTGACCCGCCGCCGGGCCGGGTCCAGGCGCAGGTCGCCGACCGTGAGCACGGCCGGGCGGCGGGGCGCGCCGCGCCGCAGCAACGCCCGCAGCCGGGCCAGCAGCACCACGTACGAGAAGGGCTTGGTGAGGTAGTCGTCGGCGCCGCAGTCCAGGCCGTCGGCCTGGTCGTACTCGCCGTCCTTGGCCGAGAGCATCAGCACCGGCAGCCAGCGCTGCTCGGCGCGCAACCGGCGCACCACCTCGTAGCCGGAGAGGCCGGGCAGCATCACGTCGAGGATCATCGCGTCGTAGTCGCCGTGCCGCGCGGCGTCCAGCCCGGCCGGGCCGGTGGCCGCCACGTCCACCACGAACCCCTCCGCCGACAGGCCCCGCCGCAACGCCCCGGCCAACCGCGTCTCGTCCTCCACCACCAGCAACCGCACCGGTCCAGGGTGCCACCACCGGGTCACCCGTAGGGGATCTGCTCAGCGTCGTCACAGCGACGATCCCGCACCATGGGGCGCAGGAGGTGCACACTATGTCAGTGATGAAGAACCGCGCCGTGCTGCGCTGGCTGGTCCCGGTGACCGCGGGGGTCGCCGTGATCGGAGGCGGCGCCGCCGTCGGCACGTTCGCCGCCGGCGCCGACCCGGCCCTGCCACCGCGCAGCGCCGCCCAACTGCTTGACGACCTGCGTACGTCCCGCCTGGACGGGCTCTCCGGCACCGTCGTGCAGCGCGCCGACCTCGGCCTGCCGCCGATCGCCGCGCTCGCCGGCAGGGCCACCGGCAACGAGCTGGCCGGCCTGGTCACCGGCACGCACACGCTGCGTGTCTGGTACGGCGGCGAGGACCGGCAGCGGGTCGCCCTGGTCGACACGCTCGGCGAGCAGGACGTGCTGCGCAACGGGCGCGACGTCTGGACCTGGAGCAGCCGGGAGAACACCGCCGTCCACCGCAAGCTGCCGGCCGACGGCAAGGACCTGCCGTCCGCGCCGGCCACCCCGGCCGACGCCGCCCAGCAGGCGCTCGCCGCGATCGACCCGACCACCGCGGTCACCGTCGGCCGGTCGGCCACCGTGGCCGGGCGGGACGCGTACGAGCTGGTGCTCACGCCGCGCGACAAGGCGTCGCTGGTGCACCAGGTGCGGATCGCGCTGGACGCCGAGGAGCACGTGCCGCTGCGCTTCGAGGTGCTGGCCGACGGCCAGGACGAACCGGCGTTCGAGGTGGCGTTCACCCAGGTCGACTTCCGCACCCCGGACGCCGACCAGTTCCGGTTCAACCCGCCGCCCGGCGTGAAGGTCACCGAGGAGTCGACCGACGCGCGCCCCGGCCCGGCCGGTCGGATGCCCGGCAAGGCCGACGCGCAGCGGCCGGACGTGCGTACCGTCGGCACCGGCTGGACCACGGTGGTGGTCGCCAAGCTCGACGCGGCGGCCAAACCCGGCGGTGCGAAGGCCGGCGGCGCGAAGGCCGGCGCGGACGCGCCGGACGCCGACATGCTGGCGCAGGTGCTCGGCGACCTGCCCAAGGTCAGCGGCGACTGGGGCAGCGGCCGGCTGCTCAGCGGCAAGCTGTTCAGCGTGCTGCTGACCGACGACGGCCGGGTGGTGGCCGGTCTGGTCACGCCGGAGCGGCTCTACCAGGCCGCGAAGGGCTGATCGAAACGTCGGGCTCGGGGCCCGGTCGGCGTCCGCCGGCCGGGCCCCGAGCCGTGTCGGGGCTTGGTGCAATGGCGGGCGGCGCGCTATCTTTCTCAGTTCAGACACAAAAAGGAATGGCATTGAAATGCCATTCCTTCGGCAATTTTAGTCAATGAGGAGCCGGCTTGTCAACGCACTCCGACGTGTCGGGTGACCTGCGCCAGGACGACGAGATCGGTCGCGAGCAGGAGTACGTCTCGATGCTCTACGACCGGCTGGACGGGCTGCGGGAGCAGGCCGCCCGCCGGCTCGACGAGGAGTTGCGCCACACCGGCGGCACCCAGCAGGCCCGCTCGCAGCGCGACACCACCGTCGCCATGTACGCCGACCAGGTCGAGCAGTTCTCCGCGGTCGAGTCCGGCCTCTGCTTCGGCCGCCTCGACGGCGACGACGGCACCACCCGCTACATCGGCCGGATCGGCATCTTCGACACGTCCGGCGACTACGACCCGCTGCTGATGGACTGGCGCGCCCCGGCCGCCCGCCCGTTCTACCTCGCCACCGCCGCCAACCCCCAGGGCGTACGCCAGCGGCGGCACCTGCGCACCCGCGACCGCAAGGTCACCGGGCTCAACGACGAGGTGCTGGACATCACCGCCGCCTCGCCCACCGCGCACGAGGAGGTCACCGGCGAGGCGTCGCTGCTCGCCGCGCTGAACGCCGGGCGCACCGGCCGGATGCGCGACATCGTCGAGACGATCCAGGCCGAACAGGACCGGATCATCCGCGCCGACCTGCCCGGCGTCATGGTGGTGCAGGGCGGGCCGGGCACCGGCAAGACCGCGGTGGCGTTGCACCGGGCCGCGTACCTGCTCTACACCCACCGCCAGCAGCTCTCCACCCGGGGCGTGCTGCTGGTCGGCCCGAACGCCACGTTCCTGCGCTACATCTCCCAGGTGCTGCCGGCGCTGGCCGAGACCGGCGTGCTGCTGCGTACCCAGGCCGACCTGTTCCCCGGCGTGCACGCCGGGCTCGCCGAACCGGCCACCACCGCGGCGCTCAAGGGGCGCGAGGTGTTCACCGACGTGCTCGCCGCGGCGGTCCGCGACCGGCAGTGGGTGCCGACCGAGCCGATCGAGATCGAGCTGCCCCAGCGGGAGGTGCTCACGCTCGACCCGGAGACGGTGCGCGAGGCCCGCGACCGGGTCCGCCGCACCGGTCGCCCGCACAACCTGGCCCGGGCGCAGTTCGACATCGAGGTGGTGCACGCGCTCGCCGACCAGGTCGCCGAGCGGATCGGCGCCGACCCGCTCGGCGGGGAGAACCTGCTCTCCGAGGCCGACCGGGCGGAGATCCGCCGCGAGCTGCGCGAGGAGCCGGAGATCGTGGCCGCGCTGGACGAGCTGTGGCCGGTACTCACCCCGCAGCGCCTGCTCGCCGACCTGTTCGCGTCGCCGGACCGGATCGCCACCGCCGCGCCGATGCTCACCGACGACGAACGGGCCGCCCTGCACCGGGAGCCCGGCGGCTGGACCCCGGCCGACGTGCCGCTGCTCGACGAGGCCGCCGAACTGCTCGGCGAGGACGAGCGCGCCGCCGCGGCCCGCCGCGAGCGGATCCGCGCGATGGAACGCGAGTACGCCGAGGGCGTGCTGGAGATCTGGCGCGGCTCCCGGTCGATCGACGTCGAGGACGAGGCCGACGGCGGTGAGATCCTCGGCGTGACCGACCTGATCGACGCCGCCCGGCTCTCCGAGCGGCAGGAGGAGTCCGACCGGCTCACCACCGCCCAGCGCGCCGCCGCGGACCGCACCTGGGCGTTCGGACATGTGATCATCGATGAAGCGCAGGAACTGTCCCCGATGGCCTGGCGGCTGCTGATGCGGCGCTGCCCGAGCCGGTCGATGACGATCGTCGGCGACGTGGCGCAGACCGGCGCGCTGGCCGGCACGCCGTCGTGGGGCGAGGCGCTTCGGCCGTACGTGGCGGACCGGTGGCGGCTGGAGGAGCTGACCGTCAGCTACCGCACCCCGGCCGAGATCATGGCGGTCGCCGCCGACGTGCTCGCCGAGATCGACCCGGCGCTGCGCCCACCCCGCTCGGTGCGCGCCACCGGCGTACCCCCGTGGGACCGCACCGTCGGAGCGGACCGGCTCGTCGCCGAGCTGGTCGGGGCGAGCGCCCGCGAGGCGGCCGCGCTCGGCGACGGCCGGCTCGGCGTGATCGTGCCCACCGGGCGGATCGCGGAGCTGGGTCCGGCGGTCGTCGCGGCGCTGCCCGAGGCGGCCGTGGGCGAGCAGCCGGAGCTGGCGAACCGGGTGGTGGTGCTCACCACCGAGCAGGCCAAGGGCCTGGAATTCGACTCGGTGCTGGTGGTCGACCCGGACCGGATCGTCGCGGAGTCGCCGCGCGGGCACAGCGACCTGTACGTCGCCCTCACCCGCGCCACCCAGCGCCTCGGCATCCTCCGGATGAAAGGAGGGGCCCCCGCTTGACGCTTCCGGTAGAGGAGGGGCCCCCGATTAACATCCGCCAGCGCCGGCATGCCGCGCCCGCCGCCGTTCGGTGACCGGTCAGCCGGGGTTGGCGCCCTCGTCGGTGAAGTTGCCGACCTGGGCGCCGGTCGCCGAGGCATCACTGGTGGAACCGCCGGCCGGAGTGCTCAGCCCACCGGTGGTGGCGTCCCCGGTGGTGGTCGGCGCCACCTTGCCCGGGTGCTGCTCCGGCTGCCGGGCCACCCGGCGCACGCTGGCCGGGCCGGCCGTGCCACCGGTCGTGGTGATCGCGCCCTGACCCCGGGTCGGCCCGCCGTCGCGCAGCACGTTCGGGTCGACCGGCGCGTCCGCGGGGTCGTCCGGGTCCAGTTCCTGCCGCATCCGCTCGACGTCGGTCTGCGGCACCGTGACCTCGTCGAGCGCGCCCTCGCCGTACACGCCGCCGGCGACCCGCTGTTCGGCCTGCCGGGCGGCGTCCTGCCGGATGTCGTCCTCACGCACGTCAACCACCTCGCAGCTCTGATGTCGGTGTCCCCGTTGCGTGCCCGGGGGCCGAACGCTGAAACCGCCCCGATTTCCGCGCTTCAGAAAAGGCGATCCACCTGACCGGAAAGCCGGAGATCCTGGCAGGAAAGGGCCCTAAGAGGTCATTCCCGCCAGGATCTCGGAGCCCGATGATCGCGTCGGACCGGGAAGCGCCGAATGTCCCTTTCTGCCGGCGGGCGGGGCCGCTGCCGGCCATGAGTGCCCGGGTCGACGGCGCGGCGGATACCGCCGGCATGCGGCGGTTACCTTGTCTCGGGGACCGGGTAGACGGAGGGTGCCCCCGCCACAGAGCGCGAACCGTGCCGTGGCCGACCTGCGGTAGCGGGGCGAGGGTGTGCGGGTAACGACTCATCAAATCCTGAGGAGGACCAGATGAGCACGCAGGCTGCATCCACCAGGCAGATGAACCGGCCGATGTCCGACGTCCAGAACCGGGCGAGCATGCAGGACACGTCGACTCAGCAGATGCCGATGATGCACGACGGGCACCGGGATCGGGCGATGGCTGCGCCGGGCACCGAGACCAAGCCGTCGTTCGCGACGACCGAGTTCTGGATCTACCTGGCGTCCGTCGCGGGCGTGCTGGTGGCGTCGTACCTCGTTGGCAAGAATTCGGTCGGGGTGGACATCTTCCGCGCCAACCAGGCCTGGTTCTTCATCACGCTGCTGACCATCGGTTACCTGGGTAGCCGCGGTCTGGCCAAGGCCGGAAGCAACTTCCGCAGCGGCGACGAGCGCAAGCCCCGGCACTGACCGGAGCCGCTCGGCGAGACGACGACGCCCCCGGGGACCCCCCGGGGGCGTCGTCGCGCTCGTCACTCCTCGCCGAAGTCCCCGCCGTCGTCGCCCTCGAAGGCGTCGTCGAGCATCTCGCCGGCCACCAGGCCGCCGGCGACGCCGAGCGCCGCGCCCGCCATCATGCCGCCCATGCCGCCGCCCCGACGACCGTGGTGACCCTGGGGACCGTAGTGTCCGGGCGCGCCGTAGTGGCCCTGCCCGCCGAAGCCCTGGGCGCGCAGGCCGCCGTACCGCGAGGTGGTCTCCCGCAGCCAGCCGTCCACCACCTGCGTCCAGTCGGTGCGGGCGGCGTCGCTGTGCGGGACGGAGTATCGGCCGAAGACGTCGTGCCCGGCGCTGAGGAAGCCGCCGCGCTTGTCGCACTCCAGGATCACCTCGACGCCCTGCTGGCTGGTCACGAGCGTCAGCTCGACCTCGGTGACGGTCTGGGCGTACTGCGGCGCGGCGAAGAACTCGATCTCCTGGTAGAACGGCAGCGTCTGCGGCACGCCGTAGATGTGGCCGCGCTCCAGGTCGGCGTGCTTGAACCGGAAACCCAGCGCCTGGAACGCGTCGAGGATCCGCTCGTGGATCGGCAGCGGGTGCACCGACACGTGGTCCAGGTCGGACTTGTCGACCGCCCGGGCCACCGCGACCTCGGTACGCAGGCCCATCGTCATCCCGTGCAGCCGCTGGCCGTAGACGTCGGTGACCGGGGTCTCCCACGGCACCGGAAGCTGGAACGGGATGGCGAGCTGCTGCTTCGGTGCCAGCTCGAACGCGCCGCTGACCGGCATCCGGTGGAACTCCATGATGCCGGCGTACTCGGTGTCGCCGCCCTCGATCTCGACCCGGGTGACCAGGCCGACGCTGATCTGCTCGATGCGTGCCGGCGCGTCGCCGCCGACCAGGTTGACGTGCCCGTCCAGGGCCAGCCCGGGCCGGGTGTTCGGGTTGGCGAGCACCGTGTCGACGCTGGGGCCGCCCACGCCGAACGCGCTCAACATCTTCTTGAAGACCATCGGTCACTCCCGCGGGACGGCGCTCCGACATGGACCGTCGGATGCTTGGTGAGGGGACCCTAACCGCCGTCGCTGAGAAGTGCCTGTGAGACAGCCGTCAGACCAGCCAATGACCACCGCGCATGAGGTCACGGCCAGCGAGTTCGTTCTCCTCCCGCCATGCCTGTATCCGGCGAGGCGTCACCCGAAAGTACGCGTAGCGCGTGGTGCCGACCCGCGCGTCCCAGAGTTTCGTGGCGAACGGGTCGGCCAGCTCGCCTGGCACGGTTTCGCGCGAGAACGCCTCGACGGTGCCCTCGATGAGAACCACGTCGCGGGTCGGGCCGAGCGACATCCGCACCCGTTCAGAGGAACGCAGATTGCGCGCGGTCGGGCTGGATTCGGCTGTCGCCAGGGTGAGCGCCGCGTTGTCCCAGAGGAAGGACAGCGGCACGAGATAAGGGTTCCCGTCCCGATCTGCGGAGGCCACCCATGCGTCCAGGTCCTCGTTGAGGCGGGTCAGCGTGTCCTGCTTACGTTGCTCCAGACTGCGCGGTGGTTCGGGCTTCACGTCAAGATCCTCCCTCGTGCGCTCTGCGGAGTGCTCGCGGTTCTCCCGCTCGCCAGGCGCGCCAAGCAAGGATCGTTGTTGAGGCACGCTTCACCGCAAGCGGTAGCACGTGGCCGCCGACGTCCGCTGAAGCATGAAGCAGAGATCTTGGTACGAAATGGCCCTTCCAGGGGCAGCCCTTCCAGGGGCACTTTCGTACCGAGATCTGCTCAGAACGTGGGGTCGAACTGGCTGGCCTCGACCGCAGCGACGAAGTTGGTCCAGCCGTCCGCCGGGTAGACGAGCGTTCCGGCCGCACGCGCCTTGCTGTCCCGGACCGCCACCCGACCGCGGATTTGGGTGCAGTTGTTGTTGCCAGGGCGACAACGACTGCACCCAAAGACGCGGAGCCGGGCGCGGTCTTCGCGCCACTGCCCTTGGCCGCGGTCCGGCAACGGCGCGGACGAGCAACGCCATGTCGTCCACCTGCCGATTGCGGTCGCCGAACCGGACGCGGCGCTGCGCTTCGCGTACACCCTGGCGCGTTCGCTGGCGTTGGTCCCGGGGATCGACGTCGCCGGCGCCACCGTCTCCGTCGAGGACGACCAGCACGTACGGCGGTGGGTGTTCTGCGACCGGATCATGCCGGACCGCCGACGCTGCACCGGGCGGGCCGACCACGCCGGACCGTGCGCGGCCGAAACCGAGACGCGCACGGCCGAAACCGAGACGCGCACGGCCGAAACCGAGACGCTCACGGCCGACGGCGGGTGAGTCAGCCGACCGTCACCACGATCAGCTCGCCCACCTGTTCGCCGAGTTCCCGGCGGGCCTCCGTGGGCAGGCCGGCGTCGGTGACCAGCACGTCGGCTTCGCCCAGCGGGGCGATGGTGGCGATGCCGATGGTCTCCCACTTGGTGTGGTCGGCGAGCACGACCAGGCGGCGGGCGGCGCCGATCAGCCGCCGGTTCACCGCCGCCTCCAGCAGGTTGGGCGTGGTGAAGCCGGTGCGCCGGCTCATCCCGTGCACGCCGAGGAAGAGCAGGTCCACGTTGAGCGCCGCGATGGCCGCCTCGGCGACCGGGCCGGTCAACGCGTCGGACGGGGTGCGGATGCCGCCGGTCAGCACCACGGTCTGGTCCGGGCGCGGGTTCTGGTAGAGCGCGTCGGCGACCGGGATCGAGTTGGTGACCACGGTCAGCCCGCGTACCTCGGCGAGCCGGGCGGCCAGCGCGGCGGTGGTGGTGCCGGCGGAGAGCGCGACGGCCATGCCGGGCTCGACGAGGCCGGCGGCCCGCTCGACGATGGCCTGCTTCTCGGCCTGCTGCCGGACCGACTTGGCGGCGAAGCCGGGTTCCTCGGTCGAGCCGGGGCCGGCCAGCGTCGCGCCGCCGTGCACCTTGTCGATCAGCCCGCGCTCGGCGAGCACCTCCAGGTCCCGCCGGATGGTCATGTCCGACACGCCGAAGCGGCTCACCAGGTGGCTGACCCGGACACCACCGCGCTGTCGGATCAGCTCCAGGATGGCGCTCTGCCGTTGCTGGGCGAGCATGTGGACCTCCTCGGCGCGCGAGCGGCAGGGTACCGGTCAGCTGGTCGCGGGTTCGGGCACGGGTTCCTCGCGGACCACCGCCACCTCGCCGGGCGGCACCGTCAGCTCGCCGTCGCACCGCTGACCGCCGAGCAGCTCGGCGCCGGTGACCGGCAGGCGGGCCGGCTCGTCGGTGTGGTTGACCACGAACAGCCAGCTCCGGTCCGCCGAGCGGCGGCGGACCACCTCCACCCCGGCCGGCGCCGGCGCCGCCGGGCGCACGCCGGCCTCGGCGAGCAGCCGCGCCACCAGCTTGTCGGTCGCCGCCTCGTCGAGCCGGGTGCCGACGTACCAGGCGGCGCCCGCGCCGACGACGTGCCGGGTCAGCGCCGGCACGCCCGGCAAGGGCCCGTCGGCGTACGCGGCCAGCACGTCGGCGCCCTCGGCGTGCAGCCACTCGGTCCACACGTCGGCGTGCGAGCCGTCGTCGAGGCGTACCGTCTGGCCGGCGCGCAGCGGGAAGAACTCCTCCGTGCGGACGCCGAGCAGGTCGCGGAACGCGCCGGGGTAGCCGCCCAGCCGGACGTGGTCGTGTTCGTCGACGATGCCGCTGAAGTAGGTGACCAGCGCGGTGCCGCCCGCCTCGACGAACCGGCGCAGCGCGGCGGCGTCGGCGTCGCGGGTCAGGTAGAGCGTGGGTACGAGGACGAGCCGGTAGCCGGACAGGTCGGCCGACGGGTGCACCACGTCGGCGGTGACGCCGGCCCGCCACAGCGCGCCGTGCAGCGCGGCGATCCGGTCGGTGTAGGTGACGTCGACGCTGGGGTGGGAGTCGAGTTCCGCGCCCCACCACGCCTCGTAGTCGAAGAGCACGGCGACGTCGGCGTCGACGCGGCTGCCGCGTACCTCGGCCAGCGCCCGCAGGTCGGCGCCGAGCCGGCAGACCTCGCGGAACACCTTGGTCTCCGGCCCGGCATGCGGCACCAGCGCGGAGTGGAACTTCTCCGCGCCGGCGCGGGAGGCGCGCCACTGGAAGAAGAGCACCCCGTCGGCGCCGCGCGCCACGTGCGCCAGGCTGTTGCGGCGCAGCTGGCCGGGTGCCTTGGCCACGTTGCGGGGCTGCCAGTTGACCGCGCTCGTGGAGTGCTCCATGAGCAGCCAGGGTGCGCCGCCGGCCACGCCGCGGGTGTGGTCGGCGGCGAACGCGAGGTCGACCTGCGGATGCGGGTGGGCGGCGTCGAGGTAGTGGTCGTTGGCGACCACGTCCACGTCGGACGCCCAGGAGTGGTAGTCCATGTGCTTGATCCCGGTGCCGATCATGAAGTTGGTGGTGACCGGCTGGGCGACGAGGCGGTTGAGCAGTTCCCGTTCGGCGCGTAGCTGGGCCCGCTGCTCGTCCGAGGAGAAGCGCAGGAAGTCGAGCTGCTGGGTCGGGTTGGCGAAGGTCGGCGCGACGCGCGGCGGGTTCACCTCGGCCCAGTCGTGGTAGCGCTGGCTCCAGAACGCGGTGCCCCAGGCGGCGTTGAGCGTGTCCAGGTCGCGGTAGCGCTCGCGCAGCCAGCGCCGGAACGCCTCGGCGCTGACGTCGCAGTAGCAGTGCACGTTGTGGCAGCCCAACTCGTTGGAGACGTGCCAGAGCACGACGGCCGGGTGCGGGGCGTACCGCTGTGCGACCGCCTCGACCAGGGCGAGTGAGCGCTCCCGGAACACCGGCGAGCTGGGGCAGTACGCCTGCCGGCCGCCGGGCCACAGCACGGCGCCGTCGGCGCGGCGGGGCAGCGTCTCCGGGTGCCGGTGGGCCAGCCACGGCGGCGGGCTGGCGGTGGCGGTGGCCAGGTCGACGCGGATCCCGCCGTCGTGCAGCAGGTCGAGCGCCCGGTCCAGCCAGCCGAACTCGTACCGGCCCGGGGTCGGCTCCAGCAGGGCCCAGGAGAAGATGCCGACGGAGACCAGGTTGACCCCGGCGCGGCGCATCAGTTCGACGTCCTCGGCCCACACCTCCTCGGGCCACTGCTCCGGGTTGTAGTCGGCGCCGTACCAGATTCCGTCGCCGTGCCAGTTCCGCATGAGAGCAGAGGGTGCCCCCGTCCGACATCCAAGTCAACACTTTCCAACATCGACAACAATTACAACGTTTACCAGCTCTTTCCCCTGTCACGCCCCGGTTATCGCCGTCCTTTCACCCTCTTGACAGCGCCGAGCCAAGGGGTAGCTTCAACCGCCACCGGCTATTTCTGTTCGGACGTGTGGATTCTCGGTGGATCTCGTCGCACACCTCTCCACGCAGGAGGCGCAATGTCCCGTCCCCGCTCGCAGGCCGAGTACCTCGCCCGGCTCGTACCCCCGTCCGTCGCCGGCCTGAACCGGCGCTCGCTGCTCGCCGGCGCGGCCGGCGCGGGCGCGCTGCTCGGCACCGGCGCGCTCGCCGGATGCGGCGACTCCGACTCCGACTCCGACTCAGGCGGCGACGCGAAGAGCGTCTCGCTCGGCTCGAACCAGTCGGACCCGAAACCCAAGGACGTCCTCGCCAAGGTGGCGGACGGCTTCAAGACGTCCTCCGGGGTGACCGTCAACATCAACACGGTCGACCACAACACGTTCCAGGAGAACATCAACAACTACCTGCAGGGCAAGCCGGACGACGTGTTCACCTGGTTCGCCGGCTACCGGATGCGGTTCTTCGCGGCCAAGGGCCTGGCCGGCGACCTCAGCGACGTCTGGGGCAAGCTCGACGGCTACTCCGACGCGTTCAAGAAGGCGTCCACCGGCGACGACGGCAAGCAGTACTTCGTGCCCGCGTCGTACTACCCGTGGGCGGTCTTCTACCGCAAGTCGGTCTGGCAGCAGCGCGGCTACCAGGTGCCCACCACCCTGGACCAACTCAACGCGCTCGGCGCGCAGATGAAGAAGGACGGGCTGAACCCGATCGCCTTCGCCGACAAGGACGGCTGGCCGGCGATGGGCACGTTCGACATCCTCAACCTGCGGATCAACGGCTACCAGTTCCACGTCGACCTGATGGCCGGCAAGGAGGCGTGGACCTCCGACAAGGTCAAGAAGGTCTTCGACACCTGGGCCGGGCTGCTCCCCCTGCACCAGCCGGACGCGCTGGGCCGCACCTGGCAGGAGGCCGCCCAGTCGTTGCAGCAGAAGAAGAGCGGCATGTACCTGCTCGGCCTCTTCGTCGGCCAGCAGTTCAGCGGCGCGGACCTGGAGGACCTGGACTTCTTCACGTTCCCCGAGGTCGACTCCACGATCGGGGCCAAGGCCCTGGACGCGCCGATCGACGGCTACATGATGGCCCGCAAGCCGAAGTCCAAGGACGCGGCCACCAAGCTGCTGACCTACCTGGGCTCGAAGGACGCCGCGAACATCACGGTCAAGAACGACCCGACCACGCTTGTGGCCAACAGCGGGGCGGACACCGCCAGCTACACCGCGCTCCAGAAGAAGGCCGCCGAACTGGTCGGCTCGGCCACCGAGATCGCGCAGTTCCTCGACCGGGACACCCGGCCGGACTTCGCCTCCACCGTGATGATCCCGGCGCTCCAGCAGTTCATCAAGAACCCGAAGGACATCAGCGGAATGCTCACCAGCGTCGAGAACCAGAAGAAGTCGATCTTCACCAGCTGACGGCGGAAGGGGGAAGGACACCATGTCCGACCTGCCCCTGATCCAAGCGGATCGCGCCGTGCCGCCACCGGCCGCGGCCCCCCCCCCCCCGGGGGGGGGGGGCCGCCCCCCCCCGCGGCGAGACGGCCACCAACCCCGGGGGGTTAAGGCGGATGTGGTGGTTGCCCTGGGGGCGCTGCAACGGCCGGTCGGGGGTGCGG
>NZ_JBICSL010000013.1:31355-95191 GCF_043197045.1 Micromonospora sp. NPDC049282
TGGCCCCCCCCCCCCCCGCCCCCCCCCCCCCCCCCCCCCCCGGCGCCCGCCCCCCCCCCCCCCCCCCCCCCCCCCCCGCGGGGGGGGGCCCCCCCCCCCGCCGGCTACGGCTCCTCTCCGGCACCGACCGCGTGGTGATCACGCTGATGGTGGTGGTGCCCCTGCTGCTCGTCCTCGGCCTGGTCTGGCTGCCGGCGGCGGCCACCGTGCTGCTGTCCGGCACGAACTGGGACGGCATCGGCCCGCTCGGCGAGATCGACTGGGTCGGGCTGAAGAACTACGACGACGTGGTGAACAACTACCCGCCGTTCGTCCCCGCGGTGCAGAACAACCTGCTCTGGCTGGCCGCCCTGTTCGTGGTGGCCACCCCGTTCGGCATGTTCCTCGCCGTGCTGCTGGACAAGGAGCTGCGCGGCAGCCGGATCTACCAGACCGCGCTCTACCTGCCGGTGGTGCTCTCGCTGGCGCTTGTCGGCTTCATCTGGCAGCTCATCTACAGCCGGGACCAGGGCCTGCTCAACGGCGTGTTCGGCGGTGACACCGACTGGTACGGCGACCCGAACGTCAACATCTGGGCCGTGCTGGTGGCCGCCGGCTGGCGCCACGTCGGCTACATCATGCTGCTCTACCTGGCCGGCCTCAAGGGCGTCGACCCGTCGCTGCGGGAAGCCGCCGCGGTGGACGGATCCTCGGAAACCAGCACGTTCTTCCGGGTCGTCTTCCCGGTGATGCGCCCGATCAACATCATCGTGCTGGTGGTGACCGTGATCGAGTCGCTGCGCGCGTTCGACCTGGTCTGGGTCATCAACAAGGGCCGCAACGGGCTGGAGCTGATCTCCGCCCTGGTCACCCAGAACGTGGTCGGCGAGGCGAGCCGGATCGGCTTCGGCTCCGCGCTGGCCACCATCATGCTGGCCGTCTCCCTGATCTTCATCACCGTCTACCTCTGGACCGTCATGCGGGAGGGCAAGCGATGACCACCGCCGTCACCCCCGGGCGTCGCCGGCCGGTGCGGCCCGCCCGGGTCGTCCTGCACGTCTTCCTGGGTACGGTCGCCGTCGGCTGGCTGTTCCCGCTGCTCTGGGCGGTGCTCACCTCGTTCCGCTCCTACCAGTACACCGCCGTCCACGGCTACGTCTCGTTCGGCGGATGGACCATCGACAACTACGTCACCGCGTGGCAGACCGCCGAGTTCGGCAAGCACTTCCTCAACTCGATCTACATCACCGTCCCGGCGGTGCTGCTCACGCTCTTCCTCGCCTCGTGCGTGGCGTTCGTGATCGCCCGGTTCAGCTGGAAACTCAACATCGCGCTGCTCGGCCTCTTCACCGCGGCGAACCTGCTGCCGCAGCAGTCCCTGCTGATCCCGCTGTTCCGGATGTTCACCGAGATCCCGCTGCCGGTCTGGATGAGCGACTCGGAGCTGCTCTACGACAGCTACTGGGGGCTGATCCTGGTCAACGTCGCGTTCCAGTGCGGCTTCTGCGTCTTCGTGCTGAGCAACTACATGAAGGCGCTGCCGCACGAGCTGTACGAGGCGGCGATGGTCGACGGGGCGAGCGTGTGGCGGCAGTACTGGCAGGTGACCATGCCGCTGTGCCGGCCGGCCCTGGCCGCGCTGGCCACGCTGGAGGTGACCTGGATCTACAACGAGTTCTTCTGGGCCACCGTGCTCATGCGCAGCGGCGACAAGTTCCCGGTGACCAGCTCGCTGAACAACCTGCGCGGCCAGTTCTTCACCGACAACAACCTCGTCTCGGCCGGCTCGGTGCTGGTCGCGATCCCCACCGTGGTGATCTTCTTCCTGCTGCAGAAGCAGTTCGTCCGGGGCCTGACGCTGGGAGCCTCCAAGGGATGACGCCTCCGACCATCGTCCACCTGCGCCGCGCGCGGACCAGCCTGGTGCTCGACGCGCGCGGTCCGGGGCTGCCCCGGGTCGCGCACTGGGGCACCGACCTCGGGCCGCTGTCCCCGGCGGACCTGCCCGCGCTTGTCGACGCCACCGTGCCGCCGGTGGTGCCGAGCAGCTTCGACGAACCCACCGTGCTGTCGCTGCTGCCCGAGGCGAGCGCGGGCTGGAGCGGCCGCCCCGGGCTGGCCGGCCACCGCGACGGCCGGGACTGGTCCACCGCGTTCCACCTGACCGGCATCGACGTGCAGGACGAGCCCACGGCGCCGCCACCCGACGGCGCCGCTGCGAGCGGGCCCGAGCTGTTAGCAGGGGCCCCTTTACCCGCACCAGGCGTTGACAGGGGGCCCTTCCGTTCCGCCGGGCGGGTGATCGTGCGGGCGGCGGACGAGGGCGCGGGCTTGAGCCTGACGATCGAGATCGCGCTGGACGCGGCGGGGTTGCTGACGCTGCGGCACCGGCTGCGCAACGACGGCGACGGCCGGTACGAGCTGCGCGAGCTGACCCCGGTGCTGCCGGTGCCGGCGGTCGCCACCGAACTGCTCGACCTGACCGGGCGCTGGTGCCGGGAACGCGCCCCGCAGCGGCACCCGTGGCCGATGGGCGCGTGGGTGCGCGAGGGGCGGCACGGCCGCACCGGGCACGACGCCACGCTGCTGCTGGTCGCCGGCACCCCCGGCTTCGGCTTCGGGCACGGCGAGGTGTGGGCGGTGCACACCGCGTGGAGCGGCGACCACGTCACGGTGGCCGAGCGCCGCCCGACCGGCGAGGCCACGCTCGGCGGCGGTGAACTGCTCGCACCGGGCGAGATCGTGCTCGGGCCGGGCGAGGAGTACGCCACTCCGCTGCTGTACGCGGTCCGGTCGGGCGACGGGCTGGACGGGCTCAGCGACGTGCTGCACACCAGCCTGCGCGCCCGGCCGGGTCATCCGCGCGCGCCCCGACCGGTGACGCTCAACGTGTGGGAGGCGGTCTACTTCGACCACGACCTGGACCGGCTGCGCGCGCTCGCCGACCGGGCCGCCGAGGTGGGCGTGGAACGCTTCGTGCTCGACGACGGCTGGTTCCGCGGCCGGCGGCACGACCTCGCCGGGCTCGGCGACTGGTGGGTCGACGAGCAGGTCTGGCCCGGCGGGCTGCAACCGCTCATCGACCACGTACGCGGGCACGGCATGCAGTTCGGGCTCTGGGTCGAGCCGGAGATGGTCAACCCCGACTCGGACCTGTTCCGTGCCCACCCCGACTGGGTGCTCCAGGCCCCCGGCCGGCTGCCACCGGCGTGGCGGCACCAGCAGGTGCTCGACCTGGCCCACCCGGACGCGTACGGGTACCTGCTCGGCCGGCTCGACGCGGTGCTGACCGAGCACGACGGGATCGCGTACCTGAAGTGGGACCACAACCGGGACCTCACCGAGGCCGCGCATGCCGGCCGGCCCGGGGTGCACGCGCAGACCGTGGCGGCCTACCGGCTGCTGGACGAGCTGCGCGCCCGCCACCCCGGCCTGGAGATCGAGAGCTGCTCCTCCGGCGGCGCCCGGGTCGACCTGGAGATCCTGCGCCGCACCGACCGGGTCTGGGCCAGCGACTGCAACGACGCGCTGGAGCGGCTGGCCATCCAACGCTGGACCGGGCTGCTGCTCCCGCCGGAGCTGATCGGCACCCACATCGGCCCGGACCGCTCGCACACCACGCACCGCGCGCACGACCTCGGCTTCCGGGCGGTCACCGCACTCTTCGGCCACCACGGCATCGAGTGGGACATCAGCGCGATCGACGCGACCGCGCGGGCCGAACTGACCGCCTGGGTGGCGCTGCACAAACGGCTGCGCCCGCTGCTGCACGGCGGGCGGGTGGTCCGGGTCGACCACCCGGACCCGGCCGTGCAGGCCCACGGCGTCGTCGCCCACGACCGCTCCCGGGCGGTGTACGCGGTCAGCCGGGTGGCCACGTCCGTCGCGCAGGTGCCGGGCGCGGTGCGGCTGCCGGGACTCGACCCGCATCGGCGCTACCGGGTACGCCCGCCGGCCGGGGTGCCGGAGCCGGCCCTGCTGGAGCTGACGCCGCCGGGCTGGCTGGCGTCCGGTGACGGCGTGACACTGAGCGGGTCGGTGCTCGGCGCGGTCGGCCTGCAACTGCCCGCGCTGCACCCGGAGCAGGCGCTGCTGCTGGAGGTCACCGAACTTTCCTGAGAATCTTCTCCGGCGGATGTCGAGAACCGGGGTGGTGGCTTCTACCGCAGGGTGGAAGCACCGACAATCGGTGCTCGGGCGTGAGGAGCGAATCGTGAAGTACATGCTGCTGATGCAGTTCAGCGCCGCCGGGACCGATTTTCCGCCGATCGACACCTGGACGCCGGCAGAGTTCCGGGCACACATCGACTTCATGGGCGAGGTCAACGCCAAGCTCCTGGCCGACGGGGAGTTCGTGCAGGGCGAAGGGCTGGGCGGGCCGCCGCAGGCCCGGATCGTGCGGGCCGGCGAGAACGGCGCGCCGGTGGTCACCGAGGGTCCGTACGCGGAGACCAAGGAGTTCCTGGCCGGCTTCTGGATCGTCGACTGCGAGACCCCGCAGCGGGCGGTCGAGATCGCCGCGTTCATCTCCACCGCGCCCGGCCCCGGCGGTCGGCCGCTGAACATGCCGATCGAGGTGCACCCGGTGATGTCCGGCCCGCCCCAGGAGATGTGACCCTGGCCGACCACGCCGTCGAGGACCTGCTGCGCGAGTTGGCGCCGCAGGTCCTCGGCGTGCTCGCCCGCCGGTTCGGTGACTTCGCCACCGCCGAGGACGCGGTGCAGGAGGCGCTGCTGGCGGCGACCCGACAGTGGCCGGCCGAAGGGCTGCCGGAGCATCCGCGCGGCTGGCTCACGCAGGTCGCGTACCGGCGGATGGTCGAGCTGGTGCGGGCCGAGACGGCCCGGCGGGACCGGGAGGAACGCGCGGCCCGGCGTTCCGGCGACGACCGGCGGGCCGCGCCGGCCGCCGACGAGCCGCTGACCGGCGACCGGGACGACACGCTGGTGCTGCTCTTCCTCTGCTGCCACCCGACGCTGACCACGCCGTCGGCCATCGCGTTGACGCTGCGCGCGGTGGGCGGCCTGAGCACCGCCGAGATCGCCCGCGCGTTCCTGGTGCCCGAGGCCACCATGGCGCAGCGGATCAGCCGGGCCAAGCAGCGCATCAAGGACTCCGGGTTGCCGTTCCGGCTGCCCGAGCCGGCCGATCGTCAGGCCCGGCTCGCCGCCGTGCTGCACGTGCTCTACCTGATCTTCACCGAGGGGCACACCGCGACCCTCGGGGACGACCTGCGGCGGATCGACCTCTGCGAGGAGGCGATCCGGCTGGCCCGGGAGATGCACCGGCGGCTACCCGACGACAGCGAGGTGGCCGGGCTGCTCGCCCTGATGCTGCTCACCGACGCCCGCGCCGCCGCCCGCACCGGCCCGTCCGGCGAGCTGATCCCGCTGGCCGAGCAGGACCGGTCCCGCTGGGACGCCGCCGCCGTCGCCGAGGGCACGTCGCTGGTCACCGACGCCATGCGCCGAGGGCCCGTCGGGCCGTACCAGCTCCAGGCCGCCGTGGCCGCGCTGCACGACGAGGCGCCGAGCGCGGCGGCCACCGACTGGCCGCAGATCCTCGCGCTCTACGGGGTGCTGGAACACCTCACCGGCAGCCCGGTGGTGGCGTTGAACCGGGCGGTCGCCACCGCCATGGTGCACGGCCCGGCCGCCGGGCTGGCCGCGCTCGCCGGTCCCGCCGCCGACCCCCGGCTGGCCGGCTCGCACCGGCTCGACGCGGCCCGCGCCCACCTGCACGAGATGGCCGGCGACCGGGACGCCGCGGTGACCCACTACCGGGCCGCCGCCGCGAGAACGACCAGCCGTCCCGAACAGGAGTACCTGCTGACCCGCGCCGCCCGCCTCCGCGCTCGTTGACCAAGGAGTTCAGGTCGGCGTCCGGCGCGGCCCGCGACGCGAACTCCTTGATCAGGCGGCGGGGAGCCGGCGGGTGGTGTCGCGGAGGGCCAGGGCGACGGTGGCGAACAGGGCGGCGCCGCAGCCCACCCCGGAGACCAGGCCGACCGCCGCCGCGCCGCCGCCCAGCGCGTGGACGAGGAAGCCGGCCACGCCCAGCGCGGTCATCACGGCGCCGAGCCAGTGGTAGCGCGGCATCCGCCAGACGGCGGCGAGGCCGAAGAAGTGCACGCCGACCACGACCGCGACCCAGGCCACCGCCACGGCGGGACGGTCGAGCACGTTGTTGATGACGGCCAGGCCGCCGAAGAGCGCGACCGCCTCCAGCGCCACCACGATCCAGTAGCGGCGGTCCATGAAGCCCGCCGCCTCCGGTCCCTGAGCGGTCGGCGCGGCCCGGCGGGCGACCCGGAACAGGGCGACCAGGAGCAGCGCGGCCACCAGCAGGCCGGCCACCCGCACCACGAGCGGCCACGGCGACGGCAGGCCACCGCTGTTGACCATGATGAAGACGGTCCCGAACGAGATGGCCACGAGCGAGCCGACCACCAGCCCGGACGGTCGCCCCCTGGTCCCCGGCGTGCTCATCGCGTCCCCTCCCGACGATCGCGCGCCGGCCGGTAGGCGCGACGCGCGCCAGATCGTACGGCAGCCCGGCCCGTACGCCCGCAGCTCGCCCAGTGTCAGGATTCGGGCCGACGCCGTTTCCTGAGGATCGTCGCCGGGCGCCTACGCCTCTGCAACGTATGTTCCCGACCCCGGTACGCCCACCACGATGCCGTGCGCCTTGAGGGTGCCGCGACGGTGCGCCGGGCCGACCCGTACTCAGCGGCAAGTGCGTCGTACGTCGGCAGGCGGGCCCCGCGCGGAAACTCCCCGGCGCCGATGCGGCGGGTCAGATCGTCGGCGATCTCCTTCGCTGTGTGCGGGATGGGCACGGGCGTCATCGTGCCCCGCCCCGCCCGGCTCGCGAGTGGAACGCCATGGGTGTGTCAGGGCGCCGGAGACACCCATACCGTTCCACCCACGCCCCGGTCGGCTCGCGAGTGGAACGCCATGGGCGTATCAGAAACCGGAGACACCGCCGAATGGTTCGGTCGGATCGAAGCCGGGGCGGCGGAGGCTCCACCCTCAGCTCGACAGGTGCCGACGGCAGGCACACCGACGATCCGACCGCACCGACCTGGGGCGTACGCGAGAGAAGGGTGGCCGGGTCCGGGCGGACCCGGCCACCTGTGGTCAGCTAGCGGCGCAGGTCACCGCGGGCGTCGCGTTGGTGCCGTTCCAGCTGCCGATGAAGCCGAAGCCGGTGCTGGCGCCGGCGCCGAGCCGGCCGTTGTAGTCCACGTTGCGGGCGGTGTACGCCGACCCGCTGTTGCTGACCGTGGCGTTCCACGCCTGGCTGACGGTCTGGCCGTTGGCGAACGTCCACTTCACCGTCCAGCCGCTGATCGCGGCGGAACCGGCGGTCACCTTGACATCGCCCTGGAAGCCGCCCTGCCACGAGTTGGTGACGGTGTAGGTGGCGGTGCACCCGCCGGACGGCGGGGGCGTGCTGGTCGGCGGCGTGGTGGGGCTCGGGCTGGTGGTCGGGCTCGTGGTGGGGGTGGGACTCGTGGTGGGGCTGGTGGTCGGGCTCGGCGAGCTGCCGGAGTAGACCGACGCCTCGCGGGAGGTGGCGGTGATGCCGTTGGCCCCGGCGAAGATGCGCTGGCCCCAGCTGGTGAGCTGGGCCGGGTTGAAGCCGGTGGTCATGTCGAGGTATTCGACGCCGCCGCCGTTGCCGCTCCACGACCAGCCCAGGTAGCCGATCCGGTTGGCCTGCGCGTAGGACATGATGGTGTCCTCGTCGGGGTTGCCGTCGGAGTGGTTGAAGCCGAACTCGCCGACCACGACGGGCAGTCCGGCGGTGCGGAACCGGCCCAGGTAGTCGGTGATCTCCGCGGCGGTGTCGAAGACGCCGTACATGTGGATGGAGAAGACGGTGTTGCGCTGCGGGTCGGCGTTGAACACGGTGCCGGCGTTGTCGCGCATGGTGAAGGACCAGTCCTGGCCCCAGTTCGGGCCGTCCACCATGATCGTGTGGGTGAGGCCGCCGGCCCGCAGCCGCTTGATCGCGTTGGAGGTGTCGGTGGTCCAGGCGCTGTAACCCTGGTTGCCGAACGGCTCGTTGCCGATGTTGACGATGACGTACTTCTCCTGGCCCTTGAGCACGTCGGCGATGCTCAGCCAGTAGTCGGTGGCCTTGGCCAGCGTGGTGGCGGCGCCGTCCTCGCCGTAGCCGGTGGTGTCGTGCACCTCCAGCACGCAGATGAGCCGGTTGGCCTTGCACAGCGAGATCACGTTGGCCACGTCGGCGGCGCTGTTCTTCGTCCAGCGGTCGCCGCTGGCCAGCACCACCCGGACCGTGTTGGCGCCGAGCGCCTTGATGTTGGCGAACGAGCTGGTCTGCTGCGGGTACCAGGTGTGCGCGTGGTTGACGCCGCGCATGACGAACTCGGTGCCGTTGGCGTCGTAAAGCCGGCCGTTCGAGACGGAGAAACCGGTGGCGGCTTGCGCCGGCTGCCCGAAGGCGAAGACGGCGGTGAGGGCCGTCAGCAGGGCGACGCCCGCGACGGAGAGCATTTTCTTCATGGCTGTCCTCAGAAGGGAGGTCTCCCCCGTGCCCGAGTGGGGGTGCGGTGATGGTGACGACGGTCCCGGACGCCGGCATCAGCGTAGGCCGATGGACCGCCGGAGGCAACCGGTTAAGTCCTGCGGCGGCCCGTGTCGTCACGGGCCGCCGCAGGGGCGGCCACCCCCACCACAGGATGCTTCGCCTCCCCGATCTGAACCGGTTAAGCCGGACTGTAGGCAGCAACAAACCACCCGTCAAGGTTGACCCGCGCCCGGCGGGGTATCCCGGGACGATCCACCCGGAAGGAGAGGCGCCATGGTCAACGTCGGCTACACCCTGATGTGCGAGCAGGCCGGCCCCAAGGAGCTGGTCGACCACGCCGTGCGCGCCGAGGCCGCCGGCTTCGACCACCTGGTCATGTCCGACCACTACTACCCGTGGCTGGAGTCGCAGGGCCACTCCCCGTACGCCTGGTCGGTGCTCGGCGCGGTCGCCCACGCCACCAGCCGGCCCGAGCTGCTCTCGTTCGTCACCTGCCCGATCCGGCGCTACCACCCGGCCGTCGTGGCGCAGAAGGCAAGCACCATCGGAGTGCTCTCGGACGGCCGGTTCACGCTCGGCCTCGGCGCCGGGGAGAACCTGAACGAGCACGTGGTGGGCGGGTGGCCGCACGTGCAGCAGCGGCACGAGATGTTCGAGGAGGCGCTGCAGATCATCCGGCCGCTGCTCAACGGCGAGACGCTGACGTTCTCCGGCAACCACTTCGACGTGCCCGACGCGTACGTGTGGGACCGGCCGGAGCGCCCGGTGCCGATGGCGGTGGCCGCGTCCGGCCGGCAGTCGGCCACCCTCGCCGCCGAGTACGCCGACGCCATGATCGCCACCGACCCGCTGTCGCACCTGGTCGACATGTACGAGGAGGCCGGCGGCGCGGGCCGCCCCCGCTACGGGCAGGTGGCCGTCTGCTACGGCCCCGACGAGGACGAGTGCCGCAAGATCGTGCACGACCAGTTCCGCTGGTTCGGGATGGGCTGGAAGGTCAACGCCGACCTGCCGAACCCGGACGCGTTCGCGGCGGCCACCCAGTTCGTCCGCGAGGAGGACGTGGCCGAGGGCATCTCCTGCGGACCGGACACCGAGCGGCACGTCGAGGCGTTCAAGAAGTTCGTCGACGCCGGCTTCACCCACGTGGCGCTGGTGCAGGTGGGCGGCGACAGCCAGCCGATGTTCCTCGACTGGGCCCAGGAGGAGCTGCTGCCCCGGCTGCGCGAGCTGTGACCCGCGCCGGGAGGTCCGAGCTGCGCCGGGCGTTCGCCGCGCCCCGGCCGGCGGCCGGGCTGGTCAGCGAATTCCGGTCGGTCGGCGGGCTGCGCACGCACACCCGCCGATCGGCCGTCCCGGGCCGGGCGGACCCACCCGTGGTGCTGGTGCACGGCCTGGCCGTGTCGCACCGCTACCTCACCCCGCTGGCGGCGACGCTGTCGGCCCACCATCCGGTGTACGTGCCGGACCTGCCCGGCTTCGGGCTGACCGAGCGCCCCGGCACCGCGTACGACGTGGCCGGGCACGCCGCGTTCCTGGTCGACTGGCTGGCCGCGTACCGATTGGGTCCGGTCTGCCTGCTCGGCCACTCGTTCGGCGCGGAGGTGGCCGCCGCGCTCGCCGCCCGTCGCCCCGATCTGGTCCGCGCGCTGGTGCTGGCCGGCCCCACCAGCGACCCGGCGGCCCGGTCGCGGCGCGGCCAGATCGGCCGCTGGCTGGTGGACACGCTGCGCGAGGCGCCGTGGCAGGGGCCGATCCTGGTCCGCGACGTGATCGACGCCCGCCCGTGGCGGGTGTTCGCCACGCTGTCCCACTCGGTGCGCAACGCGATCGAGGAAGATCTGGTCCGGGTCACCGCGCCGACGCTGGTGCTGGCCGGCGCCCGGGACCCGGTCGCCCCGGCCGACTGGCGGGCGGAGGCCGTCCGCCTGGTGCCCGGCGCCCGCGCGGTCACCGTGCCGGGCGCGGCGCACAACGTGGTGACCACCGCGCCCGACCCGGTCGCGGACGCGATCCACGACCTGCTCACCCCCGAGGAAGAGGAGCTGACGTCATGCGTATCGGGAACACCGAGATCCGGCCGGCCGGAGGCGGGTTCGGCTGCCTCCTGATGATCCTCTTCTCGATCGTCGCGTCGGTGGTGCTGACCGTGCTGCTCAACCTGATCCTCTAGGGCCCCGCCATGTCCAGCTCGGCCAGGACCGGGTAGTGGTCGGAGGCGGTGTCCGCGTCACCGTCGCGGACCACCCGGACCGCGCGGACCCGGTCGGCCAGCGCCGGCGTGGCGAGCAGGTAGTCCAGCCGCATCCCGGCGAACTCCGCGCCGCCGTGCCGGGTCGGCACGGTCAGCCCGCCCGGCCCGTCGCCGCCGGCCCGCGGCCAGAGATCGACCAGACCGGCGTCGAGCAGTCGGGCCACCGCCCGGGTGTCCACGGTACGGCCGTCGCGGCGCAGGTGCCGGCGCCGGTATCCGGCGGCGAGCCCGGCCAGCCGGTCGGCGTGGTCGAGCGCCGGTTCCAGCGTGTTCAGGTCCCCGGCCAGCAGCGCCAGCTCTCCCCCGGTGCGCCGCACCGCCACCGCCAGCCAGGCCGCCTCGATCCGCCGCCGCCCGCCCGAGTACGGGCTCAGGTGGGTGCTGAACACGGTAAGCGGTCCTGCCGGCGTGGCGATCCGGACCCGGGCGGCGGCGTGGTGGAACGGCCGGCGCACCGGCCCGGCGCGCAGCACCCGCAGCGGCGGGCGGACCAGCACCGCCACCGGCTGGCCGAACCAGGACCGGGCCAGGTACGGCACCATCCCGGCCCGCTGCGCCAGCCCGCCCAGCGTGCGGTCCAGCCCGCGCAGCTCCTGGAGCGCCAGCACGTCCGGGCGTTGCGCGTCGACGACCGAGACGATCCGGTCCCGGCGGTCGGTGCCGTCACGGTCCCGACCGCCGGTGCGGATGTTCCAGGTCATCAGCCGCAGCATCGGGTCAGTCCGGCCGGCCGGCCTTGGCCAGCTCGTCGTCCAGCTCGTGCACCTGCTCGGACTCGATCTCCGGCTGGTTGCCCTGCGCCACGTCGGCGTTCGGCCGGACCACCCACCAGAGCAGCGACAGCCAGAGCGCGCCGAGGATGATCGCGCCCATGAAGTCGGTCGGGTGGTGCATGCCCCGGTACATCCGGGAGGTCGCCACGCCCACCGGCATGATCACCGCCATCGCCACGAACAGCCACCGCCACCACCTGTCGGTACGCGGGAACACGATGATCGCCATGGCGGCCCAGAGGCAGATGGTCGCCGCGATGTGCCCGGACGGGAACGACGAGGTCGGCATCTGCCCGTCCAGGTTCTCCACCGGCGGGCGGGGCCGCTCCACCACCCGGGCGCTGGCCAGGAAGAGGCTCAGCTCGCCGAACATGGCCAGCACCACGAACAGCACCGGCCGCCACCGCCGCCACACGGCCAGCACGATCGGGCAGAACACCAGCGAGACCAGCAGGATGGCGTGGGTGTCGCCGAACTTGCTCCACCACCAGCTCAGATCGGTGAGCCCGTCGGTGTGCCGGGCGGCGAACCAGCGCGGCACCTCGGTGTCGAGCGTGTCGAAGAACGTGCCCTTGGCGTGGTAGCTGACGTACATGCCGAACGCGTAGAGCGCGCCGAACACGATCACCCAGCCGACCAGCAGCTCGGCCACCGAGGAGCGGGGGTGCTCCAGCACCTTCTCCTCGGCCGGGGCCGGGGCGATCTCCTCGCCCGCCTCGGGCTCCAGGCCCTCGGTCAGCGGCGGGACCGGCCGGCCGCGCTCGCGCCGCCACAGCCGGAAGGCGTACGCGGTGACGCCCAGCCAGGCCGCGCCGAGCAGCCAGCCGCCGAGCACGTCCGAGACGAAGTGCACGCCCAGCGCGATCCGGGTCAGCCCGACCAGGAAGATCAGCACCGCGGCGATGGCGATGGCCGGCTTGCGCCAGCGCGGCGCCATCGCGGGCAGGAACACCAGCAGCAGCGCGCCGTACGCGACGAACGAGCCGAGCGCGTGGCCGCTGGGGAAGCTGTTGCCGGGCGCGCTGGCGATCGGCACGTCCACCACCGGGCGCAGCCGCCCCACCAGCGCCTTGAGCGACGGGTCGAGGATCAGTCCACCGACGCCGGTGATGATCAGGTAGACCGCCAGCCGGGACTGGCGGCGGATCAGCAGGCCCACCACCGCGATGGTGATCAGCCAGATCAGCACCGGCCGGCCGCCCAGGTCGGTGATCGCCTGGAGGACGGTGACCAGCGGGTGGTGCGGCGCCACGAGGTTGTTGAACCATTCGGCCGCCTCGTGGTCGGCGTTCTGCAGCGGGCTCCAGCGGAACCGGACGAGCATCAGCAACACGCCGAACGCGACTCCCGCGCCGGCCACCGCGAGCAGCCCGGCCAGGCTCCGCTCGGCGAAGTGACCGAGCGGCCGGCGCCCGGATTCCTTGACCGCGGTCACACCGCACCTCCCTCGTTCTTCTGCGAGGCGCGCTGTACCCGATCGGCGTGGCTCTCACACGCCGCGTCGGCGCGGCGTCAGAGCGCGGTCATCTCGCCGGTGTCCAGCAGCTCCTCGCGCTGCGCCTCCGGCTCCCACAGATCCGGCTGGGCCGGCTCCTCCACCCCGATCCGCATCGCCTCCAGCTGGGCGGCGAAGGCCAGCCCGCCGAAGAGCGCCATCCCGGTGAGGTTGGCCCAGAGCAGCAGCGCCATCATGCCGGTCAACGCGCCGTAGGTCTGGCCGAACCCGCCGCTGTACTTGACGTACGCGGCGAGCAGCAGGCTGGCCACCCACCAGATGGCGATGGCGATGCCGGCGCCGAAGAAGAGCCAGGACAGGCCGGGCTGCTTACGGCGGGGCGTGTGCCGGAACAGCGCGGCGACGGCGAGCACGGTCAGGCCGAGGCTCAGCGGCCAGCGGACCACGTCCCAGACGACGGTGGCGGCGCCGCCCCACTCGTAGTGGGCGCGCACCGAGTCGCCCACCGCGCCGCCGCCGACCAGGATCAGGAATCCGGTCAGCGCGGGCACGCCGGCGACCAGCGCGAGGACGGTGGCGCGCACGTACTTCGGGAACGCCGGGCGGTCCCGCTCGACGCCGTAGATCCGGTTGGCGCCGCGCTCGATCTGGGCCATCGTGGTGGTCAACGCGACCAGCCCGGTGATCAGACCGAGGGTCAGCGCCAGCTCGCCGGCGTCCTCGGTGCGGTCGGAGTCGGTCAGCAGCTCCTGCACCACGGTCTCGCTCTGGCCCGGTGTGATGGCCAGCACGGTGTCGGCGAGGACCTTGCCGCCCTCGTCCGCGCCGAGGTCGGTGATCAGGCCGGTGAGCGCGATCAGGAACGGCACCACGGCCAGGCAGAGCTGGAACGCCAGGGCCCGGGAGTGGCTGAAGCCGTCGCCGTAGCGGAACCGGATGAAGGCGTCCCGCAGCAGGCGCCAGCCGCCGTGCCGGCGCAGGGTGCGCCAGGCGTCGTCGGCCGACAGCTCGTTCTGGGCCATCAGCCGGGTTTCGGGGACGAGCTTGGTGCTACTCACGCCGGACGTCCTCGACCAGGCGTTCGCCGCGCTCGGCGGCGGCCTGCGCGTCCTCGGCCAGGTCGGGGTGCTCCGCCGGCCGCGGCACGCACAGCCAGAGCGACTCGGGCCGGATGGTGGCCGTGAGCGAGCGGCCCGGCTCGATCAGGTCGCCGTCGAGCTGGCGTGGCTGGGCCCGGTTGCTGGCGATCTCGACGGTGCGTGCCCGGAACACCTCCATCCGGGGCACGCTGCCGGTGCGGCGTACCAGCGCCCAGCCCATGGCGAGCCAGTGGCCGAGCGTGCGCGGGGTGAGCACCGCCACGTCGAGCCAGCCGTCGTCGGGCTCGGCGTCGGTGAGCAGGCGCACCCCGCCCTGGAGGCGGCCGACGTTGGCGACCAGGACCGAGCGGGCGCGGCGGCGCAGCGGGGGCCGGCCGTCGATCCGCACCGAGACGCGCATCGGCCGGTCACGCAGGTGGCGGGCCGCGCCCACCAGGTAGGCCGGCCAGCCGATCCGCTTCTTGGTGGTCTCGGAGGTGGAGTCGAGCATCTGGGCGTCGAAGCCCATCCCGGCCATCACCGCGAAGCACTGGTCGCCGACCACGCCGACGTCGAGCCGGCGCATGCCGCGCTCGACGGCGACCTCCAGCCCGGCGGCGAGGTCGTTCGAGAGGCCGAGGTTGGCGGCGAGCAGGTTGCCGGTGCCCTGGGGCAGCACGGCGAGCGCCACGTCGGTGCCGGCGAGCGCGGTGACGCAGGCCATCACGGTGCCGTCGCCGCCGCAGGCGAAGACCACCTCCGCCCCGGCCTCGACCGCCTCCTCGGCCTGGCCGCGACCGGGGTCCTCGACCGTGGTCTCGTACCAGGTCGGTGCCGGCCAGCCGGCCGCGTCGAGCGCGCCGTCCACGGTCCGCCGGAACTCGTCCAGGTCGGCCACCTTCACCGGGTTGACCACCACCGCGGAGCGCGGGGTCCGGTTCTCCGCGGTCACCGGAAGCTTGTCTTCTGCACCGTCCACGGCGTCAGTGTGCAGGACGCGGGGCGTGGCGGCGACCCGGCGGGCGGGGTGGTTGCGAGGACCGCAAAGTGGTTTGGAATCGCCGACCCCGTGTCAGGCCGCCTCGCGCAGCGCCACCTCGACCCGCTGCCGCAGGTCGTCGAGGTCCGCGCCGGCCTCGGTGAGCACCTGCGCGCCCAGGCCGTCGCCCTCCCGGAGCAGGCCGAGCAGGATGTGCTCGGTGCCGATGTGCCGGTGGCGCAGCCGCAGGGCCTCGCGCAGGGACAGCTCCAGCACCTTCTTGGCCCGGGGCGAGAACCGGCCGGAGTCGTGCCGGCGGCGCCACCACCGGCGCGGGCGCGGCGCCGCCTCGCGGAGCGCGTCGGGGCCGAAGGACTCCTCGATCCGGGCCACGATCGCGGCGAGGTCGATGCCGATCTCGCGTAGCGCCGCCGCGTCCGCCGCGCCGAGCCCGTCGACGGCCTGGGCGGTGTGCCGGGCCACCGCCGTACGCAGGCCGTCGGCGTCGATGCCGTCGGCCGACAGCAGCCGGACCGCCAGGTTGTCGCGGTCGGCGAGCACGCCGAGCAGCAGGTGTTCCGTGCCCACCGGGCGCCGGCCCTCGGTCTCGGCCTCGACGAGGGCGTGGTGCACCACGGCACGGGCCCGGTCGGTGAATCGTTCGAACATCACGCCTCCCAGCTTTCGCGCACCGCCGGTCGCCCGGCGTGCTTCTTGTGGACCGCCTGTCGGCTGACCTCGAGCGCGTCGGCGATCTCCTGCCAGGACCAGCCCTGTCGCCGGGCGTTGTCCACCTGGACCACCTCGAGCCGTTCGAGCAGCCGACGCAGGGCGAGCACGGCGCGCAGGCCGACCTTCGGGTCGGTGCTGCCGGCCGCCGCCGCGAGTTCCGTCGCATGACTCATGCTGTCAATGTAGGTTGACAACAGGCCCTCGTCAACCCTGGTTGACAGATGACACGCCGCCGCCTGCCGGTTCGTCGCCCGCGGCGGTGTTACGTTCCGTAGGTGTTCCGTCGCCGTCCGCTGGACCGGCCGGTCGAGGCCGCCCGCCGGCTGACCGCCGGGCGGCTCACCCTGGAGGTCGCCGGGGGCAGCGTGGTCGGGCACCGCTACCCGGAGAACTACGACGTGCTGCACGTCGACGAGGAGCTGCCGCTGGCCGTGGTCTGCGACGGCATGGGCGAAGGCGAGGGCAGCCGGGCCGCCGGCGCGACCGCGACGCGGACCTTCGTCGACCAGGTCCGCGCCGCCTGGCCGGCCGTCGACGCCGCCGGGCTGCGCGCCGCCACGACCGAGACCCAGCGACGGGTACGCCGGGCCGGCGCGGCACAGGCCGGGCTGACCGGGTGCACGCTCACCGCGCTGGTGGCCGAGCCGACCGACGACCAGGGCTGGCTGGTGCAGCTCGGCGACTCCCGGGCGTACCGGCTGCGGGACGGGCTGCTGGAGCTGGTCACGGTCGACCACACGATGGCCTGGCTCGGACTGTTGGACGGCTGGTGGACGGCCGGCTCGCCGGAGGCGGCCCGGGCCCGCCACCAACTGCTGCGCTACGTCGGCCACCCGGACCGGCCGGAGCCGGACCTGCTCTCCGTGCGGCTACGCCGCGGGGACACCTGGCTGCTCTGCACCGACGGGGTGAGCGACCAACTCGGCTACCACCGGCTGCGCGACCTGCTCGCCGCCCGGCGGGACCCGGCGCGCACCGTCCGGGCCCTGCTCGACGCCAGCCTCGACGCCGGCGGCGAGGACAACGCCACCGCCGTGGTGCTGCGCGTCCACCCCACCCTCCCCGGGCCGCGCTGAACGACCGGCACCGGCCAGTTCCGCCGACCCGCTCCGGCCGACCCGGCCGCCCGACTACGGTGGGTGGAAAGCGCGGTCGGGAGGTGAGCCGGCATGGCCGCACCCAGCCACGGCGCGGTGGTGGTCGGCGTCGGCCGGTCGGCGGAGGCCCTGTCGGTGGTCCGCACGGCCGCCGCCGAGGCCGCGGCCCACCACCGGCCGCTGCACCTGGTGCACGCGTTCAACTGGGCCGCGACGGGTGGCCCGGCCCCGGCCGGCGGCACCCGGATCGACGCCGAGAGCCTGCTGGAACGGGCCGGCCGGATCGTCGCCGACGCCGCGCCGGAGGTGCCGGTCAGCGGCGAGATCGTCGAGGGCTCACCGGTCGAGGCGCTGCTGCGGGCGGCCGACGCCGCGTTCCTGGTCGCGGTCGGTGACGGTGGCATGGCCACCTGCCCGGCCTGCGTGCCGACCGACGCGCCGGCCGTCGAACTGGCCGCCCGGGCCGGCTGTCCGGTCCTGGTCGGCCGGTCCGAGCCGGCCCCGCCCGGACCGCTGCTGGTCGGCTACGACGGCTCGCCCGGCTCCCGCGCCACCCTCGGGTACGCCTTCGACTGCGCCGAACGCCGAGGAGCCCGGCTGCTCGCCGTCCGGGTGGTCGAACCGGAACGCCGCGACGGCGACGACGGCGTGCTGGAGGAGGCGGTCAACAGGCACGCCGTCCGGCACCCCCGGGTGGCCGCCGACTGCCAGACGGTGCGGGGCGACCCCCGGAGCGTCCTGCTCGACCGGTCCCGGGCGGCGCAACTCGCCCTGGTCGGCGCGCGCGGCGACGGGCCGGTGCAGTCCAGCCTGGGCGAGGTGAGCCAGTCCCTGCTCTACCACTCGCCGGCACCGCTGATCGTCGTACGAGGGCTCGACCCGGGCGCCGGGGACGGGTCATGATGTCCGCGCGACCCGGGACCTACGGCCCTGACCGTCACCCCGGTGCGGGGGCGAGGCTGGACGCGTCGGGGACGGCCGTTTCCTCCCCGAGTGGCAGACGACCCCGAGCCACGAGAGGCTAACGCAGCATGGACACCGCGCTGGACCTGCACAGCCCCCTGACCGACGACGAGCTGCGCCGGCTGGACGCCTACTGGCGGGCGGCGAACTACCTGACCGTGGGGCAGATCTATCTGCTCGACAACCCGCTGCTCCGCGAGCCGCTCAAGCCTGAGCACGTCAAGCCGCGCCTGCTGGGGCACTGGGGCACCAGCCCCGGCCTCAACCTGCTCTACACCCACCTCAACCGCGTCATCGTCGACCGGGACCTGTCCGCCATCTTCGTCACCGGCCCCGGCCACGGCGGCCCCGCGCTGGTCGCCAACACCTGGCTGGAGGGCACCTACAGCGAGCTGTACCACCACATCCCGCGCGACGAGGGCGGCATGCAGCGGCTGTTCCGCCAGTTCTCCTTCCCCGGCGGCATCCCCAGCCACGTGGCGCCGGAGGTGCCGGGCTCGATCCACGAGGGCGGGGAACTGGGGTACGCGCTGAGCCACGCCTACGGCGCCGCGTTCGACAACCCGGACCTGCTGGTCGCCTGCGTGATCGGCGACGGTGAGGCGGAGACCGGCCCGCTGGCCGGCAGCTGGCTGTCCAACGTGTTCCTCAACCCGGCGCGCGACGGCGCGGTGCTGCCGATCCTGCACCTCAACGGCTACAAGATCGCCAACCCGACCGTGCTGGACCGGATCCCCACCGAGGACCTGCTGAACCTGATGCGCGGCTACGGCTACCAGCCGTACGTGGTGGAGGGCGACGACCCGACGGCGGTGCACCAGCTGCTCGCCGCGACGCTGGACCGGGCGGTCGACGAGATCGCCGAGATCCAGCGCCGGGCCCGCTCCGGCGGCGACGTCGAGCGCCCCCGCTGGCCGATGATCGTGCTGCGGACGCCGAAGGGCTGGACCGGACCGGCGGACGTCGACGGCAAGCAGGTCGAGGGCACGTTCCGCGCCCACCAGGTGCCGATCGCCGAGGTGCGCGACAACCCGGCGCACCTGGCCGAGTTGGAGCGCTGGCTGCGCAGCTACCGCCCGGAGGAGCTGTTCGACGCCACCGGCGGCCCGGTCGCCGAGCTGGTCGCGCTGCCGCCCACCGGCGACCGGCGGATGAGCGCCAACCCGGTCGCCAACGGCGGCAAGCTGCTGCGCAACCTGGAGCTGCCGGACTTCCGCGACTACGGCGTCGACGTCGAGGAGCCCGGCGGCACGGTCGCCGGCGCGACCGGCACGCTCGGCCCCTGGGTACGCGACGTGATCACCCGCAACCCGGAGACGTTCCGCCTGTTCGGCCCGGACGAGGTCGCGTCCAACCGGCTCGGCGCCGCGTTCGAGGTCACCGACCGCGCGTTCGTCGGCCGCCGGCAGCCCGGCGACGACCACCTCTCCCCCGACGGCCGGGTGATGGAGGTGCTCTCCGAGCACCTCTGCGAGGGCTGGCTGGAGGGCTACCTGCTGACCGGCCGGCACGGCATCTTCACCAGCTACGAGGCGTTCATCCACATCGTCGACTCGATGGTCAACCAGCACGCCAAGTGGCTCAAGGTGACCCGGCACATCCCCTGGCGGGAGCCGATCGCCTCGCTGAACTACCTGCTCTCCAGCCACGTCTGGCGGCAAGACCACAACGGCTTCTCGCACCAGGACCCGGGCTTCATCGACCACGTGGTCAACAAGAAGGCCGAGGTGGTCCGCGTCTATCTGCCGCCGGACGCCAACACGCTGCTCTCCACCATGGACCACTGCCTGCGCAGCCGGCACTACATCAACGTGGTGGTGGCCGGGAAGCAGCCGGCGCCGAACTGGCTGACCATGGACGAGGCGATCCAGCACTGCCGGCGCGGCCTGGGCATCTGGGACTGGGCCAGCACCGACGACGACGCCGAGCCGGACGTGGTGCTCGCCTGCGCCGGCGACGTGCCGACGCTGGAGACCCTCGCCGCGGCCGACCTGCTGCGCCGGCACCTGCCCGACCTGAAGGTACGGGTGGTCAACGTGGTCGACCTGATGCGCCTGCAACCGCCGTCGGAGCACCCGCACGGCCTGCCGGACAACGAGTTCGACACCATCTTCACCCGCGACAAGCCGGTCATCTTCGCCTACCACGGCTACCCGTGGCTGATCCACCGGCTCACCTACCGCCGGGCCAACCACGAGAACCTGCACGTGCGCGGCTACAAGGAGGAGGGCACCACCACCACGCCGTTCGACATGGTGATGCTCAACGACCTGGACCGCTTCCACCTGGTCATCGACACCATCGACCGGGTGCCGGGGCTGCGCTCGCGCGCCGCGCACCTGCGCCAGGAGATGGTCGACGTCCGGCAGGCCTGCCGTGACTACACCCGCGAGCACGGCGAGGACGACCCCCAGGTCGCCGAGTGGCGCTGGATCCGCGAGAACGACCCGGCCGTGCGATCCGGTGAGCGCGAGAAGTGAGCTTGCGAGCCCCGCAGTCGCGAACGAAAGGCAGGCAGGACGCATGAGCGGCGACGAGATCCTGGTCGGCTACGACGGCTCGACCGACGCGTCGGTGGCCCTGGACTGGGCGCTGGACGAGGCGGGCCGCTCCGGCCGGCCGGTGCGGCTGGCGTACGTCTTCGAGTGGTTGACCGTCGCCGGTTGGATCGGCCCCGGCGTGGCCCCGGGGATCTGGCCGGACGAGCACGCCCGGCGCCAGGTCGAGGAGCTGGTCCGCAAGGCGGCGGCGGACGCCGCCGCCGAGCGGCCCGGCCTCACCGTGCACGGCGAGGTGTTCGACGGCCCACCCGCGCTGGTGCTTCAGGAACGCTCCGCCGAGGCGGGCCTGCTGGTGCTCGGCAGCCGGGGGCACGGCGGCTTCGGCGGGCTGCTCGCCGGCTCCACCGCCGTCTCCGTCACCGCGCACGCCCACTGCCCGGTGGTGGTGGTCCGCGACGGCAGGGTCGCCACCTCCGGCCCGGTGGTGGTCGGCTCGGACGGCTCCGAGTCGGCGCTGCGGGCGCTCGGCTTCGCCGTCGAGCGCGCCGCCCAGCGCGACGTGCCGTTGCGGGTGCTGCGGGTCTGGGAGCCGCCGGGTGACCGGTGGACCCCGCCGGACTTCGACCCGGAGGACATCGCCGCGAGCGAGCGGACCGCCGCCGAGGCGGAGCTGGCCCGCTGGCGGAAGACCTTCCCCGACGTGCCGATCGAGATCTCGACGGTCCCCGGGAGCGCGGCGGCGCTGCTGGTGGAGGCGAGCCGGGCGGCGCAGCTCGTGGTGGTCGGCAGCCGGGGCCGGGGCGGCCTGCGGGGCATGCTGCTCGGCTCGGTCAGTCAGCAGCTCATCCAGCACGCCCACTGCCCCGTCGCGGTGGTCCGGGAGTAGAAGGACGGGGCCCCCTGTCAACGCCTCAGGTAGAGCAGGGGGCCCCTCCTAACGCCCGGTGGGGCCGTCGGAGGGGTTGAGGGAGAAGTAGTCCTCCTCCTCCTGCGCCAGGTGCAGGCGCAGCACCGCGTCCAGGCCGTAGAGCGCGGCCAGCAGGTCGGGCACCTCCGGCGCGGGCAGCCGGCCGTCCAGCGTCGCGAGGTGCCCGCCGATCCGCTCCACCAGCCGGAGGATCTCCACGTGCGCCCGGCTCATCGTCGAGGTCGCCTCGTCGCTGCCGAGCGGGCCGGCCAGCGCCGGGTAGAGCTGACGTTCCTCGGCCTCCTCGTGCGGCAACACCTCGTCGACCAGGCGGCGGTGCACGTCACGCAGCGCCGGCCCGCACTCCGGGGCGTCCGGGCGGGTCGCCACCAGATCCGCGGTGTCCCGCAGCCGGGCCAGCACGTCGCGTACGCCGCCGTGCTCGCGTTCGTAGCGGTCGAGCAGCTCCCGGGTGTGCGGCGGGACCGCACGTCGCCGCAGGCCGCCGCCGAGGGCGCGCAACGCGTTGAGGATCACCAGCACGTCGATGCCCTCCTGGAGGAACGCGCCGGCGACCGGGGGCAGCCGGCCGGCGGCGGCCACCAGCATGGCCAGCACCGCCAGCCCCATCCCCACGGTGGCGCTCTGCACCGCGATGCGGCGGGCGTACCGGGCGATCTCGACGGCGTCGGCGAGCCGGTCCAGCCGGTCCACCGTCAGCACCGCGTCGGCCACGTCGGCGGAGGCGGTCGCGCCGGTCGCGCCCATCGCCACCCCGACGTGCGCCTCGGCCAGCGCCGGGGCGTCGTTGACCCCGTCGCCGACCATCACGGTCACCGCCCGCGCCGACTCCGCGCGTACCCGATCGGCCTTCTCCCCCGGCGAGCAGCGCGCGATCACGTCGTCCACGCCCACCACCTGCGCCACCTGGCGGGCCGTGCGCGGCCGGTCGCCGGTCACCATGACCAGCCGGGTCAGCCCGGCCTCGCGCAGCCGCCGCACGGTCCGTCGGGCGTCCGGGCGGACCGGGTCCTCCAGCAGGATCGCGCCGAGCGGCCCGTGCTCGTCGCTGACCCAGACCGTGGAGCGGCCGGACAGCTCGGCCCGCTCGCGCGCCCGGTCCGCCCACGGCGGCGGCTCGCCGTCGAGCTGGCCGACCCGGACCGTCCGGCCGCCGACCCGACCGGTCACCCCGCGCCCCGGCTCCTCGGTCACCCCGGTCGGCTCGGCGAGCGGCAGCCCCTGCTCACGGGCCTGCCGGACCAGCGCGGCGGCCAGCACGTGCGGTGAGAGCTGCTCGACGGAGGCGGCCAGCCGCAGCACCTCGTCCCGGTCGCCGCCGGGCGCCACCACGGTCTCCGAGGCGCGGGGCCGCCCGGCGGTGAGCGTGCCGGTCTTGTCCAGCAGCAGGGTACGGGCGCGGCCGAGCTGCTCCAGCGACCCGCCGTCGCGCACCAGCACGCCCCGGCGGGCCACCCGGGACAGCCCGGACACCACCGCGATCGGGGTGGCCAGCAGCAGCGGGCAGGGGGTGGCCACGACCAGCACCGCCACCGCCCGCACGAACTCGCCGGACAGCAGCCACGCCACACCGGCCAGCAGCAGGGTGAACGGCACGAACGCGGCGGCGTACCGGTCGGCGAGCCGCACCATCGGGGCCTTGCGCGCCGTCGCCTCCCCGGCCAGCCGGACGATGCCCGCGTACGTGCTCTCCGCCGCGTTGCGGCTGGCCCGCAGCCCGAACCCGGCGCCGGCGTTGACCACGCCGCTGGCCACCTGCTCCCCGGCGGCGCGGCCGACCAGCCGGGACTCGCCGGTCACCACCGACTCGTCGAGCGTGGCCGCCTCCTCGACGGCGCCGTCCACCGGCACCACGTCACCGGGGCCGACCACCAGCCGGTCACCGGCCGCCACCCGGTCCAGCGGGACCACCTCGATCCCGCCGTCGGCGGTCCGCCGCCGGGCCTGCCGGGGCGCGCGTTCCAGCAGCGCCCGCAGGTCGCGGGTGGCCCGGCGGCGGGCGTACTCCTCCAGCGCCCGCCCGGTGGCGACCATCACCGCGATCACGGCGCCGGCCAGGTACTCCCGCACCAGCAGCGCGCCGAGCAGGGCCAGCACGGCGATCACGTCCACCCCGAACTGCCGGTGCCACACCTGGCGCAGCACGGCCCAGGCGGCCGGCGCCAGGGCGACCACGGTGACCGCGGCCCAGACCAGATCGGCCGCGCCCCGCGCCCCCGCGAACCAGAGCGCGGCGCCGCCCAGCACGGCCAGCGTGAGCAGCGCCAGCGGGGCCCACTCGGCCGGCACCGCCCGCCGGGCGCGAGCCGGCCGTTCGGGTACGCATTCGCGCGGTTCCGTTCCCACGTGCGGATCGTCTCAGTGCCGAAGCGGAGCAGGTAGGGCGAACGCGGGTAATCCGGGAGGCCGAAGGACCCGTGCGATCGGCCCGGACATGCCCGAGGATGGAGCGGCAACCCCACCCGGGCGTCCCGGGCGTGGGGCACGATGGGGAGAAACAGGAAAGGTCGTGACGATGAGCCACGAGACGCCGGCTGCCGATCGCCCGCTGACCACCGCGCTCGCGGAGGCCGCCGGGACGGCCGGCCACGCCCCGTCGGTGCACAACACCCAGCCGTGGCACTGGACGGTCCTGCCCGAGTCGCTGGAACTGCGGGTCGTCAAGGAACGGCACCTCAGCGCCATGGACCCGGAGGGCCGGCTGCTGGTGGTGAGCTGCGGCGCCGCGCTGCACCACGCCCGGGTGGCGCTGGCCGCCGAGGGCTGGACCCCGGTGGTGGAGCGCCTGCCCGACCCGCACCAGCCCGACCTGGTGGCCCGGATCACCGGACTGCGCCACACCGGCGCCGACCCGGACGCCATGCGCCTGGTGCAGTGCATGCAGGTGCGGCACACCGACCGGCGGCCGGTCAGCGAGGAGCAGATCCCCACCGCCGTGCTCGGCGACATCGACCGGGCCGCCACCCGGGAGGGCGTCAACCTGCAACTCCTCGACGACATGCAGAAGATCGAGCTGGCCGGCGCCGCGCAGCAGGCCGCCGCCGTCGAGGCGGACAGCCCGGAACTGCGCGAGGAGCTGGCCTACTGGATCAACCGGGCCGGCACCGGCACCGGGCTGCCGCCGGAGGTGCTGCCCGACCAGGCGGCGCAGACCACCGTCCCGGGCCGCGACTTCGGCCACCCCGGTTCGCTGCCGATCGGCCCCGGCCACGACAAGGCCGCCGTCTACGCCATCCTCTGGGGTTCCGAGGACGAGCCGCTGAGCTGGCTGCGCGCCGGCGAGGCGCTCTCCGCCGCCTGGCTCGAAGCCACCCGGCACGGGGTGTCCCTGGTGCCGCTCTCCGGCGTGGTGGAGGTCGACGGCACCCGCGAGGTGCTCCGGCAGACCCTGGCCGGTCTCGGGCATCCCTACCTGAGCATGCGGCTCGGCCTGGCCGACCCGGAGCACGCCGGTCCGCCGCACACCCCGCGGCTGGACGCCGCGCAGACCGTCGACACCTCGGCGGTCCGCGCCCACCTGGCCTGACGGTCTCGTCCGCGCACGCCACCGGGCGATAGCATCGCCCGGTGGCCACCGCACCGACCCCCCGAAACGAGCACGTCACGCCGTCGCTCGGGCTGACCCCGCTGTCCCGGGTCCGCCTCGACGAGCTGCTCCAGGAGATGCTCGACCGGGTCGGCGAGGTGGTCACCAGCCGGGAACGGCTGCGCGCACTGCTCGACGCGGTGGTCGGCATCGGCTCCGACCTCGACCTGCGCAGCACGTTGCAGCGGATCGTGCAGTCGGCGTGCGAGCTGGCCGGCGCCCGCTACGGCGCGCTCGGGGTGATCGGCCCCGACCGGATGCTGCACGACTTCATCGTCCACGGCATCGACGCCGAGCTGCACGCGCGGATCGGCGAGCTGCCGCACGGGCGGGGCGTGCTCGGCCTGCTCATCGACGAGCCGAAGCCGCTGCGCATGCCGGACATCACCCGGCACCCCCGGTCGTACGGCTTCCCGCCGCACCACCCGCCGATGCACAGCTTCCTCGGCGTGCCGGTGCGCATCCGCGACCACGTGTGGGGCAACCTCTACCTGGCCGAGAAGCAGGGCGCCGCCGAGTTCACCGACGACGACGAGGAGATCGTGACCGCGCTCGCCGCCGCGGCCGGCGTGGCGATCGAGAACGCCCGCCTCTACGCGCTGGCGCATCGGCGGGAACGCTGGCTGGCCGCCGCCGCGGAGATCACCTCGGTGCTGCTGGGCGAGGTGCGCCGCACCGACGCGCTGTCCCTGGTGGCCCGTCGCGCCCGCGAGGTCGCCGAGGCGGAGCTGGCCCTGGTGCTGCTCTACGACGAGGACGAGGCGCAGTTCACCGTCGAGGTGGTCGACGGCGCCGACCCGATCGCCCGGGAGCTGGTCGGCGCGGTCCTGCCGGCCGCCGAGACCAGCTTCGCCGGCTCGGCCACCGAACGCCGGCACGAGCAGGTCGACGATCTGGCCGCGGCGGCGCCCTGGCCCCGTCCGGTGATCGCCGGGCCGGCCGTGGTCTCCCCGCTCGCCGCCGCCGACACGCTGCACGGCGTGCTGGTGATCGCACACCGGCCCGACCACGGCCCGGCCGCCGACGACGACCTCGCGCTGCTCGCCAGCTTCGCCGGCCAGGCCGCGCTGGCCATGGAACGGGCCCGCGGGCAGGAGGAACGGGAGCTGCTGGTGGTCCTGGAGGACCGCGAGCGGATCGCCCGCGACCTGCACGACGTGGTGATCCAGCGGCTCTTCGCCACCGGTCTGCAACTGCAGAGCGGGGCGATGAACGCCCGACCCGAGGTGGCCAAGCGGATCAACCAGGCGGTCGACGACCTGGACGCCACCATCCGCGACATCCGCCGCACCATCTTCGAGCTGCGCACCCCGATGAGCGCGGCGCTGCGCACCGAGATCCGCGAGGCGATCGAGGTGGCCGCCGAGTCGCTGGGCCACCGGCCCGACCTGGAGCTGGTCGGCCCGATCGACAGCGCCGTCCCGGACGAGCTGCGCCCCGAACTCGTCGCCGTGCTGCGCGAGGCGCTGTCCAACGCGGTACGCCACGCGCACGCCGACCGGGTGGCGGTGCGGGTGGCGGTGGACGCCGGCCGGGTCGACGTCACGGTCACCGACGACGGGGTCGGCTGCGACCCGGAGGCGGCCCGCAGCGGCCTGGTCAACCTGCGCGAGCGGGCCGAACGGCTCGGCGGCGGGTTCACCCTGCGCCGGGTCGAGCCGCACGGCACCGAGCTGCGCTGGAGCGTCCCGCTCGACTGATCACCGGCCGGGCCGGCCGGCGGTCAGTGGCCCTTGCCGAGCAGCCGGGTGGCCAGCACCGCGGCCTGGGTGCGTCGTTCCAGGCCGAGCTTCGCCAGCACGCTGGAGACGTAGTTCTTCACCGTCTTCTCCGCCAGGAACATCTTGCCGGCGATCTCGCGGTTGGTGAGCCCCTCGGCGACGTACTCCAGGATCCGCCGTTCCTGCTCGGTGAGGGACTTCAGCTCCCGCGGCTGCTCCACGCCGCTGCGGATGCGCTCCAGCACCCGGGTGGTGATCGCCGGGTCGAGCAGCGACTGCCCGGCCGCCACCCGGCGGACCGCGTCCACCAGGTCGGTGCCGCGGATCTGCTTGAGCACGTAGCCGGCCGCGCCGGCCATGATGGCCGCGAACAGCGCCTCGTCGTCCTCGTACGAGGTGAGGATCAGCCCCTTGATGGACGAGTCGACGGCGCGGACGTCCCGGCACACGTCGATGCCGTTGCCGTCGGGCAGCCGGGCGTCGAGGATCGCCACGTCGGGGCGGAGCGCGGGAATCCGCCGCGTCGCCTCCTGGGCCAGGCCGGACTCGCCGACCACCTCGATGTCGCCGCTGCTCTGGAGCAGGTCGGCCAGGCCACGACGGACGACCTCGTGGTCGTCGAGCAGGAACACCCGGATCATCCGTCCTTTCTACCCGCTGCGCCGGTGCCCCGCACGGGCCGAAGGTCCCGACCGTCCCGCCCCGCCCGGGACGGTCGGCCCCACCCAGGTGGGGACCTCCGGCCCTGCTCACGGCGCGTCCCGGTGACGCACGGTGGGGGTGGACCGACCGAGGGCCGGCGACGCACGGAGGGGGCACGACCATGACGATCGGATACACCGTCGGGCAGTTGCGGGCCGCGGTCGCCGACGCGGTACGCGCGCCGTCGCTGCACAACACCCAACCGTGGCGGTTCCGGCTGCGCGACGGCGGCATCGAGATCGCCGTCGACCCGCTGCGCGGGCTGCCAGCCACCGACCCGACCGGCTGGGGGGCGCGGATCGCCTGCGGGGCGGCCCTGTACAACCTGCGGCTGGCGCTCGCCGTGGCGGGCACTCCGGCCACGGTCCGGCTGCGCCCCTACCCGGCCGACCCGGACGTGGTGGCCCGGTTGGTGCCCGACGTGCCGCGCCGGCCCACCCCGATCGAACAGGGCCTGTACGGGGCGATCGCCCACCGGTTCAGCAACCGGGCGCCGTTCTGGCCGGACCCGGTGCCGGCCGAGGCCCGCTGGCGGCTCGGCGAGGCGGCCCGGGCCGAGCAGTGCTGGCTGGAGCTGGTCATCGGCGCCAGCGCGGTCAACGCGCTCGCCGAGGTCGCCCGCAGCGCGCACCGGGTGCTGGAGCGCGACCCCGCGTACGTGGCCGAGCGGGTGGAGTGGATCCGCTCCGAGCCGGCCCCGGACGGGGTGCCCGCCGCCGCCGGCGGGCCGCACAGCGAACCGCAGGACCTGCTGCCGCAGCGTGGCTTCGGCGGTCGCAACCGCGCCCCCGGCCGGGACTTCGAACCGGAGCCGCTGGTCGCCGTGCTCGGCACGCCCGGCAACACCGGCACCGACCAGGTCGTCGCCGGGCAGGCGCTGCAACGGGTGCTGCTCACCGCCACCGACGCCGGGCTCGGCGTGTCGATGCTCTCCCAGCCGATCGAGGTGCCCGGGGCGCGGGAGGCGCTGCGGTTGTCCCTGGGCCGGTTCGGCACCCCGCAGATGGTGATGCGGATCGGGTACGGGCAGCCGGGGCGCGCCACCCCGCGCCGCCCGGTCGACGAGGTGCTCGACCTGCCGGTCGTGCCGGCCTGACCTCGGCCCCTCTGCCAGGAGCGACAGCAGTCGATCCGGTGGTGCGGTGTCGCCCGCATGGTCAGTTGTCGGATCCTGGGCCCGCTCGAGCTGACCCGGGCCGGGCAGCCGGTCCCGCGGCGCGGCCCGAAGCAGCGGGCGGTGCTGGCCGTGCTGCTGGTGCACGCCGGCCGCGCGGCGCGGACTGCGGCGGCGGCGAACGCAACCCGTACAAGATGATCGACCATGTGCGGGGTTGGAACCAGCCGAACGGCAGTACGGCATCTGGGAGACCGAGGCCAGCCAGGTCGGCACCCACCCCTGAGGTGCCGGATCGGGCGCGCGCGGAAGCGGCGGGGCCGCCGGGACCCGGCCCCGCCGCACCCGCCCGCACCGGCCCACGGACCCGTGGCCCACGGCTCAGGCCGGCAACGAGGCCAGCAGCGCCGCCTCCCGCTCCGGCGCCAGACCCACCGGCGCGCGCGCCGGTCGCCCCGCCCGCGCCGGCACCCCGCCCACCTCGCGCAGCCACCGCCAGGTGTCCGCCACCGTCTCGGCGACCGGCCGGCAGACCAGACCCGCGGCGTACGCCCGCTCGACGTCCCGTTCCTGCAACCAGCGGTATTCGTGCCCCAGGGGGATCCAGATCGGCAGGTCGTTCCACGGCTCCACCCCGGCGGCCAGGATCGGCCCCGGCTCCACCCAGCGCAGCGTCGCCGCCGACCCGGTCGCCGCCACCACCGCGTCGAGCAGCTCACCCGTCGTCGTGTGCCCGCTGCGACTGACCACGTTGTACGCCCCGCCGACGCCCTCGGCGCCCCGGTCCAGCAGCCAGGTCGCCAGGTCGCGGACGTCGACGTACTGCACCGGCAGATCCCGCGGGCCCGGTGCCAGCACCGCACCGCCCCGGGCGATCCGGGACAGCCACCAGGGCAGTCGGCCGATGTCCTCCCCCGGCCCGAGGATCAGCCCGGCCCGGACCAGCAACGCCCGCTCGCCGAACACCTCCACCGCGGCCCGCTCCCCGCCGGCCTTGTTGCTCGCGTAGTCGCCGAAGTCCGCGTCCGGCTCCGCCGCGACGGTCGCCGCCTCCTCCCCGGTGCCCAGGCCGACCGGTGGGGCGTACACCGAGCCGCTGGAGACGTATACGTAGTGCGGCACCGCGCCGACCACCGCCCGCGCCGCGTCCCGGACCGCGCGGGGCGCGCCGTCCCAGGTGTCCACCACCAGATCCCACTCGCCGCCGGCGAGCGCGGCCAGCCCGCCGGGCTCGTCGCGGTCGCCCCGCAACCGGTGTACGCCGGCCGGCACCTCCCCGTGCACCCCCCGGTTGAAGACGGTCACCGCCCAGCCGCGGCGTACCGCCTCCGCCACCACCGCCCCACCGACGAAACCCGTGCCACCCAACATCAACAGTCGCATCGCCCCACCCTGCCCCCCGAACCCCCGTCCGGGCCCCCCTGTTCACGGTGAGCGGATCTGCCCTGCGCAGAACCCCGCCCCTCCCCTCCCCGCCCCGGCCCTCCCCGGTCCCGCCGATCTTGACCAGCACCGGAACAAGTAAGCACCACACGCCGAAGGCCGGCACCCCCACAGGGTGCCGGCCTTCACGCGTACCGGAAAGGGGGTCAGGCCGGCGGCAGGACGAACGTCCACGTGGTGGTGGTCGTGCTGGCCGCCGCGCCCGCCGCGGCGAGGCCACCGTAGCTGCCCGCCGGGACGCTGCTCGCCGAGTCGGCGAGCAGCGCGGTCACCCGGCCGCCACCCGTCTGCGAACTGTTGCTGCGGACCGTGACCCCGTCCGGCGGGGTGAGCGCGGTGGAGGTGGCGTCACCGTGCAGCCAGTAGGACACCGCCCAGCTCTGCGCGGTGGTGACCGGCGCGTGAGGGGTGGTCCGCGTGGCGGTGCTGGCCGGGTCGGTGGCCCGGGTGAACGCCGGCGCGCCCGGCGCTACCCCCCGGTACGCGGCCACCACCAGATTGCCCTTCGCCTGACTGTCCAGCGCCACCCGCACCGCCGTGCCCGCGTCGCCGGCGGTCGCGGTCTTCCACCAGGCGGTGGTGGTGGCGTAGCCGCCGTCGAGCCGGTCGAGGCGGCTCCACCCGGTCACGCCGGTCGGCTCGCCGGTGCCGGTGTGGGTGTTCTGGCTGAGCAGGAGCAGCAGCGTGTCGCCGGGCTGCACGGCGGCCGGGACGGTCACCGTGTGGCTGGCCCAGTTGGCGTTCGCGGTGGCCTGCCCGACGAAGGAGATCCGCTCCGGCACCGGCGCGACGGTGACGTCGACGGTCGCGGTCCCGGTGGCGCCCCGGTCGTCGGTGACCGTCAGCGTGACCGGGTAGGTGCCGGCCGTCGCGTACGTGTGGGAGGTGGTCGGCACGGAGACGGTGCCGGCGGTGGATCCGTCGCCGAAGTCCCACCGGTGGTCCTGGATCGCGCCGTCGGCGTCGGTGGAACCCGCGCCGGAGAACGTGCACACCAGCCCGGCGCAGTTCGGTGCCAGGTCGGCCACCGGCGCCTGGTTGGCCGGGCCGCCCGAACCCTTGAGGATCTTCACGTAGTCGATGTCACCGGCGAAGTAGTCGCAGGTCACCTTCTTGCCGTCGCACTGGCTCTTGCCGCCGGCGGAGAGCTGCCAGGAGTTGGCGATGGTGCCGGTGGGCCCGTTCAGCCGGCTGGTCCGCACCCCGTCGACGTACATCTCCACGTAGGCCGAGGTGCGGTTGCAGGTCACGGTGTGCCACTGGCCGTCGGCGATCGGCACGTCGGTGTAACCGGTGCGCGAGGCGCCGTCGCCGCCACGGAACAGGCACCGGGGCTTGCCGCTCGGCGCCTCGAACTTCCAGTAGCCGCCGGCCGTGTCGCCCTGTCCCTTCTGGAGGATGTTGCCGAAGGAGTACGTGGTCCGGTAGCGGATGGTCACCGAGAAGTCGCCGGCGTCCGGGTTGAAGTCGGTGCTGTGCGGCACCAGGTCCACGTGGCCCGGCACGGCCTGCTCCTCGGTGGGCAGGTGGGTGGCGAAGCGGTGCCCGGTGGCGCCGGCGTAGATCGCGCCGGTGACCACCTCGCCGCCGACCGTGCCGTGCCGGCCGCTGCCGCTGCTGTCCCTGAGCACTGTGGACGAGGCCGGCTCGTCCATGCTCCAGAACGCCACGGTCCGGGTCGCGGTGGCCTGTGCGGGCGTGGCGCCCACCGTCACCCCGGCCGCCGCGACGACCGCCGCCACGCCCAACCGGGCTGCCGTCCGGCGCCATCGTCCCTGCTCGATCATCCGCATCTGACCGCCTCCCTGCGCATCGGGCCTCACCCTGACATGCGCCGGTCCACGGCTCCATAACCCGCACGGTGGAGTGGTGGCAGGCTGTCGGTGCCCCGGGGTGACCGATGTGGCCGGTGCCGGCACCGGCCGGCGGGAGACGCACGCCGATCGACCGGCGGCGGAAAAAGGATCTTCGGTGGGCGATACTGGGTTTGAACCAGTGACCTCTTCCGTGTCAAGGAAGCGCGCTCCCACTGCGCCAATCGCCCGGGGCAGTTCGCGAGCGGACGACGGGATTCGAACCCGCGACCCTCACCTTGGCAAGGTGATGCGCTACCAGCTGCGCTACGTCCGCACCGTCGCCGACTCGCGTCGGTGACAGGGAAACTCTACCCGATGCCAAGATCGCCCTACGACAGCCCCCCACGGGCCGTGGTTGCGCTGCTCGCCGCCGGGGTACTGACCGACGCGACAGCACAACCACCCCCTGAAGGAGGCTGTCGTGGGTATCGGTACGAGCATCTTCCTGATCGCGGTCGGCGCGATCCTCACGTTCGCGCTCAACGCCAACGTCGGCGGCGTCGACCTCGACGTCGTCGGCTGGATCCTGATGGCGGCCGGCGTGCTCGGCCTGATCATGACGACGCTGGTCTGGGGCCGGCGTCGCCAGGTCGTCACCACCACCGCCGAGCAGCCGGTGGAGTACCGCCGGGTCGAGGAGCGCCGGGACGTCACCCCGCCGATGTGATCCGACCCCGCCCGGGGGCCGACGGAGCTGATCTGTCCCCGGGCGACCTGAACGGGGGCGCCGCCCGGCGCCCCCGTTCGGGTACCCGGCTCAGTCCCGCATCAGTGCGTTGATCGTGCCGTAGTCGAGCGCGTCGCTCAGCGCCTCGTAGGTTCCGGCGCCGAACGCCTCCACCGCCGCCCGGTGGGCCACCGCGTACGCCGCCTCCGCGACCGCCGACCCGAGGCTGACCCGGGCCACCCCGAGCCGTGCCAGCTCCGCCACCGGCGGCGCGCCCGGCCCGGCCAGCACGTTCAGTGGCGCGGGAATGGCCGCCACCAGCGCCGCCACGGTTTCCGGGTCGACCGTACCCGGCACGAAGATGCCGTCCGCGCCGGCGGCCAGGTACGCCTCGGCGCGCGCCGCCGTCTCCGGCACCCCGCCGACGCCACGCAGGAACGTGTCGATCCGCGCGTTGACGTACAGCGGGATGCCGGCGCGGTCGGCGGCGGCGCGGACCGCGGCGAGGCGCGCGCACTGGTCGTCGACCGGGCGCAGCGGCCCGCTCCCGTCGTGCCGCGCGTCCTCCACGTTCACCCCGACCGCACCGGCCGCGAGCACCGCCGTCACGGTCTCGGCCACGTCGTCGGGGGTCCCGCCGTACCCGGATTCGATGTCGGCGGTGACCGGTAGGCGCACCGCGGCGGCGACCAGCCGGATCACGTCGACGGCGCGGTCGCGGGCGAGCGCGTCGCCGTCCGGCGCGCCGCGGCTCCAGGCGACGCCGGCGCTGGTGGTGGCGACCGCGCGGGCGCCGGCCGCGGCCACGATCCGGGCGCTCGCCGCGTCCCAGGCGTTGACCAGGACCAACGGGTCGCCGGGCAGGTGCAGGCTACGGAATTGCTGGGCTCGGGTCTGCTCTTGGTTCACCCGGTCAGTCTCGGTCGGGTCGGACGGTCGCCGTAATGTTTCAGTCCTGGCTGAAACGAAGGGGGCGGTGTGGTCGCGATCGGCCTGTCGGCGAGCGCCGTGGCGCGGGTCCGGTTCGCGCTGTCCGCCCTCTGGGAGGTCATGGCCGGCATCCGGGTGCTCCGCGATCCCGGCCGGCACGCGATCCACCTGCCCTGGGCCGCCCGGGTCCGGCCGGGGCTGACCGAGGCGGGGCTGCTCGACCCGGGGGACGGCCTGCTGTGGCGCCTGGTTCCGCCGGCTCCGGGCTACCTGCCGGACTTCCTCACCCCACCGCCCGCCGGTCTGGACCCGGACCTGGCCGCGGAACTGGCCACGCTGCGCGCCACCCCGCCGGAGGCGGTCCGCGCCCAACTGGACCTGCTTCCGGGTCCTCGGCCGGCGGCGCTGACCGCCCTGTACGCCGACCCGGTCGCCGGTCTGGCCCGGCTGGCCGCGGAGATCGAGGCGTACTGGCGGTTGGCCGTCGCGCCGGACTGGCCGCGCATCCGGGCGGTGCTCGACGCCGACATCTTCCACCGGGCCCGCCGGATGGCCGAGGACGGCGCCGCCGGGCTCCTCAACGACCTGCACGAGCGGGTCCGCTGGGAGGGCGACGCCCTGCTGGTCAGCCAGCGCCACTGCCCGACGCCGGACGTGCCGGTCGGCGCCGGCCTGGTCCTGGTGCCGTCGGTGTTCGTCTGGCCGTCGGTGCTGAGCATCGCGGCCGGCGACGTCTCCCAGCTGGCCTATCCGGCGCGCGGCGTCGGCACGATCTGGGAGACCCCGGTGGGCGCGCCGGACGCGTTGGGCGCGGTGCTGGGTCGGGGCCGGGCGCGGCTGCTGGCGGCGCTCGACGCGCCCCGGTCGACCACGGAGCTGTCCCGCCGGACCGGGCTCTCCCCGGCCGGCGTGTCGCAGCACCTCAACGCGTTGCGGGCCGCCGGCCTGGTGGTGACGCGACGGCAGGGCCGGTCCCTGCTGAGCAGCCGGACGGCGGTGGCGGACGCGTTGGTGGGCGCCTCGACCTGACCTGGACGACGAAAAAGGCCGTGTCGAGTGATCGACACAGCCTTTTTCCGTGGTGGGCGATACTGGGTTTGAACCAGTGACCTCTTCCGTGTCAAGGAAGCGCGCTCCCACTGCGCCAATCGCCCTCGTCAACTGCCGAGGTGGAGACGGGATTTGAACCCGTGTACACGGCTTTGCAGGCCGTTGCCTCGCCTCTCGGCCACTCCACCGAGGTTGCCCCCGTCGTGCGTGGCGGCATCTCCGAGCGGACGACGGGATTCGAACCCGCGACCCTCACCTTGGCAAGGTGATGCGCTACCAGCTGCGCTACGTCCGCACGCCCCCGGCGTTTCCCGGTGACGGATGAGAACTTTAGCCGAGCCCCGAACGGTTGCCAAATCGGATCCCCCTTCGGGCGCGTCCGGTCGGAGCGGTACGCAATCTCCCGCAAGCTTCCTAGGAGCCTGGGCGACGGCTCCGACGGAACCGCTCGCAGGCACGCCCACCTGCGGATCCTGGCCGACAGGTCGAGTGTCCGGCATCCGACTGTCCCACCGCCGACCGGCCGGTCCGGTAACTCCTCGTGGTCATTCGGATGGGTTACCGTAACGGCGTGACGAGACGAGCCGCCGAGATCCGCCTGGATGCGCTGCTGCGCACCGCCTGTGAGGTGATCGCGGAACGAGGGCTCGCCAACACCCGTACCGCCGACGTGGCGGAGGCCGCCGGGGTCAGCCAGGCGCTCGTCTTCTACCACTTCGCGACCAAGGACCGGCTGCTCGCCCAGGCCTTCGCGTACGCCGTCGAGCAGGACCTGGCCCGACTCGACACGGTGCTCCGCTCCCCCGCCCCGCCGCTGGCCAAGCTGCGCCGGATGCTCCGCCTCTACGCGCCGACCGGCCGGTCCACCTCCTGGTCCATGTGGATCGACGGCTGGGCCGAGTCGCTGCGTACCCCGGAGTTGGAGAAGCTCTCCCGCCGCCTGGACCTGCGCTGGCGGCAGGACCTGGCCGCGGTGATCGCGGACGGCGTCGCCGCCGGCACGTTCGCCTGCCCCGACCCGGCCGGCGCCGCCTGGCGGATCAGCGCCGTGATGGACGGCCTGGCGGTGCAGCTCGCGGTGCACGAACGGGTGATCACCCGCCGGCAGATCGCCGAGTGGGTCCGCCTGGTCGCGGCCCGGGAACTGAGCCTGGAGCCGAGCCAGCTCGACTGAGCCGGCGGGCGACGCGGGCACGGGCCGGCGGATGGACGTTCGCCGCGGACAGGTCGCCCCGGTAGTGGGCCAGCACCCGGTGGTCCATCAGCCGGCGCCAGAGCGGCGGCACCAGCGCGGCGACCACCATGGTGGCGTAGCCGGCCGGCAGCTGCGGCGAGGCGTCGAAACTGCGCAGCGTCTGGTAACGGCGCAGCGGGTTGGCGTGGTGGTCGCTGTGCCGCTGGAGCTGGAAGAGGAAGACGTTGGTGACGGTCCGGTCGCTGTTCCAGCTGTGCCGCGGGTCGACCTTCTCGTATCGGCCGGCCACGGTGTGCCGCCGCGCCAGGCCGTAGTGCTCCAGATAGTTGACCGCCTCCAGTAGGGAGAAGCCGACCACCGCCTGGAGCACGAGGAAGACCAGCACGCCGGGGCCGAACGCCACCGCCAGCGCGGCGTAGAGCACCACCGTCATGGCCCAGGCGTTCAGCACCTCGTTGCGCCAGGTCCACGGGCTGCGCCCGCGGAGCCGGAGCCGGGCGGCCTCCAACCGCCAGGCCGAGCGCAGGCTCCCGGCGACGGTACGCGGCCAGAACGCCCAGAACGTCTCGCCGAGCCGCGAGCTGGCCGGATCCTCCGGGGTGGCGACGCGGGTGTGGTGGCCCCGGTTGTGCTCGACGAAGAAGTGCCCGTACCCGGTCGGCGCCAGCGCGATCTTGGACAGCCAGCGCTCCACCCGCTCCCGCTTGTGCCCCAGCTCGTGGGCGGTGTTGATGGCGATGCCGTCCACCACCCCGACGGTGGCGACCAGGCCGGCGGCGGCCGCCCAGGAGAGCCGGCCGCCGGCCCAGACCGCGCAGCACAGCACCAGCGCGGCGTACTGGGCGGGCAGGTAGAGGTAGGTGAGCCAGCGGTAGTAGCCGTCGGCCTGCAACGCCGGCACCGCCTCCTCGGGTGGGCTCTCCCGGTCGTCGCCGATGCACAGGTCGATCAGCGGGATGACGCCGAAGACCACCGCCGGGGCGAGCCACCAGGCCCAGCCGGAGCCGGTGCCGTGCCAGACCGACCAGGCCACGAACGGCAGCGCCGGCACGAGCAGGGCGAGGGGCCAGAGCGGCTTGCGGGTGTCCCGCCACGGAACGGTGTCGGTAGGCATCGTCGGACTCCGATCGGTTGCTCCTCGACCGACTGTCCCAGCCGAGGAGCCGTTTTACAAGACCGGAGTTTTTGTAAAGAGCGCCGCCTGGGCGTTCAGCGCCACTCCCGCCGGACGGTCCGCCGCCGCTCGAACGACGGCGCCGCGTCCTCCGCCGGATCACCGGCGGGCCGGAGCAGGCGCCGCATCCGGAACAGCAGCCCGGCCCCGAGGAAGAGCAGCAGCCCACCGAGCAGGAAGGCGGCCTGCGCCATGCCGAAGCCGCCGGCCTCGGCGACCGGCCGTCCGGCCGCGCCGGCCGGGGGCAGCTCGGCCACCGCCGGGTCCGTCGACTCGTCCGTCGCCGGCTCCTCGACGGCCGGCTCCTCGCTGGGCGGGTCGGTCGGCTCGGCGCGGCGCGGCGTCGGCTCCGGCGTCGGCTCGGCCGCCTCGCCCACCACCTGACGCGACGCGGTCCGCCGGGCCAGCAGCCGCAACTGCGGGTCGTACGCCTCGGCGGCGATGCTCACCCGGCCGCGCCCGACGTCCTCGGCGAACGCCACCCGGTACTGCGCGGTCACGGTGCGACCCGGGCAGAGCACACCGGGATCCAGCTCCCGGTCGGTCAGCCGCGCGGTGTTCCCGTCGGTCCGGATCTCCAGCGGGAAGGAGCCGTTCTCCTCCACCCGGTCCACCTTGACCTGGTCCAGCCGCAGGCCCTGCACCCGCAGCAGCATCGACCAGCGCACCTTGACGCAGTCGTTGCCGCCGGCGCGGTCGGACCGGGACACCACCGCGGAGAGCGTCTCCACCCGGTTGCCGCCGGTGAACTCGTCCGGCAGGCCGCTCAACTCCGTGGAGAAGGCCGCCGCCGCCCGCGCCGGCGCCGTCCCGCCGTACCCGGCGCCCGCCAGGCAGGTCAGCACCAGCCCGATCCGCAGCGCGTGCCGCCACCCGTTCACCACGTCTCCTCACCTCGGTCGTGTCCACCCGCAACGCTAGGAGCGCGCCGTGCGCCCCGGTAGACGGGCGTGTTCGCACCCAACGTCAACATCGGGGGGTGGTTTCACCGACCGTGGTGAACCGGTCACGGCGCCCCGCCGACACGCCCGGGATCGGCCGTCGGACACAATCACCGGGTGTCCGAGCTGTCCGCCGCGTTCGTCCGGCTGCACGCCCGCCTCGCCCCGGTCGCCTTCGTCCCCGAGGTGCGGCTGCACCAGGCCGACGAGCCGATCGGCCTCTGGGAGCTGACCGAGGGCGAGTTCCGCAGTTCCCAGCCGCCGCCGTTCTGGGCCTTCGCCTGGGCCGGCGGGCAGGCGCTCGCCCGGTACGTCACCGACCACCCGGAGGTGGTCGCCGGCCGCCGGGTGCTCGACCTGGCGTCCGGCTCCGGCCTGGTCGCCATCGCCGCCGCCCGGGCCGGCGCGGCGTCCGTCCGGGCCGTCGAGGTGGACGAGCGGGCCGTCGCGGCGGTCGCGCTCAACGCCGAGGCCAACGGGGTACGCGTCGACGCCGAACTCGGCGACGTCCTCGACTCCGACGCCGGGGACGCCGAGGTGGTGCTGGCCGGCGACGTGTTCTACAGCGAGGCGATGGCCCGGCGGATGCTGCGCTTCCTGCTCCGGGCCGCCCGCTCCGGCGCGCGGGTGCTGGTGGGCGACCCGGACCGGGCGTTCCTGCCCCGCGAGCGCTTCGGAGAACTCGCCGATTACCAGGTGCCGGTGCCCGAGGCGCTGGAGAGCGTCCGGGTGAAGCACACCCGGGTGTGGGAGCTGGATCCGAACCCGCCCGGCGTACGCCGCGGTTAGCCGGGCGCGGCGGCGTTAGAAGGGGGCCCCGCCTCTACCGGAGGCGTCAAGAAGGGGCCCCGCCTTACCAAAGTGAGGGTGGGTGGGTGCCGTTCGACGGCGGTGCGGCGCCCCCGCCGCCGCCTAGCGTCGGCGCATGATCACACTTCGTGGGTTGACGAAACGGTTCGGCGGGGTGACCGCCGTCGACGACCTGACCGTCGAGATCCGCCCCGGGCAGGTGACCGGGTTCCTCGGCCCGAACGGCGCCGGCAAGTCCACCACCATGCGGATGGTCCTCGGCCTGGACCGGCCCACCGCCGGGGCGGCGCTGGTCAACGGCCGGGACTACCGCACCCTGCGGCACCCGCTGTACGAGGTCGGCGCGCTGCTCGACGCCACCGGCGTGCACCCGGCCCGCTCCGGCGTGGCGCACCTGCGGGCGATGGCGCGCAGCAACGGCGTACCGGCCCGGCGGGTGGCCGAGGTGCTTGACCTGGTCGGCCTGGACGGCCGCGCCGCCGGCAAGCCGGGCCGGGCGCTGTCGCTGGGCATGGGGCAGCGGCTCGGCATCGCCGGCGCGCTGCTCGGCGACCCGCCGGTGCTGCTGCTCGACGAGCCGGTCAACGGGCTCGACCCGGACGGGGTGCGGTGGATCCGCGGCTTCACCCGGCGGCTCGCCGACGAGGGGCGCACGGTGCTGATCTCCAGCCACCTGATGAGCGAGATGCAGCAGACCGCCGACCGGGTGGTGGTGCTCGGCCGCGGCCGGCTGGTCGCCGACGCGCCGCTGGCCGAGCTGATCGCCGCCCGGCCGGCCGCCTCGGTCCGGGTACGCGGACCCGAGCCGGCGGCGCTCGCCGCGCTCGGCGACCGGCTGGCCGCCGAGGGCGCCACGGTCACCGCCGACGACGGCGGGCTGGCGGTGGCCGGGAGCACCGCCGGCCGGGTCGGCGACCTCGCGTACGAGCTGGGGGTGCGGCTGCACGAGCTGACCCCGGTCGCGCCCTCCCTGGAGGAGGCGTTCCTGGAGCTGACCGCCGGCAGCGTCGAGTACGTCGCCGGCCCGACCGGAGGGGAAACCCGATGACCGCGCTGTCCACGCTCGATCCGAGCCGGCCGGCGTCCCGGCCCGCGCCGACCGGCCACCCGCTCGCCGGCGCGGTGGCGGCCGAGTGGACCAAGCTCTGGTCGGTGCGCTCCACCTGGTGGACGCTCGTCGCGGCGCTCGTCACCATGGCGGCCACCGCCGCCCAGCTCGCCATCTACGCGGTGAACGCGAACACCGACGACGACCCGACCGTGAACCCGGGCGTGCTCGACGTCGGCGACGTGGTGGCCGGCTCGCTGGAGCTGACCCAGTTCGTGGTGCTCGGGCTCGGCCTGTTCGCGATCACCAGCGAGTTCGCCACCGGCACCATCCGCACCACGCTGCGCTGCACGCCGTCGCGGGCCCGGGTGCTCGCGGCCAAGGCGGTCGTGGTCGGCGCGGTGACCTTCGGGGCCGGGCTGCTGCTGGGCGCCGCCGGCGCGGTGGTGGCCCGGCCGGTGCTGGGCGAGTGGGGGCGGGCGCCGCTGGGTGTGACCGTGACCGACATCTTCGCCTGCGCGGGGTACCTGGCGCTGGTCGGCGTGCTGGCGCTCGGGCTGGCCGCGGCGCTGCGCAGCCCGGTGCTGACGCTGACCGTGCTCCTCGCGCTGCTCTACATCGTGCCGCTGTCGTTGCAGGAGCCGGACATCACCGTGCTCACCCGGATCGCGGACGCGTTCCCCGCGGTCGCCGGCGCCCACTTCCTGGCCGGCGACACCGAGCCGTACCCGGCGGCCGTGGGGCTGCTGCTGCTCGCCGGTTGGGCCGGCGCCGCGCTGGCGCTCGGCCGGTGGGCGCTGGCCCGGCGCGACGCCTGACCGTCGCCGGGGCGGGGCTGGTCAGCCGGTCGGCGGGACCAGCCCCGCCTCGTACGCGAGGATCGCCGCCTGCACCCGGTTGCGCACGTCCAGCCGGGTGAAGACGCTTGTCAGGTAGCTCTTCACGGTGCCCTCGACCAGGTGCAGCCGACGGGCGATCTCGGCGTTGGACAGCCCCGCCCCGACCAGCGCGAGCACCTCCCGCTCCCGGTCGGTCAACCCGGCCAGCCGGTCCCGCGCGGACGGGCCCCGGGCGAGCCGCCCGCCGCTCAGCTCGATCACCCGGCGGGCCACCCGCGGCGACAGGTACGCCCCGCCGTCGGCCACCGCGCGCACTCCGGCCAGCAGCTCCCTCGGATCACCGGACTTGAGCAGGAAGCCGGCGGCGCCGTGGCCGAGCGCGCGGGCGATCAGGTCGTCGTCGCCGAACGTGGTGAGCATGACCGGCGCGGTCTCCGGCACCAGGCGACGGATCTGCGCCGCCGCGTCGAGCCCGTCGCAGCGGGGCATCCGGACGTCCAGCAGCGCCACCCGGGGCCGGTGCGCGCGCACCAGCTCCACCGCGGCGTGGCCGTCGCCCGCCTCGCCGACCACCTCGATGCCCGGGTCGGCGGCCAGGATCGCCCGCACGCCGGCGCGCACCATCGCCTCGTCGTCGGCGAGCACCACCCGAAGTGGGCGCCCGTGGTCGTCGGTCATGACGCGATCCGCTCCTTGCTGACCAGTTGCCCATCGCTGAAGCAGAGCCGCCAGGTCGGCTCCGCGAACGGGAAGTTGCCGTCGGTGTAGTACTCGCAGCCGGGGGCCGCGCCGGCCGAGGGCGGGTCGGCCTGCCGCCGGGGCAGCCCGAGCGTGTCTCGCTGCTCGCCCAGCCGCAGCCGGTCGTAGCCGGTTCGGTCCAGCACCGCCCCGGCCGTGGCGAGCGGGTAGTAGACCAGCGCGAGCGCCAACGCCAGGCCGGCCGGCGCGCCGAACGCGACGAGCAGGCTGCGCCGTACCCGCCGCCGGGCCTCCCGCAGCCGCCACGCCTCGGCTCCGGCGAGCCGCCCGCCGGCGGGCGGCTCGCCGGAGCCGTCGACCGGCGCCGGGTCCCCGTCCAGCGGGCGGTCGCCGGCCCGGGCGGGACGCGTCGAGGCGGGCGAGCCGTGGCGGCCGGTGCCGGCGTCGGGCAGCGGCAGGCGGGCGGTGACCGCCCAACCGCCGTCGCGGGGGCCGGCGTCCAGGGCGCCGCCGGCGAGGCGTACCCGCTCGCGCAGCGCCAGCAGGCCGGAGCCGTGCGACGCCGGCCCGGGCAGCGGACCGGCCGGGGGCGGCGGGTTGACCACCGCGACCGTGACCGCGTCGGCGGCGCGCTCCACCGTGACCGTGACCGGGGTGCCCGGGGCGTAGCGGGCGGCGTTGGTCAGCGCCTCCCGGACCACCCGGTGCACGGCGTGCGCGGCCAGCGGCGGCAGGCTCACGTCGGCGCCCGCCTTCCCGGCGGGCCGGCCGGCGTCGACGGAGGACAGGTCGGCGCCCTCGGCGGCCAGGCCGGCGTGCCCGGCGGACCGGTCGGCGACGGGCAGGTCGATGCCCGCCGCGCCGTGCAGGTGCACGGTCATCCCGGCGTCGCGGGCGCCGTCGACCAGGTCGGCGACCGTCTCGCCGGGCGGGTGCCGGGTGGGCTCCTCGCGCAGCACGCCGATCACCTCGTGCAGCCGTTCGGTGGCGGCGGCGACGCTGGCCCGCAGCTCCCCCGCCGCCGCCCGGTGGGCCGGGGCCAGCTCGGTGGCCAGCTCCAGCGCGCCCGCCCGCAACGCGATGAGACTCAGGTCGTGCCCGAGCGAGTCGTGCATGTCCTGGGCGATCCGGGCCCGCTCGCGCAGCCGTACCCGTTCCGCCGCGCTCCACCGCTCCCGTTCGGCGTGCCGCCGCCCGGCCACCGCCAGCGCCCGGTGCTGCCGCCGCAGCCGGCCCAGCAGCCAGGGGAACACGCCGGCGAACAGCAGCACCGAGGCGAGCAGGAACCAGGTGGCCGGCTCGGTCCCGAGCAGGCCGAGGTTGAGCACGGTGCCGGTCACCGCGATGGCGGCGAACACGGCCGCGGCCGGGGCGGCCCGGGCGCTGCGCAGTCCGGCCAGGTAGCCGAAGACCGGGACGGCGAACACCACGTTGCCGTCCACCAGCGAGCCGGCCACCACCGCCAGCACCGCCACCAGCGGCCGACGGCGACCCAGCGCCACCGCGAGGCCGAGCAGCGCCAGCACACCGGCCAACAACGGCGCCTCGTGCGGCCCCCACGGCGGGGTGAGCCGGGCGTACGCCACAGGCGTCGCGAGCACGGCCCAGAGCAGCAGGTCACCGGCCCGACGACGGGTCCCGGACGACAGCGGGCGCAGGTCCACGACGGTCACGCTACCCACGCCGGCCGGGGCCGGACACCGACGAAAGTCAGGTGCTCAGCCGCTCTCCTCGGCCCAGGCCCGCCAGTCGTCGAGCACGCCGTACAGGGCGGGGGTGAGCCAGCCCGGCGCCGAGCGGCGGAACACGCCCGGGTCCATCCCGCCGGCGCCGGCCGGCAGCGCGCCGAGCAGGTTCGGCACCAACTCGGACAGGTTGAGCCAGTGCACCAGCTCCGCCTCCGCCGGCCAGGCGCCGATCACCACGCCGGCCGGGACGGCCCGCCGTTCCAGCGCCTCCAGCGTCAGCGCGGTGTGGTTGAGCGTGCCGAGCCCGGCCCGCGCCACCACCACGGCCGGCGCGCCCAGCGACACCGCCAGGTCGGCCACCGTCCAGGGCTCGCCGGACGGGCGCAGCCCCATCGGTACGAGCAGCCCGCCCGCGCCCTCGACCAGCACCAGGTCGTGCTTGTCCGCCTCCTCGCGGATCGCGTCGACCGCGCTGTAGAGCTCCAGCGGCGGCAGCTCGGCGACCCGGGCCGCGGCCAGCGGGGCGAGCGGGTCGGGATAGCTGGCCAGCGTCCGGCCGGTGAGCGGGGCGGCCAGCCGGTTCACCGAGTCGACGTCGCCGGGCTCGCCGGTGGCCGTACCGGTCTGGCCCGGCTTGACCACCGCGACCCGCAGGCCGGCCGCCTGCGCGGCGGCGGCGACGGCCGCGGTGACCACGGTCTTGCCGACCTCGGTGTCGGTGCCGGTCACCAGCACCGCTCCGGTCCAGCCGTCACTCACGGTGCCACCTCGGTTCGCGACTGCGGGGCTCGCAAACCCGGCTCACTCCTCGCGCTCACGGTGCACACTCCACGGTCGGCGCACCCTCCACGGTCGGCGCACACTCCACGATCACGTCCAGCGCCCGGGCGAAGTCCGCCCGGTCCAGCCCGGCGCCGACGGTCAGCCGGAGCCGCGAGCGGCCATCGGGCGTGGACGGCGGGCGGAAGCAGCCGACCGCCACGCCCCGGTCCCGGCAGGCCGCCGCCCAGGCGGTCGCCGCCTCCGGCCCGGGCGCGGTCACCGAGACCACCGCCGCGTCGGGGGCGGAGACGGACAACCCGGCCGCGCCCAGCCGGCGCACCGCGAGGGCGACCCGGTCGGCCAGCTCGGCGCGCAGCGCGTCGCCGGCCCGGGCCAGCCGCGCCGCGGCGTGCACCCCGGCCACCACCGCCGGCGGCGGGGCGGTGTCGAAGATGAACGTGCGGCCGGTCTCCACCAGGTGCCGGACGAACTCCGCCGGCCCGGCGACCACGCCGCCGGCCCCGCCGAGCGCCTTGGACAGGGTCGCCGTGACCACCACGTCGGGCTCGCCGGCCAGCCCGGCGGCGGCCACCCCACCGGCCCCGGCCGGGCCGGTCACGCCGAGCGCGTGCGCGTCGTCGACGAGCAGCAACGCGCCGTGCCGGCGGGCCACCGCGTGCAGCTCCGCGAGCGGGGCCAGGTCACCGTCGACGGAGAAGACCGACTCGGTCACCACCACGGCCGGCCGGCCCGGCGCGGCGGCCAGCGCGGCGGCCACCGCGGCCACGTCGCCGTGCGGCGTCACAAGCGTCTCGGCGCGCGAGATCCGGCAGCCGTCGATCAGCGAGGCGTGGTTGTGCGCGTCGGAGACGAGCAGCGTACGCGGCTGGGTCAGACCCCGGACGGCGGCGAGGTTGGCCAGGTAGCCGGAGGAGAAGACCAACGCCCGGTCCACGCCGAGCCAGCCGGCCAGCTCGTCCTCGAGCGCGTGGTGCAGGTCGGTGGAGCCGCGCACCAGACGCGACCCGGTGGCGCCCAGCCCGTACCGGAACAGGGCCGCGGCGGCGGCGGCGGTGACCTCCGGGTGGGCGGCCAGGCCGAGGTAGTCGTTGCCGGCCAGGTCGACCACGGCGTCGTCGGCGGCGCGCGGGCGCAGGGTGCGGGTCAGGCCCGCCTCGGCGCGCAGTTCGGCGCCGCGGTCCAGGGCCGCCAGCCAGTCCGCCACCGCGCCGTCCCCTCCCGCCGACCCCACCGCCCCGCCCGGGCGCTTCCGCGGGGCGAAGTTACCACCCGGCCACGCGGCCCCGGCGTGGCGCGGTGCCGGCTCGCCGGGTTAGGTTACGAGGCATGCCAGAGATCCTCGACCAGGCCCGGACCCGGGTGCTGGAGAACGGCGTCGGCCTCGACCAGGCCGGCATCCTCGCCGTGCTGAACCTGCCGGACGAGCACCTGCCCGCCGCCCTCCAGCTCGCCCACGAGGTGCGGATGCGCTGGTGCGGCCCGGAGGTCGAGGTGGAGGGCATCGTCTCGCTGAAGACCGGCGGCTGCCCGGAGGACTGTCACTTCTGCTCCCAGTCCGGCCTGTTCACCTCGCCGGTGCGCTCCGTCTGGCTGGACATCCCGGCGCTGGTCGAGGCCGCGAAGCAGACCGCGGCCACCGGGGCCAGCGAGTTCTGCATCGTGGCCGCCGTGCGCGGCCCGGACGCCCGGCTGATGAAGCAGATGCGCGACGGCGTGGCGGCCATCCGCGAGGCGGTCGACATCCAGGTCGCCGCGTCGCTCGGCATGCTCACCCAGGAGCAGGTCGACGAGCTGGTCGAGATGGGCGTGCACCGCTACAACCACAACCTGGAGACCTGTCGCTCCTACTTCCCGAACGTGGTCACCACGCACTCCTGGGAGGAGCGCTGGGAAACGCTGCGGATGGTCCGCGAGTCCGGCATGGAGGTCTGCTGCGGCGGCATCCTCGGGCTCGGCGAGACGGTGGAGCAGCGCGCCGAGTTCGCCGCCCAGCTCGCCGAGCTGGACCCGCACGAGGTGCCGCTCAACTTCCTGAGCCCGCGCCCCGGCACGCCGCTGGGCGACCGCCCGGTGGTCGAGGGCAAGGACGCGCTGCGGGCCATCGCCGCGTTCCGGCTGGCCATGCCGCGCACCATCCTGCGGTACGCGGGCGGCCGCGAACTAACCCTCGGTGACCTCGGCACCCGGGACGGCCTGCTCGGCGGCATCAACGCGGTCATCGTCGGCAACTACCTGACCACGCTGGGCCGGCCGGCGACCGACGACCTGAAGCTGCTGACCGAGCTGAAGATGCCGGTGAAGGCGCTCTCGGCGACCCTGTGAGGCGATGGTGACCGAGCTGACCCGACCCGCCGCGCCGGCCGACGACGCGGGCGCGACCGGCCGCGCCGTGGCCGCCGGCGGCGCCGGCGCGGTGGCGCGCTGGTGTGACCGGTGCGGTGAGTCGGTGGCCGACGGCCCGCACCCGGCGTGCGCGGCGGCCCGGGAGTGGGAGCCGCCGCGCTGGTGCGCGACCTGCCGGCGGCGGATGAGGGTGCAGGTCGTCCCGACCAGATGGTCGGCGGTCTGCGTCGAGCACGGCGAGCGGCGGGGCTGAGCGGTGCTGCGGGGGCGGGCGGTGACGCTGCGGCCGGCGACGGAGGCCGACGTGGCGGCGCTGGCCGCGATCCGGGCCACCCCGGAGGTTCGCCGCTGGTGGCGCGGCGACGACGACCTGGCCGAGGCGGTCCGTGCCGACCTGGCCGACGACTCGCTGGCCGTCTACGTGATCGAGCACGACGACCGGTTGGTCGGCGCGATCCAGTGGTACGCCGAGACCGACCCCGACTACCGCCACGCCAGCCTGGACATCTTCCTCGACCCGGCGGCACGCGGCGCCGGGCTGGGCGGGGACGCCATCCGCACGCTGGCCCGGCACCTGGCCGACGAGTACGGCCATCACCGGTTCACCATCGACCCGGCGGCGGCGAACACCCCGGCGATCCGGGCGTACGCGAAGGTGGGGTTCCGCCCGGTGGGCATCATGCGCCGCTACGAGCGCGGCGCCGACGGCCGCTGGCACGACGCCCTCCTGATGGACCTGCTCGTCGAGGAACTGGCCGACTGAGGCCCGCCGGAGGGCGTGTCCGGCACCGCACGGTGCCGGACACGCCCCGGTTTCCTAGCGTTGCAGGGTCAGCACACCCGGCCGCCACGGCAGCAGGTTGTAGTCGCCTCCCGCGCTGGGGTTCTTGCCCTGGTACAGCAACTGCAGGTTGCAGGCGTCGACGGTCTTGGTCTGGTCGGGGTTGTTGCGGACCAGGTCACCATGGCTGATGTCGTTGGTCCACGTGGCACCGCTGTTGGCCTTGCCCGCGAAGGGGTTGCTCTCGGTGGCCGCGTTCGGGGTCCAGGTGCCGCCCAGGCTGGTGGCCGTGAAGGAGCGGAAGTAGCGCCCCTGGCTCCCGATCGCCTCGACGAGCATCAGGTACTGGTTCTGGCCCTGCACCTTGTAGACCTCGACGCCCTCGAACAGGTTGTTGGTCGAGTCGGTCATGATCGTCGTGTAGTTCGAGCCGAAGCTGCCCGGGAAGTTCCCGAGCGGCATGCTCGACCGGTAGATCTTGCCGTTGTCCCCGGCGAAGAACAGGTACATGTTCTGGTCGTCACCGATGAGGGTCTGGTCGATCACGCCGTACGGGGCGTCGGGGAGGCTGGCGGTGGAGAGCGTCTGTGCCGCCGACCAGCCGTTGGCGTTGGTCGGGTCGCTCGACGTCTTGTAGCTGAACGACGTGGGTCCCCACTGGTACGCCAACACCCAGATGTTCTTCGGGGCGAAGTAGAGCAGGGTGGGCGCCACGGTGCCCTGGCTCATGCCGGTCTGGCTGGCCGAGGCCATGTCGGACCAGTTGGTGAACAGGCCGAAGTTCATCGAGCCGTACGAGCCACCGCTGTTGACGTTCGATGCGTAGACCAGGTGCTTGCCGTTGTAGACCACGTTGGTGAAGTCCTTGACCGAGACCCAGCCGTTCGCCGGGTTCGCCAGCGCGCCGGTCGACGACCACCGGTAGGACGACGGAAGCGCGCAGCCGGACGGCGGCGGGGTCGAGGTGGGCGTCGCGGTCGGGGTCGCGGTCGGCGTCGGGGTCGGCGAGGTGCCGCCACCGAAGTCGGTCCGCCACTGCTGGTTGGTCTGACCGTGGCAGTCGTAGAGCTGGATCTGCTGGCCGTTGCCGGTGCCCCAGACGTCCAGGCAGCGGCCGGACTGCACGCCGCTGATGGTGCCGTTGGAGTTGACGTTCCACTGCTGGTTCGACTGACCGTTGCAGTCCCAGATGATGATCCCGGTGCCGTTCGCGGTGCCCGCGCCGTTCGCGTCGAGGCACTTGCTGCCGTAGACCATCAGCTGCTTGCTCGACGTGTACGTCCATTGCTGGTTCGACTGGCTGTTGCAGTCGTAGAGCTGGACCCGGGTGCCGTTGGTCTGGGTGGCGTTGGGCACGTCGACGCACCGGCCCGACTGCACCCCGACGATCCGGCCGGCGCCGCCGGACGGCGGCGGCGTGGTCGGCCCCGAGGTCGGCGTGGTGGTCGGCGTGGTGGTCGGCGTGGTGGTCGGGGCGGCCGCGTTGAGCGCGTTGAGCACGGAGGTGTACGCGGCCTTCTTGTTGCCGCCGCCGTCGAACAGCAGCGGGCTCTCACCTGAGCGCCAGGAGTCGCTGTCGCGTACGCCCCAGACGGTGATGCCGATGCAGCGCGGGACGTTCACGCAGGCCTGGGTGAGCCCGGCGTACTGGCTGGTGGAGGCGTTGGTGACGTCGGCCTCGGTGAGCGCCACGTCGACGCCGAGGGCGGCGAAGCTGGACAGCGTGGTCTGGAAGTTGCTCGGCAGCGAGCTGCCACCGGTGAAGTGGGTCTGCAACCCGACGCAGTCGATCGGCACGCCCCGGGACTTGAAGTCCTGGATCATGCGGTAGACGCCCTGCGTCTTGGCGTAGGACCAGTTCTCGATGTTGTAGTCGTTGTAGCAGAGCTTGACCGACGGGTCGGCCGCCCGCGCGGTGCGGAACGCGACCTCGATCCAGTCGTTGCCGGTGTTCTGCAGGTTGGAGTTGCGGCGGCTGCCGTCCTCGTTGAACGCCTCGTTGACCACGTCCCACGCGGCGAGCTTGCCCTTGTAGTGGGCCATCACACCGTTGATGTGGTTGATCATCGCGTTGCGCAGCGTGCTGCCGCCCATGTTCTGCATCCAGCCCGGCTGCTGGGCGTGCCAGGCCAGGGTGTGCCCGCGGACCTTCAGACCGCGCTGGGTGGCCCAGTTGTAGATCTGGTCGCCGGAGTTGAAGTTGAACTGGTTCTGGTTCGGCTCCGTCGCGTCCGGCTTCATCTCGTTCTCGGCCGTGATCATGTTGAACTCACGCGCCGCGATCGTGCTGTAGGTGGAGTCGTTCAGCCGGCCGGCCGCGATCGCCGTGCCGAAGTACCGGCCCGACTGCGCGGCCGCCGCGCCGAGCGTGCTCGCCGCGGCGTTCGCCGACGGCATCATCACCGCGACCGCGGCCACTGTCACGACGCTGACCGCGCCGGCGAGCAGTGCTCTGACGGCGGGGGATCGCCGCCGCCGGCTTCCCCCACGATGAACGGATGGGCTCATTGCCACCTTGGCCTCCTCGCTGGCCAACACCCGAGCCGTCTGGGCGGGGACGACTGGACGTCTTGGTTGGGATATCTACGTAAGCCGATGCTTCCATCGGGCACCCGTTGGGACAACACGTTTCGGAAAAGTTTCGGTAATGTTTTTGCCGCTCGGACGCCCGGTCTCGTTCCCCGATCCCCGCGCCCGAGCAGGGCGAACGACAGCCGCCGGAGGGCGTACGGCATCCACACCTGTCGATGGAATCGACGGGTGTGGCGCGGTCGGTCACCCCGGTGCGGTGACCGACCACGCCCGCCGGATCGGAGGTCAGGAGACGACGCAGGCGACCCCGTTGAGGGTGAAGCCGGTCGGCCTCGGGTTGGAGCCGGTGTGGGTGCCGTTGAAGCCGAAGCTCGTCGACGCCCCCGCCGCCAGCGCCCCGTTGTAGGCCAGGTTCGAGGCGGTCACGGCGGTGCCGGTCTGGGTGACGTTCGCCGACCACGCCTGCCCGGCCTTCTGCCCGGTGGAGGGGAAGGTGAAGGCGAGCGTCCAGCCGTTGAGCGCCGTCGTGCCGGTGTTGGTGACGGTGACGTTCGCGGTGAACCCGGTGTCCCAGGTGTTCGCCGTCCAGGTCACCGCACAGCCGCCGCCGGTCGGCGGGGCGGTGGTGGTCACCGTGACGCCCGGTGAGGCCGGCGACACGTTGCCGGCCGCGTCCACCGCGACCACGGTGAACGTGTACGTGGTGGAGGCGGTCAGCCCGGTCACCGCGAGCGTGGTGCCGGTCGCGGAGCCGACCAGGACGGTCCCGCCCCGGTAGACGCGGTAGCCGGTGACCCCGACGGCGTCGGTGGCCGGGCCCCAGGTCAGCGTCAGTCCGGTCGGGCCGACCGCGGAGGCGGTGGGCGTGCCGGGCGCGGTCGGCGGGGTGGTGTCCGACGCCGGGGCGACCGGCGTGGTGACGGTGACCGCCGCCGATGCCGCGGACCGGTTGCCGGCGCCGTCGATCGCGCGCACGGTGAACTGGTACGTCCGCTCGGGCGTCAACCCGGTCACCGCGAGCGTGGCGCCGGTGGCCGCGGTGACGACCGGGTCGGCTCCGGTCGAGGTCCGGGTCACCTCGTAGCCGGCCAGGCCGCTGCCACCGGTGTCGGTGGAGGCGGGCCAGGTGAGGGTGAGGCCGGTGGCCGTGACGGCGGACGCCACCGGGGTGCCGGGAACGGTCGGCGCGGTGGTGTCCGGGGTGGCCGGGCCGGGCTCGTCGCCCCAGACCCGGACCCCGCCGGAGTAGAGCGGCACCTTCCGGTTCGGCCCGGCGGTCGCCTGGTAGGAGGGGTCGTTCGTCGGGTCCCAGGTGCCACCCTCCGGTACGCCGATCTTGAACTGCACCTCCATCCGGTGCTGCGACTGCCCGGCCGGCGCGATGGTGTAACCGGTGCAGTCCACCTCGACGTACCAGATGTCGCCGCTGAGCTGCTTGGCGGTCGACGGCGACGGGCAGCCCTGGGTGTAGCCGGGCGTCACGGTGACCGGGCCGGTGCCGTCGGGGCGGAAGTAGTAGCGGAACTTCCCGGTGGTGAGCGCGCGGGCCGGGAACGCCGACTTGTTGTAGATGATCGCCTTGAGCCCGGTCGCCCGCGGCTCGGCCTGCATCACCGTGGTCTCGACGGTCAGCTCGTCCATGTCGGGCGTCTCGGCGGACGGGAAGCCGGCGCGCGGGCTGCCGCCGTACTCGTTGGTCAGCCGGGCCAGCGCGGAGGTGAAGCCGGCGTTGTAGTCGGTGGCCACCTCGTTCATCACGTAGTCGGAGCGGCTGTCGGTGTAGGCGTCGTTGGCCGACGACGGGCCGCCGACCAGCGCGCCGTAGAGCACGTGCCGGGTCTCGGTGGGCACGGTCTGGCTGTCCCACCAGGAGCCGTGCGCGGTGCGGTGGTGCGGGTTCTTCGGCGAATTGGTCCCGAACCCGATCATGTAGCTGGAGTTGCGCGGGTTGTCGCCGAGCGCGTAGTTGACCTGCCGGACGGCGAAGTCGTGGTAGCGGGCCTTGCGGGTCGCGTCGGTGGTCTTGTCGCTGTAGACCAGCGCGGCGAACGACGTGTTCGCGGCGTAGCGCAGCGCGCCCCAGGAGTCGAGCACCGCCATCCCGCCGGGCGAGTACGGCACCTTCTGCCCGTTGACGCCCACGGTCCAGTAGTCGAGCCACCGGTTGGCGTCGTCGACGTACTTCTGCTTGCCGGTCAGGTTGGCCAGCAGCACGTACGCGCCGAACTGCTTGTTGTCCCAGGCGATCGTCCACTTGTAGGAGCGGGTGGTGGACTGCGGCTCGGTGCCGAGCTTGTCGTACTCGCTCTCCGCCTTGGCCAGGTAGGTCGCGTCGCCGGTGGCCCGGTAGAGCCAGATCGCCCCCCAGACCAGCTCGTCCTGGTAGCCGCTCCACGACTTGTAGAAGGAGGCCGCGTCGGTGATGCACTCGCTGTAGGACTTCCGCACCGTGTCGGCGAACGTGTAGAGCTGCTTGGCGTGGCCGAGCAGCTTGTCCGCGTAGGCCGCGTCGGTGGGGCGGAACACCATGGACGACGCGGCCATCGCGGCCGCCGTCTCGCCGGCCAGGTCCGCGCCGCCACAGCTCGCATCGATCTTGTACGCGGGCCGCGCCATCGGCAGCACCTCGGCCGGTCCCCACCACTTGTGGTCGTCGTCGCCCTTGCCGACCTGGCCGTAGAGGACGTTCGGCGCGGGGTGCGCCTTGACGAAGTAGTCGTTGACGAAGCGCAGGTTGTTCAGCAGATAGCTGAGCTGACCGGAGGCGACGTAGCCGTCGCGGTACTCGACCGCGCCCCAGGCCAGCATGGTGGCGCTGAACGCCATCGGGAAGCCGAACTTCACGTGGTCACCGGCGTCGTACCAGCCGCCGGTGAGGTCCAGGCCGGCGCCGGCGCCGTCGGTAAGCGCGGAGTCGCCGCGCCAGGAGACCCGGTTCCAGGAGGGTTTCTTCCCGGACTGCTGCGCCTCGTAGAAGAACAGCGACTTCTGCAACGCCTCGGCGTAGTTGAACGTGGCCGCGGCGGCCTGCGCCCCGGCCGCCGGGGCGTTCCTGACGACGGGGGCGGCGGTGAGCGGGGCGGCGGCGGCCGGGAGTGGCACGGCGGCGGCCAGGGCGGCCACCAGCGCGGCGCCGGCGGCGAGCAGCCGGCGGGACGGGCGACCGCGCGGCGGCGGGGTCGGTCGGGGCATGGCGAGCTCCTGTGGAGGATGGGCTGCCGCACGGCGGCCCGACCCGACGGCGGGACGTCGCCGGTCGGGCCGCCGTGCGGCGGTGATGGTGGTGGGGTGGACCACAGGTGCGCGGGAGCGCTCCCATGGATGGTTGACAATGTAATCTCGCCGCCGCCGGTTTGGGAAGATGACCGCCGCGCCGGCACCCCTACGAGGCCCGCGAATGGGCCGCGCACCCCGTGTCGTGGGTCAGTCGGGAAGGGTCATCCGCGAGGCTCGGCCCAAGCGGTGAAGCGGTCTTCGAGGTCCGCCGGGCGCCCGCCGCTGCCCAACTCGGCCAGTTCCTCGGCCGCCGCCTCGTGCAGGGTCAGGAGATGCGCCCTCAGCTCGGCCTTCCGCCCGCGGTATTGCGCGAGGAGGCTCAGTTTCGCCGTCGAGCACGGCCAGGCCACCCCACACGCGCGGCAGCGCCAGGTGGGCCGCGACGGGATGTGGTCGGCGGGGCCGGGGCGGCGGGCCATCACACGAGAGCGCCGACGCGCGGGCGGCGCTGCCACACCGGCGGCGGTGGGGTCAACACGCGCACTCCGCCCCGTCGCAGGAACAGGGACCGGCGGGCGGTCGCGTTGCCGTCCGGGCTGAGCTGGTAGACGTCGACCCACAACCAACCGTCGTACGTCGTCCAGTCCAGCACACGGATCAGCCGGACCCTGATCGGACGGACGAACTGCGGCGACGCCTCCCGGGTCAGGTGCAGGACGTCGCCGGCACGCAGCACGGGCCCCTCCGGCCGGCGGCGGCGTGGCGCGGTCACCGGCCGTCGCCCGGTCGCGGGAAGAGCGTCGTCGCGGCCGGCGACGACAGCCAGCGCGACGACGGAACGCGGTTCGGCCGAGCTGGCGTCAAGGTCGGAGTCGGCTTCTCTTCGAGCACGGACACGCCCTCCTCTCATCGTTGGGACCTGGAAGAGGACCGCCCCGCGCTGGTGCCTGCCGGACGAGGCGGTCCCCTGACTGACACGGTCGCCGGGTCTCGGGTGGTCCCTGCCGGCCGCGCCGTCTACAGAGCACATTGCATTGAGTATCTAGACACTGACACCGCGTAGAAATATGGTGAATAGACATCTTGGACATCACCGGGAGGTTGCGATGAACGATGCGCTTCGCGCCGCGTTGAGACAGGCCGGCCAGACGGTCGAGTCGCTTGCCTCCCAGGTCGGAGTAGATCCGAAGACCGTTGGGCGATGGCTGACGGAGGATCGCATCCCGCACCCCGCCCACCGGGCTACGGCCGCTGACGCGCTCGGCCGCGCGGTGTCGGACATATGGCCTGACACTTCGAGACGCCGCGAGCCGGCATGGTTCCGCCCCTGGCAGGAGATCGAGCGGGAAGCGCAGTCACTTCGCTGGTATGAGTCTTTGGTGCTGCCCGGCCTTCTTCAGACCGAGGCGTACGCGCGTGCCGTGCTCGACGGGGCGAGCCTGATCCCGCGTGCGGACGTCGAGCGGCATCTTGCCGCCCGCCTTGCCCGGCAGAGCGTCCTTCGGCGTGATGACCCTCCGCTGTTGACGGCTGTCGTTGATGAAGCCGTTCTACGGCGACCGGTCGGCGGCCGAGCAACCATGCGGGAACAGCTTCTAGCGCTCGCCGAGGCGTGCGCCGAGCCGCATATTCGTGTTCACGTGGTGCCTTCGTCAGTCGGTGCGTACGCCGGACTGAACGGGCCCTTCGTGCTCGCTACCTGCCCGGACCACCGAATCGCCGGCTACCTCGACAACCAACTACAGGGTCAAGTGGTTAGCGCGCCAGACGAGGTGGCGGCGATACTGGCAGCGTGGGAGGCCGTCCGCGGCGAAGCCCTCTCGCACTGGCAGTCAGTTGACCTCATCACGGAAGTGGCAGAGACATGGACATGACCGGCGCGCAGTGGCGCAAGAGCAGCCGCAGCAGCGGTAACGGCGGGGCCTGCGTCGAGGTCGCCGACAACCTTCCCGGCGTTGTCGGCGTGCGGGACTCGAAGGACCCGACCGGCCCGGCGCTCGCTTTCGAACCGGCCTCCTGGCAGGCGTTCGTCGCCCAGGTCGCCGAGCGCGGCTGACCCCATCCGACCCCGAGAGCGCCCCGGACCCGTGCGGCCCGGGGCGCTCTGCCGTGCGGCGGCCGGAGTCGGCATCCGCCCGGCCTGGCGGCGCGCAGGTGGCATCTTGTCGGCGGGCAGGTAGCGGCAGACCGTCGCCTACATGCTGCCCGGGAACACGAACGGGGCCCCCGCACCGGAGGCCCCGTTCGTGTCACCGTCCCCCGCATCGGAGGTCGGTCAGGGTGGCGCCGGGAGGCGCCGGTTGCGGCCCCTCCGCCCGGTCCCGCGACGTGCCGCGCCGTTGCGGCTCGCCCGAGGGCCCGGCCGGACGGCCGTGAGATCAGATCGGACCCGACCGCTGGCTCGGCAAGCCGTTGCTGGCCTGCGCCGGCAGGGCCGTCCCGGTGCCACACCCGGCCGGCGCAGGCACCGCCGACCCCGCGCCGCGGCCGGCCGGGGACGCCGGAACGGGTGCCAGCGGCAGGGTCGCGGTCAGCACACCGCCGTCGCGCTCCAGGGCCACCGGCCGGTCCAGCCGGCGCAGCGTACGCAGCATCGGCGTGTTCTCGGCCTGCACGTGCAGCAGCACCGCGGCGTAGCCGGCCCGGTCGGCGTGACCGAGCAGGCGGCGCAACAGCGCCGAGCCGAGGCCCCGGCGCTGCCAGTCGTCGCGGACCAGCAGCGCCGCCTCGGCCTCGTCCCCCTCGCCGAGCAGGTTGGCCATCGCCACGACCGGCTCCGCCGCCCCGCCGGAGCCCGCCGTGACGAGCAGGGTCGACCCCCGGGCCGGCTCCAGCAGCCGGCGCAGCCGGGCCGGTGACGGGTCCGCCGCCCCGCTCAGGTAACGCCGCTGCCGGCTCCGCGCCGAGCAGCCGGCGTGCAGCTCCCGTACGGCCGGCACGTCGTCGTCGGCGGTGGCCGGCCGGACCGACACCTCCGCGCCGTCCGGCAGCACCAGGGTGACCCGGTCGGTGTCCCGGCGGCCCAGCGTCGCCGCCAGCTCGACCAGCGCCTGCGCCCGGGCGTACTCGGCCGGGGTGAAGCTCGGCTCCCGGCGACGCAGCTCGTAGGCGCCGCCCGCCGGATCCGCGAGCAGCATGGCGGTGCCGCCCACGCCGCCCGGCGTGTCGGCGGGCGTGGGACGCCAGGTCACCGCGTCGGCGCCGAGCAGCGTCCGCAGCGTCGCGCCGGTCGCCTCCGGGTCACGGACCAGCCTGGCAGCCAGCCCGAGCACCCGGGTCGGCTCGTCGGCCAGCCCGCGCGCCTCGCTGCGCGCGACCCAGCAGTCCCGGCCCCGGCCCCGCTCCACCGCGGCGCGCAGCTCGGCCTCGGTGACCTGCTCCGGCGCGTCGACCAGGAAGTCGTCGACCGCCCCGACCTCGGTGGTGTGCACCTGCACGGTGAGGATGTTGACCCCGCGCAACGCGAGGCTCGCCGTGAGCACCGACAGGTAACCCGGCCGGTCGTCCACGGTGGCTCGGATCCGCCACAGCGCCATGGTTGTCTCCCTTCCTCACCACCGACCATGCCGGTCGCCTGTTGCGTGCCCGTTGCCCCCCGGTGACGGGCCGCCCCCGGCTCAGGTGATCGTGGTCACCGGCGGCGCGCCCACCAGGTCGAGCCGGTCGCCGAGGATCACCGCGCTGGCGCGGACGAGCTGGGCGAGCCGGTCCACCTCGGTGGAGTGGAACGCGGCGGCCGAGAGCGGCTCGCGGTGGTCGCGGGAGACCACCAGCACCAGACCGGCCCGGCCAAACGGAGCCACCGCGTAGTGGTGCCCGTCCGGGCTGGTCATGGCGCGGGCCCGCAGCGGGGTCACCTCGGGCAGCCGGGGCGGCGCCGGCGCCCGCCAGCTCGCGTGCCCCACGCTGGCCGAGCCGCCCTCGCCACTGCGCGAGGCCCAGTCCAGCGGGACCACCGCGGCGACCGCCCAGTCCGCGGCGAGCAGCCCCGGGACCGCGTCGACGAGCGTGGCCACCCCGTCGGTCGGGTTCGCCGCCACCTGGGCCAGCAGCTCCGCGTCCTGGCCGGTGGTGGTCGGCGCGCCGATCGCCCGCCACACGCCGTCCACCTTCACGCCGGGGATCGCGGCCAGCCCGGCGAGCAACCGTTCCACCCGCGCCGCGCCCGGCCAGACGACCGTGAAGTCGTCGACCGCCCGCCCGCCGAGCCGCTCCAGCACCACCACCTGCACGATGTCGGCGCCGGAGACGCCGAGTGTCCGGGCCACCTGGCCGAGCGTGCCCGGTCGGTCCGGCAGGGTCACCCGAACTCTCAACAGCATGTCTGATCCCCTCCGCTCGGCGGGCCGGCGACGGCCGGCAGGCTGGGGGCCAGCCTGCCGGCTGACCATTTCGTCCCCGTTGCCGAGGCATGTCCCGCCGGGAAAATCCGACCTTGACAACAAAGCTGAGCTGCCATCAACTATCCGGATGACCGATCCGGCCGTCGACGCTGCCCGGCCCCCGACCGGTCCGGCCCCCCGCGGGCTCGACCTCGACCGGCTCGCCGCCCACCTGGCCGCGCACCGGCCGGAGCTGGCCGGTCCGCTGTCCGCCCGGCTGATCGCCGGGGGCAAGTCCAACCTGACCTACCTGCTGCGCGCCGGCGACCGTGAGGTGGTGCTGCGCCGGCCACCGCTCGGGCACGTGTTGGCCACCGCGCACGACATGGCCCGGGAACACCGGGTGATCTCGGCGCTCGCCCCGACCGGCGTGCCGGTCCCCGAGGCGCTCCTGCTCTGCGCCGACGAGAGCGTCATCGGCGCGCCCTTCTACCTGATGGCCAAGGTCGACGGCGAGGTCTACCGGCGGCGGGCGCAGACCGACGCGCTCACCGCCGACCAGCGCCGCGACCTCGCCCTGACGATGATGGACACGCTCGCCACGCTGCACCGGGTCGAACCCGCCGAGGTCGGGCTCGCCGACTTCGGTCGCCCGGACGGCTACCTGGCCCGGCAGGTCCGCCGCTGGGCCGGCCAGCTGGACCGCTCCCGCAGCCGCCCGCTGCCCGGCGTCGACGAGCTGCGCGACGCGCTGGCCGGCAGCGTGCCGGAGGGCGCGAACGCGGGCCGGATCGTGCACGGCGACTACCGGCTGGACAACCTGCTCGCCACCGTCGACCCGGTGGCGGTGCGGGCCGTGCTCGACTGGGAGATGGCCACGCTCGGCGACCCGCTCGCCGACCTCGGCCTGCTGCTCACCTACTGGGACGTGCTGGGTGACAGTGACCACGCCGAGGGCAACCCGGTGGCCGACGGCATCGGTCCGCGGGCCGGCTTCCCCACCGGGGCGGAGCTGATCGACCGCTACGCCGGGCGCAGCGACGTCGACGTCGGCCCACTGCACTGGCACGTGGCGCTCGGCTGCTTCAAGCTGGCGGTGATCTGCGAGGGCATCCACTACCGCCACACCCTCGGGCAGACACTGGGCGAGGGCTTCGACCGGATCGGCGAGATGGTGGCGCCGCTGGTCGCGCACGGTCTGCACGCGGTGAGGGAGAGATAGATGGAGTTCGCGTACGACGACCGGACGGTCGAGCTGCGGCAGCGGCTGGAGGCGTTCCTCACCGAGTGCGTGCTCCCGGCCGAGCCGGTGCACCACGAGCAGGTGCTGGCCGCCGGCGACCCGTGGGCCCGCCCGCCGGTGATGGACGAGCTGAAGGCCGAGGCTCGGGCCCGCGGCCTGTGGAACCTGTTCCTGCCGGACGCGCGCTACGGCGCCGGCCTGACCAACCTCCAGTACGCGCCGCTGGCCGAGCTGACCGGGCGCAGCCCGCACCTCGCCCCGGAGGCGCTCAACTGCGCCGCGCCGGACACCGGCAACATGGAGCTGCTCGCCGAGTTCGGCTCCGACGCGCAGCGGGAACGCTGGCTCGCGCCGCTGCTCGCCGGCGACGTCCGCTCCGCGTTCTGCATGACCGAGCCGGAGGTCGCCTCGTCGGACGCGACGAACATCGCCACCCGGATCACCCGGGACGGCGACCACTACGTGGTCAACGGTCGCAAGTGGTGGTCGTCCGGGGCGATGGACCCGCGCTGCGAGATCTTCATCGTGATGGGCAAGACCGACCCGGGCGCCGACCGGCACCGCCAGCAGAGCATGATCCTGGTCCCCCGGGACACCCCGGGCGTCACGGTGCGCCGCGGCATGACGGTCTTCGGCTACAGCGACGCCCCGCACGGCGGGCACGCCGAGATCGACTTCACCGACGTCCGGGTGCCGGCGGAGAACCTGGTCGGCGCCGAGGGCACCGGCTTCGCCATCGCCCAGGCCCGGCTCGGCCCGGGCCGGATCCACCACTGCATGCGGCTGGTCGGGATGGCCGAACGGGCCCTGGAACTGCTCTGCCGGCGCACTCTCGACCGGGTCGCGTTCGGCCGCCCGCTCGCCGAGCAGGGCGTGGTGCGGGAATGGATCGCCGAGTCCCGGGTCCGGATCGAGCAGGCCCGGCTGCTGGTGCTCAAGACCGCGTGGCTGATGGACACCGTCGGCAACAAGGGCGCGCACACCGAGATCCAGGCCATCAAGATCGCCACCCCGGCGATGGCCGAGTGGGTGATCGACAAGGCGATCCAGGCGTACGGCGGGGCCGGCGTGAGCCAGGACACACCGCTCGCGGCGCTCTGGGCCCAGGCCCGCACCCTGCGCCTGGCCGACGGCCCGGACGAGGTGCACCGGGCCTCCCTGGCCCGCCGCGAACTCCGCCGCTGGTCCTGACCCCGCGCCGCCCGCCGCCCGCGGATCTTGGGGAGCGGGTCAGGCGGAGGCGCGGTGGATCAGCTCGGTGTCCAGGACGACGTGGGGCGAGGGCACCTCGTCGCCACGGATGCGCGAGACGAGCAGGCGGGCCATCTGCCGGCCCATCTCCTCCACCGGCTGGAACACCGTGGTCAGCGGCGGCTCCGCCTGGCGGGCGACCGGGGCGTCGTCGAAGCCGATCACCGCGACGTCCTCAGGTACCCGGCGACCGGCCTCGCGCAGCGCGCGCAACGCGCCGAAGGCCATCAGGTCCGAGGCGACGAAGACGGCGTCCAGATCCGGGCAGGCGTCCAGCAGCCGCCGCATGGCGGCGGTGCCGCTGCCCTCGCTGAAGTCCCCGTACGCGACCAGGCCCGATTCGACCGCGATCCCGGCGGCCCGCACCGCCTCCCGGTAGCCGGACAGCCGGGCCAGGCCGACGCCCATGTCCTGCGGGCCGGCGATGGTGGCCACCCGTCGCCGCCCCTGGACGAACAGGTGCTCCACCGCCCGCCGGGCGCCGCCGACGTTGTCCACGTCCACGAACCACGCCGGCTGGGCGTTCGGGTGCAGCATCCGGGCCGGCCGGCCACCGAGCACCGCGGGCAGGCCGCGCTCCTCCAGCAGCGTGGGCAGCGGGTCGGAGTCGTGCAGGGAGAGCAGGAGCACGCCGTCCACGTGCTGGTTGGTCAGGTGGTGCTCGACCCGCTCCCGCTCGATCGGCGACTGCACCATGGCCAGCCAGAGCTGCATCGGCGTCTCCAGCAGCCCGGAGCTGACGCCCCGGACGATGGCCGCGAAGAACGGCTCGGTGAAGACCCGCTCCCCCGACTCGGACACCACCAGGGCCACCGAGTCGGTGCGCTGGGTGACCAGGGCCCGGGCGGCCCGGTTCGGCACGTACCCCAGCTCGGCGATGGCCTGCTGAACGGCGGCCCGGGCTTCCGGACTGACCTGCGGCGAGCCGTTGACCACGCGGGAGACCGTGCCGCGCCCGACGCCGGCGCGGGCCGCGACCGCATCGAGGGTCGGGCGCCCGAGCGAGCGGGTGCGCTGCGTTGTCATCGTCTGTGCTCCTCCGACGGGCGGGCGGGCCCGGCACCGGTTGAGGCTCCGGCGCCGGGACCGCCCGTTACTGGCTGGCCCAGCTTATTGTGCGGCCAGGCCGTTACGTCGGATCACGTCGGCGTACCACCTGGCGCTGGACTTCGCGATCCGGGCCTGCGTGTCGTAGTCGACATAGACCATGCCGAACCGCTTCGTGTAGCCCCAGGCCCACTCGAAGTTGTCCATCAGTGACCAGGCGAAGTAGCCCTTCAGCGGCACCCCGGCCTCGATCGCGGCGTGCGCCGCGCGCAGGTGCGCGGAGAAGTAGGCCAGGCGGTCCGGGTCGTCGACCCGGCCGTCGACCAGCTCGTCGACGAACGCCGAGCCGTTCTCGGTGACGTAGAGCGGCAGGTCGGTGTATTCCCGGTGGACCCGCTCCAGCGTCTCCACCAGGCCCGGGGCGTCGATCTCCCAGTCCATGTCGGTCACCGGCACGCCCCGGGTGACGAACCGGACGTCCTCGCTGCCCGGCCAGCAGGACGGGGCCCGCCAGTAGGGCTCCGGCTCGCCGCCCTCGACCGGCGCGGCGACCACGTGCCGGCTGTAGTAGTTGACCCCGACCATGTCCAGCGGGGTGGAGATGGTCGCCAGGTCGCCGTCGCGGACGTGCCCGAGGTCGGTGACGCCGCGCAGGTCGGCGACGAGGTCGGCCGGGTACGCGCCGCGCAGCACCGGGTCGAGGAAGAAGCGGTTGGCCAGCGCGTCGATCCGGCGGGCCGCGTCGGCGTCCGCCGCCGAACCGGTGGCCGGGGTGACCGGGTAGAGGTTCACCGTGATGCCCAGCTCCGCCTGGGGGCGGGACGCCCGCACCGCCTGCACCGCCAGCCCGTGCCCGAGCATCAGGTGGTGCCCGGCCCGGACCGCGTCCGCGCCGTTTCTGCGGCCCGGCGCGTGCACGCCCGAGCCGTAGCCGAGGAACGCCGAGCACCACGGCTCGTTCAGCGTGGTGAAGTATTTCACCCGGTCACCGAGCTCGTCGGCGATCAGCTGCGCGTACTCGGCGAACCGGCCGGCGGTGTCCCGGGCCGGCCAGCCGCCGGCGTCCTCCAGCGGCTGGGGCAGGTCCCAGTGGTAGAGCGTCACCCAGGGCTCGATGCCGTGGCCGAGCAGCTCGTCGACCAGGCGGCGGTAGAAGTCCATCCCCTCCTGGTTGGCCGCGCCGGCGCCGCCCGGCTGCACCCGGGGCCAGGAGACGGAAAAGCGGTAGGACCGCAGCCCCAGGTCGGCCATCAGCCGCACGTCGTCCGGCATCCGGTGGTAGTGGTCGCAGGCCACGTCGCCGGTGTGCCCGGCCACCGTCCGACCGTCGGTGTGGCTGAAGGTGTCCCAGATCGACGGCGTACGGCCGCCCTCCGCCGCGGCGCCCTCGATCTGGTACGCGGCGGTGGCCGCGCCCCAGAGGAAGCCGGGCGGGAAGGTCACGGCCGGGCCCTCGTCGAGGACGCCGACGGCGGGCGGGCTGGCTGGGTTGCTCACGACTTGACGGCGCCTTCCATGATGCCGCCGATGATCTGGCGGCCGAACAGAACGAACACGACGAACAGGGGCAGGGTCGCGATCAACGTACCGGCGAAGATCTGCGAGTTGTCGGCGAAGTAGGCGGTGTTGAGGCTGCGCAGCGAGATCTGCACGGTGGGGTTCGACGGGTCGGCCAGCACCACGAACGGCCAGAAGAACTGGTTCCACTGTTCCATGAAGGTCAGCAGGCCGAGCACCGCGGCGGCGGGACGCAGCGCGGGCATCACCACGTGCCAGTAGACCTTCCAGGTGGAGCAGCCGTCGACCCGGGCGGCCTCGATCAGCTCGTTCGGGACGGCCTGCTCGGCGTACTGGCGCATCATGAAGATCCCGAAGCCGCCGATGAGGAACGGCACGGTCACCGACGGCATCGTGTTCAGCCACTCGAGCTTCGCCATCAGGATGTAGAGCGGGAGCACGCCGAGCTGGATCGGCACCATCATCGAGGCGAGGATGATCAGCAGCAGCGCGTTCTTGCCCCGGAACCGGAGCTTGGCGAACGCGAAGCCGGCCAGCGAGCCGAAGAACACCGTGGCGATGGTGATCGTCCCGGAGACCAGGAACGAGTTCATCAGACCCTTGACGACGTTGGCGTCGCCGTTGGCCAGCACCCGTTCGATGTTCTCGCCGAGTTTGCCGCCGGGCAGGAACGGCGGCGGCCAGGAGTTGGCCGCGTCGTTGGTCCGCGAGGCGATCACGATCATCCAGTAGAACGGGAACAGCGACAGGATCACCCCGAGGACCAGCCCGAGCCAGGTGAGCGGGCTGGCCTTCCAGAGCCGTTCGGCCTGGTGGGTGGCCTTGGCCGGCGCGGTCGGCCGGGTGGGCGGACGGAGCGTGGTGGTCGTCATCTCGTCACCTTCACTTGTCGGAGCTGATGCGTCGGGCCAGCAGGTAGTTGACCGTCGACATCAGCGCGATGAGCACGAAGAGCACGAGCGCGACCGCCCCGGCGTAACCCCACCGGAAGCGCTGGTTCATCACGTCGAGCAGGTACATCGTGATGGTCTGGAACTGGCCCTCCGAACCACCGGAGAGACCGCCCGAGCCGCTGGTGAACAGCAGCGGCTCGGTGAACAGCTGGAGGCCGCCGATGGTCGAGATGATCAGCGTGAAGATGATCGTTGGGCGCAGCTGCGGAACGGTGATCGACCAGAACTGGCGCCGCCGGGAGGCCCCGTCCAGCGCGGCGGCCTCGTACATGTCCTTGCTGATGGACTGCATCGCGGCCAGGTAGATCAGCGCGTTGTAGCCGACCCAGCGCCAGTCGACCATGGTGGAGATGGCGAACCAGGAGGCGTAGCGGTTCGCCCGCCAGTCGATCGGGTCCAGGCCGACGCTGTCCAGCAGCCAGTTGACCAGGCCGAACTCCTTGGCGTAGATCATCGAGAAGATCAGCGCGACCACCGCGGTCGAGGTGATGATCGGCATCGCGATGGCCATCCGGAAGAAGGTCTGCGCGCGCAGCCTGCGGTTCAACGCGTTGGCCAGCATCAGCGCCAGCATCAGCTGGGGCACGGTGGAGAGCACGAACATGCCGAACGTGTTCACCACCGCGTTCCAGAACTGCGGGTCGTCGGTGATCAGTTCGACGAAGTTGTCCAGCCCGACGAACGAGATCGTCGCGTTCAGCGGAGACCGGTCGGTAAGCGCGATCCAGACCGTGTAGGCGATCGGGTACGCGCTGAACACCGCGAAGATCACGAAGAACGGCAGGACGTACAGGTACGGCGAGTACTTCAGGTCCAGCTTGGTGGCCGAGCTGGCGCGGCGGTGCGAGGTGCGGGCGCGCGGCGGGCCGGGCTCGGGCGGCGCCGTGGCGTGCAGGTCGAGGCTCATCAGGAGTCCTTCTCCTCAGCCGGCGTCACCCGCCACACGGGTGACGCCGGGCTCTGCGGGCACCGCGGGGGGGGGGGCCCCGGGGGCCCGGGGGGGGGGCCCCCCCGGGGGGGGGGCCCCGCCCCCCCCCGCGGGGGGGGGGGGGCCCCCGCCCCCCCCGGCCCCCGGGGGGCACC
>NZ_JBICSL010000013.1:95201-184085 GCF_043197045.1 Micromonospora sp. NPDC049282
TGGCCCGTCCGGCGCCCCGCGCGCCCTGCCGCCCCCCCCCCCCCCCGGGGGCCCCCGGGGGGGGGGGGCCCGGGGGGGGGGGGCGGCCCCCCGGGGGCCCCCCCCGCCACCCGCGGGCGGCTCAGCCGGGTCACTTACCGGCGGCCGCACCGTTCTTCAAGGCCGCCTGCCACTGCTCGTCGGCCGACTTGCCCTGCTCCACGGCGCGCAGCGTGTTCTCCACGGCGGTGCGGACCGCGTTGTTCTTCGGGCCGAGGTAGACCGGCTTCAGGTCGGTGGCGCCGGCGGCGAAGATCTTGCCGACCGGGGCCTTGCTGAAGTAGTCGTTGGTCGAGTCGGCCACGGCCGGGTCGGTGAGCGCCTGCGGGTTGGACGGCAGGTTGCCGACCGCCTTGAACGCGCCGATCTGGCCCTGCGCGCTGGTCAGGAACTTGGCCAGCTCGATGGCCTCCTTCTGGTGCTTGCTCGACTTCGGCACGCCGAGGAAGGAGCCGCCCCAGTTGCCGCCGTTGCCGGGGGCCTTGGCGACGTCCCACTTGCCGGCCGCCGCGTCACCGGCCTGGCCCTTGATCACACCGGTCATCCACGCCGGGCAGGCGATGGTGGCGAAGCTGCCGTTCTTGAACCCGGCGTTCCACTCGTTGGAGAAGGACTGCAGGTTGTTCGACAGCCCGGCGCCGATCATCTTGGTGGTGAGCTGGTACGCGGCCTGCACGTCCGGGTTCTGGTCGATGACCAGCTTGTTGCTCTTGTCGTAGTACGTGTAGCCGGTGCCCTGGCCCGCGATCTGCATCAGCACCACGTTGAAGAAGTTGGTCGCCGAGTCGACGAACTTGTGCTTCTTGTCGGCGCCGGCGAACTTCTGGCCGGCCTCGATGAACTTGTCCCAGGTGGGCCAGAGCGCACCGACCTGCTCGCGGTCGGTGGGCAGGCCGGCGGCCTTGAACAGGTCGCTGCGGTAGCACAGCGCCATGCCGCCGACGTCGGTGCCGAGGCCCAGCACCTTGCCGTCGGGGGTGCTGCCCTGCTCCCACTTCCACGGCAGGAAGTTGCCCTTGAGGTCGTTCGCGCCGTGGTCGGCGAGGTTCACGAACTTGTCGGCCTGCGCGTAGAACTGGACGATGGTGCCCTCTTCCAGGGCCACCACGTCGCCGGCGCCCGACCCGGCGGTGATCTGCTGGGTCAGCCGGGTGTTGTAGTCACCGAGGCCGAGGCCCTTGCCGCGCTCCTGGATCTTGACGTTCTTGTGCTCGGCTTCGTACTGCTTGTACAGGTCCTGGTAACCGAAGCCCTGGTCGCCGAAGACGTCGACGACCAGGGTGACCGGACCGTCGCTCTCGCTGTCGCCGCCGCCCGACGAGTCGTCGCTGCAGGCGTTGGCGGTGGCGAGCACCATGGCAGACGCGAGCGCGATGGCCGCGAGCTGCCGACGACGGATTGGGAAACTCATCCGAGACCCCTCTTTCGGTGGTGAGGCGAGTTATTTCGTGTGGTGGGGGGTGCGTTTCGCGCCGGGCCGGAGCGGGCAGAAAAGAGATTCACACCACTCCCGGGAGCGCTCCCATGAGATTGCCGGGAGGTAACAGGGGTGTCAATAGGCCGCTGGGAGCGTTCCCATTTCGTTACCGCCTGATCCGGGGCCCTCCTGCGGGCCCGCTCAGCAGCAGCGCCGCAGCAGGGTGGTGGCGCGGTCGGCGGCGAACGCGGCCGGGTCGAACGCCGGGCCGGCCCAGTCCCGCATGGTCGCGTGCTCCGGATGCGCCGGATCGGCGAGCGCGGCCAGCAGCACGGCGTAGCCCTCCGGGCCGCCCACGCCCTCCGGCGGAGCGGCCCGCTCCCCGTCCACGCAGACCGGGTAGCGCTCGTCCGGGTCGGCGGCGCAGACGTCCTCCACCACCAGGTCGTGCTCCCACCAGTCGCCGAAGTCGTAGGTGTAGCGGAACCGGTCGCCCTTGCCCACCACCGCGTCCAACCGGACGTCCAGCTCGTCGCGGAGCGCCAACTCGCCGTCCGGATCGGGCTCGCCGTACTGCCGCCCGTCGATCTCGAACGAGTGCAGGTGGCAGTCACGCCAACCGATCGCGTGCTGGAGCACCCGGTGCAGCCGGTCCAGGGTGTAACCACCGGGCACCAGCACCCGCCGCCAGACCGGCGGCCGGACCCCCGCCAGCGACACCATCAGCTGGAAGACCTGACGCGGCACGTGCTCCCATCCTTCCTCGGCATAGGCTGCCCGCATGATCTGCCGAGCCTGCCGGGAGCGGCGGCACGACGACTGTCCTGGCCGGAAGTGGTGCGACTGCCAGCACCGTACCGCCGAACCCACCCCACCGGTCACCGGTCCGGCCGGCGAATGAGCGTCGGAACCCCGATCGAACGGATCTGGCCCGCACCCGTCACCGGTCCGCTCACCGACCCGCAGCTCACCGCGCTCTACGGCCGCGCGCCGCGACCGCACCTGCGGGTCAACTTCGTCGCCAGCGCGGACGGCGCGGTCACCCTGGACGGCTACTCCGCCGGCCTCTCCGGCGAGCCGGACAAGCGCGTCTTCGGGATGCTGCGGATGCTCTGCGACGGCCTGCTGGTGGCCGCCGGCACGCTGCGCCACGAGGGCTACCGCGCGGTGCGGCTGGACGCCGGACGCCGCGCCTGGCGACGCGACCGGGGCCTGGCCGAGTGCCCGACGCTGGTGGTGGTCTCCGGATCGCTCGACCTCGACCCCGCCCAGGCCTGCTTCGCCGACGCCCCGGTCCGGCCGCTGGTGCTCACCCGGGACGACGCCGAACCGCCGGCCGGGCTCGCCGAGGTGGCCGACCTGATTCGCTGCGGCGCCGGCCGCGTCGACCTGACCGCCGGCCTGGCCGAGCTGCGCCGGCGCGGGCTGGACCAGGTGCTCTGCGAGGGCGGGCCGCACCTGTTCGGCGCGCTCACCGCCGCCGACCTGGTCGACGAGCTCTGCCTGACCGTGGCGCCGCTGCTCGCCGGCGCCGGGCCCGGCCGGATCACCGCCGGCGCCGGCAGCGCCCCACGGCAGCTGCCGCTGCGCCACGTGCTGGCCGCCGCCGACGGGGTGCTGATGCTGCGCTACGCCCGCGACCCGGGCGACCCGCCGCCCGCCGGAGCCGCGCCCGCCGCCTGACCCGTTCCCGCCGCCCGATGTCGCGGCACCGGCTGACGGCGCCCGGATGCACCGCCGTGCCGAAGCCGACCGACGCCCTGCCGGCGAGTCGCGGCATCGGCGAGTCGTATGCCGGACGACAGGTCACTCCGCAGCGACATACCTGAGAGTCGAAAGTATGCCTCTCAGGTATGTCGCTCCCGACCACGTCCTTGCCGCTTCCCGACACGCCGACAGGCGACACACCGGTGCGCCCTGACTGCTCCCGAGAGCCGATCCCGCAGCCGGCTCGGCACGGCACCCCAAACCGGGAAAGGGGCCTTAGCCTGGGGAAATGGACGTGACGGAGCGGTCCCTGGCGGGCCCGGCCCGGCGGCCGCTGCTCGCCGCCGCGCTGCTCACCGTCGCCGGACTGGTCGACGCGGTGTCGGCCTGGACGCACACCCGGCACGGGCGGTTCGCGGTGGCCACCGCCGACGGGGTCTACCAGGTCGACCTCGGCGCCTGGGCGTGGGCGCACCTCGCGGTCGGCGGCGCGGTCGTCGTCGCCGGCCTGGCCGTGTTCACCGGCCGGCGCTGGGCGGTGCCGCTGGCCTTCTGCTGCGTCCTGCCCGCGATCGTGGTCGACCTGCTCCTCTTCCCGTACGCCCCGGTGCGGACGGTCGTCGTGGTCGCGCTCGACGGGGCCGCGCTACGGCTGCTGGTGCGGCACCGCCGGACGACCCGGGCCGGCTGATCACCGCGCCTGGCAGACCTTGCCGGTACGCGCCGGGTCACCCTCCCGAGTCGCCGACCAGACCGGGTTCCGCGACAACAGCAGCGACGGCGCCTGCCAGGCCGAGCCGAGCCGCTGGAGCAGGCCGTACTCCCCGCGGGGCTGGTCGACCGGCGCGCCCTCCAGGAACCGGATCACCTGGTCCTGGACGGCCCGGTTGCCGATCAGCCCGCCGTGGAACGCGGGCATCTGGTAGACCGGCACGTGGCTGAACTCGCCCGGCGGGGCCTCGGCGGCGCTCACCGTCGGCAGGAAGGCGATGATCCGGACGCCGGGCACCGGGCAGAGCGTGCGGTTGCGATAGAACGGGGCGTCCACAAGCATCGACCGGACGAACTCCTCGTCCGGCGTGTCCTTCACCGGACGAGGCAGGTTGGCCAGCCAGAACAGTGCCCGCAACTGCCAGCCGGTGGCCACGCCCCACCCCTCGTACCCCGGGGGTGGGTAGTAGGTGCGACCGGCCTGCACCAGCGGGCTGAACAGCACCACCGCGGTCACCGGCCCGCGCGGCAGCTTCTCCAGGAAGGCCCGGGCCACCATCGCGCCCTCGCTCTGCCCGATCAGCGCGATCGGCCGTCCCGTCCGCCGGTGCAGCGCCTCGACCTGCGCGGCGAGCAACGTGGCGCTGGCGTCCAGCGACTGGTGGGTCGCCTCCGGCTCGTACGGCAGCGGACGGCCCCCGCGGTCCAGCCCGCGATAGGAGAACCGCTCCACCCGGGGATCGGCGGGCGGTGTGCCCCGCCAGCGCGAATCGTGCCCGCCGAGCACGATCACCGCCTCACGCACCCCGTCCGGCAGGCGCTGGGTCAGGACCGGCGGACGCCACGACCTGACCTGCCCGCCGGCCGCCACCCCGATGAACGACTCGGCCCAGATCGCGCCGACCACGGTCAGGACGATCACGATCGGCGCGGCCGGGACGCGGGGCAGCCGGACCCGGACGGGCAGCACCGCGGCGGCCACGGTACGCAGCCAGAGCGCGCCGTTCACCGCCCCGGCGAGCGCGGCGACCGGCACCCCCCACCAACCGGGGACGCTGGAGATCAGCGCGCCGGCCAGGGTGAGCACCACGAAGTTCAGCGTCGACCAGCCGAACAGCTCGATCGTGGGCAGCCCGCGCCACCACCGGTCCACCACCCCGGCGCGGGCCAGGAACGGCGCGGTCACCAGCAGCGGAGCCAGCGAGGCGAACAGGTACCAGGACAGCGCCACCGCGGAGAAGGCGACGGAGAGCGCGGCCCACGGCGAGACCACAAGCGCGGCCACCACCGCGACCTCCAGGTTGCGCCGCAGCAGCCACCGCCGCGTCGGCCGGCTCTTCCCGACCGGCCAGGCCAGCCAGGTCAGCAGCGCGGAGAGCAGCGCCCGGATCACGACCAGCGCGAGCAGGCCGAGCCCGTAGCTCACCCACGAGTCGTGGTAGACCAGCAGCCACCGCATGTCGTGGTACGAATCGTACGGCCAGACCGCGGTGACCTGCGGCGCGAGCCCTCGCGCGGCGTGGAACCGGGCGGCCACCAGCACCGCCTCCTCGACCGCCGGCAGGGCCGCGGCGAGGGCGAGCAGCCCGCCGAGCCGGCCCCGCCTCGACGCCACGTCCCTCTCCCCCGCTCTGTCCGGCCTCCCTGCAGGATCTCGCGCCGGGCGGCGCTCCGAGGCGGAATCGCACGTACTGTGGCCGACCGGATCCGCCCGGCGACCGGCCGGGACGCGCCGACGTGGCGTCCGACGCGTCGCGTGGCAACCTGTCGCATCTCTCGGGCAGGATGCAGGACGTGCGCCGTGACCGGAACGACCAGCCGACCGAAGACCGCCGATGACCGACGACCAGCTCGACGGGCCCGGCGAGGGTGTCGGCCGGGTGCTCGGCACCGCCGACGCCACCCCGCTCTCCTTCTGGACCGCCGTCGCCCCGGGGAGTTACCTGCAACTCGACGACGTGGTGGTGACCCGGCGCGAGCTGCCCGACCGCGAGCCGGTGACCATCGCCGGCGTGGTGACCCAGGTGCGCGCCCGGCACGAGGGGGCACAGTTCGACTCCGACGTCTTCGCCATCGCGGACGGCACCCTGCCGGCTCAGGTGCAGGAGGCCGCGGAGGTCACCACGACCCGGGTCGACCCGGAGTTCTACGTCCCACCCACGCCCGGCGCCGTGGTGCACCGGGCCGAGGGCGACGCCCGGGCCCGGGCCCTGCACTTCGACCGGATGGAACGGCGGATCCCGATGGGGATGGGCCGCGACGGCGTGCCGGTCTACCTCAACGCCGACTTCCTCGACGGCACCCGGGGCGCGCACGTCTCCATCTCCGGCATCTCCGGCGTCGCCACCAAGACCAGCTTCGCCACCTTCCTGCTCTACTCGGTGTTCCGCTCCGGGGTGCTCGGCGGCGACGCGGTAAACGCCAAGGCGCTGATCTTCAACGTCAAGGGCGAGGACCTGCTCTTCCTCGACCACCCCAACAGCCGGCTCGACGACCCGACCCGGGCGGCGTACGCGAAGCTCGGTCTCGACGCCGGCGCGTTCCCCGACGTGCGGGTGTACGCCCCGCCCCGGGTCGGTGACTCCTCCGGCACGCCGGACGTGAGCAGCCGGCTCACCGGCGTGGACAGCTTCTACTGGACGCTGAGCGAGTTCTGCGCCGACCGGCTGCTGCCCTACGTGTTCGCCGACGCCGACGACGAGCGCCAGCAATACACCATGGTGGTCCACTCGGTCGCCGCCCACCTGGCCCGCCACGCCCAGCCCGCCGACGGCGGGGTGAGCATCGACGGGGTCCGCCTCGGCTCCTACGCCGACCTGGTCGACCACGTCGTCGAGCAGCTCAACGACGACGAGACCCGGGGCGACTGGGCCGGCAGCGCGGTCGGCCTGGGCACGGTCAACGCGTTCGCCCGTCGGCTCATCGGCAGCAAGAAGGACCTGGGCCGGCTCATCCGCGGTGACCTGGCCACCCGCCGCCCGCACTCGATCAACACCGCGGAGAGCGCCCAGGTCACCGTGGTCGACCTGCACAACCTGCCGGACCGCGCGCAGCGTTTCGTGGTCGGTGTGACGCTGAAGAGCGAGTTCGAGCGCAAGGAGAAGGCCGGCACCGCCAAGCCGTTGCTCTTCGTCGTGCTCGACGAGCTCAACAAATACGCGCCCCGTGAGGGCTCCTCCCCGATCAAGGAGGTGCTGCTCGACATCGCCGAGCGGGGCCGCTCGTTGGGGGTGATCCTGGTCGGCGCGCAGCAGACCGCGAGCGAGGTGGAACGGCGGATCGTCACCAACTCGGCGATCCGGGTGGTGGGCCGGCTCGACCCGGCCGAGGCGTCCCGCCCGGAATACGGCTTCCTCCCGCCCGCCCAGCGGCAGCGCGCGTTGCTGGCGAAGCCGGGCACCATGTTCGTCAACCAGCCCGACATCCCGGTGCCGCTCTGCCTGGAGTTCCCGTTCCCGGCGTGGGCCACCCGCGTCTCCGAGGCCGGCCGCCCGCCGTCGGAGACGCTACGGTCGATCACCCAGGCCGCCGACCCGTTCGCGGTGGTCGGCTCCGGCTCCTCCGACGACGACATCCCGTTCTAGGCGGCACCCACCATGAAGATCCTGCACACCTCCGACTGGCACGTCGGCAAGGTCCTCAAGGGGCAGTCCCGGGCCGAGGAGCACACGCAGGTCCTCGCCCAGGTGATCGACATCGCCCGGGAGGAACGGCCCGACCTGGTGATCGTCGCGGGCGACCTGTACGACACCGCCGCGCCCACGCCGGAGGCCACCCGGCTGGTCACCCGGGCGCTGACCGCGCTGCGCCGCACCGGCGCCGACGTGGTGGCGATCGGCGGCAACCACGACAACGGGGCCGCGCTCGACGCGCTGCGCCCCTGGGCCGACGCCGCCGGCATCACGTTGCGCGGCAGCGTGCGGGAGAGTCCGGCCGAGCACGTCGTCGACGGGGTGACCCGCGACGGCGAGCGCTGGCAGGTGGCCGCGCTGCCGTTCCTGTCCCAGCGCTACGCCGTCCGCGCGGTGGAGATGTACACCTTGACCCCGGCCGAGGCCAACCAGACCTACGCCGACCACCTCGGCCGGGTGCTCGACAAGCTGGCCGAGGGGTTCACCGAGCCGGACCGGGTGCACCTGGTCACCGCCCACCTCACCGTGGTCGGGGCGAGCACCGGCGGCGGCGAACGGGAGGCGCACACCGTGCTCGGCTACGCGGTGCCGGCCACCGTCTTCCCGGGCAACGCGCACTACGTGGCGCTGGGCCACCTGCACCGTTCCCAACGGGTGATCGGCCCCTGCCCGATCCGCTACAGCGGCAGCCCGCTCGCGGTCGACTTCGGCGAGCAGGAGAACATCGGCTCGGTGACGATCGTGGAGGTGACCGCGACGACCGCCGCGCGGGTCCGGGAGGTGCCGGTGCCCGGCGCGGTGCCGTTGCGCACGGTACGGGGCACGCTCGCCCAGCTCGCCGAGATCGAGCCGCCCGACGGCTGGCTGCGGGTCTTCGTCCGGGAGCAGCCCCGGGCCGGGCTGCGCGAGGAGGTGCAGGAGTTGCTCCCCCGGGCGTTGGAGATCCGGATCGACCCGGAGCTGATGCCGGTGCCGGGCAGCGGCACCCGCACCGCCCAGCGGGCCGGTCGTTCCCCACGCGAGTTGTTCGCCGACTACCTGGGCAGCCGAGGGCACGCCGACGAGGGCGTCCGGGAACTCTTCGACGAGCTGCTCGAGGAGGTGGAGCACTGATGCGCCCGATGCGGCTGGACATGGCCGGCTTCACCGTCTTCCGCGAGGAGACCACCGTCGACTTCACCGACGCCGACTTCTTCGCGCTGGTCGGGCCGACCGGCTCGGGCAAGTCGACGGTGCTCGACGCGATCTGCTTCGCGCTCTACGGCACGGTGCCGCGCTGGGGCGGCACGCGGGGCCTGGCCAACGCGCTGGCGCCGTCGGCCACCGAGGCCCGGGTCCGGCTGGTCTTCGAGTCCGCCGGCGACCGGTACGTCGCCACCCGGGTGGTGCGCCGCGACGGCCGGGGCACGGTGAAGACGGCCAACGCCGGGCTCCAGCTCATGCCGCCCGGGTTCGACGTCACCAAGCTCGACACCGGGCTCAGCCCGGACGACCTGGGCGACGTGGTGGCCGGCACCCCGGCCGAGATGGAACAGGCGGTGCTCGACGCGGTCGGGCTGCCCTACGAGCAGTTCACCTCCTGCGTGGTGCTGCCGCAGGGGCAGTTCGCCGACTTCCTGCACGCCAAGCCGGCGACCCGCCAGCAGATCCTGGTCAACCTGCTCGGTCTGGGCGTCTACGAGGGCGTGCAGAAGAAGGCGGTCGAGCGCGCCGGGCAGGCCGAGGCGAAACTGGAGACAGTCGACAAGATGCTCGGCGGCCTCGCCGACGTCGACGACGCCAGCCTGACCGACGCCCAGGGCCGGGTCGACGCGGTGCGGGAGCTGGCCGGGGCGGTCGCGTCCGCCGTACCGGAGTTGGAGCGGGCCCGGTCCACGGCGGGCGAGCGGGCCACGGCCCTGGCCGCCCTCGACGCCGAGCTGGAGGTGCTGGCCGGGGTCCGGCCGCCGGACGGCACGGCGGAGCTGGCCCGGGCGGTGACCGCCGCCCGGGTGGCCGCCGACGAGGCGACCGCGGCGGTGGGGCTGGCCGAGGAGCGCGAGGAGAAGCTCCGCGGTGAGCTGGCCGCGGCCGGCGACGAGAGCGCGCTGCGGGTGCAGCTGCGGGCGTACGCCGACCGGGAGCGGTTGACCGGCGAGGCGGCCACGGTCCGCGCGGCGGTCGACGCGGCCGGCGCCGAACACGACGCGGCGGTCGCGGCGCTGGCCGCCGCCCGGGCCGCCGCGGAGCGGGCCGAGGTCGAGCTGGAGGCGGCGTTCCGGGCCCACGAGGAGGCCAAGGCGGCCGACCAGGCGGTGGCGCTGCGGGCGCACCTGGTCGACGGCGCGCCCTGCCCGGTGTGCGAGCAGGTGGTCACCGCCGTGCCGGCGATGCCGAAGGGCTCGGCGGTGAGCCGGGCGATCGCCGCCGGCAAGGCGGCCCGCGTCGCCAGCGAGGCCGCCAAGCGGGTGGTGCAGGAGCGCGACGTTGCCGCCCGCGACCTGGACCGGGCGCTGCTGCGGGTGCGGGCCGAGCACGACGGGCTCGGCGCGCGGCTGGCCGAGCTGGACGGGCAGCTCGCCGACGCCCCGGCGGCGGACGCGCTGCGCCTGTCGCTGGCCGAACACGCCCGGCTCCGGGCGGCGCTGGACGAGGCGGCCGGCGCGGTCCGGGCCGGGCGGGAGGCCGCCCGGCGGGCCCGGGGCACGCTCGACGGCGCGCAGGACCGGCTGCGCCGCGCCTGGCGCGAGTTCGACGCGGTCCGCGACGGGCTGGCCCGGTTCGGCCCGCCGGCCGCCGACCGCGACGACGTGGCCGCGGCCTGGGCCGCGCTGGCCGGGTGGGCGGGCGGGCAGGCCGACCGGCGGCGGGCCGACCGGGGCGGGCTGGCCGAGTCGGTCGACGCCGCCCAGCGGGCGGCGGCCGAGGTGGCCGACCGGATCGCCGGGTCGTTCACCGCCGCCGGGCTGGACGCGCCGGCCGACCCGCTGCGCGACGTGGCGGTGGCGGTCGAGCGGGCCGAGGCGGAGCTGCGCCGGCTCACCGAGCGCCGCGAGCAGGCGGTCGAGCTGCGCGAGCAGCGGGCCGGCCACGAACGCGAGGCGCGGGTGGCCCGCGCCCTCGCCGGGCACCTGCGGGCCAACAACTTCGAGCGTTGGCTGCTCACCGAGGCGCTGGACCTGCTTGTCGACGGCGCGTCGCGGATCCTGCGGGAGCTGTCCGGCGGGCAGTACGACCTGATCCACGACAAGGGTGAGTTCTTCGTAATCGACCACCACGACGCGGGGCTGCGGCGCGGGGTGCGGACGCTGTCCGGCGGGGAGACGTTCCAGGCGTCGCTGGCGCTGGCGCTGGCGCTGTCGGAGCAGCTGGCGGGCATGTCCACGAGCGCGGCCAGCCTGGAGTCGATCGTGTTGGACGAGGGCTTCGGCACGCTGGACGCGGCGACGCTGGACACGGTCGCGGCGACGCTGGAGAACCTGGCCGCCCGGGGCGACCGGATGGTCGGCGTGGTCACCCACGTCCCGGCGCTGGCCGAGCGGATCCCGGTCCGCTTCGAGGTCCGCAAGGACGCCCGCACGGCCCGCATCGAGCGGACCGGCCTGTGAGCGCGAGGAGTGCAGCGCAGCGGAGCCCCGCAGTCGCGAACGGAAGGCCAGCACTGTGAGCGCGAGGAGTGCAGCGCAGCGGAGCCCCGCAGTCGCGAACGGAAGGCCAGCCCTGTGAGCGCGAGGGACGCCGCGTGACGTCGCCGGCGGGTGCCCGGTTCTTCGTCGATTCGTGGGATCCGGCCTACGGGGCGTCGTTCGAGGCCGCGGGCGGGGCCGGGCCGGCGGCGCCGAGCAGCGCCCAGGTGGAGGCCGACGTCGAGCTGCCGGTCACCGACTGGCGGGCGATCGACGTCCGGCCGGGGGTGCGGGCGCCGGACGTGGTGCTGCTGGTCGACGGCGTACGCCGGATCGACGCCAGCGTCTGGACGGCCGAGGACGGCGGCTCGTTCCCCGGCATCGCCGCCTCGTACGCGGCCGGGGTGGTCCGCTGCGACCTGGACCGGGGCGCCGCCGAGCTGGCCGGGTCCCGGGTGGGCCGGGGGTTGTTCACGGCCAGCCCGTCGGCGCAGGACGTGGTGGCCGGCGCGATCCGCTACCCGGTGCACCGGGTCGGCGGCACCGGCGAGCTGAGCAAGTTGCCGGCCGCGGTGCAGGGCCCGCTCACCGCGCTGGAGGTGGCCGTCTCCGACGCGGTACGCGCCGACGGCGACCTGCTGGTGGTGGACGGTCCGCTGCGCAGCCGGCGGAACCTGCCGCGCACCCTCGGCTACATCAAGACCCAGCACAGCCAGTACCTGGACGCCCGGCTCACCTCGGTGGTGACCGGGCTGGCCCCGGGTCAGCGCTGCCCGGTGTTCCGGTTGGGCACGGCGTGGGGCGGCTGGTCCTGGTATCTGCGCCTGCCGGTGGCCGCCGGGGCGCCCTGGGCGGGCATCGTGCGGATGGAGTGCTCGGCCGAGCTGACCGTGCCGGAGGCGATCGCGCTGGCCGACCTGTCGCTGGTCACGCTGCCCCGGTTCGCGTCCACGCCGTACAAGGACCCGCGGGCCCCGCAGAACCTGGTGCCGATCGCCGGGCTGGAGCGCCGGCTGCGCGGGATGCTCGGCGACGCGCGGCTGCTGCACCGGGTGCTCACCTCGGCGGCGCGCGGAATCCGGCGCTGATGGGCCGGCGGCGCGACGAGGACCGGGTGGTGGCGGACGTGGACACCGGCCGGGCCGAGCTGGTGCCGGACCGGGACCGGCCCGGTTCCTGGACGCTGCTGCTGGACGGGGCGCCGCAGTCGCACGTGGACCTCGCCGACCCGACCCACCTGGAGTTCGAGTACGTCCGGCGGCTGGCCGCCGCGATCGACCTGGTGGCGCCCGCCGGCGCGCCGCTGCGGGTGTTGCACCTGGGCGGCGGCGCGCTCACCCTGCCCCGGTACGTCCAGGCCAGCCGGCCCGGTTCGACGCAGCGGGTGTCCGAGGTGGACGGCGCGCTGGTGGAGCTGGTCCGGCGGGAGCTGCCCTGGCCGTCCGATCCCCGGCTGCGGGTCCGGGTGGCCGACGCCCGGGCCACGCTGTCGTCCAGCCGCGACGGCGGGTACGACGTGATCGTGGCGGACGTCTTCGCCGGCGCCCGCACCCCGGCCCACCTGACCTCGGTGGAGTACGCCGCCGAGGTGGCCCGGGTGCTGGCGCCGGGCGGCTGCTACCTGGCGAACGTCGCCGACGGCCCGCCGCTGCGGCACGCCCGCGGGCAGGTCGCCACCGTGCGTACCGTCCTGCCCCGGGCCTGCCTGGTGGGCGACGCGGCGGTGCTGCGCGGCCGGCGGTACGGCAATCTGGTGCTGGTGGCGTCCCGGGTGGAGCCGCCGGTGCCGGAGCTGGCCCGGCGCGCGGCCGGCGACTGGTTCCCGGGCCGGGTGGTGGCCGGCGCGGAACTGGACCGGTTCGCCGGCGGGGTTCCGGTGGTGCACGACGCGGACGCCGTCGACTCCACCCCACCTCCGCCAGGAATTTTTTCGGTCAAACGTTGATCCGATCGACCGGACGGTGCGTATCCCCGGGCGGCCATGCCCGTGGGGGGCCGGCTGATGTCATCGGACAGCGGAGGTCTGCATGCATGCGGTGGCGGCCGGCTGGCACGGCGAGATGGCGAGGCCCGAGTGGATGTTCGCCCGGGCACAGCCGCACTCGCGCGCGTCGCGTTCGACCCGGGGGGTCGACGCACGTCCCGCCGATCGCCAGAATGACCCGGTGCCGCCCCGACCCGCCCCCGGACGCCATCAGGCGACCTCCACCGAGGCCAGTCACTCGGACCAACTGATCCGCCTGCTCTACGCCGAGCACGCCGGCCCGCTGCTGATGTTCGTGATGCGGTTGACCGGCGGGGACCGGCAACGCGCCGAGGACATCGTGCAGGAGACGCTGCTGCGGGCCTGGCGCAACGCGCATCGTCTCGGCGGGCCGGGGCAGGGCTCGCTGCGACCGTGGCTGGTCACGGTGGCCCGGCGGATCGCCATCGACGAGCACCGCAGCGAACAGGCCCGCCCGGCGGAGACGTACGACCGGGACCTGACCGCGTTCGCCGAGTCGGACAGCACCGACCGGGTGCTGCGCACGATGACCGTGGCGGACGCGCTGCGTACGCTGAGTCAGTCCCATCGGGAGATCCTGGTGGCGACGTACTTCCGGGGTCGGACCGTGCCCGAGGCGGCGGAGGAGCTGGGTCTTCCGCTCGGCACCGCCAAGTCGCGGGTCTACTACGCGCTGCGCGCGCTGCGCACCGCTCTGCAGGAGAGGGGGGTGACGGAATGAGCCGGGCCGACCACATGGACGTCGCCGCGTATGCGCTCGGCGTGCTGGACGCCCAGGACGCCGAGCGGTTCGAGGAGCACCTGGCCACCTGCTGGGCGTGTGCGGCGGAGCTGGAGACGATGGTGCCGGTGGTGGGGATGCTCGCCGGCATCGACGGCGAGGCGATGGCCGCGCTGGAGCAGACCCACACGGATCCGGCGCTGCTGGACCGGACGCTGATGTCGGTGCGGCGGGACCGGCGGCGTACCCGGGTGCGGCAGTTGCTGGCCACCGCGGCGGCCGTGGTGGTGTTCGGCGGCCTGAGCGGGGTGGCGGCCGGTTTCCTCGGCGACGACCCGCCGTCGACGCCGCAGGCCGGCCCGACGACGAACGTGCCCACCGCGGCGCCGAGCAGCGCACCTGTCGACCCGAACCGGCCGAACGTGGGCGGCGAGAAGGAGATCGAGGGCGACGAGCACAACGCCACCGACCCGGGCACCGGCGTGAAGACCACGATGTGGCTGGCGAAGAAGGAGTACGGCACCCAGATCAGCCTGCTGCTCAGCCGGCTGCCGGGGCCGCGCACCTGCCGGCTGCTGGTGGTGCGCAAGAACGCCACCAGCGAGGTGGTCGGCACGTGGTCGGTGCCGGGCAGCGGCTACGGCACCAACCAGAACCAGTTGTCGTTGCAGCTGAGCGCGTCCACCTCGGCGCCGCTCGGCGACATCCAGAAGGTCCAGGTGCAGTCGGTGGACGTCAACGGGGTGGCCAGCCCGCTGGTGACCGTCGCCGACCTCTGATCCACCGCGCCGACGGCGCCGGGCGGCTCGACCGCCCGGCGCCGTCGTGTCGTTTCCGGGCCTCCCCCTCGTGGTGCCGCACGCGCGGCGGCCCGGAACGGTTCAACCAGTCCACTGTGAAATGGACCACCCTTTTCGATTCAACCTTGACAGCATTGCCGCCCGTACTACTCGGCGAACTGCCAAGAACGAGGAGGGCACGTGGCACACCACATGCGGACGACCGTCATCGTCGCTAGCGCGATGGTCGCACTTACGGCCTGCGCCCCCGCGGGCTACAACGGGGCGAACTCGGGCGCGGCGGAGCCGGTCGCCGTCGCCGCGGCCGAGCCCACCGCGGCCGCCGAACCGGAGGCGTCGGCCTCGCCGGAGCAGCCGGCCGCCGACAAGGCGCCCCCGTCGGACGTGAAACTCACCGACGAACTGGTCGGCAAGAAGCTGCCCCGGATGGGCAAGGTCGTCACCGACCAGGACGGCTGGGTGCTGTACCGGTTCGACAAGGACTCGTCGAACCCGGCGCAGTCCAACTGCGTGGACAAGTGCGCCGAGGTCTGGCCGCCGGCGCTGACCGACGGCAACCCGCAGTTGCAGGGCGTCTCCGACGACAAGGTCGGCACGGTCACCCGCCAGGACGGCACCCGCCAGATCACCATCGGCGACTGGCCGGTCTACCGCTACATCGGCGACAAGAAGCCGGGCCAGTGGAAGGGCCAGGGCGTCGGCGGCACCTGGTTCGTCGTCGACCCGAACGGCAAGAAGAACCTGACCTGTCTGCCGAAGGGCACCCCGAAGGCGGTCGCCCCGCCCGCGTCGGGTGACTCGGGCAGCTCGGGTGGCGGCTCGGACTACTCGTACTGACCGCACCGGACACGGTGACCGGCCGCCGCCGGGGAGGGCGCGGCCGGTCACCGTCGTGGACCCGGGAGGCGGGGCGTACCGGCATCGCCCCGCCTCCCGGCCCGAACACCGTCGCGCGCTCCGGCGTGCGGCGGTGTTCGCCGTCACGGCCGCCCCGCGTGGCAGAGTGGCGGGGTGACCTCGCCCGCCGCCCGCCGGACGCTGCGCCCGCCGGCCGGCTACCGCCTCGCCGCCTCGGTGCGGGCGTTGACCTTCAGCCCGTACGACCCGTGCGCGCGGATCGCCGCCGGCAGCTTCTGGTGGGCCACCCGCACCCCGGACGGCCCGGCCACGCTGGCGCTGCGTCCGGAGGCCGGCGAGCTGGTCGCCGAGGGGTACGGGCCGGGGGCGGCGTGGGTGGTCGACCGCGCCGACGGCGTGGCCGGGCTGCGCGACGACCTGACCGGGTTCGCCGCGCTGGCCGCCACGCACCCGCTGGTGGCCCGGCTGGCCCACCAGCACCACGGGCTGCGGATGCCCGCCACCGGCCAGGTCTTCCCCCGGCTGCTGCGGGCCGTCTTCGAGCAGAAGGTCACCGGCAAGGAGGCCTACCGGGCGTACGCGGCGACCGTGCGGCACTTCCGCGAGCCGGCGCCGGGCCCGCTGCAACCGCTGCTGCTGCCACCGCGGCCGGCCGCGGTGGCGGCCACGCCGTACTGGGTGTTCCACCCGTTCGGGGTGGAACAGCGCCGGGCGGACACGCTGCGCCGCGCGGCCGCCGTCGCGGACCGGCTGGAACGCTGCGCGGACGCGGCCGAGGCCACCCGCCGGCTGACCGCGATCCCCGGCATCGGGCCGTGGACCGCCGCCGAGGTGGTCCGGATCGCGTACGGGGACCCGGACGCGGTGAGCGTCGGCGACTACCACGTGCCGAACACGGTGGCCTGGGCGCTGGCCGGGGAGCCGCGCGGTGACGACGCCCGGATGCTGGCGCTGCTGGAGCCGTTCCGGGGCCACCGGGGGCGGGTGTGCGTGCTGCTGGAGGCGGCCGGCGTGCAGGCGCCGAAGTACGGGCCGCGCGCCCCGATCCGCTCCTTCGCCCGCTACTGAGCGGTCACCGGCCGGCGCAGCGGCGCGCACGTACCGGCCACCTCCTCGCGCCGGGACACCCGCCAGGGTACGGCCGCCCGGGGCGGATGTGGTGAGCTGATCCGGCGACCGACGACGTGATCATCGCCCCCGCCCACGTGGGCCGGCTCTCGGTCGCCCCGGACCAGCAGGGGCGCGGCGTCGGCCGGGCGGCTGCTGACCGCGGTGGAGCAGGCCTGCGCCGGCCGGGTGCGGCGGTTCGCGCTGTTCACCGGCGCGCAGAGCGCCGACAACCTGAGCCTGTACGCCCGGCGCGGCTACCGGGTGGTGGCGCACCGGGCGGACGAGAACGGCAACCGGCTGGCGGTGCTGGAGAAGGTCAGCCCTGCTCGCAGCGGCGCCTGAGCCCGTCCGCCTCCTGCCGCAGGTAACGGCGCATGGTCGAGCCGCCGAACAGCCCGACCAGGCCGGCCAGCGGGCCGGTCTGCGTCAGCACCAGCTCGGCCCGGGTCCGGCCGTCGCCCAGCGGCGTCAACCGGTGCTCGCCCCGGCTGCGCACGCCGGGGCTCGCGGACTCCCAGACGAAGGCGTGGGGCGGGTCGATCTCGGTGACCCGCCAGACCGCGGGGCGCAGCCGGGGCTGCGTGAGCCGGGCGGTCGAGCCGAGGGCCAGCGGCCCGGGCTCCAGCCGGCGGGCGGCGGTGACCGAGGGCGTCCACTCGGGCCAGCGGTCCACGTCGGTCTGCACCGCCCAGACCTCATCGACGTCGGCGGCGATCTCGACGGACTCGACGAAGCGCATGCTGGTTCCTCCCCGGAGCCGGTCCGCCTCAGGCTACGCCGGGCGTCGACCGGGCGTGGTCCCGTGCTCAGGCGGCCTCGCGGAGGTCGGCCAGGCCGACCGGGGCGTACCGCCGGAGCAGCCGCTCCAGCTCGGCCACGGAGCCCGCCTCGCCGACCACGTTCGCGCCCCCGCCGTGCTCGGCCGGGTAGCGGTGCGCCAGCCGGTAGCGGTATCGCCCGCGAACCAGCTCCACGCTGACCCGCCAGCGCCCGCAGCATCCGCAGCTCCACTCCGGCACCCCGCGACGGTAGCTCTGACCTGCGCTTCCACCATCCGGTCGCGGGTGACGAAGCGGCCCGGGCCGGGACACGCCACCCGGCGTCGGCGGTGATCTGCCTCACGGGTGTCGGTGGGGTCTGGTTGACTGGTCGCCGTGGACCTGCCGATCAACCCGCCGGTCGAGCCGATGCTGGCCAAGAGCGTGGCCGAGCTGCCCACCGACCCCGGCCTGACCTACGAGCCGAAGTGGGACGGCTTCCGCTGCATCGTCTTCCGCGACGGCGACGAGGTCGAGCTGGCCAGCCGGGGCGGCAAGTCGATGACCCGCTATTTCCCCGAGGTGGTGGAGCAGGCGCGCCGCCAGCTCCCGCCCCGGTGCGCGGTCGACGGCGAGCTGATCGTGATCCGCCGCGACGGCCCGGGCGGGCAGCCGCGGCTCGACTTCGAGCTGCTGGCGCAGCGGATCCATCCGGCCGCCTCCCGGGTGAAGCTGCTGGCCGAGACCACACCTGCCGACTTCGTCGCGTTCGACCTGCTCGCCCTCGACGACGAGCTGCTCACCGACCGGCCCTACCCGCAGCGCCGGGAGCGGCTGGAGCGCGCCCTGGCCGGGGTCCGGCCACCGGTGCACGTGACCCAGGTGACCACCGACCCGGCGACGGCCCGGCGCTGGTTCGAGGTGTTCGAGGGCGCCGGCCTGGACGGGCTCATCGTCAAGCCGGCCGACCTGCCCTACGAGCCGGGCAAGCGACTGATGTTCAAGGTCAAGCACGCCCGCACGGCGGACGCGGTGGTGGCCGGCTTCCGCTGGCACAAGTCCGGCCCGGTGGTCGGCTCGCTGCTGCTCGGCCTCTACGGCGACGACGGGCTCCTGCACCACATCGGCGTCAGCTCCTCGTTCACCATGGCCCGCCGCAGGGAGCTGCTCGACGAGCTGGAGCCCTACCGCGACGTCGGCGGCGACCACCCGTGGGCGCACGGCGACCACGAGCGGGGCCAGCGCATCCCGGGCGGGGTGAGCCGGTGGACCGGCGGCAAGAACCTGGAGTGGGAGCCGCTGCGCCCCGAGCTGGTGGTCGAGGTGGCCTACGACGCGATGGAGGGCGACCGGCTGCGGCACACCGCCCGGTTCGTCCGCTGGCGCCCCGACCGCGACCCCCGCTCGTGCGACTACGGCCAGCTCGACCGCCCGACCCGCTTCGACGTCGACGAGGTGCTGCGCGGGGATCCGGCGGCGACGGTGAGCGACGCCGGCCGCCGGGCGTAGCCTGACGGTCCACCCGATCATGGAAGGCGCCCACGTGACCCGCTTCCCCGACCGGCCCCGCCGGGTCCGGCCCGTGCTGGCCGCGTTCGTCGCGGCGGTGGTGCTTACCGCCGGCTGCACGCTGCCGGCGTTCGCCCCGCGCGCCGAGAGCGAGGGCGAGGCGGCCCCGCCGGGCAGCGCGCCCACCTGGCGGTCCTGCCCGGAGGTGCCCGACGAGCTGGTCGGCCGGGGCGCGGCCGACATGCGTTACGAGTGCGCCCGGATCGCCGTGCCGCGCAACTGGGGCACCGGGGCGGCCACCGGCGCGACCGCCGGGCCGGGCACCGGCGAGACGTTCGAGATCGCGCTGATCCGGGCCCGCTCCACCAAGCAGCGCGACCGGATCGGATCGCTGGTGGTCAACCCGGGCGGCCCGGGGGCGTCCGGTGTGGACACCGCCGTCTACCTCTCCTTCGGCCCGGCCTTCGGCGGCCTGCCGACGGCGATCACCGACCGGTTCGACATCGTCGGCTTCGACCCGCGCGGGGTGGCCCGGTCCAGCCCGTTCAAGTGCATCCCCGACGCCGACCTGGACGCCAGCTTCGGCTACGACCCCGACCCGGAGAGCCAGGCCGCCTTCGACGGCTTCGTCGACCTCAACCGGCGCATCGGCGCGCGGTGCGGCGGGAAGTACGGCGACCAGCTCCCGCTCTACGGCACCGAGCAGGCCGCCCGGGACATGGACGCGGTGCGCGCGGCGGTCGGCGACGAGAAGCTGAGCTACCTCGGCTACTCCTACGGCACCCTGCTCGGGGCCACCTACGCCCAGCTCTACCCGCAGCGGGTGCGTGCGCTGGTGCTCGACGGCGCGGTCGACCCGAGGCAGCAGCTGATCGCCGGTTCGGAGAGCCAGGCGAAGGGCTTCGAGCGGGCGTTCGACAACTTCTCCCGGTGGTGCGCGGCGAACGCCGGGCGCTGCCCGATCGCGCCGGACGCCCGCGGGGCGGTGACCGCCGCGATCGACAAGGCCAACGCCTCGCCGGTGCGCGGCGCGGGCGGCCGGGAGGCCACCGCCGGCTGGGTCTTCTACGCGGTGATCTCCTCGCTCTACACCGAACAGGGTTGGCAGGAGCTGGCCCGGGCGATCGACGAGTTGCAGGGCGGCGACCCGGCGGGCGTGTTCAAGCTCGCCGACGCGTACGCGGGCCGCGAGGACGACGGGCACTACTCCAACCTGTTCGACGCCAACATGGCGGTCAACTGCGCCGACGAGACCGAGAAGCCGACCCGGGAGCAGGTCCGGTCGTTGCAGTCGCAGTGGCGGCAGAAATATCCGCTGTTCGGTCCGGCGCTGGCGGTGGGGATGCTCGGCTGCGTCGAGTGGCCGGGTGGGCGTGACCCGTACCCGACCGGGCGGGCGGCGGGCGCGCCACCGATCCTGGTGGTCGGCACCACCGGCGACCCGGCCACGCCCTACGAGCAGACCGCCGCGCTGGCCTCGATGCTGGGTGTCGGCCGGGTGCTCACCTGGGAGGGCGAGGGGCACACCGCCTACCCGCAGACCCGGTGCGTGACAAGCGCCGTCGACGCGTACCTGATCTCGCTCACCGTCCCCCGGGAAGGGCTGCGCTGCCCCGCCCGGTGACGGTGCGGCGGCCGGTCAGCCGGCGGTCGGCGGGGTCCAGCCCTCGGGCAGGTGCCCGACGCGGACCCGCTGCGGGTGGTCGCCGACCGGGATGCTTGCCACCTTCTGGCCGGTCGCGAAGTTGATCGCGGTGACCTGGTCGGCACCGGATTCGGAGATGACGCAGTCCCGGCCGTCTCCGCTGACCGTGGCCCAGTACGGCTTGCTTGCCGGCACCAGCGGGCCCTCGCGCAGCGTGGCCCGGTCCACCACGGTCGCGTAGTCGTCCATGGTGCCGGCGACGCAGAGCCGCGAGCCGTCCGGGCTGACCGACAGGCCGTGGTGCCGCGAGTCGTTCACCCAGGTGGTGCGGTCCTCGCTGGTGGCCGGGTTCTTCGGCAGCGTGGCGACCCGGGTGATCCGGTCGGCGGCCACGTCGTACTCGACCAGGCCGTTGAAGAACGACACCTGGAAGTAGAGCCGGCTGCCGTCCGGGGTGAACACCGCCGGGCGGACCGCGTCGGAGAGGTCGCGGCGACCGGCGGCGTCCAGCCGGTCCCGCATGTCAATCACCTTGACCACACCGAACGTGCTGGTGTCGGCGACGGTGATCTTCCGGTCTCCCTTGGTCCAGTCGAGCCAGGGCGCGTCCAGGTCGGTGTTGACCTCGCCGATGGACATGTTCCACAGTCGACGGCCGCCGTCGGTGAAGATGTTCTCGTGCGGCTTGTCGCCGGCGCCGAACGAGCCGAGCTGCGCTCCGGTGCGGATGTCCAGCAGGTGCACGTTGTTCGAGGTGGAGGCGGAGACCGCCACCCGGGTGCCGTCCGGCGACACGGCCATGTGGTCGGCACGGTAACCGGAGACCGGGAAGCGCCAGCGGATCCCGCCGGTGGCCAGGTCGATCGAGACCACGTCGGCGAAGCTGGGCCGGGACACGACCAGGGCGCTTCCGTCAGGCGTGGTGTACATGTCGTCGACGAGTTGGTCGTGGCCCTCCCCCGGGCCCTGCCGGATGCCGAGGAAGTAGGCCAGCTTGATCGGGTTCAGATAGATCTCGCGCAGCCGCGCGGTCCGGTCCGGGATCACGTTGATCCGACCGAGCCTGGCGTAGTCGCCGCGGGAGCGGATGACGTCGGCGGTGCCGTCCCAGTTGTTGCCGACGAACATCACCTCCTGGAGGGCGGCGGCGGCCGCGGCGGGCGCGGGCGCCGCCGCCAGCGGGGTCGGCACGGCGAGCGCGAGGGCGGCCAGCGCGGCGAGTCCGGCGCGGCGGCGGGATCGGGACGGGCGGGGTGGCACGGGGGTCATGGACGCCTCCTGACAGCCAGTGGGACATCGACGTTTCTCGGTGGCTCAATCGGTGTTACCTTGCGGTAACAACCAGGAGAGCAACCGGCCGGCCGCCCGTACTAGGGGCCGGACGCCAACGCCCGACCGGCCCGGTTGTGCCGCGACGACAACGGGAGGCGGCGGGCGCCGATGACCCGAACTCCGAACGCCCCCACGTTCGGCGCGCTGCTGCGCGACCTGGCCGCCGACGCGGTCGCCGTGGACGAGGTGGCGCGGGCCGCCCGCACCGCCTCGCCGGAGGTGGCCCGCCTCCCGGCCGCGGAGGTCCGCCGCCAGGTCGTCCTGCTGCTCACCAGTGGCCTGGGCGCGCTGGAGCGCCACGAGGATCCCGCCGGGCGTGACTTCACCGAGGCCCGCCGGCTGGGCGCCGACCGGGCGGCGCAGGGCATCTCCGTCGCCGGCCTGCTGCGCGGCGTGCAGGCCGGCCGGGACCGGGCGGTGGAGTTGGTGGTCCGGCACGGCCGGGCCGCCGGCATCGCGGACGAGGTGCTGCTGGAAGGGCTGCTCGTCATCGGCCGGTACGCCGCCGCGGTGGAGCGGGCGGTGGTGGACGGGCACCGGGCGGCCGAGCGTGAGCTGGCCGGCGGCGGCGCGGCGGACCGGGCCCGCCTGCTGCGCCGGCTGCTGCTCGACGGGCCGGCCGGCACGCCTTCGGCGGAGCTGCCCCGGTTCGGGTTACGGCCGGAGGGCCGCTACCACTGCCTGGTCGCCACCCGTGCGGATCCGGTGCGGTCGTACGCCCTGCACCGGCAGCTCACCCGGCACGGCGGCCTGCTCGGCACCGTCGAGGACCGGCTCGCCGGCCTGCTCCCCCGGTTGCCGGTCGCCGCCCCGCCCGACCTGCTGGCGCTGGTGGCGCCGGCGCAACCGTTGGAGCGGGCCCCGGCGATGTACGCGCTCTGCCTGGCGGCGCTGCGCACCGCCACGCACCGGCGGCTGAACGGGTTGCGTCGGGTGACCGACCTGGCCGGGGAGACCGCGCTGGCCGCCCAGCCGGCCCTGGCCGAGTTGCTGCGGGGCGCGCTGCTCGGCGCGCTCGACCCGGCCGACGAGTTCCACCGGGAACTGGCCGCCACGGCGCTCGCGTGGCTGGACCACGGCCAGCGGCTGGACCAGACCGCCGCCGCGCTGCACGTGCACCCGAACACGGTGCGCTACCGGCTACGCCGACTGCGGGAGGTGACCGGCGGGCCGCCCGTCGAGGACGGGGCGCGGTGCACGGTGCCGGAGACCGTCCACTGGTGGTGGGCGCTGCGGAGCTGGCTGGACGGCTGTGCCGCGCCCGACCTCACCGGCGGCGCCGCCGGTCACCGGGCCTGACCTGGAGCGTCGGGCGGGCCGGCTCGGGCAGCACGACACCCTGCCGGGCGGCCATCTCCTCCAGGGTCCGGGGCGAGTTGGCGAACCAGACCAGGCCCCGGTAGATCAGGCGGAACGGCAGCAGCAGGAGTTCCATGGCGTCATGCTGCCCGGCGACGACAAGTGGCGCGGCCCATCGTCACGGGTCGCTGTGCCAGGCTGGCCGGATGACCGACGTGATCTTCCGGGAGGCGGTCCGGGCCGACCTGCCCGCCGTGCTCGCCCTGCTCGCCGACGACGTGCTGGGCCGGGCCCGCGACCTGCCCGAGGTCGACGAGGCGTACGAACGGGCGTTCGCCGACCTGGACGCCGACCCGCGCAACCACCTGATCGTCGCCGACGACGGCGGGGAGACGGTCGGCTGCTTCCAGATCACCTACATTCCCGGTCTGGGCCGGCACGGCGCCGAGCGTTCGCTGATCGAGTCGGTGCGGGTCCGCTCCGACCGGCGCGGTCGCGGGCTGGGCCGGGCGATGATGCGCTGGGCGATCGACCAGGCGCGCGAGCGCGGCTGCACGCTGGTGCAGCTCACCACCGACAAGCGGCGCGCCGACGCGCACCGTTTCTACCGCGACCTGGGCTTCGTGGCCAGCCACGAGGGGATGAAGCTGGCCCTGTAGGGGGTACCGGATCCCTCCGGCGGGGGAGGGCGCACGGACCGCCGCCGAGCAGGCTGAGGGGCACCCACCGAGGAGGCCCGATGACCGCCGAACCGCTCTCCCCGCCGACCGCGCACCCGCACGACGGCCGCCCGCCGCAACCGTGGGCGGTCCGGGCCGCCCACCTGATTCCGCTGGTCGTGCTCCCCTCCGGGCTGTGGCGGATCGCCCTGGTCGCCGGCGTGCCGATCGGCGCGGTGGTGGCCGGCGGCCGGATCCGGCCCGGGCTCGGCGAGAGCGTCTACATCGTCGCGCTCAGCCTGGTCTCGGAAGGGCTGGCGTTGCTCGCCCTGGGCCTGGTCCGCCCGTGGGGCGAGGTGTTCTCCCGCCGCCTCCCGGTGGTCGGCGGCCGGCGGGTACCGCCGGCGTTCGCGGTCACCGCCGCCACCGCCGGCGCCGCCGCGCTCACCCTGATCTGGGGGTACGCGACGTGGGGCGTGCTGGTCGACGGCAACGACCTGGGCCTGCCGGCCGGCGGCTTCGCTCTGCTGGTGGCCTGCTACGCCCCGCTGCTGCTCTGGGGCCCGCTGCTGCTCGCGGTCACCTGGGCCTACCACCGCCGCCGCTCGGGCAGCGCCCGCTAGTCGGTGATTCGGGGATGCCCGGTGCCGGCGTGCCTGATCCAGCAGGTGCGCCTTTCGTGGTCGACCAGGTACCAGACGCGGCCTCCGGCGGTGACCTCGTACTGCCACTGCCACTGCGGCAGCGGTTCGCGGTTGTGCACGCCGACGGCGAGGGAACCCTTGAGGGGATGCTGGCGGCTGGTCGGCGGGGCGGGGCAGGGGTCGGCCTCGATGGCGTCGAACGCGGCGCGGGTGTTGGCCGTCGCTTGGTGGCACAGCTCCTCCCAGCCCTTGGCCGCGTCGTTGGTGGCGAACCGCAGGGCGTAGCCGCCGCGGCGGCGCGGCGGGGCGGCCCGGTCGCCGCGCTTCGCGCTCACGCCGTGCTGGCCGGGCGCGTGACCGGCCCGAAGTCGTCGTCGCTGGGCGCGACCAGGATGCGGCGCAGGTCGGGGTCGGCGTGGACCTCGGCGGTGTGCCGCCACTCGGCGAGCAGTTGCGACAGCGCGGCCGTGTTGCCCACCGCGGCGGCCGCCTCCGCCGTGGCGATGAACTCGTCGGCCATCTGCTCGGCATCCCTCGGCGGCAGGAACCGCACCCAGGGCAGCACGGTGGGCAGCGCCTCGCGTACCAGGTCGGGGTCCCGGCGGACCAGGGACGCCAACAGCCGGGCGGTCAGGTCCACCACCTCGCCCTCGGCGGCCGCGCGGTCGGCGGACATCAGCACCAGGTCGGCGGCGTCCCGGCGGCGCAACCGCAGCGCGCGGGCCCGGGACAGCCGCTCGGTGGTTTCGGCCGGCTGACGCAGCAACTCGGAGAACGGCACGGACTCCAACGGCATGGACATGACATCAACACTACTTCAGAAGTAGTGCGACGTGCGACGAACACGCTGGGTCAGTCGGTCACCAACTGCCCGTCGCGCAGCACCAGGGTCCGGTCGGCCAGCTCGATCAGCGCCGGGTCGTGCGTCGCGACCAGGGCGGTCATCCCCCGGGCGTGCACCACCGCGCGCAGCAGGTCCATGATCGAGCGACCGGTCTCGGAGTCGAGCTGCCCGGTCGGCTCGTCGGCGATGAGCAGGTCCGGCTCGTTCGCCAGCGCCCGGGCCACCGCCACCCGCTGCTGCTGCCCGCCGGACAACTCGTACGGGCGCTGCGCGGCGTGCGCGCCCAGCCCGACCAGCTCCAGCAGCACCGCCACCCGCTGCTCCCGCTCCGCCGCCGGCACCTTGGCCAGCCGCAGTGGCACCCCCACGTTCTCCGCCGCGGACAGGATCGGCACCAGGCCGAAGGTCTGGAAGACGAAGCCGACGGCGCCCCGGCGCAACGCCAGCAGCTCCCGCTCACCGGCCGAGGTCACGTCGTGCCCGGCCACCCGGATCCGCCCGGCGTCCGGCCGGTCCAGGCCGCCGACCAGGTTCAGCAGCGTGGTCTTGCCGGCGCCGGAACGGCCGCGGACCGCGACCAGCTCGCCGCGCCCGGCGGTGAAGGAGACGTCCCGCACGGCGTGCACGGCGTGCTCGCCCTTGCCGAAGGTGCGGCTCACCCCCTCGACCCGCACCACGTCCTCGACGATCGTCGCCGGCAGCACCGCGGCCCGCTCGGTCATCACTCACTCTCCTCGGCGTGCGCCCGGTCGCCGGGGCGCACCTCGACGTGGTCGGGTTCCAGGTTGAGCCGGACCCGGTCGCGCAGGGACAGCGCCTCCACGAACGGCGCCGGCAACTGCATCCGACCGGTGCGGTCGAGCACCGCGTACTCCTCGCTGACCAGCTCGGTGCCGCCGTCGGCGGTGGCCCGCGCGGTCCGACGTACCTCGGAGGCGGTCCGGCCGTCGCGGATGGCGACGGTCCGGCGGACCTGACCGGCCACGGCGTGGTCGTGGGTGACCACCACGATGGTCACGCCCAGCTCGGCGTTGATGGTGCGTAGCGCGGCGAAGACCTCCGCGCCGGTCGCCTCGTCCAGCTCACCGGTCGGCTCGTCGGCGAAGAGGATCTCCGGGTCGTTGGCCACCGCCACGGCCACCGCGCACCGCTGCTGCTCGCCGCCGCTCATCTGGCCCGGCCGCCGGTCCGCGCAGTAGCCGACCCCGACCAGGTCGAGCAGGCGCCGGGCCCGCTCCCGCCGGTCCCGCCGGCCGCCGTGCCGGCCGGCCAGCTTCATCGGCAGCTCGACGTTCTCCACCGCGGTCAGGTACGGCAGCAGGTTGCGGCCGGTCTGCTGCCAGATGAACCCGACCATCTCCCGCCGGTACGCCAGCCGTTTCCGGTTCGACAGGGCGAGCAGGTCGTACTCGGCGACCCGGGCGATGCCGGCCGTCGGGGTGTCCAGCCCGGACAGGATGTTGAGCAGGGTGGACTTGCCGGAGCCGGAGGCGCCTACGATCGCGACCAACTCGCCCCGGTCGATCACCAGGTCGAGGCCCTGGAGGGCGACCACCTCGACGCCCTCGGTCTTGAAGATGCGCACCAGGCCGTCGCAGACGATGTGCCCGCGCAGCCGGTCCCGCCCGCCGGCCCGTTCGGCGGCGCGCTCGGCCGCGCGCCGTTGCAGGGCGGCCAGGTCCGGCACGGCGGGCAGCGGCTGTCCGGGGTCGTGGCGCGGCGTCAGACGCGCCGAGCCCGGATGGCCGGAAGCGGTCGCGGTCATCAGCTCTCCTCTCCGAGCCGCAGCACCTCACCGAGGCGCATCCGGCGGTTGTTCACGGCCTCCACGGTGATCGCGAAGCCGAGGGCCAGCAGGGCCAGGACCGACACCCCGGCCACCAGACCGGGTTCGAACCGGGGACGTACGGTCACCCCGCCGGTGAACGCGGGCAGGCCGAGCACCGGGGTGAGCAGCAGCGGCAGCAGCGCGCCGACCACCGCGCCGGTGAACACCGACACCAGCACCAACGGGGTCAACTCGACCAGTAGCAAGCCGCGCCACTGCCGGCGGGACAGACCCATGGTGCGCAGCCGGGACAGCACCTGCCCGCGGGAGCGGGCCCCGGCGAGCACCGCGAACGCGAGCCCGAGCAGGCCCAGCACCGCACCGCCACCGGCGCCGAGCGCGAACCCGAACACCAGCAGCCCGTTCACGCCGCTGCCGCCCAGCTCGGCACGGACCTCGGCCCGGCTGGTCACCTCCGGCGCACGCGCCTTGTCCGCGGTGTCGACCGTGCCGATCCGCAGGTAGCGGCGCTGTCCCTCGATCGCCACCCGGTTCACCTCGGCCCGGTCCACCCCGGGCCCGGCCAGCACGAAGCCGGTGGGGGCGAGCGGGTGCGTGGCGTCGGCCGGCAGCGCCGGCCAGGGCAGCACCACGAACCGGCTGGCGTCACGGTCGACAAGCGCGAACCCGTCGACGGTGGCGGCGGCCCGCACCGGCAGCCGGTTGCCCTGCACGTCCAACCAGGCGGGGCGGCGCCCCTGCGCGTCGGCGAGCCCGGCCTCGGCCAACTCGCCGGCGACCGCCGGGGACACCAGCGCCGGCAGCGGGGTGCTGCCGTCGCCGCCGGCCAGCAGCGAGTCGGGCACACTGGCCGGCACGCCGGCGCGGCGGGCCACCTCGGCGAAGCGGGCGGCGTCGACCAGCAGCACCCGCACCTCCCGGATCGGGGTCGGCCGGCCGGCCGAGTCGGCCAGCGGGCGCTCGGCCGGCACGGACAGCAGCGGGGCCACCGCGCGGACGCCGGGCAGCGCGGCCAACTGGGTGGCGGTGTCCGGCGCGAAGCGTTCGCCGGCGACCAGGACGTCCCCGGGCACCGCGCGGGCCGCGGCGGTGTCCCGGCCGGCCTCGATGCCGGTCGCCACCACCCCGCAGAACGCGGCGGTGGCGACGGCCAGCACCACCACGACCAGCGGTCCGGTGCTGGCGGCCCGGCCGGCGCGGGCGGCGCCGAGGAACGCGACGCTGCCGCGCGCCCGGGCCGTGACGCGGCTGAGCAGCCGCAACGGCCACGGGTACGCGCGCAGCGCCAGCAACGCCGCGGCCACCGCCAGCAGCACCGGCACCGACACCAGCAGCGGATCCACCGACCCGGCGGTGAGCCCGCGCCGGCGCAGCAGGAACGCCCCGAGCACGGCCACCGCGAGCACCACCACCTCGACGGTGAGCCGGACGGCCGGCGACCGGCCGCCGAGGTCGGACCGGCCGGCGACGCCACGGCCGACGGCGAGCGCCGCCAGCGGCGGGAGCGCGGTGACCAGCAGCGCGGCCAGCAGCACCCACCGCGCCGACGTCCCGGTGCCGGGCAGCAGACCGCCGAGCAGCCAGCCGATCCCGGCCGCGGCCGGCAGCACCAACGCCGACTCGGCCAGGCCACGGCGCAGCACGTCGGCCGTCGAGGCGCCCCGCGCCCGGATCAGGTGGAACTCGGTGCGGCGGCGACGCGCGGCCAGCCGGGCGGCCAGCAGGGACAGCCCGGCCAGCGTGGCGAGCAGCCCGGCGGCGATGACCGCGAGCAGCGTGCGGGCGGCGACCAGCGCCTCGGCGAACCGGCGCAACGCGATGTCGACGCCCTGGGTCAGCCGGACCGAGGCGGGACGGACCCGTTCCAGCCCGTCGACGCCCGCGATCAACGCGTCGAGTTGCCCGGGGCGCAGCCGGTCCGGGGCGATCCGGTAGCGCCAGCCGAAACTCACCGGCCAGCCGGCCGCGACAGCGGCGTCCACCCCGGCGTCGGCGGTGTAGGCGACCGCCACGTACGGCTTGCCGTCGCCCTCCGGCGGGGTGAGCCGCAGCATCGACGGCAGGCTGTCCCAGACCCCGTCGCGCGGGTCGTTCGGACGCCACACCCCGACCAGCTCGACGGGGCGGGACTTCAGCGGCCGGCCGGTCGGATCGGCCGGATCGAGCATCGACAGGCTGAACCGGTCGCCGGGGGCGACGCCCAGCCGCTCCGCGATGCCGGCGGCGAGCGCCACCTCGACCGCGCCGGCGGCGGTGACGCCGTTCTCCGGCCACCGCCCGCCGGTCAGGGTGGCCGCCTCACGCAGGCCGTTACCGGTACGCAGGACCAGGTCGATCAGCCCTTTGTCGCTGGAGAGCGTCGGGCCGCGCAGCCGACCCGGCACGGTGTTCGCGACGTACCAGCGCTGCCCGATGACCTCCCGCACCACGCCGGGCATCCGGCCCTCGATCGTGTCGAGCTGGCCCGCCTGGGCGGCGACGACCGGCTGCAGGGTCGACGAGAACGTGGACGGCGCCGTGTCGTACGTGAGGTCGCGCAGTGCCACCGGCTGGTTCGCGACGTCCTCGCGCAGCCCCTGACCGGTGAGTCGGTCGGCGACCCGCGGCACGCCGGTGATCAGCAGGGCGGTCACCACGGTCAGGACGGCGAGCAGCAGGAACTGCCCCCCGTACGCCCGGACCCGGCCCGCGGCACCTGGCAGCCTCATCGGTGCTGACCTTTCGTTCGCGACTGCGGGGCTCCGCTGCGCTGCACTCCTCGCGCTCACAGTGCTCGCCTTTCGTTCGCGACTGCGGGGCTCCGCTGCGCTGCACTCCTCGCGCTCACAGTGCTCCCCCGATCCGGAGCTGCACGGCGGCGACCCGCTGACGGATCCCGGTGGTGATGACGGCGGCGAAGGCGAGCGCGGCGAGCAGCAGCCCGACGGCGGTCAGCCCGACCGGTGACCAGGGCACGACGAAGACCGCCTCGGGCACCGGCCGGCCGGCGGCCGGGGTGAGGATCACCAGCGGCACCATGGTCGCCGCGACCAGGGCGCCGACGAGCAGCCCGACACCTACTCCGATGGCGGCCAGGAACGTCTGCTCGGCGAGGTAGGCGCGGCCCAGCAGTCGGGTGCCCGCGCCCAGCGTGTGGAACACGGCGAACTCGGAGAGCCGACGCCGGGTGGTGGCCCAGACGTCCACCGCCAGGCCGACCAGGGCGAGCAGCACGGACCCGAGCGCGGCGGCGAGCAGCCCGGTGCGGGCGCCCCGCCAGTACGGGTCCCGGGCGGCCTCCTCGGCCACCTGCCGCCGGTCGTGCAGGACGGTGCCGTCCAGCGTGGACAACGCCTGCGCCGCGGCGGCGTGCCCACCGGGCCCGGTCCGCAGCCACCACTCGGCCAGCGGCCGGACGCCGCCGCGTTGCTGGAGCATCTGGTTCGTGGCGGCGGGCAGGTCGACGAGCACGCCGTCGCCCTCGGTGCCGGGGACGGCGGCGACCCGACCGACCACCTTCACCTCCAGCGTCACCTCGGCCAGCGACAGCTTGAAGGTGTCGCCGGTGCCCACGCTCAGCGCGGCCGCCACCCCCGGCGTGATCAGCACCGGCACCGGTGGGGCGTCCCCACGCGGCACCACGGCGAACCGGGACGGCGGCGTGCTCGCGTACTGCAGCATCCCCTCCGGCACGTCGAACGTCCGCACCACGTCCACCCCGGTCGGGGTGACCCGCGCGGCGCCGCGCGGCCCGTTCGCCGGGTCGATCATCCGCCAGGCGCCGTCGATCGGCAGCGGCAGCGCGGCGCCGCCGGCGTCGGTGATCCGCAGCCCGGCCAGGATCAGCCGGTAGGAGGAGCCGACGATGTCGCCGCCGTCGGCCTCGAAGCCGGCCAGCCGCAGCGGCGCCCCGCCGCTGTCGGGCAGCACGACGGAGAAGCGCACCTGCCGGCCGTCCCCGCTGGCCTCGGCCAGCCGTAGCCGCCAGGCGGCGCCGGCATCGGTGGTGAAGAGCGCGCTCACGGTCACCTTCGGCGGCGTGAGCGTGGTGTCGACCGGGGTGCGGACGGTGCCGGCCAGCGTCCGCGCCCCGGCCGGCAGGACGCCACCGGCGGGCGCGCTCCGCCCGCCGACCAACCGGTCCAGCAGGCCGGCGGTGGACGCCCCGCCGTCGGCGTCGTCGAGTCTGATCATCCCGCGGGCGGCGGCGGCGTCCAGCGCCACCGCGGTGGCCGGCCGCGACTCCCGGCCCAGGCGAAGCTCGTCGCGCCAGGCCGGCAGCACCCGGTCCAGCCCGGGAGTGGCGGCCAGCCCGGCGGCCCGGTCGTCCGGGGCGGTGCCGTCGCGCTCGGTCAGCCGCAGGTCGGTCCCGACCGTGTGCCATGCCTGGTCGTGCTGCGACCGCTCCCAGGAGGCCACCAGCGACCAGGCCAGCGTGCTGCCGCCGACGGCGAGCGCGAGCAGCAGCACCGGGCCGGCGTGCGGACGGCGGCCGGCCTGCCACATGCCGAACATGGTGGCGTTCCACGGCCGCCGGTCGACGAAGCGTTCCGCGAGCCGGGTGGCCGGCGGCAGCAGCCGCAACGCGATCACGGCGCCGGCCAGTACGCCGATGGTGGGCGCGGCGGCGAGCAACGGGTCGATGCCGAGGCTGCCGTTCGCGCCGGCCAGCGGGGATGAGTACTGCCGCAACTGGGTCCAGGCGAGCACGGCCAGCGCCACCAGGGCCAGGTCGACGCTGGCGCGTTGCACCGCCGCGCCCCGGGTGGGGCGGGAGCGGGCCGCCATGTCCGCGACGTAGGTGCCGGCCCGGCGCAGGGCCGGCAGCACCATGGCGAGCAGGCAGCCGACCGCCGCGCCGACCGCGACCAGCCAGACCCGGGCGACACCGCCGTCGGTGAGCCCCAGGTCCGCGCCGAGGTGCCGGACCGCCTGCCCGGTCAGCGCCGGGGCCAGCAGCACGGCCGGCGCCACCACCAGCGTCGCCTCGCGTACGGCGAGCCCGGCGAGCTGGCCGCGGGCGGCGCCCCGGGCTCGCAGCAGCGCGGTCTGCGCCCGCCGGTCCTCGTTGAGCAACGCGGCGACCAGCACCAGCGCGTACCCGCCGAGCACCACGATCAGCAGCAACGGGGTGAGCAGGGCCGAGCGGCCCACCAGGTCGGCCCGCCCGAGCCGGTCGACCAGCCGGTCCAGGTGGCTGACCTGCTGCGCGGAGGAGCCCAGGCCGGTGGCCTCGGGCAGCCGGTCGGTGACGTCGGCAAGCGCGGCGGTGACGGCGGGCAGCCGGCTCGGCTCGACTCCCACCAGGTCCGGATCGACCAGCCAGGCCGCCGAGACGGACCCCGGGAAGGTACGCGCGAAGTCCACCGGGTCCAGCGCGAACGGCCCGTACGAGGTGCTCGCCGCGTCGCCCTGGCTGTCGCCGACGCCCGGGGCGAGCCGCCAGTACGCGTCCGAGGCGTCCCGGGGCCGCCAGGTGCCGACGATCGTCACCTGGCCGCCCCGCTCGGCGGCCCGGTCGAAGAGCGGCACCCGCTCCCCGACCTCCAGGCCGAGCCGCGCGGCGACCTTCTCCGGCACGGTCACCTGCAACGGGTCGGCGCCGGCCGCCGGCCACGTGCCGGCGGTCAGCTCGGCGCGCGCCGGCAGGTCGTCCAGGGTGGCCAGGTTGGCGAACATCGGGTCGTCGTCGGTGCGGGCGGCGCCCACGTCGCCGGTCAACTCCCGCCCGGTGCCGTAGCGGACGGCGGTCACGGCGACCGGCGCGCCGCCCAGGCCGCCGGCGAACTGCGCCCGGACCGCCCGGTCCCGCTCGGCGAACGCCTTCGCGTCGGCGCCGCCGGAGCCGCTGACCAGCAGGCTGCGCTCCTCCGCCGGGGCGGCGTCGAGCACCGCGCGGGCGCCCGCCTCGACCGCCCGCCGGTTGTAGTCGGAGAGCCCGGTGACCAGCCCGACCGCGACGAGCGCCGCGACCGCTGCGGCGAGCAGCAGCCCACGGGCCTCGACCGCCCGCCTCCACACCAGCTTCATCCGACGTCCTCTCCTGGCCCGGGTGAGCCGATGACCAGGAAGACCCACCAGGCCCAGGAAAAGGTTCGCGCCCGTTACATGATCGTTACCCCACCGACCCGGCCCGATCCCGCGATCTTGGAGTTGTGGCGCCTGGTAGATCCCCTTCACGCCTTTCGCGTGGTGCCACAACTCCAAGGTCGGCGGATGGGAGCGGGTCCGGGGCGGGGTCTGTGGATCCAAGGGTGTTTCCGGCCTGACCTGCCGGCGTTGTGCCTGGTGAGGAGGGTGCGGTGAGGACCGCGACGCTGGTACGACCAGACCGGACGCAAGAAGCGGCCCGAGCCGTCGGCGGAGGAAGGGCGCCGCCGAGCTGGTCCGGGCGGCCAAGGAGCAGGGCCTGTCGTTGCCGGGCCCTGACGGGCTGCTGAAGCAGTTGACCAAGACGGTCCTGGAGGAACACCGCCCAGGGGAGCCGGCACGGGCGCCCCGGCGAGGAACCGGTCCCGTTCCGGCCCGTGCAGCGCGAACGCGTCGGCCAGCAGCAGCATCGTCGCGGGTCGCGGCCGCGCGATCCGGCCCGCCTCCAGGTCCCCGAGGTGCCGGACCGACAGCCCGGTCCGAGCGGCCGGATCCTCCTGCGTCAGCGCGCCGCGCCGGCGAAGCTCCCGTACCGCGTCGGAGGACACGCGGATGACGGTATCGACGATGATCGGTGCGGGCAGTCGGACATGCGACGCCGGGCCGCACCTGGCGTCGGCGGTCGGTCAGGCGTCCTTCGGCCGGTCGCGGTCCTTGGACGGCTGGACGCGTTTCGGCTCGCCGGGCATCTTCGGGTATTCCGGCGGGTAGGGCAGGTCGCCGAGGCCGTCGGCGGCGTCCCGCTCGGCCCACTCCAGCAGCGGCGTGAGGTCCCACGGGGCGTCGTCGATGCCGGCGTGCGGGTCGCCCCGCTCGGCGAACCGGGCCGGCACCGTGCCGAGGTGGAAGTCGTCCGGGTCGACCTCGGTCAACTCCTCCCAGTCGACAGGCGTGGAGACGGTGGCGCGGGCGTTGGCCCGCAGCGAGTACGCGCAGGCGATGGTGCGGTCCCGGGCGGTCTGGTTGAAGTCGACGAAGACCCGGCGGCCCCGCTCCTCCTTCCACCAGGCGGTGGTGACCAGCTCGGGCCGGCGCCGCTCCAGCTCCCGGGCCAGCGCGATGGTGGCCCGACGCACCTCGACGAACGTCCAGCGCGGCTGGATGCGCAGGTAGACGTGCACGCCCCGGCCGCCGGAAGTCTTCGGCCAGCCGGTCACCCCCAGCTCGTCGAGCAGGCCGCGCAGCTCGCCGGCGGCGGTCACCGCGTCGCCGAAGTCGGTGCCGGGCTGCGGGTCGAGGTCGACGCGCAGCTCGTCCGGGCGGTCGGTGTCGGCGGCGCGCACCGGCCAGGGGTGGAAGACCACGGTGCCCATCTGCGCCGCCCAGGCCACGTGGGCCAGGTCGGCGGGGCAGAGCTCGTCGGCCTTCCGCCCGCTGGGGAAGCTGATCTCCGCCGTGCGGATCCACGGGGGTACGCCGCGCGTCGGCACCCGCTTCTGGAAGAACATCTCCCCCTCGACGCCCTCGGGGAAGCGTTGCAGGGTGGTGGGCCGGTCGCGCAGCGCCCGGGTGATGCCCTCGCCCACGGCGAGGTAGTAGTGGAAGACGTCCGCCTTGGTGAAGCCGCGCTGCGGGAAGATCACCCGGTCCGGGCTGCTGAGCCGCACGGCCCGCCCGGCGACCTCGATCTCCTCGACGGCGCTTCTGCTGCCCGCCATCACGCGACCATATGCGATGGCACCGACAGCCGACGTACCGTGGAGCGGTGAGTCTTTCCGACAACGAACTGCCCCGCACCGAGGACGAGTGGCGGGTCCGGCTGAGCCCGGCGGAGTTCCGGGTGCTGCGTGAGGCCGGCACCGAGGCGCCCTGGACCGGCGAGTACGTCGACACCAAGACCTCCGGCGTCTACCACTGCCGGGCCTGCGGGTTGGAACTGTTCCGCAGCGACGACAAGTTCGACTCGCACTGCGGCTGGCCGAGCTTCGACGACGCCATCCCGGGTGCGGTCAAGGAGATCCCCGACAACACGCTCGGCATGCGGCGGGTGGAGATCCGCTGCGCGCGGTGCGACAGCCACCTGGGGCACGTCTTCGAGGGTGAGGGTTTCACCCCGAAGGACACCCGGCACTGCGTCAACTCGATCTCGGTGCGGCTGGAGCCGAGCGCCTAGAGGCGCAGCAGGCCGCCGGTCTCGTCGACGTGGTCGGCGGCCTCGTCGTCCAGCCAGACACCGCCGGTGGCGAGGTAACGGAAGCGATGGTCGCCCGGGCCGAGCCGGACGGTCACGGTCCGGGTGCCGTCGCGACGCGGCACCAGCTCGTGCCGGCCGGGCTCCCAACCGTTGAAGCAGCCGACCACGCTGACCGTGCCGGCCGGGACGTCCCGGGGCAGGCAGAAGGTCACCCGGGTCTGGGTGCCGAAGAGCTTGTTGCGCTTGATCACGGATCCTCCGGGGGTTGCTCGGCGGGTCGTCACCGGGGTCAACGCGCGACACGCCGGGAGCGACACGCCGTCGGGCCGGACCAGGTTCGCCGGTTCCGGTTGCTCGCGCGTGTCCGCTGCACGACCCTGGGATGACAGGTCCGTTTTCGGGGGGTTTCGTATGGCTACCTGTGAGGTCTGCGGCAACGACTACTGGATGGCGTTCGAGGTGCGCACGGTCGACGGGGCCCGGCACACGTTCGACTGCTTCGAGTGCGCGGTGCACAAGATGGCGCCGATCTGCGAGCACTGCCAGATCAAGATCGTCGGGCACGGCGTCGAGGTCTCCGGCCGCTTCTTCTGCTGCGCCCACTGCGCCCGCGCGGTCGAGGGCGACCAGGGCGCCGAGATCCGCGACGCGGTCGGCGCCCGCCCCGCCTGATCAACGCCACTCCGCCGAAGTGGTGGTTTCCGCCTACTTGATCCACTCCACTTCGCCGAGGTGGTGGCATCCCATCACCTTCGATGCAGCCATCTCGGCGAACTGGTGTGGATCAAGCGGGGCGGGCGGCCGGGCCCACCCGACCGGGGCCGCCACCGGAGTCGATCTCCGGCTACCATCCCCCGGTGATCCGACGGCCGAACGTTGCGGCGACCCTGCTCATCACGCTCGTCGCCGTCGGCGGCTGCGCACCGGCGCCCGATCCGGACCAGCCACCGGCGACCGCCGCGCCGGCCCTCGTGGCGCCCTCGCCCACCGACGGCGGGGCCGCCGTCGCGTTGCGGGATCGGCATGCCGCCACCGGCAGCCTCGCCGGCCTGGCCGAGAAGCCCGACCACGCCAGCGAGCAGCTCGACTCGGACGGGGTCGCCTGCGGCCGCCCACTGCCCCTGCTCGACCGGCGGACGGTGGCCACGACCCGCGTCTTCGGCACGCCGAAGGGCACTCCGGCCGAGGAGTTCGTCGAGCTGGCCCAGGAGACGGTGGTCTACCCGGACGACGCCACGGCCGCCGACGCCGTACGCCGGATCTTCGATCTGCTGGAAGCCTGCGACCGCGACGAGGAGGACGGGCAGGTGACCGCCGGTCACTCGGCCGTCGACCTGCCCACCGGGGTGGGCGTGCCGGGTCGCGTGGTCGCCGCCACCATGACGCTGCCCGACGGCACCCGCTTCCCGCACCGCTACGGCTGCGTGCACCGGGGCCGGGTGACCCAGTGCGTGGGGGTCTGGACCCGGTCGGCCGCCGCCACCGCGACCTGGTTCGACCGGGCCGCTGTCGCCACCGGCGCCGGCCTGCGCGCGGCGCGCTGACCAGGCCCGGGCCGAAGCCGTCGGCGGTCACGGCCTAGCCTGGCGGGGTGCCCGTCGCGTCCCACCTGGCCGGCTTCGCCGAGCTGGACACCCGCACGTTCCACGACCTGCTCCGGCTGCGCATCGACGTGTTCGTGGTCGAGCAGTCCTGCCCGTACCCGGAACTCGACGGCCGGGACGTCGAGCCCGGCACCCGCCACCTCTGGCTGACGCGCGACGGCGAAGTCGTGGCGTACCTGCGGATCCTGGCCGACCCCGGCGGCGTGGCACGGATCGGCCGGGTGGTGGTGGCGCCGGCGGCCCGCGGCGCGGGCCTGGCCGGCGCGCTGATGGCCGAGGCGCTCGCGGCGGTGGGTGACCGGCCGTGCGTGCTGGAGGCGCAGACGCACCTGGTCGCCTTCTACGCCGGGCACGGCTTCACGGTCAGCGGGCCCGGCTACCTGGAGGACGGCATCCCGCACACGCCGATGCGCCGGATTCCAAACTAATTGACGTCTGTCGCTTTCTGTGGCAGCGTGCGGACGGAGCCGCCACGCGGGAGAGGGCAACTCCCGACAGTCCGGGCATCGTGCACCGATCCCCACCCGGAGGCTTCACATGTCCACTCCGTACCGCCGACGCGTACCGCTCGCGGCGGCGATCCTCGGCGTCTGCGCGGTCGTCGCGGCGCTGCTCACCACCGCGTTCTCCGGCCCGGCCTCGGCGCACGGGTCCGTGGTCGACCCGGCATCCCGCAACTACAGCTGCTGGCAGCGCTGGGGCAGCGACTTCCAGAACCCGGCGATGGCCACCCAGGACCCGATGTGCTGGCAGGCCTGGCAGTCCGACCCGGCCGCCATGTGGAACTGGAACGGGCTGTTCCGCGAGGGTGTGGCCGGCAACCACCAGGGCGCCATCCCGGACGGCCAGCTGTGCAGCGGCGGACGCACCTCCAACGGCCGCTACAACTCGCTCGACACGGTCGGCGCCTGGAAGACGTCGCCGATCTCCAACAACTTCCGGATCAAGCTGTACGACCAGGCCAGCCACGGCGCCGACTACATCCGGGTGTACGTGACCAAGCAGGGCTTCAACGCGCTGACCACGCCGCTGCGCTGGAGCGACCTGGAGCAGGTCGGCCAGATCGGCAACACCCCGGCCAGCCAGTGGACGCCGGAGACGTCGGGCGTGTCGATCCAGGTGCCGGCGAACGCGCCGGGCCGCACCGGCCGGCACATCGTCTACACCATCTGGCAGGCCAGCCACCTGGACCAGTCCTACTACCTGTGCAGCGACGTCGACTTCGGCGGCGCCGGCCCGACCCCGACGGCGTCCCCGACCGCATCGCCGACCGCGTCGCCGACGGCCAGCCCGACGCCGACCCGGACGCCCACCGCCAACCCGACCCCGACGTCCACCCCGCCGTCGACGCCGAACCCGGCCGGGGGCTGCACCGCGACCTACCAGATCACCGGTCAGTGGGGCGGCGGCTTCCAGGCCGAGGTGAAGGTGACCAACGGCGGTTCACCGATCCGAGGCTGGTCGGTGAGCTGGAACTACCAGAACGGCCAACAGGTCAGCTCGGCGTGGAACGCCACGGTGACCACGAGCGGAACGCTCGTCACCGCGCGCAACGTCGCCTACAACGGCACGCTGGCGGCGGGGGCGAGCACCTCGTTCGGCTTCACCGGCACGTCGACCGGGACCAACCCGGTGCCGGGGATCCTCTCCTGCACCACCACCGCCTGACCGCCCTGTGTAAGCAGGGGCCCCCTCTCAACGCGCGTTGTTGACAGGGGGCCCCTGCTCTACCGGAGGCGTCAACCGGGGGCCCCGCCTTTCACACCAGGCAGGTGACGATGTCGGCGATCGGGCGGCGGCGGCCGGTGTAGAACGGGATCTCCTCGCGGACGTGCCGGCGCGCCCCTGAGGCCCGCAGGTCGCGCATCAGGTCGACGATCCGGTGCAGCTCGTCGGCCTCGAACGCCAGCATCCACTCGTAGTCGCCGAGCGCGAACGAGGCGACCGTGTTGGCCCGCACGTCCGGGTAGCCCCGGGCCATCTTGCCGTGCTCGGCCAGCAGCTCCCGCCGCTCGGCGTCGGGCAGCAGGTACCACTCGTAGGAGCGGACGAACGGGTAGACGCAGAGGTAGGCGCGCGGCTCCTCGTCGGCCAGGAACGCCGGGATGTGGCTGCGGTTGAACTCCGCCGGGCGGTGCAGCGCCATCTGCGACCAGACCGGGGTGAGCGCCCGGCCCAGTGTGGTGCGGCGGAACCGCAGGTACGCGTCCTGCAGCGCGTCGCTGGTCGGGGCGTGCCACCAGATCATCAGGTCGGCGTCGGCGCGCAGCCCGGCCACGTCGTACGTGCCCCGGATGGTCACGTCCTTGCCGGCCAGCTCCGCGAAGAGCGACTCGACCTCGTCGACGACGTTCTCCCGCAGCGAGGGCAGCGGGCTGCTGGCCCGGTACACCGACCACATGGTGTAGCGGATGGTCTCGTTCAGCTCCCGCAGCCGCGCCGCGTTGGTCTGCTCGGTCATGTCGCCGATCCTCCCAGTGCCGTGATGATCTCTTCGGCCGCCGTCTCGCCGGAGCGGACGCAGACCGGAATGCCGACCCCGTCGTAGCCGGCCCCGGCCAGGGCCAGCGTCGGGTGGGCGCCGCGCAACGCCGTCCGGACCGCCGCCACCCGGGCCGCGTGCCCGGGCGTGTACTGCGGCAGCGCGCCACCCCACCGCTGCACCTGCCGGGCCGCCGGCTCGGGCAGCGCCGTGCCCAGCGCCGCCGACAACTCCCGGCGTACGGTGGCGGCCAGGTCGTCGTCGGTGAGCTGGAGCGACATCTCGTCGCCGTACCGGCCGACCGAGGCGCGGACCAGCGCCGACCCGTCGGGCCGGCGCAGGTGCCCCCACTTGGTGGTGAAGAACGTGGCCGCCTTGATCAGCAGGCCCTCGCCGGCCGGGACCAGGAAACCGGACAGCTCCGGCAGCTCCGGACCGGGCAGCGCGAGCGTGACCAGCGCGACGCTGGCGTAGTTCAGCGCGCCGACCGTGTCCGCCACCTCGGCGGCCTCGCCGGCGAGCAGCCGGGCGGCCGGCCGGGCCGGCACCGCCAGCAGCACCGCGTCGGCCTCCACGTGCTCGGCCGCGCGGGTCGGCCCGACGGTGAGCCGCCAGCCGGCCGGGGTGCGGCGCAGCTCCCGCACCGCCGCGTCCCGGCGGATCGTCGCCCCGCTCGCCCGCGCCGCCGCCTCGACCAGCGTGCTCAGCCCGCCGGCCAGGGTGCCGAAGACCGGCGCGCCGGGCGCGCGCGGCGCGGCGGCCTGCGCGGCGCGTACCGCACCGACGAGCGTGTGTTCCCGACGGGCCGCGCGGGCCAGCGCCGGCATGGTGGTGACCAGGGAGAGGTCGTCGGCCCGGCCGGCGTACACGCCGCCCAGCATCGGATCGACCAGACGGTCCACCACGGCGTCGCCGAGCCGCTCCCGGACCAGCCGGCCGACCGCCACGTCCTCCCCCGGGGCCAGCAGCGGGCGGCCCGCGTCCCGGTCGGCGTCCGCCGCCGGCCGGGCCACCGCCGCCACCTTCTCCAGATCCCCGGGTACGCCGACCAGCGTGCCGCCCGGCACCGGGCGCAGCCCGCCGTCGACCAGCAGGGCGGCCTGCCCGACGCTCGGGTGCACGATCGACGCGGCCAGGTCGAGCCGGCGGGCCAACGTCACCGCCGCCGACTCCCCGCCGGCCGGGTCGCGCATCAGGAACGACTCGGCCCCGAACTCGACCGGCCCGCCGGCCAGCTCGCCGGTGCGCAGCTTGCCGCCGAGGCGGCCGGACTGCTCGTACACGGTGATCTCGGTGCCCGCGGGGGCCCGGTCCCGCAACCGGACGGCGGCGGCCAGCCCGGTGATCCCGCCGCCGACGATCGCCACCCGCCACGGACCCGCCACGACGCCCCCTAGCGGGCCGGTCGCGCGGACAGCTCGTGCACCAGCGCGACCACCCGGGTCAGCACGTCGGGGTCGGTCTCCGGCAGGACGCCGTGACCGAGGTTGAACACGTGGCCCGGCGCGGCCCGGCCCTGCTCGACGATCCGCCGCACCTCGGCCTCCACCACCGGCCAGGGCGCGAACAGCACGGTCGGGTCGAGGTTGCCCTGCACCGCCCGGTCCGGCCCGATCCGGCCGGTGGCGACGTCCAGCGGCGTACGCCAGTCGACGCCGACCACGTCGGCGCCGGCCTCGCCCATCGCGGTGAGCAGTTCGCCGGTGCCGACCCCGAAGTGGATCCGCGGCACCCCCGCGTCCGCCAGCCCGCCCAGCACGTAAATCGAGTGGGGCAGCACGAAACGGCGGTAGTCGGCCTCGGAGAGCGCGCCGGCCCAGGAGTCGAAGAGCTGCACGGCGGAGACGCCCGCGTCGATCTGCACCCGCAGGAACGACAGTGTCACCTCGGCCAGCCGGGCGCAGAGGGCGTGCCAGAGGTCCGGGTCGCCGTACATCAGGGCCTTGGTCTTCGCGTGGGTGCGCGACGGCCCGCCCTCGACCAGATAGCTGGCCAGCGTGAACGGGGCGCCGGCGAAGCCGATCAGCGGGGTGTCGCCCAGCTCGGCGACGAGCAGCCGGACCGCCTCGTCCACGTAGCACACCTCGTCGCGGCCGATCGGGGCGATTCGCTCCACGTCGGCGGCGGTACGCACCGGTTCGGCCACCACCGGCCCGGTGCCGGGCACGATGTCCAGGTCGATCCCGGCCGCCGCCACCGGCACCACGATGTCGCTGAACAGGATCGCCGCGTCCACCCCGTGCCGGCGAACCGGCTGGAGGGTGATCTCGGTGACCAGCTCGGGCCGGCGGCAGGACTCCAGCATCGGCACGCTGGCCCGGATCTCGCGGTACTCCGGCAGCGACCGGCCGGCCTGGCGCATGAACCAGACCGGGGTGTGCGGGACCGGCTCACGCCGGCAGGCGCGCACGAACGGCGAGTCGGCCGGCCCGCCGCGGCGGGGTTCTCCGTCTCGGGCGGCAGTGCCCGTGGTGTCGGTGGTCATCGCGGCAATCGTGCCACGCCCCGCACCGCCCCCCGCGCTCACCGCCCGCATTTGTGACGTAGAAGGAGGGGCCCCCTGTTAACGCATCCGGTATAGAGGGGGCCCCGGCTAACACCGCGACGCGCCCGGCGCGCCGTCACCCACGGCGCGCCGCAGGCGGCATAGGCTGCCGGCATGGCCCCCCCGATCGCGCTCCCGGAAACGTTCGCTCGCGCGGTCGCGGGGCTGCGGTCGGCCACACCGCGCCCGGAGATCGTGCTGGAGGAGGTGGGCGCGCCGCAGCGGCTGGCCCCGTACGCGTTCGCCCTCTCCGCCGCCGTGCTGCGCGACGACGACGAGGTGGCCACCGGGCGGCTGATCCTGCTGCACGACCCGGCCGGGCACGAGGCCTGGCAGGGCACGCTGCGGCTGGTCACCTACGTCACCGCCGAGCTGGAGGTCGACCTGGCCAGCGACCCGCTGCTGCCCGGCGTGGGCTGGACCTGGCTGACCGACGCGCTGGACGCGCAGGGCGCCGGGCACCGGGCGATCGGCGGCACGGTCACCCAAACGCTCTCCACCCGGTTCGGCGAGCTGGCCGGCCCGCCCGCCGCCGGTGACATCGAGATCCGCGCCTCCTGGACGCCGCTCCGGGCGGACCTGGGCCCGCACCTGCTGGGCTGGTGCACGCTGCTGGCCTCGACGGCCGGCCTGCCGCCCCCCGGCGTCACCGCGCTGCCGACCCGCCGCTCCGCCGGCGCCGCCTGACCGCCCCACCCCTCCCCCGGGCGCAGATCCTCGTCGATCAGGAAGTTGGCGGCGTTTCTGGCTGTCCAGAACGCCGCCAACTTCGTGATCAACCGGGATGAGGGGTCAGAGGTAGTTCTCAGCCTCGTCGCAGACCTTGTCCAGGCCCTTGTTGGCCGCCTCGAAGGCTGCCTTGTCACCGCGCGACGCCGCCGCGATGGCGGTGGTCAGCTTGTCCAGGCAGCTCGCGATGACCTTCTTCTGCCGGGCCTGCTCGTCCCGGTCGTTCTTGGTGCCGGTCAGGTCCTGCTCGGTGTCGGCCAGCCGATCCTGGACCGTCTTCATCTCACCCTTGAGCTTCTCGATCTCCCGCTGGTTCGCCGAGATGGTGCCGTCGCGCTGACTGACCTGCCGCTCGGCCTTCTCCAGCTTGCCGTCGGTGGTGACGTAGAGGCCGGTCATCACGCCGCCGAGGACGAAGAGCAGCCCGGCGACGAGGGCGAGGATCAGCGTGGTCCGTCCTCGGCCACCGCCGGCCGGCGCGCCCGCCGGCCCGCCGTACCCGGCCGGCCCGTACGGCGGGCCGACGCCGGGCGGGCCGGACATCGGCTGCGGCCCGTAACCGGGGCCCGAGACGGGCGGGGCGGACATCGGCTGCGGCCCGTAACCGGGGCCCGAGACGGGCGGGGCCGACATCGGCTGCGGGTGACCGGCGCCGGCGGCCGGTGGTACGGAGACCGGTGGCGCCGACATCGGCTGCCCCGGCGCGGGGACCGGCGCATAAGGGGCGCCCGGCGCGTACTGGCCGGGCACGGGCGGCTGGGCTCGGGTGGGGTCGGGCTGGGCAGCCGGGCCGTACGACGGGGGCGTGGGTCGGCTGCCGTACACCGTGCCGCCCGGCGGCTGAGGCGGGTAGTCACCCGCTCCGCTCGGTGGCTGGGACATGTCGTTCCTCCAGATGTGCTGGTCCCCGCGGGGTGGCCCGATGGGCCGGGGTCGAGGCGGCGCGGCCGGGGCCGCACCCGGCGTGGCCAGTGCCACGACCGGCGCGGCGCGCTACGCGGGCGGGCCGCTGGTCAGCAGAGCTTGAACCGGTCGCAGGCGGTCTTGATCGGCACCGCCAGCCCGATGCCCTCGGCGTCGCGGGCCTTGGCCGTGGCGATGCCGACGACCTCCTTCGACCCGTTGATCACCGGACCGCCGGAGTTGCCGGGGTTGATCGGCGCGTCGAACTGGATGACCGGGCCGGAGCCCCCCTCGTCCTGGCGGAACGCGCTGACCACGCCGGTGGTGACGCTGTCCTGCAACCCGAGCGGGGCGCCGACCACCACGATCTGCTGGCCGGACTTGACCGGCGTACGCGCCGCGACCAGTCCGCCGAACTTCGCGGTGGTGCGCAGTTGCGCCAGGTCCTTGTCCTTGTCGGTGGCGACGATGGTCGCCTCGAACCGCTGGTCGGTGCGCTCCAGGAACACCTTGCGCTCGCCGGCGGTGAAGACCGACTCCACCACGTGGAAGTTGGTGAGCAGCGTGGTGCCGCCGCCGGACGGGGCCTTGCCGATCGCGAACGCCGTGCCGGTGAACTGGCCGGCCCGCACCCGGAAGACGCTGGGCAGCACCGCGCTCGCCACGGCCTCGGGGTTGAAGGCGGCGCCGGCCTGCTTCTCCAGGCTCCCGGCGCGCTGCTCCAGCCCGTCGAGCCGGCGGGCGTCCGCGCCCTGCGCCTCGACCGTCCGCCGGTCGGCGGCGGCGAGTCGGTCGTCGAGCCGGTGGATCTGGTATGCCTGCACGCCCGTGACCACGGCCAGCACGCCGGCCAGCGCCAGCGCCAGCATCGACAGCCGGCTGCGGCGGCCGGACGGGTCGGCCCGCACGCCGAGCGGCGGCGCGCCGAACCCCGGCTGTCCCGGGCCGGCGGCGGGGCGGCCCGGATAGGCCGGACCCGGGATCGGTGGACCCCCGAACGCGGGGCCGGACACCGGCTGCCCGGGGTACGGCGAGGCGGAAGCCGGGGTGGCCTGGTGGGACGCGCGCTGGGCCGGGTACGACGCTCCGGCGGCGGGCGGCGCCGGATAGGACGACCCCGGGGACGGCGGGTAGGACGAGCCGCCGGCGGGCGGCCCCGGGAAGGGCGAGCCCGAGCCGGGCTGACCCGGATAGGACGAGCCGGCCGACGACGGGCCGGCGTAGGCCGGGCCGGAGTTGGGCTGGGCCGGCACGACCGGCGACGCCGCGCGGGCGGTGGCGCCGTGCGACGGGCCGGCGGCGTCGGACCGGGCCGGGTACGTCGCGCCGAAGGCCGCCGGGGACGGTGGCGCGGTCGGGTGGTCGGCGCCGAACGTCGGGTACGTCGGGCGGGCCGCCGACGCCGGGTGGCTCGCCCCCGGCGGAGCGATGCGTGGCGGCAGCGGCCCCGGCCGGTCGGCCGTTCCGTCGCCGTCCTGCCCCGGCGCGCCGTCGCCGGTTCCGTAGCCGCCTGCCATGATCGTCCGTCCTCCCCGCCGGCTCCGCCGGCGCACCGACCGCTGCCCGGTCGCCCCCGCGCCGCTCACGGCTCGATGGACCGTACCGGCGGGAACGGGGTTTGTCTCCCCCGTTGTCCGACCCTTTCACCCTCGCGCAACCCGACCCGTTTCGGACACCCGGCGGACATCTCGTCAACACGCGCCGGACCGGCTGCGCGCACCGGATCGTCCCGCCCACTAGGGTTGTCAGGTGACCGACGAACCACCCCTGCGCCGTCGGGCCGCCGAAAGCCGTACGGGAGAGGTGTCCCCGCATCCGTCGTCGGCCGTGCCGGAGCCGGCGGACGCGGGGACCGAGACCGACACGGGCGCAGCCGTTCCGCTGACCGCCCCGCGCGATGGCACCCCCGCGCCGGTAGCCACCTCGACCGAGCTGGACGAGGTGGTGGCCCGCTTCGCGGCCGGCACCGGCCCGGTGGCCCTGGACGCCGAACGCGCCTCCGGATACCGCTACAGCCAGCGGGCCTACCTCGTACAGCTGCGCCGCGCCGGCGCCGGCACCGCGCTTGTCGACCCGCTGCCGCTACCCGACCTGTCCGCCCTCGACGCGGCGATCGCCGAGGCCGAGTGGGTGCTGCACGCCGCCAGCCAGGATCTCGCCTGCCTGGCCGAGCTGGGGCTGCACCCGCGCCGGCTGTTCGACACCGAGCTGGCCGCCCGGCTGGCCGGTTTCGAGCGGGTCGGCCTGGCCGCGCTGACCGAACAGGTGCTCGGCTTCAGCCTGGAGAAGCACCACTCGGCGGCGGACTGGTCCAGCCGGCCACTGCCGGAGTCCTGGCTGACGTACGCGGCGCTGGACGTGGAGCTGCTGGTGGACCTGCGCGACGCGCTCGACGAGGAGCTCGACCGGCAGGGCAAGTCCGGCTGGGCGGCGGAGGAGTTCGCCGCGCTGGTGCGCAACGGCGCCCGCCCGCCCCGGGTCCGGGCCGAACCGTGGCGACGGACGTCCGGGATCCACCGGGTCCGCGGCGCCCGCGCCCAGGCCCGGGTCCGGTCCCTCTGGTACGCCCGGGACCAGATCGCCGCGCGGCGGGACGCCGCACCGGGCCGGGTGCTGCCCGACTCGGCCATCGTGGCGGCCGCCGAGCTGGATCCGAAGGACGAGAAGACGCTGCTGACCCTCCCCGGGTTCGGGGGCCGCTCGGTGCGCCGGCTGGCGCGTACCTGGTTGGCGGCGTTGGACGACGCACGTCAACTGCCGGACGACGCGCTGCCGGTCAGCCCGGCGGTGGAGGGCCCGCCCCCGCCGCACCGGTGGGCCGAGCGCGACCCGGTCGCGGCGGGCCGGCTGGCCCGCTGCCGGGAGGTGGTGGTCGGCACCGCTGCGGCGCACCGGCTGCCGGCGGAGAACCTGATCACGCCGGACTCGATCCGCCGGTTGGCCTGGCAGCCGCCGGAGGAGATCACCGACGACACGGTCGCGGAGGCGCTGCGCACGCTCGGCGCCCGCGAGTGGCAGCTCGGCCTGCTCCTGCCCGCGCTCACCGGGGCCCTGCGCACGCCCACGCCCTGACCCCGGTCCGGGGGCGGGGTGTGGGGTGGGCCACACGGGGGTTGGTGACGCGGCTGGTTACTGGCGAGTAGCATCCGGAGAAATGGCCAGTGCCGAGGGAGGCTCCAAGTGCCCCGTGAAGTTCGAGATGTCGTCTTTGTCGACGGCGTCCGTACCCCGTTCGGCAAGGCGGGTGGGATGTACGGCAACACCCGCGCCGACGACCTGGTGATCCGCTGCATCCGCGAGCTGATGCGCCGCAACCCGCAGCTGCCGCCGGAGAAGGTGGAGGAGGTGGCGATCGCCGCCACCACCCAGATCGGTGACCAGGGCCTGACCATCGGCCGCACCGCCGCCCTGCTGTCCGGCCTGCCCAAGACCGTGCCCGGCTTCGCCATCGACCGGATGTGCGCCGGCGCGATGACCGCCGTCACGACCGTGGCCTCCGGCATCGCCGTGGGCGCCTACGACGTGGCCATCGCCGGCGGCGTCGAGCACATGGGCCGCCACCCGATGGGCGAGGGTGTCGACCCCAACCCGCGGATCGTCGCGGAGAAGCTGGTCGACCCGTCCGCCCTGGTGATGGGCGCCACCGCGGAGAACCTGCACGACCGCGTCCCGCACATCACCAAGGAGCGCACCGACGCGTTCGCGCTGGCCTCCCAGCAGAAGACCGCCAAGGCGTACGCCAACGGCAAGCTCCAGGGCGACCTGGTGCCGGTCGCGGTCCGCGACGACGAGGGCGGCTGGGGCCTGGCGACCGTCGACGAGGCGCCGCGGGACACCTCGATGGAGAAGCTGGCCGGGCTGAAGACCCCGTTCCGTCCGCACGGCAAGGTCACCGCGGGCAACGCGGCCGGCCTGAACGACGGCGCCACCGCCGCGCTGCTGGTCGCCGAGGAGACCGCCCGCGAGCTGGGCCTGCCGGTCGGCATGCGGCTGGTGTCGTACGGGTTCGTCGGCGTCGAGCCCGAGGTGATGGGCGTCGGCCCGATCCCGTCGACCGAGAAGGCGCTACGCATCGCCGGCCTGAGCATCGACGACATCGGCCTGTTCGAGCTGAACGAGGCGTTCGCGGTGCAGGTGCTCGCGTTCCTCGACCACTTCGGCATCGCCGACGACGACCCCCGGGTCAACGCCTGGGGCGGCGCGATCGCCATCGGGCACCCGCTCGCGTCCTCGGGCGTCCGGCTGATGACCCAGCTCGCCCGGCAGTTCGCGGAGCACCCCGAGGTGCGCTACGGCCTCACCGCCATGTGCATCGGCATCGGCATGGGCGGCACGGTCATCTGGGAGAACCCGAACTGGGAGGGTGGAGACAAATGAGTCTGGCCGCACCGAACGAGGTCGTCACCAAGGCGCTGCTGCGTCAGGTGAACGTACCGGGGCTGGACCGGCCGGCCGCGCTGATCACCCTGGACAACGGCTTCGACCACACCAAGCCGAACAGCTTCGGCCCGGGCGGCCTGACCAGCCTGGACGAGGCGATCACCGCCGCTCTCGCGGCGAACCCGGCGTTCGTCGCGGTCACCGGCAAGCCGTACATCTTCTGCGTGGGCGCGGACATCACCAGCCTGCCGGCGCTGGCGGACCGCGAGCAGGCGCTGGAGGTCGGCCGGCTCGGCCACCGGGTCTTCGCCCGGCTCAAGGACAGCGACGTCCCGACGTTCGCCTTCGTCAACGGCGCGGCGATGGGCGGCGGCCTGGAGCTGGCCCTGCACTGCCACTACCGGACGCTGTCGGCGGGCGCGGCGGCCCTCGCGCTGCCCGAGGTCTCGCTCGGCCTGGTGCCCGGCTGGGGCGGCACGCAGCTGCTGCCGAACCTGATCGGCATCCCGGCCGCCACCCAGGTGATCCTGCAGAACCCGCTGATGCAGAACAAGATGCTCAAGCCGAAGCAGGCGGCCGAGATGGGCGTCGCGGACGTGCTGCTGGAGCCCGCCGACTTCCTGGAGCGGTCGCTGGAGTGGGCCGCCGGCGTCGTCCGGGGCGAGGTCACCGTGACCCGTCCCGAGGTCGACAAGGACATGTGGGCGGGCGTGCTCTACTTCGCCCGGCAGACGCTGGACCAGCGGCTGCACGGCGCGGTCCCGGCCGCGTACAAGGCGTTGGACCTGCTGGAGACCGCCAAGGACGCGGACTTCGCCACCGGCACCGCCGCGGAGGACGAGGCGCTCGCCGATCTGGTCTTCTCCGAGGAGCTGCGCAGCGGCCTGTACGCGTTCGACCTGGTGCAGCGGCGGGCCAAGCGCCCTGCCGGCGCGCCGGACAAGGGCCTGGCCCGGCCGGTGACCAAGGTGGGCATCGTCGGCGCCGGCCTGATGGCCAGCCAGCTCGCGCTGCTGTTCGCCCGGCGGTTGCAGGTGCCGGTCGTGATGACCGACCTGGACCAGTCCCGGGTGGACAAGGGCGTCGGCTACGTGCACACCCAGATCGAGAAGGCCGTCAGCAAGGGCCGGATGGACAAGGGCACCGCGGCCAAGCTCTACGGTCTGGTGAGCGGCTCGGTGGACAAGTCCGTGTTCGCGGACGCCGACTTCGTCATCGAGGCCGTCTTCGAGGACCTGTCGGTGAAGAAGCAGGTCTGGGCCGAGCTGGAGAAGATCGTCAAGCCGGAGGCGGTGCTCGCCACCAACACCAGCTCGCTGTCGATCACCGAGATGGCGGCCGACCTGGAGCACCCGGAGCGGGTCGTCGGCTTCCACTTCTTCAACCCGGTCGCGGTGCTGCCGCTGCTGGAGATCGTCCGTGGCGAGCGGACCGACGACGCGGCCCTCGCGACCGCGTTCGCCGTCGGCAGGCAGCTCAAGAAGTCGTCGGTGCTGGTGAAGGACGCCCCGGCGTTCGTGGTCAACCGGCTGCTGACCCGCTTCCTGGGCACCGTCTTCGCCGCCGTCGACGCCGGCACGCCACTCGACGTGGCGAACAGCGCGCTGGACCCGCTGGGCCTGCCGATGCGCCCGCTCGCGCTGCTCCAACTGGTCGGCCCGGCCGTGGCCCACCACGTGGGCGGCACGCTGCACGCGGCGTTCCCGGACCGGTTCGGCGTCAGCGAGAACCTCAAGCGGATCGCCGACTCGGGCCAGCCGATCGTGGTCGACGACCAGATCAACGACGAGGTCGCGAAGCTGCTGGTGGTCGGCGACCAGCCGCTCACCGCCGAGCAGGTCCGGCAGAACGCGCTCGACGCGCTGGCCGAGGAGACCCGCCTCATGCTCGACGAGGGTGTCGTCGCCGAGGCGCAGGACATCGACCTGTGCATGATCCTCGGTGCCGGCTGGCCGTTCCACCTGGGCGGCGTCACGCCGTACCTGGACCGGACCGGAACCTCCGAGCGGGTGACCGGCCGGCGGTTCCTGCCGCGCGGCGTGGCCAGCCTGGGCTGACCGACCCGCCATCGATCGCGGTGGCCGGGCCGTCCGTTCCGGACGGTGCGGCCACCGCGTTCGGCGTTCCGGGCCCGATCACGGATGGGTCCCGGTTTCATCACACCGGTCCCGGGCGGACAGCGGAGCGTCGGCGGCCCTGGCTACCATCACGCGTCCAGAATTCTCACAGGAGCCGCCTTCATGTCCCAGCCGCCGTCCAACCCCTACCCCGGCAACAACCCCCCTCCCCCGCAGCAGCCCGGTGGCTACCAGCCGCCGCAGCAGCCGCAGCAGTACGACGGCGGCTACCCGCCGGCGCCGCAGCAGCCGCAGTACGGCGGTGACCACCCGCAGCAGCCGCAGTACGGCGGCGACCAGCTCGGCGCGCCGGTCCCGCCGAAGAAGAAGTTCGGGGTCGGCAAGATCCTGCTGATCGTCCTGGCCGTCGTCCTGGTGCTGTGCGTCGGTGGCGGCATCGCCATCTGGGCCGCCGCCGGCGACGACGTCAAGGACGTCGTCACCGCCACCAAGACCCGGGTGGTCGAGCCCGCGACGCTGGGCGGCCGGCCGAAGGTGACCGAGCCGACGCTGCAGAACGCGGCGGTGCAGATGAAGTCCGAGCTCGGCAAGGACGTGCCGAACGCGACCAGCACGGCGGGCGCCTTCTACGGCGACCCGGCGAAGAAGGACCTGGTCATGGTCGTCGGCGTCTCGGGCATCATCGCCGACCCGAAGAAGGAGATGGCGGACGCCATCACGGCGGTCACCCCGGAACTCGGCACCAAGGAGTTCAAGACGGTCGACGCCGGCCCGCTCGGTGGCGACGCCAAGTGCAGCGACGGCAAGGCGCAGGACGTCCCGGTGGGCGTCTGCGTCTGGGTCGACAAGGGCAGCCTCGGCATGATGGTGGTCTACTTCAAGAGCGCCGCCGAGTTCCAGTCGGAGTTCGTCACCCTGCGCGGTGAGGTCGAGAAGCAGGACTGATCCCGCTCGGAGCGCCGGGCCCCCGCCGTCGGCGGGGGCCCGGCGCCGTTTCCGGGTCAGCCGGACGCGGCGCGTTCCGCCTGACCGCGGCAGACGCAGAACTCGTTGCCCTCCGGGTCGGCGAGCACCACCCAGCCGGTGCCGTCCGGCCGGCGGCGGTCGGCGACCACCGTGGCGCCGAGGTCACGCAGCCGCACGACCTCGGTGTCCCGGGTGCCCTCGGACGGATGCAGGTCGAGGTGGAACGCGCCCTTGCCGTGCCGCTCGCCCACCTCGACGAAGAGCAGGTCGGGACCGTGCCCGTCGGGCGCGGCGAGGACCGCTTCCGGGTCGCCCGGGAAGTCGTCGTCGTTGAGCTTGCGGTCCAGCACCCGGGCCCACCAGGTGGCCAGGGTGTACGGGTCGTCGGACTCGACGGTCACGCAGTGGATCTGTGCACTCACGGTGCTTCCTCCGGTGGGGATGCGCCCCGGCGGAATGGGAAGGTCAGCGGGGAACGCGGGGCGCGGGATCGAACGGAACGGACATCACCACACCCCCTTCCACCTCTCGGCTGACCTCAGGATCCTTCCATCCCCCGCCGCCCGCGACAAGGAGGGGCCCCTTGTCAACACCGGGGTGTTGACAAGGGGCCCCTCCTTACACCGGTCACGGGCCGAGGAAGACCGCCTTCGCCCGCCAGTCGGTGCCGTCGAGCGCCGGGCCGCTGCGCACCGTGAACGTGGCGCCCGGCGCGCCGCCCGCCCAGTCGGTGGCGGACAGGTCACCGGTGGTCCGGTTGACCTTGTAGAGCGTGTTCCCGGCGACGAAGACCCCGCCCGCGTCGGCGAGACCGCCGGACCCGGCCACCGTGAACCGGTCCGCGCCGACCGTGCCGCTGTCCGGGGTGAACCAGCGCCAGAACAGGCCGTTCTGCCCGGACAGTGTGTAGTAGAGCCGCCCGCCGGAGTGGAACATGCCGGTCACGTTCGGGATCTCGGCGTAGAAGCCGGTGGTCACCCCGACGTACGTCTGGCCGGTCGGGCCGGAGTTCGTGATCACGGTGTCCCAGTAGGCGTCGTGGTACGGGTCGACAAGCGCCGGGGCGCCGAACGTGGTTCCGTCGAACGTCCGCCGCCAGAGCGCGCCGTTCATCCCGTAGAACAGCGTGCCACCGACCCAGAACGCGCCGCGCGCGGTGGACCAGGCGGTGCCGTCCGGGTTCGCCACCGGGCTCGCCGCGCCGACCGTGCTCGCCCCGTCGTACGAGCGGGCCTGCACCTCGTCGCCGGTGCCGGCGGGCGGTGGGCCGGTCTTGACGATCTCGACGGCGTCGACCAGCGGGTTCTCCACCACGTGCCGGAACTCGAGGTCGATGGCGCCGTCGCTGACCACGGTGAACTCCCGCATGGTGCCCACGTTGTGCCCGACGCTCGCGGACAGGTCGAGGTCGTCGAGGACGGTGGTGCCCTCCAGCGCCACGTCGAAGACCCGCGAGCCGGCGGCGGCGGTGCCGTCGTACCGGTTGGCCAGGTAGAGCCGCACCTGCACCTCGGTCCCGGCGGGCACCGGGAACTGCCAGGTCATCTCCGGCGCGCCGGCCGGGTCGTACCGTTCGTCGCTGTAGAGCGCGGCGGGCGTGCCGGCCGGCACGGTCGCGTCCAGCGAGCCGACCGCGGCGAAGCCGGCGGCGGAGCTGCCGCTGTTGTGGTACGGGCTGGGGTTGCCGCCGTCGTCGACCGCCCAGTCCGGCCCACCGTCGGTGGCGGCCACCGCCGGACCGCCGGCGTTCACCCGGTACAGCACGTTCGTCGGCTTGGGCACGCCGGTTTGGTAGACCGTGCCGGGCAGGGTGGCCGAGGTGGTCGGGTGCGGGGCCGTGCCGCCGGCCAGCGGGAAGAACGCGATCCGCTCGCGGCGGTACTGGAAGTTGCCGATCCACGAGGTGTCCCCGCCGACCCAGAGTCCGGCCGGGGTGACAAGCATCTCGGAGGCCCCGATGCCGCGCGGGTGCCGGCCCGGGTTCCAGGACAGCGGCAGGCCGGTACGCGGGTCGAGCGCCGCGATGCTGGCCCGGCCGACCGCGCCGGCCTGGGCGTTGTCGCCGCCGAAGCTGTTGTTCAGCCAGCGGAAGTGGCCGCCGACGTAGACCGCCTGCTCGCTCACGGCGACCGACAGGAACGTGTCGCCGCCGGTGTAGTCGATCCAGGTCGGTTGCGCCTCGGCGCCGGTCGTGCCGGCCTCCCAGCGGGCCGCGGCGTCGCAGAGCGTGCCGCCGTACGGCGAACCGGTGGTGACCACCACGAAGTAGCTGCCGTCCGGCGCGTACGCGATGTCCCGCATGTACGAGTCGAACGCCTGCCACTTGCAGCGGGGCGTGTAGCGGCTGGTGTTCCAGTCGGCCACGGTGGCGGCGGTCGCGCCGAGGTCCAGTTGGACGATCTGGTCGTGCAGCACCCCGTCGGCCTTCTTGAAGTTGCCGATCACCACGAGTCTCGTGCCGTCCGGTGAGACGGTCATCTTCTCCACCCCGACGCCGGCGTTGGATCCGCTGACGCCGTCGTAGTTGTGGTGCTCGGTCAGCGCGGCGGTCAGGTAGCTGTCCACCGCGCCGGTGGTGGCGTTGAGCGAGGCCAGCCCGCCGCGCGGGGTGGTGTTGCCGGCCGTGGTGAAGATGCCACCGACCAGCAGCCGGTTGCCGACCAGGGCGATGTCGTTGACCAGCCCGTTGAACGCCGGCGGGGCGAAGCCGGTGACCAGCGCCCCGGTGGCGACGTCGAGCAGCGCCACCTTGCGCCGGGTCACCCCGTTGACGGTGTTGAACTTGCCGGCGACGAAGACCGTGCCGGCGGTCGGGCCGGCCACCACCGCGTACACCTCGTTGTCGACGGTCGGCGCGAACGCGGTGTCGACGGCGCCGGTGGCCTTGTCGAAGGCGAGCAGGTAGTTGCGCGGGATGTCGGTGTCGGAGTTGCGGTTCTGCACGGTGGTGAACGAGCCGGCCACGATGATCTTCGTGCCGGCGTCGTGGATCGCGTCGACGATGCCGTCCATGATGTCCGGCGAGGCGGTGGTGGGGACGGCCTTGACCACGGTCGTGTGGTTGGGCGCGGCGCCGGCGGGGGCGGCCGGGGCCAGGCCGGCCGCGGTGAGCGCGACGGCGGCGAGGACCGCGAGGGCGCGGCGGCGCGGGGCCGAGGGGTGGGTCACGGGCAGCTCCGTAGGATCGGCGGGGAGGCGTGTCGCTCCGCTCACCCTGGGCCACGCCCGCACCGCCGTCCAGCGCCCGGCAAGCTTTCTGACCGACCACCGCGCCGCCGCGCCCGACCACCCGCCTCGCCGGCCGGGACAGCCGGGCCGGGCCGCACGATCAGGTGGCCCCGGGGGTACGCCCGGACGGGCGCGGATGGGCGGTCAGGTGGCCGTCGGCGCGTCGGCCGACGGCAGGGTGACCGTCACCTCCAGGCCGCCGCCGGGCTGGGCGACCGCCTTCACCGTGCCGCCGTGCGCGTCGCAGACCGCCCGCACGATCGACAGGCCGAGGCCGGAGCCGCGCGCCCCGGTGCGTTCCTGCCCGCCCCGCCGGAACGGCTCGAACAGCCCGGGCACCTCGGCCGGGGCGACCTCGAAGCCGGTGTTCCCCACCACCAGCCAGGACCGCTGCCCGTCGGTGCCGGTGCGTACCCACACCCGGCCGTGCAGGTGGTTGTAGCGGACCGCGTTCTCCACCAGGTTGCCGGCCAGCCGGTCGAGCAGCCCCGGGTCGCCGACCACCGGCGCCGGGCGCAGCGAGGTGTGCACCTTCAGGCCGATCCGCTCCACCTCGCGGGCCACCGCGGAGAGCGCGTTGGCGGTGCCGACGGCGAGGTCGCTCTCCGCGCGGCGGGCCAGCCGCCGACCGGTCTGCGCCTCGCTGCGGGCCAGCACCAGCAGCGCGTCGACCAGCCCGTTGGCCCGCTCGGACGCCTCCCGCACCACCCCGGCCATCCGGCGGTACTCACCGAGGTCCGCGTCGTCGTCGCTGAGCGTCACGTCGATCTCGGTACGCATCACCGCGAGCGGGGTCCGCAGCTCGTGCGAGGCGTTCGCGACGAACCGCTTCTGCGCCTCGAACGCGGCGGTGATCCGGTCCAGCATCGCGTCGAACGTCTCGGCCAGCTCGGCCACCTCGTCGTCCGCCCCGGACCAGCCGATCCGCTCGTCCAGCGTGGTCTCGCCGAGCCGGCGGGCGGTGGCGGTGACCTGGTGCAGCGGGCGCAGCGCCCGGCCGGCCACCAGGTACGCGCCGGCCACCCCGACGACGCTGATCGCCAGCAACGCCAGCAGCCCCTTGACCAGCAGCTCCTGCGACGCGGCGTCGACCAGTTGCCGCTGCCACTGCCCGGCGTCGAGGGTGCGACCGTCGGTGAGCACCACCGTGGTGCCGGGCAGCAGCTCGTCGGTGGGGCGCAGCGCGTCGCGGACCAGCAGCCAGGCCAGCAGCACCAGGATCGCCCCGGCGCCGACCAGGAGCACACCGTTGAGCAGGGTCAGCCGCAGCCGCAGCGTCGGCCGGACCCGCCGGGCGCCCATCAGGAGGGCTCTCCGACGCGGTAGCCCGCGCCGACCACGGTGTCGATCAGCGGCGGGTCGCCGAGCTTCTTGCGCAGGGTCATCACGGTGACCCGGACGATTGTGGTGAACGGGTCGGTGTTGGCGTCCCAGACCCGTTCCAGCAGCTCCTCGCTGGACACCACCGCGCCGCGCGCCTTGAGCAGCTCGGCGAGCACACCGAACTCCTTGTTCGTCAGGTCGAGCGGCACGCCGGCCCGGGTCACCACGCGCCGGGCCGGGTCGAGTTCCAGGTCGCCCGCGGCCAGTACCGGCGGCGCGGCCGGGGTGGCCCGCCGGCCGAGCGCCTGCACCCGGGCCACCAGCTCGTCGAAGGCGAACGGCTTGGCCAGGTAGTCGTCGGCGCCGAGCTGCAACCCCTCGACCCGGTCGGCGACGGTCCCGCTCGCGGTCAGCATGAGGACCCGGGTCAGCGCGCCGGAGGCGGCCAGGTCGGCGCAGATCCGGTCGCCGTGCACGCCGGGCAGGTCCCGGTCCAGGATCACCACGTCGTAGCGGGTGACGAACGCCGCCTCGTGCCCGGCGTCGCCGTCGTAGGCGACGTCGACCGCCATCCCGCGCTTGCGCAGCCCGCGCGCGATCGCGTCGGCGAGGTTGCGCTCGTCCTCGACCACCAGTACCCGCATCCCGGCCTCCCGCCTCGTGACCTCCCACAACCTAGTGCGGGCGACCAAACGGCCGGCACCGGCCGCGTTGCGAAAAGCCTTCGGGTACGCGATGCTCGCCGGCAGCCATCGACCACCGCCCGCGGCCGTCCGGCCCCGGGCCGAGCCGAGCGGAGCCCCGATGACCGCCGTCGACCCCGGCCGGGACGTCGCGTACCGCCGTTTCCGCTTCCCGGCCGACCGGGACGGGGGCCGCGCCGACGGGCTCCGGGCCGGCCCGGACGGGCTGACGCCGGACGCGGCGGCCGGCCGGCTCGCGCACACCGACCCGCACTCCGGGACCACGGCCGACTACGCCGCCGGTGCCTGGACCTCCCCGGTGGTGCCGGTCGGCTTCGCCGCCACCGAGCTGGTGCCCTCGTGGACCGCCGACACGCCGCCGGGCTGCTGGCTCCGGGTGGACCTGCGCGGCTGGGACGCCGGCGCCGCCACCACCGACTGGTACGCGCTGGGCCACTGGGCGGCCGACGACAGCGCGGTGCACCGCTCCTCCGTGCCCGGGCAGTCCGACGAGCGGGGCCGGGTGGCCGCGGACACGCTCCAGGTGACCGGCGCGACGGTGACCGCCTGGCAGGTCCGGGTGACGCTGTTCCGCCGCGCCGACACCCCGGCCGGCCCGGTGCTGCGCACGGTCGGCGTGGTCGCCTCCGCCGATCCGACCCCGGTCGGCGCCGCAGCCGGCGGCGCCGCAGCCGGCGCGAACGGCGGTCACGGAGCGGCGGACGGTCCGGGCGGCGGCGCGGGCGGTCCGGACGGCGGCGGGGCCCGGGGGCGGGTGCTGGACGTGCCGCGCTACGCGCAGCGGCTGCACGCCGGCGGCGAAACCCGCTGGGGTGGCGGCGGCGACTCCTGGTGCAGTCCCACCTGCGTCTCGATGGTGCTCGACTTCTGGCACGCCGGCCCCACCCCGGACCGGTACGCCTGGGTCGACCCGCCCGGCCCCCGCCCGCTGGTGGTGCACGCCGCCCGGCACTGCTACGACCACGCGTACGGCGGGGCGGGCAACTGGCCGTTCAACACCGCGTACGCGGCGACGCACGGGGTGGACGCGTTCGTCACCCGGCTGCGCTCGCTGGCCGAGGCGGAACGGTTCGTGGCCGCCGGCATCCCACTTGTCGTCTCGGCGGCGTTCACCCGCGGGCAGGTGCCCGGGCTGGACTACGACACCCGGGGACACCTGATCGTGCTGGTCGGCTTCACCACCGGGGGCGACCCGGTGCTCAACGACCCGTACGCCCCGGACGACGAGCGGGTCCGCCGGACCGTGCCCCGCGCGCCGTTCGAGGCGGCCTGGCAGGCGGGCAGCGGCGGGATCGCGTACGTGCTGCGGCCGGCGTCGGTGCCGCTGCCCCCGGCGCCCGGGCAGGCCAACTGGTGATCACCGGCCGACCGGCCAGACCGCCAGCCCGCCAGCCGGACGCAGGCACACCAGCGTGTCGCCCGCGTCCGCGCACTCGTCCCAGGAGCCCGGCAGCACCGCCCGGATCCGCGCCTCCCCGGCCGGCACGTCCAGCGCGCCGACAAGCGTCCGGTCACCGGTGAGGCGACGCAGGCCGAGCAGCGCGGGCAGCGAGCCGGACCCGTCGTCCCGGCCGGTGACCCGCCAGCGGCCGAGCCGGGAGAGCACCCGCCCGGTCGCCGGTTCCAGCGCCCACAGGTCCAGCTCCGGGCCGTCCCCCGACCTCGCGGCGATCAGCCGGCCGCCGACCGGAGCGAACCCGACCCACCGCTCGTCCGCCCAGGCCGGGCGACCGGTGGCGGGATCGAGGGCCTTCGCCCCGCCGACCTGGTCGCGCTGACAGACCACGCCGGCGCAGTCGGTGAACCAGATCCCGGCGCGCGGGTCCACCGGCACCGTCCAGACCCGGTCCAACCGGTCCAGTCCGTACGCGGTGACCGCGCCGGCGCCGTCGTCGACCAGCAGCAGACCGCCGACGACCTGCGCGAACCGGTAGGCGACGCCGTCCGGCGCGAACGACACCCGGCCGGCGCGCACGCGCTCGCCCGAGTCGGCGTCGTGCACCGCGACCCGGCCGTCCGGCTCGACCAGCACGAGCTGCGTCACCCCCCGGGTGTCCCGCCGGTACGCCACCCCCTGCGCGGGCACCGACAGCGACCAGCGCACCGCGCCGGACGCCGGGTCGACGCCACGCACGCTGCCGGTCCCGCCCGGGCGGGGGTTCTCGACCAGCACCCCGCCGGACGCGGTCGGGATCGGGTAGCCGGCCTGCCGCCAGCGCACCGCGCCGGTCGCCGGATCGAGCAGCGTGGAGAGCGTGTCGCCGACACCGGTCGGACTGCTCGTCACCAGCAGCCCGCCGGCCGCGCCGACCAGCCCCAGCACCTGGTCGCCGGCGGGCAACGTGAACCGCCACGCCGGCTCGCCACCGGGCAGCCGGTAGGCGATGACGTCCCGACCGCCCCGGTGCACCGCGCCGGGGCCGTCGGCCACCACCAGTCGGCCGGCAAGCGCCACGAAGACGGCGCCCTGCGGCGCGGGCACCCGGGCCGGCGCCGGCCGCCGGGCCGGCCCCGCCGCGCCGGCCAGCGTGAGCAGCAGCAGGCAACCGAGCGCTGCCGCGCGGGCCGCCCGGCCCGGCGGCCGCCGGGGCGGCGCGGGGAGCGCCTCGTCACCGTCCTCGGCGTGCCGCATCTCACCCAGGTCGATGACCGGGCTCACGGCAGCCGCCGCAGCAGGAAGTCGCCGCCCCGCTCCCGGCAGACCAGCAGCGTCGTACCGGCCGTGCAGTCGGTGCCGGTGAGCACGTCGCGCACCACCGGCGGGCCGCCCGACAGGCTCGGCTCGGCGAGGAGCTGCCGGCCGCCGCCCAGCGGCCGGGTCAGGAAGAGCCGCCCGGCGATCTCGCTCTGCGGCAGCACCCCCCAGTCACCGAGATCGGCGACCAGCCGCCCGTCCGCCGCGGCCAGCACCGCCAGGTGGTCGCCGCCGGTGCCGCCGGCGGCGACCAGCAGGCGGCCGGCGTCGGCCCGGAGCACGCTCTGCCACCGCTCGACGGTCCAGCGGATCGCGCCGGTGGCGGGGTCGAGCGCCCACATCCCGCCGGTCTGCCGGCCGGCGCAGAGCAGCGCCCCGCACCACTCCAGGTAGTCGACAAGCGGCAGCTCGGCGCTCCAGCGCGGCCGGAGCGTGTCCAACTCGTACGCCTGCACGGTCGCGCCGGCACCCCGGGTCTCCAGCAGCAGCCCGCCGGCGCTCTGCAGGCCGCGCACGCCGGGCAACTCTCCCGGATGCAGGTCACGGGCGACCAGCCGGGCACCGGACGCGGCGTCCAGGACCACGGTCTCACCGGATCCCGGCACCAGCACGATCCGGTCCACTCCGGACGGCCCGAAGCTGAACTGCACGTGGTGGTTCGCCGGCGCGGTCCAGAGCGTCCGCCCGTCGGCCACCGCCACCCGGCGCAGCGGCAGTTCACCCTCCGGTTGCAGCAGCAGCGCGTCGCCGGCCGGGGACGCGACGCCGGCCTGCCGCCACCGCAGCGCGCCGGTGCCGGCGTCGAACGCCGCCGTCTCCCACCCGCTGTCGCCGGCGCCGGCCCCGGTGCGGCCCGCGACCAGCACCCGCCCGCCCTGCTCCCACAACGCGACGATGTCGCCCGCCATGGGCACGCCGGTCCGCCACCGCCGGCTGCCCTCGCGGTACGCGACGACCTCCCGGCCCGGCTCCCGGTCGGCCCGCCGCGCCACGTACATCCGGTCGCCGGAGAGGAAAGCGGAGGCGCCGGTGCCGCCGGGGATGCGCCGCGGCGCCGGGCGGTCCGGCGGCGCCGCGGCGGCGAGCGTGACGAGCGCCACCAGCAGCACCACCGCGCCGCGGAACGGCCGGCCCACGGCGCGCGGCGGCCGGTCCGGCGCCCCGGGCGACGGGGGGTCGTCGCGCAGCTCGCCCAGATCGATGACGGTCACGACCTCCCCTTCCCGCGACGCCGTACCGCCACCCGGCCGCGACCGGACCGAGGCCGGACCGCCTGTACGATGGCCCGTCGTGGCCGTGCCGGTGGTGGATCCCCCTCTGAACTCATCGTCCGTCGAGGTGGACGCCGTCGTGGCGGATCCGCCACGCCGGCCCCGTCGCCGACCGGCTCGCGCCGACGTGCTGGCCATCGGAGCCTATGCGTTGCTCGGCGTTCTCGTCTGCCTCAACTACTGGGGCGACGTGCAGCACCGGGTGTCGTCGCACCTGCCGACCGACCACAGTTGGTTCGAGTGGCTGTTCGCGCACGGCGCGTACTCGGTGCGGCACCTGGAGAACCCGCTGTTCACCGCCCGGCAGAACGCGCCGGACGGGGTGAACATGATGGCGAACACCTCGCTGCTCGGGGTGACCCTGCCGCTGGCGCCGCTGACCATGCTGCTCGGCCCGCAGGTGATGTACGCGCTCTACCTGGGCGCGGCGTTGTCGGCGACCGCCGCCACGTCCTACTGGGCGCTCTCCCGGCACCTGGTCCGCTCCCGGGCGGCGGCGTTCGTCGGGGGCGCGTTCCTCGGTTTCGCGCCGGGCATCGTGCACCACGCCAACGGGCAGCCGAACTTCGTGTCGAACTTCCTGCTCCCGCTGATCGTCTCCCGGGTGCTGCGCCTCGGCGAGCCGGGCCGGTGGCGGCGCAACGGCCTGGCGCTCGGGCTGCTGGTGGCGTACCAGGTCTTCGTCAACGAGGAGATGCTGCTGCTCACCGCGTTGGCCTGCCTGGTCGTCGTGGTGGCGTACGTGGTGCAGCGACCGCGCGCGGCGCGGGAGCGGGCCGGGACGTTCCTGGCCGCGATGGGGGTCGGCGGCGGGGTGGCGTTGCTGCTCACCGCGTACCCGATCTGGTTCCAGTTCAACGGCCCGCAGTCCTACCGGGGGTTGCAGGGCGGGGTCTTCCACAACTGGGGCGAGGACCTGATGGCCTTCGTCACCTTCGCCCGGGACACCGTCGCCGGGGACGAGGCGGTGGAGAAGACCATCGGGCTGACCGAGCAGAACACCTGGTTCGGCTGGCCGCTGGTGCTGGTCGCGCTGGCCGCGCTCGTGCTGCTGGTCCGCCGCTCGGTGCCGGCCCGGATCCTGGCCGTGCTGGTGGTCCTGTTCACCTTCGCCTCGATCGGGCCGGTGGTGCGCTTCGACGGCGTGGAGACGGACGTGGCCGGGCCGTGGGCGTACGTGCCGGACGACCTGCCGCTGGTCGAGATGATGATGCCGACCCGGTTGAGCCTGGTGGTGGTCGCCGCGGTCGGCGTGCTGCTGGCGCTGGCGTGGGACACGCTGGCCCGCGCCGGCCGTCCGACGGTGCCCGCGCCCCGCTCCGGCGACCACGACGCCGACCCGACCGACGCGACCGACCCGACCGACGCGGACAGGACCGCGACGGGCCGGCGGCGGGCGGTGCGCCTGGTCGGGTACGCCGCGATCGTGGCCGCCCTGCTGCCGCTGTTCCCGCGCCCGCTGCCGGCGCAGCAGATCGACCCGCCGCCGCACTTCGTCACCGCCGGCGGCTGGCGGCCCTACGTGCCGGCCGGCCGGACGCTGGTGCCGGTGCCGATCCCGAGCAACGTGCACGGGCTGCCGACGCTTCGCTGGAGCGCCCTGACCGCGCAGGAGTTCCCGATCCCGGCCGGCTACTTCATCGGCCCCAACGCCACCGGCGAGGGTGTCTTCGGCGCGCCGAACCGCCCGACCAGCACGCTGATCTACTCCACCATGGACGCCAACGAGGTTCCCGAGATCACCCCGGAGAACCGCCGGCAGGCGATCGAGGACCTGCGGTTCTGGCGGGCGTCGGTGGTGGTGCTCGGCGCGAACCCGCGCGAGGCGGTGCTGCGCGACCTGATGACCGCGCTGCTGGGCCCCGCGCAGCGCGTCGACGACGTCTGGCTCTGGGACGTGCGGGACCGCGTGTAGGGCGGGGCCCCTTGTTAACGTCTCCGGTAGAGAAGGGGGCGGACGTCCCACAGGTGCCCGCCGGCGACGTCCCGGCCGGGGCCGACCAGGGCGTCCACCGTGGCCCGCACCGGGTCGGCCGGGGACGAGTCGGCCTGCACCAGCGCCGCCGCCCGCCAGTGCCGCAGGTCCGCCACCGCCTGCCGGCGCTCCGCCTCACCGACCGGCGGCACCTGACCGGTCTCCGCGGCCCGGCGCAGCAGCAGCGAGGTGGGCCGGTCCGGCGCGCCCCACCGGGCGGCCGGGTCGGTGGCCGAGCGCGGCCCGATGAAATAGCCGCCCGGCGCGTCGAAGGCCAGCCCGCTGCGCGCCGACCAGAACATCGCCGGGCTCGTCGCCGCGCCGGTGACCGGCGGCACCGGCACCAGCGTCCGGCCCGGCGGGACGTACGCCCGCCAGCCGCCGCCGGCCACCACGGCCGGCACCGGCGTGACCGGCACGGTGCGGATCGGGGTCGGGGTGAGCGGCAGCAGCGCGGCGACGACCGCGCCGGCCCACGGCGCCCAGGCGCGGAGTGCGCCGCGCCGGACCCGGTCCAGGGCCAGCGCCAGCAGCACCCCCGCCACCGGTACGCAGACCAGCGCGAACCGCGCCGGCACCACCAGGTCGAGCAGCGGCACGCCGGCGAGCAGCCGGTAGGGGCCGGGCAGCCCGGTGTCGTGCCGGTTCACCACCACCGTGGCGCCGAGCGAGAGGGACCCGAACAGCAGCCCGCACGCGGCCAGCGCGCGCACCAGCGGCCGGCGCCACAGCCGCACCACCACGAGCAGCACCAGCAACGGCAGGAACGGCCCGAAGAACGAGTTCTGCTCGGTCGGGTTCGGCGAGAGCAGCCCGGCCCGGTGACCGTCCCCGGCCACGGTCTGCCGGGCGGCGGCGGTGAACGAGGCCAGGTCCAGCCGGTAGCCGCGGGTGTGGAACGGCATCCCGGTGTAGTGGCCCGGCCCGAAGAACTGGAACCACAGCGGGTACGCCAGCAGCACGCCGGCCACCACCGCGCCGAGGCCCAGCCGGCGCGCCACCACGGGCGCCAGCCGGCGCGCGGCGGCCCGGTCGGCCAGCGCGTACGCCCCGGCCAGCACGCCGGCGGCCAGGGCCAGGAACACCAGCACCTCCTCGCCGAGGAACACCTGGTACGCGACCGCCAGCCCGAGCAGCACGCCGTCGCGGCGTACCCGGTCGGTGGCCGGCCGGAACACCAGCGCGAGGATCACCGGGACCAGGAACTGGGCGGCCATGTGCAGGTGCGCCCCGGCCTGCGCCACCATCCCGGGGGCGAAGCCGCAGCAGAGCCCGCCGACCGCGGCGGCGGCCCGGGAGCGGACCAGCCGGCGGGCGAGCAGCGCGTACCAGGCGGTGGCGGTGCCGGCGAGGCTGAGCGCCACGGCGACCAGGAAGGCCGCCTGGGAGCCGAACGCCACGGTGACCGGGGTGAGCGGCACGCCCAGCCCGAGCACCGAGGTGTTGGCCATCAGGTTCACCCCGTGCGGCGCGTTCAGCGCGGCGCTGTGCAGCGGGTTCTCGCCGCCGGTGACCGCGCGGGCGGCCCGGGCCAGCATCCACTCGAACAGCATCTGGTCGCCGGCCTGGTGGAACAGCCGCTCTGGCCGGCGCCACTGGTCGGCGGTGAGCAGCACGGCCAGCGCGAGGTAGCCGGCCGCCACCAGCGCGTCGACCGGTCGGTGTCGGTGCCGGGGCTCGGGGTCGGGGCGGGCCGCGCTGATCGGGCCGGCCGCGTCCGCCGTCGTCAGGCGGACCGGTCGGTCAGTGTCCGGACGTCCCACACCCACACGTCCAGCTCCTGCCGGGCGGGCCCGACCAGCTGCTCCACGGTGCGGCGCAGCGGCTCGGCGTTCTGCTCGTCCAGCGGCAGCACCACCACGGCCGCGTTCCAGTGCCGCAGCTCGTCCAGGAAGCGGCGGCGCTGCCGGTCGTCGAGCTTCGGCGTACGACCGGTGGACGCCACGTCGGCCAGCATCTCGCCGATGCCGCTGCGCCGGCCGCCGAAGCGGCCCGGGTCGCCGGTGACACCGTTGCGCGGGGCGAGGAAGTAGCCGCCGGGGATCTTGAAGTCGAGGTCGGTGCTGGCGGCCCAGCGCATCGGGTCGGTGTTGCCCATCGCCGGCACCGGCACGGAAACCAGCGTCTGGTCCGGGCCGACGTACTGCCGCCACCGGTCGGCGGTGATGAACTCCGGCACCGGCGGGCGGGTGGTGACCCGCAACGGCATCGGCGCGATCGGCAGCAGCGCGAAGACCAGGCCGGCGGCGGTGAGCGTCCGCGCGGTGCGCCGCTCCACGCCGCGCAGCACCCAGGCGCTGCGCACCGCGTACGCCAGCAGCACCGCGACGGTCACGCCGGTGATCAGGCCGAACCGGGTCGGCACCACGGCGTCCAGCAGCGGCAGCCGTACCAGCAGCTCCCACGGGCCGGCGGCGAGGTCCCGGTCCCACCAGGAGATCCGCTCACCGAGGGAGAGCACCGCGAAGAACAACCCGGTCGCGGCGAGCGCCCGGACCATCACGTCCCGGCGCAGCCAGATGACGATGCCCACGCTCAGCAGCGACAGGCTCCAGCCGAAGAAGGCGTTCTCCTCGGAGTAGTTGGGGGCGAGGTTGACGTTGGCCCGCTCGTTGCCGCCGAAGGTGGGCGAGCCGGGGGCGAAGAACGCGGCGATGTCGTTGCCGTAGTCGCGCACCGCGTCGCTGAGCCCGTGGTAGGCCATCGGCCCGGCGAACTGCACCCAGAGCGGGTACGCCAGCAGCGCGCCGGCCAGCACCGCGCAGACCGCCAGCCCGGCGCCGAGCGGTCGCCAGGCGGCGGCCCACCGGTCGCGCTGCTGCACCAGCACGGCGAGCAGGAACACGCCCAGGGCCAGCGCGGTGAAGAGCAGGATCTCCTCGTTGATGAACGCCTGCACGACGACCAGCAGGGCGAGCAGCGCGCCGTCGCGGACCGGCCGGGTGGAGCGGGTCAGCACCAGCACCCGCCAGACGATGAACGGCAGCAGGAACTGGCTGATGATGTTCGGGTGCCAGTTGGCGTGCGACAGCATCGCCGGGGAGAACCCGCAGAACCAGGCGCCGACCGCGGCGGCCGGCCGGTGCCGGACCAGGTGCCGGGAGAGCACCCGGTACCAGGCCGCGGCGGTGCCGGCCAGGCCGATCGTGACCAACGCGACGAAGGAGACCGCCGGTCCGAACAGGAGGGTCACCGGCACCATCGGGATGCCGAGCGCCAGGATGGCGGTGTTCGCCATCAGGTTGACGCCGTCGGGATAGTTGAACTGCTCGGTGAAGAACGGGAACTCGCCGTGCAGCACCACCCGCACCGAGTGGGCGAGGAAGAACTGCACCTGCGCCGGGTCGCTGCTGTAGAGCGCGGCCACCCGGCCGGCCGGGTCGGCCCAGATGCCGCTGGTCACCCAGACGGCGGCGAGCAGGAAGCCGGTGTACACGACGAGGTCGATGCGTCGGCGGGTCCACCGCCAGCGCCACCGGCGGCGCGCGGCCGGCGCGACGGGCTCGGTGGTGGGGACCGCCGGCTCGCGCGGTTCGGCCGGGGGTTCACGGCGGGTGACCGGCGGTGGATCGAGGGTGACGGATCGGGAGCCCGTCGGGGCGTCGGCGGCCGGCGTCGAGGCGCCGCGGGTCTCGGCAGGCGTCACAGTCGGCGGAGTCTACCGGAGCCGGATATTGATACCCGAATCGCGCATCACGTTCCGCGACGATGGGCCGGCCGGATAGGTGAGCCGGGCGCGGCCGGGCGCCCGGCCGTCTCGTACCATGTGGGCTTCCGACCGACGACCGGCGAGGGGTTCAGGGTGGTTTCAGCCCGCCGAGGCGCTGTGACGGGCAGCGCGCTGGCCGCGTTGCTCCTGGTCACAGTCGGTTGTGGGCCGGTCGCCGAACGGCAGCCGGCCGATCTGCGGGTCGGCTACGACAGCCTGGACGGCACGCTCGCGGTCTGGCCGCCGCGCGGCAACCTGGCCCGCGACACCGCCGCGACCGCCGCGATCACCGCCGCGGTGCGGGACTGGCGCTCGCCGGTGGACGACCGCGCGCACCTGCCCTCCTCCGGCATCCTCTTCTCCGGCCAGGTGGCCGGCGCCCCGCTGGCGCTGGTCGCCGCCGACGTGCCCGGGGATTCCACCTCCTGGCTGCTGCAACTGGACCGGGACGGGCAGCGGTGGCGGGTGGCCCACGCCACCGAGTACACCGAGCCCGGCTACCTGGTCTACTCCGACGTGCTGCCGGTGCGGCAGCCCACCGGCCGCCGCTACCTCACCTCCGCCCGGGTGGAACGGCTGGTCGGCCCGGACGGCAGGACGGTGACCGGCGCCGACGGCGTCACCGAGCCGGTCGCCGTGCCGGCCTGTCAGGCGGTCGAACTGACCGCGACGCTGCGGCCCACGCCGTCGCTGCCGCGCGGCCGGGCCGCCGACCGCGTCCTCGACCTGGGTACGGCGACCGCGGCCCCCCGCTATCCGCTGGTACGCGACGAGACCGGCGCCGGCAAGCGCGCCCTGACCGGGCTGGACACCTGCGTCCTGGCCGGTGAGCGGGGTCCGTTCGGCAGCGCGCCACGGCGCATCGGCGACCGCGAGGCGCCGCGCTCCGCGCCCGAGTCCTGGCCGATGGCGAAGATCGCGACCCGGTCGCTGGGCTCGGTGGCCCTCGGCGGCGGGGAGCCGGGCGACCTGGAGCAGCTCACCTGGGAAACCCCGAGCGGGACGATGACCGCGGTGCTCTACCGCCCGGCCGGTGGCGGCGCCCCGGTGGTCTCCCCCGCCGACCGCTCCACCACGCTGCAGGCGTACCACCTGCCGTTGCCCGGGCAGCCGCTCGCGGTGCTGACCTGGCGGACCCGGGACGCCTCGTTCGCCGCCCCGCCCGGCACCACCCGCCTGGTCGACCGCCCGGGCCTCGTGGTGGTCGAGCAGACCGACGGCAAGCAGACGTTCAGCCTGGCCGGCACCGAGAAGACCTGGTACCGCTCCCTCTCCTCCCCCCGCTGACCCCCTCCCCCTCCGGGCCACGCGCGTTGATCATGAAGTTAGCGGCGGCAAATGCCGCATAACGTGGGCATAACTTCATGATCGACGACTGCGGGCCGACGGGGTGGGGTTAGAGGGGCAGGCGCATGCCCAGGTAGGGGGTGTTCGCGGGGCCCGGTCGGGTGGTGCCGTCGGGGTGCCAGCCGTGGCGGGTGTAGAAGGCGCGGGCTCGGGCGTTGCGCTCCCACACCTCCAGGACGCCCACGGCCAGGCGCTCGGTCTCCAGGTGGCGCAGGAAATGGCCGTGCAGCGTGCTGCCGACGCCTCGGCCCCACCAGTCCGGGGCGACGTGGATCTGGTAGAGCTGGGGCGGCGTTCGCCTCCGGCGAGTGCGGCGGCCCCATGGCCAGCAGGCCCACCAGGCGACCGTCCACGACGGCGCACCGCACGTGCTTGTGCGGCGCGCCGATGGCCGCCGTCCAGCCGTCCCGCTGCTCCCGGGCCAGCTCCGGACTCACGATCTCCTCGGCCGGCAGCCCGCCCGCGCCGTAGTAGGCGATCCGGGCCCGGGTGTGCAGGTCGACGATGTCATCCAGGTCGGCCGGCGTGGCCTCACGCACGTCCACGGCGCACCCCTCCCATGATCCACTCCACCTCGCCGAGGTGGCGGCATCCCGGCCACCTCGATGCCGCCACTCCGGCGAACTGGCGGCACCCCGCAGCTGATGACCCGGAACAGCGTTCGGGCGGCCCCGCCGAAGCGGGACCGCCCGAGCACCGTAACCGGGATCAGTTCTGCGCGGCGGCCCCGTCGGTGGCCGGGTCGACCGGGGCGGCGTCCAGGCCGGAGAGCCAACCGGTGACGTCGCGGGCCACGTCCTGCGCGGTCAGCCCCAGGTCGGACAGGATCTGCGCGCGGGTGCCGTGCGGGTGCCAGTCGGCCGGTACGCCGAGGTCCCGCACCGGTACGCGGACGTCGACGTCCCGCATCGCCTGGGCCAGCGCGGAGCCCACACCGCCGACCCGGACGCCGTCCTCGACGGTGACCACGAGGCGGTGCGCGGCGGCCAGCTCGACCAGTTCGGCCGGGACCGGGCGGACCCAGCGCGGGTCGACCACGGTCACCCCGTAGCCCTGCTCGGCGACCCGGGTCGCGACCTCCATGCCGAGGCCGGCGAACGAGCCGACCGCGACCAGGAGCACGTCGGTACGCGCCGACTCGGCCAGCACGTCGACCGGGCCGACCCGGCGTACGGCCGGGAGGTCGGCGGCGACCGTGCCGGTCGGGAAGCGCAGGATGGTCGGGCCGTCGTCGACGGCGATCGCCTCGCGCAGCTCCTCGCGCAGCGTGACCGAGTCGCGGGGCGCGGCGATCCGCAGGCCGGGCACCACGCCGAAGACCGACATGTCCCAGATGCCGTAGTGGCTGGGCCCGTCCGGCCCGGTGATGCCGGCCCGGTCCAGCACGAACGTGACCGGCAGCTTGTGCATCGCCACGTCCAGCAGGACCTGGTCGAAGGCGCGGTTGAGGAACGTGGCGTAGACCGCGACCACCGGGTGCAGGCCGCCCATGGCCAGGCCGGCGGCGGAGGTGGCCGCGTGCTGCTCGGCGATGCCCACGTCGTAGACCCGCTCCGGATACTTGCGGGCCAGCGCCGCGATGCCGGTGGGCTCGGCCATGGCGGCGGTGATGCCGACCACGTCGGGGCGCTCGTCGGCGATGGTCACCAGCTCGTTGGCGAAGACGTGGGTCCACTTCACCGACGGCGCGGCGACCAACTGGCCGGTCTCCACGTCGAAGGCGCCGCCGGGGCCGTGCAGGCAGTCCGCCTCGTCGTCCTCGGCGGGACGGTAGCCGTAGCCCTTGCGGGTGACCGCGTGCACGATCACCGGGCCGCCGAAGTTCTTCGCCGCGCGCAGCGCCGCCTCGACCGCGGGCACGTCGTGGCCGTCGACCGGGCCGACGTACTTGATGCCGAGGTCCTCGAACATGGCCTGCGGGGCGACCGCGTCCTTGATGCCCTTCTTGACCGCGTGCAGCACCTCGTACATCGGCTTGCCGACGAACGGCGTGTTGCCCAGCGCGTCCTTGACGGTGTCGAGCACCTTCTCGTAGCCGGGGTTGAGCCGCAGCGACGACAGGTGGTCGGCGAGGCCGCCGATGGTCGGCGAGTAGGACCGGCCGTTGTCGTTGACCACGATGATCAGCGGGTTGCCGGCGGTGGCGATGTTGTTCAACGCCTCCCAGCACATGCCGCCGGTGAGCGCGCCGTCGCCGACCACGGCCACCACGGACCGCTTCTCGCCGCGCAGCGCGTACGCCTTGGCCAGGCCGTCGGCGTAGGACAGGGCGGTGGAGGCGTGCGAGTTCTCGATCAGGTCGTGCTCGCTCTCCGCCTGGCTGGGGTAGCCGGAGAGGCCACCGCGCTGGCGGAGCTTGTCGAAGCCCTCCTGCCGGCCGGTGAGGATCTTGTGTACGTACGACTGGTGGCCGGTGTCGAAGAGAAGTCGGTCGCGCGGGGAGTCGAACACCCGGTGCATGGCCAGCGTCAGCTCGACGACGCCCAGGTTGGGGCCGATGTGCCCGCCGGTGCGGGAGACCTTGGCGATCAGGAAGTCACGGATCTCGGCGCCGAGGATGTCCAGCTGTTCGGCGGTCATCCGCTTGACGTCCTGCGGTCCACGGACGGCGCCCAGCAGCCGACCGTGGTTGGCCGTGCCCTCTTCAACACTCATGACCGGAGAGTCTATCGGCCGCGCCACAGTCCGCAGCCGAGCCGTGGCTCAGGAGGCCACCACCAGCCGGCGCGGCGGCGCCGGTCGGGACGCACCGAACGGCGGGCCGGACGGCGTCCAGGACCCGAGCACGGCGGCCCGGGACGCGCCGGTCACCGACGGCACCGCGCCGGGCAGCCCGTGCCAGCTCAGCCAGCCCAGCAGCGCGAACGCGTACGCCTCCTTGGCCTGCGCGGGCACGCCCAGCTCGTCGGTGACGCGCAGCCGCCAGCGGCCCGCCCCGAGCGCGGCCAGCCGTGCCCGAAGTGTGGGATTACGCACTCCCCCGCCGGCGGCCACCACCTCGGTGACCCGGTGCCGGTCGCAGGCGTCGGCGACCGTACGGGCGGTCAGCTCGGTGAGCGTGGCCAGCACGTCGTCGGCGGCCACCGGCTCGCCCAGGCCGGCCAGCGCGGCGTCCAGGTAGCCGCCGTGGAACAACTCCTTACCGGTGGACTTCGGCGGCGGCGCGGCGTAGTAGGGCTCGGCGAGCAGCCGGGCCAGCAGCGCCCCGTGCACCCGGCCGGCCGCGGCCCGCGCCCCGTCGACGTCGCACGGCCGACCCAGGAACCGCCGGGCGGCGGCGTCCAGCAGCGCGTTGGCCGGGCCCACGTCGTACCCGAGGACCGGCGCCCGGGGCGCGACCACGGTGAGGTTCGCGATGCCGCCGAGGTTCAGCGCCGCCCGCACCCCGGCCTCCGGGTCGAGCAGCAGCGCGTCGAACGCCGGGACCAGCGGCGCGCCCTGCCCGCCGGCCGCCACGTCCGCCGAGCGCAGGTCATGCAGCACCGGTACGCCCACCCGCGCGGCCACCCGGGCCGGCGCGCCGAGCTGGAGCGTGCCGCGCACCCGGCCGCCCTCGACCCAGTGGAAGACGGTCTGCCCGTGCGACACGACCGCGTCGGCCGCGCCGCCGGCCAGCTCGACGCCGACGGCCGCCGCCTCGGCGAACACCTCGCCGAGCCGGTTGTCCAGCCGGCAGACCGCCTCGATCGTGGTGGCCGCGGGCGGCAGCAGCGCCTCGATCCGCTCCCGCAGGTCGTCCGGGTAGGCCAGCTCACGGTGCCCGAGCGGCCGCAGCCGCAGCGTGTCCCCGTCGAGGGTGAACTCGCCGGCCGCCACGTCCACCCCGTCGTACGACGTCCCCGACATCAACCCGACGATGCGCAAGGAAGGGCCCCCTTTCAACGGATCCGGTAGAGGAAGGGCCCCCGCTTAACGCGCCGGGGGCAGGAACAGGCCGACCAGCTCGACGTGCTGGGTCATCGGGAACAGGTCGAACCCGCGCAACTCGGTCAGCCGCCAGCCCGCCTCGGCGAAGGTGCGCACGTCCCGGGCGAACGCCGCCGGGTCACACGCCACGTACGCCACCGCGCGCGGGCCGGCGGCCACCACGCCGCGCACCACCGCCGCGCCCGCGCCCGAGCGCGGCGGGTCGAGCACCACCAGGTCGACCGGGCCGGTGATCCGGCGGCGGGACAGCGCGGCCTCCACCCGGGCCGCGACCACCTCGACGGCGGACAGGTCGGCCAGGTTGGTCCGGGCCGCGGCCACCCCGTCCGGGGCCGACTCGACCACGGTCACCCGGGCCCCGCCGACCCGGCCGGCGAGCGCGGCGGCGAACAGCCCGGCCCCGCCGTACAGGTCCCACGCCGTCTCGCCGGGCCGCGGGTCGAGCAGGTCGACCACGGCGCCGACCAGCGCGTCCGCCGCGGCCGGGTGCACCTGCCAGAAACCGGACGCGGGCAGCGTGAACGACCGCCCGGCCGCCGTCTCCCGGACCCGCTCCGGCCCGCGCACGGCGGTGGCCACCCCGTCGGCGTACGCGACCACGGCGACGTCCCCGCCGCTGCTGGCGACCGTCTCCACCGCGTCGGCGTCCGGCCAGCGGGCCCCGGTGACCGGGAGCACCGGCAGCTCCTGGATCGCCGGGTGGGCGATCAGGCAGCGGTCGATCGGCACCACCTCGTGCGAGCGGTGCTTGAGCAGCCCGGCGCGGCCGGCGGCGTCGACCGCGTAGCGGACCCGGGAGCGCCAGCCCAGCGACCCGCCGGGCAGCGCCTCGACCCGGACCCCGAGCGCGTCCACCTCGGCGTCGGTGAGCCCACCCAGCCGGGTGAGCTGCTCGCGCACCACGGCGGCCTTCCAGTCGAGCTGGGCGGCCGGGGCGACGTGCTGGAGGTCGCAGCCGCCGCACGCGCCCGGCCGGGCGTACGGGCAGGGCGGGGTGACCCGGTCCGGCGAGGCGGTGCGGACCTCCACCGCGTCGGCGCGGGCGAAACCCCGGTGCAGCTCGGTCACCTCGGCCAGCACCCGCTCGCCTGGTAGCGCGTGCCGGACGAAGACCACCTGGCCGCCGACCCGGGCCACGCAGTGCCCGCCCGGGGCGACCGCGTCGACGGTCAGCTCGACCCGCTCGGCCTCCTCCAGCCCGGGGCGCGGATCCGCGGTCATGGCCGCCCCTCCGACTCGCCCGACGGCGTGGTGCTGACCGGCGGCGGCAGGGTGCTCTGCGGCGCCACCCGGGGGCCGCGGGCCGGACCCCGGCTGAGCATGGCGTCGAGGCGGTCCAGGTTCTTGCTGGCGGTGGACGCGAGCTGCCAGGGCACGCTTGTCACCATCACGCCCGGCTCGAAGAGCAGCCGGCCCTTGAGCCGCAACGCGCTCTGGTTGTGCAGCAGGTTCTCCCACCAGCGGCCCACCACGTACTCCGGGATGAAGACGGTGACCACGTCGCGGGGTGACTCGCGGCGGACCGAGGCGACGAAGTTGAGGATCGGCCGGGTGATCTCCCGGTACGGGGAGTCGATCACGGTCAGCGGCACCGGCAGCTCGCGCCGCTCCCAGTCGGCCTGCAGGTCCCGGGTGTCCTTCTCGTCCACGTTGACGGTCACCGCGGTGAGCGTGTCCGGCCGGGTGGCCCGGGCGTAGGCGACCGCCCGCAGGGTGGGCTTGTGCAGCTTGCTGACCAGCACGATGGCGTGGTTGCGGGCGGGCAGCACGGCCCGCTGCTCGGTCGGCTCCAGCTCGGCGGCGATCCGGTCGTAGTGGCGGCGGATGCCGAGCATGACCACGTACATCACCGCCATGGCGACGATCGCGATCCAGGCGCCGAGCAGGAACTTGGTGGCCAGCACGATGATCAGCACCACGCCGGTCATGACCATGCCGAACCCGTTGATCGCCCGGGAGCGCACCATCCGCCGCCGCGCCTGGAGGTCCCGCTCGTTGCGCAGGTGGCGGTTCCAGTGCCGGATCATGCCGGCCTGGGAGAGCGTGAACGAGACGAACACGCCGACGATGTAGAGCTGGATCAGCCGGGTCACCTCGGCCTGGAAGCCGACGATCAGCACCACCGCGGAGACGGCGAGGAAGACGATGCCGTTGGAGAACGCCAGCCGGTCGCCCCGGGTGTGCAGCTGGCGGGGCAGGTAGCGGTCCTGCGCCAGGATCGAGCCGAGCACCGGGAAGCCGTTGAACGCGGTGTTCGCGGCCAGGAACAGGATCAGCGCGGTCATCCCGGCCACCACGTAGAGCAGCACCGAGCCGCTGCCGAACACGGTCTCGCCGAGCTGCGCGGTGACCGTCTTCTGCACGTATCCGTCCGGGCCGGAGACGATCTGGCTCGGGCTCTCGACGAACTGCAGGCCGGTCCGGCGGGCCAGCGCGATGATGCCGACAAGCATGGCGACCGCGATGCCGCCGAGCAGCAGCAGCGTGGTCGCCGCGTTCTTCGACTTCGGCGTCTTGAACGCGGGTACGCCGTTGGAGATCGCCTCGACGCCGGTGAGCGCGGCGCAACCCGAGGAGAACGTGCGCAGCAGCAGGAAGACCAGCGCGAACCCGGTCACGCTGTGCTCGGCGTGGATCTCCAGCCCGGCGCTGGGCGCGCGCAGGTCCTCACCGAGCACGAAGATCCGCACGAACCCGGTCAGCAGCATGCCGACGATGACGATGACGAAGCCGTAGGTGGGGATGGCGAACGCGGTGCCCGACTCGCGCAGGCCGCGCAGGTTGATCGCGGTGAGCAGGACCACCGCGCTGACCGCGACGAGCACCTTGTGGGTGGCCACGAACGGCACCACCGAGCCGAGGTTCGCCACCCCGGAGGAGACCGACACCGCCACGGTGAGCACGTAGTCGACAAGCAGCGCGCTGGCCACCGCGAGGCCGGCCCGCGGACCCAGGTTGACGGTCGCCACCTCGTAGTCGCCGCCGCCGGAGGGGTAGGCGTGCACGTTCTGTCGGTAGCTCGCCACCACGGTCAGCATCACCACGACGACGGCGAGGGCGATCCACGGCGAGAAGAGGAACGCCGAGGCGCCGGCGATGGAGAGCGTCAGCAGGATCTCGTCCGGGGCGTACGCCACCGACGAGAGCGCGTCGGAGGCGAAGACCGGCAGGGCGATGCGCTTCGGCAGCAGGGTGTGCTGGAGACGGTCGGACCGGAACGGTCGACCGAGGAGGAGTCGCTTCAGCAGCGAGGTGGGGCTGGCCACAACCGACAAGCGTACGGCCACCCGGCGCGGGACGCCGGGGTGGCTGATCACTGTCGCGCGCGCACGCACGGTACGGTCGGTGCCCCGTCGGGGGCGGGGACGTGGCAGGCTCGCAGAGGACGGGTCGGCGGGCGGCACCGTGGGAGGAGCGGACACCGTGCATGTCGTGATCATGGGCTGCGGCCGGGTCGGGTCGACCCTGGCCCACAGCCTGGAGTCCCGGGGGCACTCGGTGGCGGTGATCGACCAGGACGCGGACGCGTTCCGCCGGCTCGGGCCCGACTTCGCGGGCATCACGGTCACCGGCGCGGGCTTCGACGGCGAGGTGCTGCGCGAGGCCGGCATCGAGCGGGCCGACGCGTTCGCCGCGGTCTCCAGCGGCGACAACTCCAACATCATCTCCGCCCGGCTGGCCCGCGAGACGTTCGGCGTGTCCCGGGTCGCGGCCCGGATCTACGACCAGCGACGGGCGCAGGTCTACGAGCGCCTCGGCATCCCGACCGTGGCGACCGTCCGGTGGACCGCCGACCGGATGCTGCGCCATCTGGTCCCCGAGGGGAACGTGGAGATCTTCCGGGACCTGACCAGCACCGTGTCGATCGTCGAGGTGCCGGTGCACAAGGACTGGATCGGCCGCCCGCTGCGGCAGCTCGAGGAGTCCGCCGGCGCCCGGGTCGCCTACCTCACCCGGTTCGGGATCGGCACCCTGCCCACCGCCTCCACCGTGGTGCAGGAGGGCGACCAGGTCTTCATGCTGGTGACCGACGACATCGCCGCCTCGGTCACCTCGGTGGCGGCGGCGCCGCCGGAAGGGGGGCACTGAGCCATGCGGATCGCCATCGCCGGCGCCGGCAACGTGGGCCGCTCGATCGCCCAGGAGCTGATCGACAACGGCCATCAGGTGATGCTGATCGAGCGTCAGCCCAAGATGCTGCGGCCCGACCGGGTGCCGACCGCCGACTGGGTGCTGGCCGACGCCTGCGAGCTGGCCAGCCTCGAGGAGGCCGACGTGGCAGGCTGCGACGTGGTGGTCGCGGCCACCGGCGACGACAAGGTCAACCTGGTGGTCTCGCTGCTGGCCAAGACCGAGTTCGCGGTGCCCCGGGTGGTGGCCCGGGTCAACCGGGCGGAGAACGAGTGGCTCTTCACCGAGCAGTGGGGCGTGGACGTCGCGGTCAGCAAGCCGCGGGTGATGGCGGCGCTGGTCGAGGAGGCGGTAACCGTCGGCGACCTGGTCCGGCTGATGACGTTCCGGCAGGGCGAGGCCAACCTGGTCGAGATCACCCTGCCGCCGACCGCGCCCTACGTCGGGCAGCCGATCCACACGGTGCCGATCCCCCGGGACGCGGCACTGGTGGCGATCCTGCGTGGCAAGCGGGTGCTGGTGCCCACCCCGGACGACCCGATCGAGGCCGGCGACGAGCTGGTGTTCGTCTGCACGGCCGAGGTGGAGGACGAGGTGCGCGCGGTGATCCTCGGCCCGGAGAGCGGCGGACGGCAGCGCGAGCGCACCTGAGGCCGGCCGGGGTCAGGCCCCCGGCAGCGGGGTGGCGGTGGCGCCCTCCCGGGTCACCCGGCGCACCACCCAGACCGTGATCAGCAGCAGCAGCGCGTACGGCGGGTAGCCCAGGGCCAGCCGGGCCACGCCGAGCGCGGTGTCCTGGTGGGCCAGGTAGAGCCCGGCCTGCACGCCGACCTTGGCCAGCCACACCACGCCCCAGAGCACGGTGAGCTGGGTGAACGTGCGCACCAACCGGGGGTCGTCGCGCCACTCGGAGCGGCCCTTGGCGACCAGCACCGACCAGATCCAGCCGACCAGCGGCTGCCGGATCACGGCCGAGAGCAGCAGCGCCAGGCCGTAGCCGATGCCGTAGAGGATGCCGGGCAGGTAGAAGTCGCGCTCGTTGCCCGTGCGCCAGGCGATGGCCGCGCCGACGCCGACGCCGAACAGCCCGTTGACCGCGTGCCGCACCGGCTTGCGCTGGACCAGCCGCAGCGCGGCGATCAGCAGCGCCACCGCGATGGAGGCGATCACCGCGGGCCGCAGCTCGCCCACCACGTTGGCGATCACGAAGACCACCACCGGGATGCTCGACTCGACCAGGCCGCGCCAACCGCCGAGCTGGTCGGCCATCTGCTCGGCGATGCTGGGCAGCCGCTCCTCGTCCTGCGGGTCGAGGCCCGACGGGGTGTGCTGCTGTCCGGTCGTCACTTCGGCGGCTCCAGCTCGTAGTACGGGTTGTAGATCACCTTGCGGTCGTCCCGCACCGCCACCCGGCCGCGGGCGGTGAGATGCCGGCCCGGCTCGATCCCGGCGATGTGCCGCCGGCCCAGCCAGACCAGGGTGACCACGTCGTTGCCGTCGTAGAGGTCCGCCTCCAGCGTGGGCAGGTTGGTGCGCGGCGTGTAGACCACGGTGCGCAGCCGCCCGGCCACCGAGACGACCTGGCCCCGGTTGCACTGGTGGGTCGGGGTGCCGCCGGACTCGGCGCTCTCCCGGCGCAGCTCCTGCGCCTCGATCTCGGCCTCGCTCGCGGTGAGCCGTTGCAGGATCCGCCGCAGCGACACCCGGCCCTGGTCGGTCTTCATGACCTCCGCGTCACCCTCTCCACCGGCGGGGCTCCGCGGGTGGCGGAACCGTCCCGCCAGCGTACGCCGCTCCGGCCCGCCGGCGGCACCGCCGGGCCACCCGGGGCGGACACGCCGCGGGCCCGGTTCCGTCGGCTCGTGGGCCGACGGAACCGGGCCCGGCACGTGACTCAGACCTCCTGCGAACCGGCGGCCTGCTGCTCGGCGGCCTGCTGCTCGGCGACCTCGCGGGGCAGTCGCAGCGGCAGCGGCTCACGCACCGGCTTGGCCTCCTGGCCACGGTCCACCACCAGGCCGTCCAGGCAGGCCGCGAGCGGGCCGGCGGCGGCCGGGTCGGTGGCGGCCCGGCCCTGGAACACGCCGCGCACCATCCAGCGCGGCCCGTCGATGCCGACGAAGCGCAGGTCGGTCACGCCCTCCGGGGTGCGCACCCGGGCGCGCAGCTCGGGGCCGCGCTCGCCCTCGACCTCCTCGGCGGTGGCGCCGTCGTTCGCCAGCGAGGTGCGGATCTCCTCGCGCACCTCGCTCCAGATGCCGTCCGAACGGGGCGCGGCGAAGACACCGAGCTGCAGCGCGTTCTGCCCGTGCACCAGCACCACCTGCTGGATCACACCCTGCGGGTCGGCCTGCACCCGCACCTCCACGTCCGGCACCGCCGGGATCTGGAGGCTGCCCAGGTCGAGCCGGGGCTCGTCGGGCGCCTCGCTGACGTCGTACGGGCCGCGGGCCGGCGCCGTCGAGGTTTCCTCGGCGGCCAGCGCGTCGTTGTCACGCGCCTGTCGCGCCTCGTCGGCCCGCTTCCGGGAGAAGATCACTGCGTCCACCCTCCGCTGTTCGCACTCACCCTGCCACCTCTTCGTTCTGCCCGCCGGCCGGAGCCGGAACCAGCCCGGCGTGCCCGCCGGTGGACCCGTGGCCGCCGGCGCCGCGCCGCGACCCGGGCAGCTCGGCCACCGGCCGGAACTCGACCCGGGCGACCCGCTGGACGACGAGCTGCGCGATCCGGTCACCCCGGCTGATCTTCGCCGCCATGTCCCGATCATGGTTGATCAGGTTGACCAGGATCTCACCCCGGTAGCCGGCGTCGACCGTACCGGGCGCATTCAGCACCGTCACGCCGAGCCTGGCCGCCAGCCCCGATCGGGGGTGGACCAGCCCGACGTACCCCTCGGGCAGCGCCACCGCCACGCCGGTGGGCACCAGGGCGCGGCCGCCGGGCGGCAGCTCCACGTCCGCGGCGGCCACCAGGTCCGCGCCGGCGTCGCCGGGATGGGCGTACGCCGGCAGCGGCAGCTCCGGGTCGAGCTGCCGTACGGGCACGGGCACGACATCTGTCACGGTCATCCTCTTCCGTCCGGTCCTCGCGGGGTGACCCTGCCATCCTGCCGGTTGGCCGGCCGGTCGCGCGCCGTACCCTCGCAGTGTGCGTCAGTCGTCATCTCCGGCCGCCCCGACGGCCACCCCCGCGCCCTACGCGGAGCGTCTGGGGCTGCCCTGGTGGGCCTGGCCCGCAGGGCTGGCCGTGGCCGGGCTGCTCGCCGCCGAGCTGTGGCTGGGCGCGACCGGCTTCCGGGCCTGGCTGCCGTTCGTGCTGCTGATCCCCGCCACGGTGGCCGCCCTGGCCTGGCTGGGCCGGATCCGGCTGGCCGTACGCGACGGCGAGTTGCTGGTCGACGACGCCCGCCTGCCGGTGCGCCACGTCGCGGACGCGGTGCCGCTGGACGCGGCCGGCCGGCGCGAGGTGCTCGGCGTCGGCGCCGACCCGCTCGCCTTCGTGGTGCAGCGCCCGTGGATCGGCGGCGCGGTCCAGGTGGTGCTGGACGACCCGGCCGACCCCACCCCGTTCTGGGTGGTCAGCACCCGGCACCCGGTGGAGCTGGCGGCCGCCCTGCTGGCCGCCCGCGACGCCGCCTGACCCGCCCGTCCACCCAGCACCCACCACCACGCGCCCCGGCCCGCCTGTGGACCGGCGTGGCCCGGTCTGGCCCGGCCCTGCCGTGGACCGGCGTGACCCGACCCGGGATGGCCCGGTCTGGCATGGCCCGGTCTGGCGTGGCCCGGCATGGCCTGGTCTGGCATGGCCCGGTCTGGCGGGCCCGTCTGGCCCAGCCCCGCCCGGGTCTGGCCCGGCCCGGCCGATGATCGACTCCGTTACGGCGAAGTGGCGGCTTCAACGCCCGACGGATACCGCCACCTCCCCGATCTGGCGGCAGCACAGCCGGCCCGACGGGCGGTGCGGTGAACGGCCTAGCGTGCCGGCGCGACGGGCGGCGCGGTGAACGGCCGGTGCCGACGTCAGGTCGGCTTGCCGGGCAGGCCGCGGGCGACGTGCCGGAGGTCCTTGCGGAGCTGCTCGCCCAACACCCGGGTGGCCCGGCGGTTGAGGTAGCCGGCCACGGCGGCGCCGGTCAGGAACGGCCCGAGCGTGGTGAGGTTGCGGCCGAAGCGGCGCAGCAGGCTGTCCCGCAGTTCCCGGCGGGCGGCGGTGCCCAGCACGGCGCTCACCCCGACGCCGGGCATCATCGGGTTGATCCCCCGCTGGCCGGCCCAGGACTGCACCAGCGCCACCGTGCGCGCGGTCCCACCGGTGGGCAGCGGCATCCGGTGGAGTTCGTGCAGCTCCCCGATCAGCTTCAGCTCGATCGCCACCACGGCTACCGTCTCGGCGGCCAGCAGGACCGGCGCGGACAGCAGGGTGGGCGTCACCGCCCACTCGACCGCGGCGACCCCGCCGCCGGCCGCGCCGATCCCGGCGGTGGCCCGGGACGCGTTGCGGACCAGCCGGTCGGCGAGCGCGTCGTCGTCCAGACCGGGGAAGTGCCGCCGCAGCGTGGCCAGATCGCGGACCGGCACGTGCGGCGCGACGTCGGCGACGGTGTCCGTCATCCAGCGCAGCGCCGCCCTGGGCTTGAACAGGTCGGTGAGGCCGCGGGCACGGGCCTGGCCGACCAGCCGTACCAGCAGTTGCCGGCGGCGGGCCGGCGCGATGTCGTCGGCGGTCAGCGCGGCGACCGTGGCGCCCAGCTCATCGCCGGCCCCGGCGTCCGTGCCGGCCAGGTCGCGACCAGCGTCCGCGCCGGACCGGTCCTGGCCCAGGTTCGCGCCGGACCGATCGGTGGCCGGCTCCGGGGCGGACGGTGTCGGTCCCGTGCCCGGGACCGGCGTCCGGCCGGTCCCGCCGGCCCGCTCGCTGCGCTCGCTCACCCGTCCGCCCTCCTGCTCCGCGCGGCGTGGCAGCCGCCCGTACGAGTCAAGCAGCTTCCCGCCACCGGCGCACGGCGGCTCGAACAGCGGCGGCCTCGTCGAGGAGGCCGCCGCCGGTGTCCCGGCTGAAGGATCAGACGCACTCGCGGCAGATCAGGTCGCCGTTGCGCTCGACCGCCAGCTGGCTTCGGTGGTGGACCAGGAAGCAGCGGGCGCACCGGAACTCGTCCTGCTGCATCGGGAGCACCTTGACGGTGAGTTCCTCGTCGGCCAGGTCGGCGCCGGGCAGCTCGAAGCTCTCGGCCACTTCGGCCTCGTCCACGTCCACGGCGCCCGACTGTGAGTCGACCCGCCGGGCCTTGAGCTCTTCGAGGCTGTCCTCGCCGAGGTCGACCTCGTCTCGACGCGGGGCGTCGTAGTCGGTGGCCATCGGTTTCACTCTCCAATATCGATATGGTCGCTGCCGGTTGTAACGCCGGACGACGCCGTTTCGGTTCCCCTGGCCGGCCACCATCTGTGTCGGGCACCCGACCCGACGACCGTTGGGTCGGGCTCGCCGGAGCGGAACCCCCCGGCGAGCGCGGAACCTTACCCCCCCTTTGGGCGAGGCATGTATACCGCCCTCGCGGGAGAGATGTACGCCCCTGCGCCCGAAGTTGTTCCCAATGTGACTCAGGCGACACGAAGATAGGGGTAGTCCTACCCGTTCCCTCAGTGGCGCGCCGGCATGTCGGACTGTTTCCACGCGGGAGCCGGACAAGGGTTAACCTCAGCGGCGTACTCCGACGGTCGACAGACGCGGCCCGACCGCGGCGGCCGCCGCCACCCAATCACTGTCCGGGGAGCGCCCAGGATGAGTTTTGCGCGAGTGCGGGCACTCGTTGTCGTCGGACTGCTGGCGGTCATCGCCCTGGTCTTCGTGGTCGTCGCCGTGGTCCGCGACAGCCAGAGCAAGGCCGGCACCGCCGCCGGTTGTCCGGACGGCTGGCCGCTGGTCGACCTGAGGCTACGCGAGCAGAAGGACGTGAAGATCAACGTCTACAACGCCACCGACGAGGCCGGCCGGGCCGGCAGCGTCGCGGACGACTTCCGCAACCGGAAGTTCCAGGTCAAGAAGGTCGGCAACGAGAAGAAAGCGGTCGACGGCGTGGCGGTGCTGCGCTTCGGCCCCAAGGGCGTCGGCTCGGCCCACCTGCTGCGGGCCTACTTCCTCAACGACGCCGAGCAGGCGTTCCAGCCCGACCGCAAGGACGACACGGTCGACGTGGTCCTCGGCAACGGCTTCCAGCAGCTGGCCACCACCACCGAGGTGAACCAGTCGCTCGGCGACCTGGGCGCGCCGGAGGCACCGGCGCAGACGTGCCCGATGCCGATCGACAAGTGACCGGCGGGCCGGCTACCCGGCCCCGACGACCAGGGTGGTCTCCGCGATCCGGGAGGCCGCCCTGTCGCTGTCGCCCGTCCGGGGCCGGCGTCACGGGCCGCCGGAGGCGTCCAGGTCGGTGAGGCGGCTGTGCAGCGGCCCGTGCAGCGCCGGTGGCGCGGCGAGCACCAGGTCCGGCCCGGCCGGCCGGCCGGACACCCCGGTCACCAGCAGCCCGGCCTCCCGGGCCACCAGCCCGCCCGCGGCGAGGTCCCAGGCGGCCAGCCCCTTCTCGTAGTAGGCGTCCACCCGCCCCTCGGCGGCCAGGCAGAGGTCGAGCGCGGCCGCGCCCATCCGGCGGATGTCCCGCACGTGCGGAATCAACTCGGCGACCACCCGGGCCTGGTGGGACCGGCGGCCGGCGTCGTAGCCGAACCCGGTGGCGACCAGCGCCTGCCCGAGATCGGTCTCGGCCGAGCAGCGCAGCCGCCGGCCGTCCCGCCAGGCCCCGCCGCCCGCGGTCGCGGTCCACTCCTCGCCGGTGAACACGTTGCGGACCACCCCGGCGACCACCTCGCCGGCCACCTCCGCGGCGAGCGAGACCGCGCAGTAGGGCAGCCCGTACAGGTAGTTGACGGTGCCGTCGATCGGATCGACCACCCAGCGCACGCCGTCCGGCGTGGCCGGGCCGGTCGCCCCGGCGCCGTACTCCTCCCCCAGCACCGCGTCACCGGGCCGCCGGTCCCGTAGCGCGGCCAGCACCTGCCGCTCCACCGCCCGGTCGGCGGCGGTGACCACGTCCGTCGCCGTGCTCTTGGTCGCGGCCACCGACACGCCCTCGGATCGCATCCGGTGGGCGGTGGCGGCGGCGTCCCGCGCCACCTCGACGGCGATCGTGAGCAGTTCCCGCGGCGAGGGCGCCGAGGTGATCATGTTCGTCCCCTTCCCGCACGATCGGGACCGCCCGGTTCGTGCGTGGGTATCATCCTTACAAAGTCCACATCTGCGCCGAATTGGCGGTCCCGGCCGCGGTTACGCCGTGCGGCGCGGGATGATCGCCGCAGACGGCGTTACAATTCACCCTGCCCACGCGCCACGGACCGCCAACGACCGGACGGACCGGGACACGGGGGTCCTCAAAGACTCGCCCGGCACGGCCGTTCGTGCTGCGCCGGACGACCCGGCCGTGCTCGCTCTTCGCCTCCGGAAGGTCATTCGTGACAGAACCCCGCCAGACCGGCGCCGACGTTCGCTCGCTCACCGACACCCTGATCGCCCACGCGCAGAGCGCCGGCGGTCAGCTCACGTCGGCCCAGCTCGCGCGCACCGTCGAGTCCGCTGAGGTGACTCCGGCCCAGGCCAAGAAGATCCTCCGCGCGCTCTCCGAGGCGGGCGTGACGGTGGTGGTGGACGGCTCCGCCAGCACCCGGCGCCGGGTCGCCGCGGCCCGGTCCGCCACCCCGGCTTCCCGGGCCACCACCGCCAAGACCACCAAGCAGGCCGCCGCGCCCGCCCCGACGCAGGCCCCCGCCGCCGAGGAGTCCCCCGCCCCGGCCCCGCGGAAGGCGACGGCCCGCAAGGCCGCCGGCACCACCGCCGAGGTGGCCGCCAAGGCCGCCGCCCCGGCGAAGGCCACCAAGGCGACCCGGGCCACCAAGGCCACCGTGGCCGCCAAGACGGCCGCGGCCAAGCCGGGGAAGGCCGCCGAGGGTGAGGTCGACCCGGAGACGCTGGCCGCCGAGATCGAGGACGTGGTGGTCGAGGAGCCGGTCGAGCTGGCCCAGGCCGCCGCGGCCGACGCGGCGAGCTCCGCCACCGACGGCGACTTCGAGTGGGACGACGAGGAGTCCGAGGCGCTCAAGCAGGCGCGTCGCGACGCCGAGCTGACCGCCTCGGCGGACTCGGTCCGGGCCTACCTCAAGCAGATCGGCAAGGTCCCGCTGCTCAACGCCGAGCAGGAGGTCGAGCTCGCCAAGCGGATCGAGGCCGGCCTCTACGCCGCCGAGCGGCTGCGCGCCGCCGACGAGGGCGAGGAGAAGCTGGTCCGCGACATGCAGCGCGACCTGCTGTGGATCTCCCGGGACGGCGAGCGGGCCAAGAACCACCTGCTGGAGGCGAACCTGCGGCTGGTGGTCTCGCTGGCCAAGCGCTACACCGGGCGGGGCATGGCCTTCCTCGACCTGATCCAGGAGGGCAACCTCGGCCTGATCCGCGCCGTCGAGAAGTTCGACTACACCAAGGGCTACAAGTTCTCCACGTACGCCACCTGGTGGATCCGCCAGGCCATCACCCGCGCCATGGCCGACCAGGCCCGCACCATCCGCATCCCGGTGCACATGGTCGAGGTGATCAACAAGCTCGGCCGGATCCAGCGCGAGCTGCTCCAGGACCTGGGCCGCGAGCCCACCCCGGAGGAGCTGGCCAAGGAGATGGACATCACACCGGAGAAGGTGCTGGAGATCCAGCAGTACGCCCGGGAGCCCATCTCGCTCGACCAGACCATCGGCGACGAGGGCGACAGTCAGCTCGGCGATTTCATCGAGGACTCCGAGGCCGTCGTGGCGGTCGACGCGGTGTCGTTCTCGCTGCTGCAGGATCAGCTCCAGCAGGTCCTGCAGACGTTGTCCGAGCGTGAGGCGGGTGTGGTGCGCCTGCGCTTCGGCCTCACCGACGGCCAGCCGCGCACCCTGGACGAGATCGGCCAGGTGTACGGCGTGACCCGGGAGCGCATCCGACAGATCGAGTCCAAGACCATGTCCAAGTTGCGGCACCCCTCGCGTTCCCAGGTGCTCCGCGACTACCTGGACTGACCACACACGTCAACCAGACGTGTCGGTTTGATCACCAGCCGTAGAACACTGATCGGTGATCGATCGGTTGCACGTTTGTGATCGTTGACGTGGCACCCTTGGTGCACGGCACACTGTCTTCCACGCCAGGTGTGACCTCGGTCCCCCGCGGGCACACAGGGAAGGCAGGGCCCGAGATGGGTGTTGCACGATAGGTGAGCAACGACCGACGAGTGTGTTCATCGGTGACGACCAGAGGAGGAAGGCGATGACCCCGACCCTCACGCCGCCGCCCGAGACGGTGAGCCCCCCGGCCGCCGATGAACGGTGCGACCGCTGTAATGCTGCCGGCAAGCTCCGGATCACCCTGTCGGGTGGGAGCGAGCTGGTGTTCTGTGGGCACCACGCGAACAAGTACGCGGAGGATCTCGTGAAGATCACCGTGCGGTACGCGACGGACCCGGAGTTCAGCTGGCGGGGCACCGATCTGATGGCGAACTGAGCCGAAAACAATCCGCAACGCGACATAACCGACCGGAGACCGCCAGACGGCGCCTCCGGTCGGTTTTTCGTGCCCTACAGCGTCTGCACGGTGGCGATGCGCTCTTCCAGCTGCTCGATCGTCGCCTGGGCGCTGGGCGGGCCGCCACAGATCCGGCGCAGCTCGGCATGGATCTTGCCGTGCGGCTGGCCGGTGTGGTGGTGCCGGGCGGCCACCAGAGCGTTCAGCTGCCGCCGTAGGGCCACCCGACGCTGGGCGGCACTCAGCGGAGGGGGCGCCGCCACGGAGGCGGCAGCGGCCGGCTCAGCGGTCCGTTGGGCCGCCCGGCGCTTCTGCGCGGCGAGCTGATCGGCCTGCCGCTTGGTCAGCAGCAGGGAGACCTGGTCGGCGGTGAGCAGACCGGGCAGCCCGAGATATTCCTCCTCCTCCGGCGTGCCGGCCTGGGCGGCGGTGCCGAACGACGCGCCGTCGAAGATCACCTGGTCCAGCTCGGCGGTGGCGGAGAGCGCGGCGAAGCGCTTCTCCAACTCGCCGCTGGCGCCGTCGTCGCGCTGGGCACGCTCCAGCAGGTCGTCGTCGAAGCCCTCGCGGTCCTTGGGCTTGCCGAGCACGTGGTCCCGCTCGATCTCCATCTCGCTGGCCAGCCCGAGCAGGTGCGGCACGCTGGGCAGGAAGACCGAGGCGGTCTCGCCGGCACGGCGGGCCCGGACGAACCGCCCGATCGCCTGCGCGAAGTAGAGCGCGGTGCTGGCGCTGGTCGCGTACACCCCGACGGCCAGTCGCGGGATGTCCACGCCCTCGGACACCATCCGCACCGCGACCAGCCAGCGCTGCTCGGACGCCGCGAACGTCGCGATCCGCGCGGACGCGCCCTGGTCGTCGGAGAGCACCACGGCGGCCTTCTCGCCGGTCACCTGCTCCAGCAGCTTGGCGTACGCACGGGCCACCTGCTGGTCGCTGGCGATGACCAGGCCGCCCGCGTCGGGCATGCCGTTGGCCCGCAGCACGCTCAGCCGGGCGTCGGCGGCGCGCAGCACCTGCGGCATCCAGTCGCCGGCCGGGTCCAGCGCGGTCCGCCACGCCTGCGCGATCAGGTCCTGCGTCATCGGCTCGCCCAGCCGGGCGGCCAGCTCGTCGCCGGCGTTGGTGCGCCACCGGGTCTCCCCGGAGTAGGCCAGGAACAGCACCGGCCGGACCACGCCGTCGCGCAACGCGTCGGAGTAGCCGTAGACGGAGTCGGCGCGGGAGCGCAGCAACCCGTCGGAGCCCCGCTCGTAGCTGACGAACGGGATCGGGTTGTCGTCGGACCGGAACGGCGTGCCGGTGAGCATCAGCCGGCGTACCGCGGGCTCGAACGCCGCCTTGACGCCGTCGCCCCAGGTGCGGGCGTCGCCGGCGTGGTGGATCTCGTCGAGGATGACCAGGGTCCGCCGGGTCATGGTGCGCCGCCGGTGCACCTGCGGCGCCATGCCGACCTGGGCGTAGGTGACCACCGCGCCGTGGAAGTCGGCGGCGGAGTGCAGGTCGGCGTTGCGGAACGCGGCGTCGAGCTGGATGCCGACCCGGGCCGCGGCCTGCGCCCACTGGGTCTTCAGGTGCTCCGTCGGCGCGACCACGGTGACCGCCTCGACGGTGCCGTCACCGAGCAGCTCGGCGGCGATCCGCAGGGCGAACGTGGTCTTCCCGGCGCCGGGCGTGGCGACCGCGGTGAAGTCCTCGGCCCGGCGACGCAGGTATTCCACCATCGCCTTGCGTTGCCAGGAACGCAGGGGCGGGAACGTGTCGAGCGCCGGCAACCGCGGTGGCACGCGTAGCTCCTCTCCCCATGAAAACGCCCTCGCGCATCCGGTGCCGCGAAGGCCGACTCAGCATAACCAGCGGGGGCGTTCCGCCCCACTCGACGCCACGCTGGTCACATCCGCGCCGTCGGCACCGGGGCGGACCAGCGCCGGCGCAGCGAGATCAGGCGCAGCCCGAAGACGAAGACGGCGGCGCCGGTCAGCGGCACGGTGGTGGCCCGTCCGTACGTCGACAGCACCGTCACCGCGATCGAGCCGGCGAGCGCGGCCACCGCGTAGATCTCCCGGCGCAGCACCACCGGGATCTCGCCGGTGAGCAGGTCCCGACCGAGCCCGCCGCCGATCGCGGTGAGCATGCCGATCATGCAGGCGCCGACCGCGGGCACGTGGGCGTCGAGCGCCTTGAGTGTGCCGGTGACGGTGAACAGCGCCAGCCCGGCCGCGTCGAGCACCAGCACCGTGGTGCGCAGTCGGGAGAACTGGGGGTGCAGCCGGAACACGGCGGCGGCGGTGACGGCGGCGGTGACCGCGTACCGCCAGTCGGCGAACGCCAGCGGGGGCACCTCGTCGATGACCAGGTCGCGGAAGATGCCGCCGCCGAGGGCGGCGACCACGCCGACGAGGACCACCCCGAACAGATCGAGCCGTTTGGCGACCGCCGCGGAGGCGCCGGAGGCGGCGAAGACCGCCACGCCGGTCAGGTCGGCGAGAAGCAGGGGGGTGGAGGTGGTCACCGCCGCAGGTTACGTGGGCGGGCGGCGGAGCCGCCCGCGATCACTCGCGCCATGACTCGTAGATCTCCTTGCACTTCGGACAGACCGGCGAACCGGGCTTGGCGGCCTTGGTCACCGGGAAGGTCTCCCCGCACAGCGCGATGACGTACGTGCCCATGACCGCGCTCTCGGCGATCTTGTCCTTACGCACGTAGTGGAACATCTCGGGGCCGGTGTCGGCGTCCTTCTGCTCCGGGCGTTCGAGAATCTCAGTGCTCACGTCCCACCTCCGGCTTTTCAGTTTCGCAGGCCGGCCGGGTCGGGTCCACCACAGCCCTGCCGGCGGGCGGCCCGTAACGTAACGGAAGTGACCAACTTTCGCATCAGCCTCGGTGGTGAGGTGGCCGACGCCCTCCGGGACGGCCGTCCGGTCGTCGCGCTGGAGAGCACCATCGTCTCGCACGGCCTCCCCCGACCGGACAACCTGCGCGTGGCGCGGCAGATCGAGCAGGCGGTCCGGGACGCGGGCGCGGTGCCGGCCACCATCGGCATGGTCGCCGGTGACCTGCGGGTGGGGCTGGACGACGCCCAGCTGACCCGGCTCGCCACGGTCGACGGCGTGAGCAAGCTCTCGGTCCGCGACCTGGCCCCGGCGGCGGCCACCGGCGCGGACGGGGCCACCACGGTCGCGGCCACCAGCGCGGCGGCGGCAGCGGCCGGGATCGGGGTGTTCGCCACCGGCGGGCTCGGCGGGGTGCACCGGGAGGCGGCGCAGACGTTCGACGAGTCGGCCGACCTGGTCACGCTGGCCCGTACCCCGATCGCGGTCGTCTGCGCCGGGGTGAAGTCGATCCTCGACGTCGGGGCCACCCTGGAGCGGCTGGAGACGCTGGGGGTGAGCGTGGTGGGCTACCGGACCCGCCGGTTCCCCGGCTTCTATCTCACCGACGCCGGCTTCGACCTGGACTGGTCGGTGGACTCGCCGGAGCGGGTGGCCGACGTGCTGGCCGCCCGGGCCGCGCAGGGCGTGCACCGGGGCGGGCTGATCGTGGCCAACCCGCTGCCGTCTGACGAGCAGCTCGATCCGGCGCTGCACGACCGCACCCTCGCCGACGGGTTGGCCGCGCTGGCGCGGGAGGGCATCACCGGCAAGGCGGTGACCCCGTTCCTGCTGGCCCACTTCCACGCCGCCACCGAGGGCGCCAGCCTGGCGGTGAACGTCCGGATCATCCTGCGCAACGCCGACCTGGCGGCGCGGATCGCGGTCGCCGCGGCGGGCCGACGCGCCGCCGGCACGGCATGAGCGAACGCACCGAGCGCAGCGAGGGCCGTGAGCGCATGCCCAGCCAGCACGGCATGAGCGAACGCACCGAGCGCAGCGAGGGCCGTGAGCGCATGCCCAGCCAGCACGGCATGAGCGAACGCACCGAGCGCAGCGAGGGCCGA
>NZ_JBICSL010000013.1:184181-217522 GCF_043197045.1 Micromonospora sp. NPDC049282
CCGTGCGGTCCCGCGCATCGTCGTCGTCGGCGACGTGATCACCGACGTGGTCGCCATGCTGTCCGGGCCGCTCGCCACCGGCTCGGACACCGCGGCCGGGATCCGGTTCAGCGGCGGCGGGCAGGCGGCCAACACCGCGGCCTGGCTCGCCGGGCAGGGCTCGGCCGTGACGCTGGTGGCCGCGGTGGGCGACGACGAGACCGGCCGGGACCGGGTGGCCGAGCTGACCCGGATCGGCGTGGACTGCGCGGTGGAGCGGCACGAGGGCTACCCGACCGGCACGGTGATCGTGCTCACCCACGACGGGGAACGCACCATGGTCAGCCAGCGCGGCGCGAACCTGCGGCTGTCCGCGCGCCACGTGGACGCCGCGCTGGCCGCCGCGCCCGACGCCGGGCACCTGCACCTGTCCGCGTACACCCTGCTGGACGTCGGGTCGCGCGGCGCGGGCCTGCGCGCGCTGGCCGCCGCCCGCGAGCGTGGGCTGACCGTCAGCGTCGACGCGGCCTCCGCGGCGCCGTTGCGGCGCGTCGGCGGGGCGTTCCTGACCTGGGTACGCGACGTCGACCTGCTGCTGGTCAACACGGACGAGGCGACGGTGCTGGCCGGCGGTCTCGACCCGGCGGCGCAGGCCCGGGCGCTGACCTCGGTGGCGCACCGGGTGGTGGTCAAGCGCGGCGCGGCCGGCGCGGTCTGGGTGGAACGCGGCGGCCGGGTGGAGGCCGCCCCGGCGCCCGGGGTGGCCGTGGTGGACGTCACCGGCGCGGGGGACGCGTTCGCCGCCGGCCTGCTCACCGCCTGGCTGGCCGGCGCCTCGCCCGGCGCGGCGCTGGCCCGGGCCGGCGACCTGGGCGCGTTGGCCGTGACCACGGTGGGTGCCCGCCCGGCCGCGTGAACCGACGGCGCCCGCCGGTTGCTGACGGTGGGCGTGTCGCGCCGGACCCGAGGCATCCCTCGTGGGCGGCATGCCTGTGAGTCATGAACATGACTCACAGGCATGGCGCATTCTTCCCGGATCTCGTTCACCGAGCGTTACGGAGAGTGATGCGAGGTCAGGGCTCGGCGTCGATGACCTTGTGCGGGCGCTCCTCGGCGGACAACGCCATCGGCGGGGTCTCGTCGCGGCTGCGGGGCTGGAACCGGCCGGCCAGGCGGTGCTCTTCCTTGGGCGGGCGGTCGTTCGCCAGCAGCACCGCGAGCCACGGGATGAGCACCATGCCGAGCGCGCACAGCGGCAACCAGAGCCACAGCAGCGGGGCCTTGACGCCGACCAGGATCGCGCCCGCGACCAGGCAGGCGACCCGGACGCCCATCATCAGCACGTAGCGCTTCTGCCGGCTGTTGAGCTGGTCGTCCTGGCTCCGCGAGGCGTCGGTGATCAGGATCGGCTGGTAGGCCTGATGCTTCACCACGGACCTCCTACGAGGGGATACGACCCATCCTGTCACTCCCCACGGGCGATCGACGAGAATCCGGTCGACGTGTTACGTCCGTGGTACGCTGCGCGGGTGGCCAACCGGTTCAGCTTCACCGACGAGGCGCTGGCGAACCTGCGGGTCTACGACGTCACGCCCGGGGAAGTCTGGGAGGCCCTGCACAGCAACCGCCGGGTCATCCGGCACCTCGGTGACGACGTGATGGTGGTCTACGCCACCGACCACCGCGGCCGGCGTCTCGCCGTGCTGCTGGCCGAGGCCGACGGCACCGACAACGACTGGGACATCCTCTCCGCCCGCGAGCTGAGCGACGTCGAGGCCAAGCGCTACGACGAGGCGGTGCGGAGGTCACGCCGACGAGGAGGCGGTCACGATGCACCGTGACGAGGCGACCAAGCGGTTCCACGGCGGCGGCGACGCGTTCGCCGACCTGATCGACGAGACGTCGCCGGCGCAACTGCCCACCCCCGACACCGACGTGCCGATGGTCAGCCGGTCGGTACGCCTGCCGCTGGAGACGTACGAACGGGTCCGGGCCGCCGCCGACGCACGCGGCATCGGCGTGACCACGCTGATGCGGCAGTGGATCGAGGCCGGCCTGGCCGACCTGGACGACTCGGCCACGGTCTCGCTGGCCGACGTGCGCCGCGCGCTGGCCTCGCTGTCCCGCCCGACCGCCGCCTGAGCGGAGCGCCGGCAGGGCTGCTCGCCCACCGTCAGCCCTTCGCGGCCTTCGCCTTCGCCTCCGCCTTCGTCCGCTGCTTGAACTCGCGCACCCGGCGCAGCGAGTCCGGGTCGGTCACGTCCGCCACCGACCGGTACGCCTCCGCGTCGCCGTAGGAGCCGGCCGCCTCGCGCCAGCCCGCCGGGGTGACCCCGAACCGCTTGCCCAGCAGCGCGACGAAGATCTGCGCCTTCTGCCGGCCGAAGCCGGGCAGCTCGCCGACCCGGCGCAGCAGCTCACCGCCGTCGGACGCCTCGGACCAGAGCCGGGCCGGGTCGCCGTCGTAGCGGTCCACCAGCGCCCGGCAGACCTCCTGCGCCCGGGCCGCCATCGCCTTCGGGAAGCGGTGCAGCGCCGGTGGCCGGGCGAACAGCTCCACCAGCGCCTCCGGGTCGTACCCGGCCAGCTCCCGGGCGTCCGGCTCGTGGCCGAGCCGCTGCGCCAGCACGTACGGGGAGGAGAACGCCTTCTCCATCGGCACCTGCTGGTCCAGCACCATGCCGAGGAGCAGCGCCAGCGGGCTGCGCGCCAGCAACTCGTTGGCCTGCGGGTCGATGGGCAGGGAGAGCGTCATGCCCCCATCCTGCCGCCCCGGGCGCCGGTCCCGCCGCCGACTCCCCGACGAGCACGACGCGGCCCGGTGGACTCCGCTGGGGTCCACCGGGCCGCGCGGCTCACGCTGCGGGTCAGTTCACCACGAAGAGCAGCCGGTTCGGCGAGCCCGAACCCGGGTTGGTCACCTTGCCGGTGGTGGCGTTGCTGGTCAGGTAGCTGGCCACCTGCGACGGGCTGTAGGACGGGTTGGCGGACAGCACCAGCGCCGCCGCGCCGGCCACGTGCGGCGAGGCCATCGAGGTGCCGCTGATCGTGTTGGTCGCGCTGTCGCTGCTGTTCCACGACGACGTGATCGACGAGCCGGGCGCGAAGATGTCCACGCAGGAGCCGTAGTTGGAGAACGACGAACGCGCGTCGCTGCTGGTGGTCGAGCCCACCGTGATCGCCGAGGCGACCCGGGCCGGCGAGGAGTTGCAGGCGTTGGCGCTGGAGTTGCCGGCGGCCAGCGCGTACGTGATGCCGGAGCTGATCGAGTTGGCCACCGCGTTGTCCAGCGAGGTGCTGACGCCGCCGCCGAGGCTCATGTTGGCCACCGCCGGCTTGACCGCGTTCGAGGTGACCCAGTTGACGCCGTTGACCACGCCGGCGGTGGTGCCGCTGCCGGAGCAGTTGAGCACCTTCACCGCGATCAGCCGTACCCCCTTGGCCACGCCGTAGGTGCTGCCGCCGACCGTGCCGGCGACGTGCGTACCGTGGCCGTTGCAGTCGGTGTTGTTGCTGTCCACCGTGTTGGTGCCCCAGGTGGCCCGGCCGCCGAACTGGCTGTGCGTGGTCCGGATGCCGGTGTCGATGATGTAGGCGCGCACGTTGGTGGCGGTGTTCGGGTAGGTGTAGGTGCTGTTCAGCGGCAGGTTGCGCTGGTCGATCCGGTCCAGGCCCCAGGTGGCGCCGGTCTGGGTGCCCTGCACGGTCACCCGGCGGTCCTGCTCGACGTACGCGACGGCCGGGTCGGCGGCCAGCCGACGCGCCTGTCCGGTGCTCATCTTGGCGCTGTAGCCGGTGAGCGCGGCGCTCCACACCGTGCCGACGCTGCCGCCGTAGCGCTTGGCCAGGCCGGCGGCCCGGTCCGGCACGGCGGTGCGGGCGGTACGGCTGTTCGCGGCGCCGACCGCGTCGCCCTTGAGCACGACCAGGTAGCTGCCGCTGACGGCGTCGGCGGCCCCGGCGTACCGGATCTGGCCGGTCGGCGCGGCGAGGGCCGGGGTGGAGGCGGCGGCGGTGAGGGCCGCCGCGGCGGCCGTGACGGCGAGCGCGCGCAGCGCGCGACGCCGGGGGACGGACACGTCGGGCATCGTGTGGCTCCCTACCGGGCGGGCCGGTTCGTGGCCGGCGGAACGCCCATCGACGGATGTTGGCAGGAATGCTAACCACACATCGATGTTCATGAAAGAGATAGTTGCCGGGTAATACCGTCGGCCATCGGCGATCCGGCGGGTGCGCGTCGCATCGGGCGGCGGTCGGGGCAGGATGGCCATGTGGACCGTCACGACATGCTGCTCTCCCCCGCCGGGGTCGACGCGCTGCGCACCGCGCTGACGCTTGCCGACTTCACCGCCAACGGCATCGCCGGGCGGCTCGGCTCGCAGGCCACCGGCGGGGTCGCCCGCAACGACCACCGGGCCGCGCTGCGCGCCACCGAGGACCGCGACCGGCTGGCCACCCTGATCCGGGTGTTCATCTGCGACCAGACCGAGCCGGAGCCGGTGGTGGCCGCCGCGCTGGCCCCGCTGAGCGTGGACGAGGCGCTCGCCGGGGGCATCGTCGAGCGGCACGGCGACGGGCTGCGCGCCGGCGTCGACCTGGAGCCGTACGCCGACGACTGGTGGGTGCTCGCCGACGTGCCGGCCAGCGCCCGGCCCGGCCGGCCGTTGCACGCCGAGCACGTGCTCGGCATCGGCGGGGCCACCCAGACGCTGATCGGCGCCGCCGTGCGCCGCCCGGCGGATACCGCGCTGGACCTCGGCACCGGCTCCGGCGTGCAGGCGCTGCACCTGGGCACCCACGCCCGCCGGGTCACCGCCACCGACGTCTCCGAGCGGGCGCTGCGCTTCGCCGCCACCACCGCCGCGCTCAACGGGCAGGACTGGGAGCTGCTCCGCGGCGACCTGGTCGCCCCGGTCGCCGGGCGCCGATTCGACCTGGTGGTCAGCAACCCGCCGTTCGTGGTCGGCCCCGGCACCACCACGCACGTCTACCGCGACTCCGGGCGGGTCGGCGACGCGATCGGCGCCGAACTGGCCGCCGCCGCGCCGCACCTGCTCACCGACGGCGGCACCATGCAGTACCTGGCGAACTGGGTGCACGTCAGCGGCGAGGACTGGGCCGACCGGGTCACCGGCTGGTTCGCCGGCACCGGGCTGGACGCCTGGGTGATCCAGCGCGAGGTGGCCGACCCGATGGCGTACGTGAACCTCTGGCTCACCGACGTCGGGGAGAGCGCCGACCCGCACCGGATGGAGGCGTGGCTGGACTGGTTCGACGCGCACAAGGTGGAGGCGGTCGGGTTCGGCATCGTGTCGCTGCGCCGCGCCGGGCACGAGCAGCCGATCGTCCGGGTCGAGGATCTGCGCCAACGGGTGGAACCGCCGCTCGGCGACCGGATCGGCGAATGGTTCGACCGGCAGGACTGGCTGCGCGCCCGGGACACCGACGGGCTGCTCGCCGCCCGCTACCGGGCCGCCGACGGGCTGCAACTGCGCCAGGAGGCGACCATGGGCGACGACGGCTGGGCGGTGGACCGGCAGGTCCTGGCCGCGCCGCGCGGGCTGCGCTGGTCCGAGGAGATCGACCCGCTGGTGCTCGCCCTGGTCGGTGGCGCGGACGGCCGGCTGCCGCTGCGCGACCAGCTCGCCCTGCTCGCCGTCGCACACGACGTGGCGCCCGACGAGCTGGCCGAGGCGGCCGGTCCGATCGTGGCGCACCTGGTCGAGCGCGGCCTCGTCGAGCCGGTGCTGGACTGATGCGGGCGCTGGTGCAGACCGTCGGCCGGGCCTCGGTCACCGTCGACGGCGCGGTGGTGGGCGAGATCGCCGACGGGCTGCTGGTGCTGCTCGGCGTCACCCACACCGACACTCCGCAGGTGGCCGCCACCATGGCCCGCAAGCTGCACGAGCTGCGCATCCTGGACGACGAGCGCAGCGCCGCCGACGCCGGGGCGCCGCTGCTCGTGGTCAGCCAGTTCACGCTCTACGGCGACGCCCGCAAGGGACGGCGACCGAGCTGGACCGCCGCCGCCCCCGCGCAGGTGGCGGAACCCCTGGTGGAGACCGTGGTCGAGGAGCTGCGGGCCCGGGGCGCGAAGGTGGAGACCGGCCGCTTCCGCACCCACATGCTGGTGGAGAGCGTCAACGTCGGCCCCCGCACCCTCCTGCTGGACCTCTAGCCCGGTGGATCTCTAGAAGAACAGGCCGCGCCGGGACAGCGACTGGCGGAGCCAGCCGTCGAGCTGGGCGGCCCAGTCGGTGCGGTCCGCGGTGGCGTGGTCCACGGTGAACCGCCCGAACGCGTCCCGGCCCTCGGTGAACAGCCCGCCCCGCTTGTCCATCTCCAGCACCACCTGCACCTGGTGCGGGTCGGTGACGAAGGTGACCTCGAGCTGGTTCATGGCGCGGGCGTACTGCGGCGCCGGGTAGAACTCGATCTCCTGGTAGAACGGCAGCTGCTGGCGTACGCCGTAGATGTGGCCCCGCTCGACGTCGGCGCGGGCGAACCGGAAACCCAGCCGCAGCAGCGCCTCCAGCAGTCGCTCCTGGGCCGGCAGCGGGTGCACCGCGACCGCGTCCAGGTCGGTGGAGTCGACCGCGCGGGCCACCTCCAGCTCGGTGCGCAACCCCATGGTCATGCCGTGCAGGTGCTGGCCGTACAGGTCGGTGAGCGGCGTCTCCCAGGGCACCTGGAAACGGAACGGCACGTCGTGGCGCTGCCCCGGGTCCAGCCGGAACGCGCCGGTCACCCGGACCTGGCCGAACTCCTGGTTGGTGTCGTACTCCGAGTCGCCGCTCTCCACCTCGACCCGGGTGACCAGGCCGAGCGAGACGTAGCTCACATCCACCGGGTGGTCGCCGCCGGCCACCTGGATCCGGCCCTCCAACAGCCCGCCGGGGCGGCAGTTCGGGTTGGCCAGGACCGTCTCCACCGACGCTCCGCCCACACCCATCGCCTGCATGAGCCGTTTGAAGACCACCTGGTTCTCCGATCGCCTGTGCTGCCCGGCCCGGCCGGCCGGTTCGCTGGCACGGTAACCGGCTCCGGCAAGCGACAGCCCGAATTCCGCGCGGATTCGTGTCGGGTCCCCGATCGCCTCACTCCCGTCTCACGCCCCGACCGCCAAGCTGTTTGTCACCGGCCCACCACGCCGGCGGCACGGGGGCCGGTACGGCTCGTAGGACACGGGGAGAGACAGAGATGACCCAGCAGATGATCGAGCACCAGGACATGGACGTCACCCTCACGGACCTCGACGCCACCGATGAGCGCGGCGTCTCCACCGACCTGGTCCGGGCGTACCTGAACGGCATCGGCCGCACCAAGCTGCTCACCGCGGCGCAGGAGGTCGAGCTGAGCCGGCGGATCGAGGCCGGCCTCTTCGCCGACGAGAAGCTGGCCACCTGCTCCCCGGTCTCCGCCGAGCTGCGTGCGGACCTGGCGCTGATCGCGGCCGAGGGCCGCGCCGCCAAGGACCACCTGCTGGAGGCGAACCTGCGGCTCGTGGTGAGCATCGCCAAGCGCTACACCGGGCGGGGCATGGCCTTCCTCGACCTGATCCAGGAGGGCAACCTCGGCCTGATCCGCGCCGTCGAGAAGTTCGACTACACCAAGGGCTACAAGTTCTCCACGTACGCCACCTGGTGGATCCGCCAGGCCATCACCCGCGCCATGGCCGACCAGGCCCGCACCATCCGCATCCCGGTGCACATGGTCGAGCAGGTCAACCGCATGGTCCGGGTACGCCGCGAGCTGTCCGTGACGCTGGGTCGCGAGCCCACCGTCGGCGAGGTGGCCACCGCGCTGGAGGTCCCCGAGTACCAGGTGATCGAGCTGATCTCCTACGACCGGGAGCCGGTGAGCCTGGACCAGGCGGTCGGCGAGGACGGCGAGAGCGCGCTCGGCGACTTCGTCGCCGCGGTGGACCCGCGCACCGAGCCCGGCGACGCCGCCGCCAACGGCGAGCTGCGCAACGAGGTACGCATCGTGCTGGCCACCCTCTCCCAGCGGGAGCAGGCGGTCATCCGGCTGCGCTTCGGCCTGGACGACGGCCGGCAGCGCACCCTCGACGAGGTGGGCCGCGAGTTCGGGCTGTCCCGGGAGCGGATCCGGCAGATCGAGAAGGTGACGCTGCTCAAGCTGCGCGACCCGGAGCGGGCGAACCGGCTGGAGGCGTACGCCTGCTGATCCGATGCCCCACCGACAGGCCCCGGCGGTTCGCCGGGGCCTGTCGCGCTTGAACGGGCGGCCCGGGACGGCCACGCTGGGGCGGTGAACTGGACCCTGGAAGTGGTGATCGTGCCGGTCTCCGACGTGGACCGGGCGAAGGAGTTCTACGCCGAGCGGGTCGGCTTCGCCGTCGACCACGACACGGACCTGGGCGGGGTGGGGCGGATCGTGCAACTCACGCCCCCCGGCTCCGGGTGCTCGATCGTCCTCGGCCGGGGCGTGGTGCCCGAGATGCCGCCGGGCTCGCTCAAGGGGCTGCAACTGGTCGTGGCCGACCTGGAGAAAGCTCGCGCGGAGCTGGTCGAGCGGGGCGTCGAGGTCAGCGAGATCCAGGTGGTCGGGCGCAACCCGGGCCCGGTGCCGCACCCGCTGGACAACGTCGGCTTCGTGTTCTTCCGCGACCCGGACGGCAACGAGTGGTCGGTGCAGCAGATCTCCGCGCGCGGCTGAGGCCGGGAGTTGACAGGGGCCCCCTCCGCTACCGGATGCGTCAACCGGGGGCCCTTCCTCACAACCGGCGGGGGCCGGTGTCGGGGCGCGGCGTCTCCGCGCCGGTGCGGACCGTGGCGTGCAGCACCGAGATGCCGTCGGGGCGGGCCAGCACCGGGTTGAGCGTGAGCGACCGCACCCGGGGCTGCTCGTCGGCCAGCCGGCCGACCCGCAGCAGCAGGTCGACCAGGGCCGCCCGGTCCACCGGCGCGGCGCCCCGGTGCCCGTGCAGCAGCGGCGCGGCGCGCGGCTCGTCGACCAGCTCCGCGGCGTCCCGGTCGGTCAGCGGCACCGCCCGCCAGGCCCGGTCGCCGAGCAGCTCGGTCGCCACGCCGCCCAGCCCGAACCCGACCACCGGCCCGAACGCCGGATCCTCGACCAGCTCCACCACGCACGCCACGCCCGGCGCGACCATCGGCTGGACCAGCACCTCCGGGCCGAACACCGGGGCCATCTCGGCGTACGCGCGGCGCACCGCCCCGGCGTCGGCCAGGTCGAGCCGGACCGCACCCAGATCGAGGCGGTGCCGCAGCCCCGGGGCGGCCGCCTTGAGCGCCACCGGCCAGCCGAGCCGCTCCCCCGCCGCCACCACCTCGTCGGCCGAGCCGGCCGGCGCCGACTCCACCACGTCGATCCCGTACGCGCCGAGCAGCGCGGCCGTCTCCACCCCGTCGGGTCCCAGCGCGGCCTGCCCCGCCGACCGGTCCACCCGGGCCAGCTCGGGCAGCACGCCGGGCGGCCGGCGCAGCCAGTCCGCGTACCGGGTGACCCGGGCCAGCGCCCGCACCGCCTCCTCCACGCTCGGGTACGCCGGCACCCCGGTTGGCACCCGGCCGGCGAGGAACGTCGCCACCACCGGCTTGCCGGTGGCACGCGCGTCGGGCAGCGCCGCCGCGAAGTCGGCCTCCGGGTCGGTGAGCTGGCCGGGCAGCGGTGGGGCGAAGACCGCCACCACGGCGTCCACCCGCTCGTCGGCCGCCGCGGCGGCCAGCGCGGCGGCGTACGCGGCGGCGCCCGCGCTCGGCCCGACGTCGTGCGGGTACCCCTCCGCGACGACCAGGCCCTGCCCGGCGGCGGCGGTCGCGGCCAGCCCGGTCAACGCCGACGAGTTGCCGACCACGGCGATCCGCCGCCCGGCCGGCAACGGCTGGTGAGCCAGCAGCACGCCCACGTCGAGCAGCTCCGCCACGGTGTCCACCCGGATCACCCCGGACTGGGCGAACAACGCGCTGACCGCGGCGGCGTCCAGCGCCGGCGCCTCGCCCACGCCCGGCGGCCGGGCCAGCGACGCCAGCGCCACCACCGGCTTGCTCCGGCCGATCCGCCGGGCCAACCGGGCGAACTTGCGCGGATTGCCGAACGTCTCCAGGTAGAGCGTGATCACGTCGGTGCCCGGATCGTCCTGCCAGTACTGCAGCAGGTCGTTGCCGGACACGTCGGCCCGGTTGCCGGCCGAGACGAAGCTGGACAGCCCGAGCCCGCGCCGGGACGCCTCCGCCAGCAGCGCCACCCCGAACGCGCCGGACTGGCTGAACACGCCGACCCGGCCCGGCGCCGGCAGCACCGGGGCGAGCGTGGCGTTGAGGCGTACCGCCGGGTCGGTGTTGGCGACGCCGAGACAGTTCGGGCCGACCACCCGCATGCCGGCCAGGTGCGCGGCCCGGACCAGGGCCCGCTGCGCCGCCGCGCCGGCCGGGCCGGACTCGGCGAACCCGGCCGAGACCACCACCAGCCCGTGCGCGCCGGCCCGGGCCGCGTCGTCGACCACCTCGGTCACCGCCTCCGGCGCGACCGCCACCACCGCCAGATCCACGTCGAGGCCGGCGTCGACCGCCGACCGGTACGCCGGCAGCCCGGCCACGGTCGCCGCGCTCGGGTGCACCGGCACGATCGCGCCGGTGAACCCGCCGTCGCGCAGGTGCCCGAGCAGCGCCGCGCCGACGCCCTGGCCGGTGGTGCTGGCGCCGTAGACGGCGATGCCGCGCGGGGCGAGCAGCCGGGCGATGGACCGCGCCTCGGTGCGGTGCTCCCGGCCGCGCTGCACCTCCAGCGTCGCCTCGGTGGCCGCGATCGGGAAGCTCAGGTGCACCACGCCGTCGGCGTACTGGCGCTGGACCTGGTAGCCGAAGTCGGCGAAGACCCGCAGCATCGTCCCGTTGGCGGGGAGCACCTCGGCGACGAAGTGCGCGATGCCGTGCCGGCCGGCCGCGTCCGCCAGGTGCTCCAGCAGCACCGAGCCGATGCCCCGGCCCTGGTAGGCGTCCTCCACCACGAACGCCACCTCGGCCTCCGGCGAGGCAGGGCCGAGCCGCTCGTACCGGCCGACGGCGACGATCCGCTCGCCGGCCAGCACCACGAACGCCTCCCGGTCGCGGTGGTCGACGGTGACGAAGCGCTTGAGGTCCCGCTCCGGAATCCGCGGGTACGGCGAGAAGTAGCGCAGGTAGCGGGTGCGCTCGGAGAAGCGGGCGTGCATCGCCACGATCGCCGCCGCGTCGTCCGGGCGGATCTGTCGCAACTGGACGGTGGTGCCGTCGCTGAGCAGCACGTCCACCGGTTGCTCCACGGTGGTCACCGGTCCGTCCTCCTTCACCGCCGGCTCAGTCGCGCGGGTCGTGCGGGTCGAGGCCGAGCAGCGGGAAGACCGCCTTGCGGGTGGCCGCGACCGCCCGGTCCACCGCGTTCGGCTCGCCGCTGGGCTGCCACGGCTGGTATTCCGGGTCGACGTCGTCGGTCATCCGCAGCGGGACGTCGTGCCCGGGCCGGCGGCGCGCGGCCAGTTCCCGCCAACCCGGCGGGGTGAGCGCGGCCGGGTCGAGCGGTTCGCCGGTGGCCACGGCGAGCAGGTGCGTCCAGGCCCGGGGCACCACCTCGACCAGCGCGTAGCCGCCGCCGCCGGTGGCCACCCAGCGGCCGTCGCACAGCTCGTCGGCGAGCGCGCGCAGCGACCGGTAGGTGGCCCGCTGCCCGTCCACGGACAGGTGCAGGTCGGCCAGCGGGTCGGCCCGGTGCCCGTCCGCCCCGCACTGGGTGACCAGCAGCTGCGGCCGGAACGCGCGCAGCACCGACGGCACCACCGCGTGGAACGCCCGCTGCCAGCCGGCGTCGCCGACTCCCGGTGGCAGCGGCAGGTTGACCGCGGTGCCCTCCGCGCCCGGCCCGCCGGTCTCGTCCGGGAAACCGGTGCCGGGGAAGAGCGCGAGCGGGGTCTCGTGCAGGCTGACCGTGAGCACCCGCGGGTCCCGGTAGAAGATCTCCTGCACGCCGTCGCCGTGGTGCACGTCCACGTCCACGTACGCGATCCGCTCGGCGCCCAGGTCCAGCAGGCGGGCGATGGCCACCGCCGGATCGTTGTAGACACAGAAACCGGCGGCCCGGGCCGGCATGGCGTGGTGCAGGCCGCCGGCCACGTTCACCGCGCGCCGGGCCTCGCCCCGCCAGACCGCCTCGGCGGCGGCCACGGTGGCGCCGGCGATCAGGGCGCTCGACTCGTGCATCCCGTCGAAGACCGGGTTGTCGGAGGTGCCCAGCCCGAAACCGGCGAAGAGCGGGTCGTGCGGCGCGGCGCGGACCGCGGCCAGGTAGGCCGGGTCGTGCACCCGGGTCAGCAGCGCGTCGTCGGCCGGCTCGGGCTCGACCAGTCGCACCCCGGGCCGGTCGAGCACCCCCAGCTCGCGGGCGAGCGCCATGGTCAGCTCGACCCGCACCGGGTCGAGGGGATGGTCTCCCATGTCGTAGCCGAGGAGAGCCTCGTCCCACACCACCACCGTGTCGTCGGCCATGCGGCCATCGTCGCACGTGGGCCGGGGCTCGCCCACCAGCCGCGCGCTCACCGGGCGGCGCCGCCGCCGGTCGCCACCGGACGGGCCGGGTCGGTCACCCATTCGCTCCACGAGCCGACGTACAGGGCGGCGTCCGGTCGGCCGGCCAGGTGCAACGCCAGCACCGCCTGCGCGGCGGTCACCCCGGAGCCGCAGTACGCCCCGACCGGCGCGCCGTCGTCCACCCCGGCCTCGGCGAAGCGCGCCCGCAGCGCCTCGGCGGCGGGGAACCGGCCCTGGGTCACGTACGCCGGGGCGGGCAGGTTGACCGCGCCCGGAACGTGCCCGGCGACCGGGTCGACGGGCTCGGTCTCGCCCCGGTAGCGCGGGGCGGCCCGCACGTCGAGCAGGACCCCGGCGTCGGCGGCGGCGAGCCGGGCGGCCTGCGCGGCGTCGAGCACCGGAAGCGCGCCGGGGGTGACCGTCACGTCGCCGGGCGCCGGCTCGGGCGTCGTGGTGTCCACCGGCAGCCCGGCGGCCGTCCAGGCCGGCCAGCCGCCGTGCAGCACCCGCACCGCCCGGTGACCCGCCCAGCGCAGCGTCCACCAGGCCCGGGCGGCGGACATCCCGTCGCCGCCGTCATATACCACCACCGGGTGACCGGCGCGGACGCCGGCGGCCCGCAGCGCGACCTGCAAGGCGGCGGGGTCGGGCAGCGGGTGCCGGCCGGCGGCGCCGGGTCGCCCGCACAGCTCGGTGTCCAGGTCGACGAAGACGGCGCCGGGCAGGTGGCCGGCGGTGTGGTCGTCGCGGCCGGGCGGGCCGGCGAGCCGCCACCGGACGTCCAGCAGGACGGGCGGGTCGGCGCGGTCGAGCTCGGCGGCGAGCCGGTCCGGCTCGACCAGCAGCTCTGCGGTTCCGGACATGCGGTCCAGTCAACACCACCGGTCACCGGTACGGTCCGACCGACCGGCTTGTCGGGGGACGATGACCACGGAGTCAGGAGGCGGTCCACCCCAGCGGCTGCTCGCCCCCTTACCGATCGGCTTGACGATGATCCGACTGACGTAGCGATTCAGGATCGCCCGACGAACCATCAACCGGTCCGGGTCGTCATCGAGCCAGTCGTCCAGTACGTCGATGGCCCCCGCCCTCACCGCAGCGACCATCGCGTCGAACTCCGGTCGGCTCTTCTTGCTCCGGGTGGATGCGGACAGGTCGTTGTCGACATAGACGCCGACCACCTCCCACCCGCGCTGGGCAGCCAGTTCCCGGCAGTCCTGCTCCTGCCGGGTCACGCCCCTCAGTTCGCTCTCCCGGTCCTGGCTGATCCGGCAGTAGATCGCGCACCTCAGCGGCACGGACTCACCCACCGTGGCCTCCCCGTCATGGTGTTGGCAGCTCAGGGGCTACTCGTGAGACACTGGAGATTCCGGTTCGTTACTCGCTTACGGGTGATAAAGATCAACGCTCACTCACTGGTCGACACGACCGAGATGTACCTGCGCACCATCCTCGAGCTGGAGGAGGAGGGTGTGCCACCGCTGCGCGCGCGCATCGCCGAGCGGCTGCGCCAGAGCGGCCCGACCGTCAGCCAGACCGTCGCCCGGATGGAGCGGGACGGCCTGCTCACTGTCGAGGGCGACCGGCACCTGACCCTCACCGCGCTGGGCCGCAACTCCGCGGTGTCGGTGATGCGCAAGCACCGGCTGGCCGAGCTGCTGCTGGTCAACGTGATCGGGATGCCCTACGAGGAGGCCCACGAGGAGGCCTGCCGCTGGGAGCACGTGATGAGCGACGCGGTCGAGAAGCGGGTCTACGACCTGCTCAACCGCCCGTCCCGCTCGCCCTACGGCAACCCGATCCCGGGCCTGGAGGAGCTGGGCGACCCGGGCCAGCACCCGGCCGAGTCCGTCGAGGGCGAGCGCAACCTGGCCTTCCCGGGCCTGTCCGGCCCGGTGGTGGTGCGGCGGATCTGCGAGAGCGTGCAGACCGACGCGGACGTGCTCCGGCAGCTGCACGCGGCCGGCGTCGACCCGGGCGCGACCGTCACCGTGGCGCAGGAGCGCGACGGCGTCTCCATCGACCGCTCCGGCGACCGGGTGCGGCTGCCCCGCGAGGTGGCCTCCCGCGTCTTCGTCGCGGCCCGCTGACCTCCCGGGCCGGGGCTCACAGCTTCCCCGACCGACCTTCGGTCAGAGCTTCCTCGTGTCGATCACCTTGGCCAGGGCGACCAGCTTGGCGGTCGCCCGCTCCGCCTCCGCCGAGGCGGTGCCGGGCGGAGTGGTCCACCGGAGGCTGGCCAGCCGGTCCTCCCCGGCCAGCCAGCCCACCTCGGCGACCGGGCCGGCCTTAGCGGTCTTCGACACGGTACGCCGGTAGGCGATCTTCCCCAGCTTGGTGACCTTCGCCGCGCCCCGCGGCTGCACGTCGGCGGTGAACGTGGCCGCGTCGATGGACGTGTCGGTCACCGAGAGCGTCAGCTCGGGCAGCGCCGCCTGCTGGGCGCGGACCACGCAGGTGTGCGTGTCGCCCCGGTCGGTGGCGGCGGCCACGTCGAACGTGCCGCCGGTGTGCTCGGCGATCACCGCGAAGTCGAGCAGCCGGCAGGCCCCGCCGGAGGAGGCGGCGGCGACCTCGGCCGCCGGTGGCGGGGCGGCCGGGACCTCCACCTCCGAGGCGTCCTCGGCGCAGCCGGTGGCGAGCAGGACGGCCGAGACGGCCAGCCAGGTACGGGCGCGCACGGGGAGACCTCCGCGATCGGCGGCGGGCGGTGGCCCGCCGGAGTTCCGTCGGACACCGTACGGCGCGCGCGACGGGGACGGAAGGCCCTAATCGGCCAGGTACGGACAGTGCCGGCACCCTCGCCCGCAGCACGTGCCGCGCCGGGCCAGGAACCCGGCACTGAGCACGAACAGCCCGGTGTCCGGGTCGAGGTAGCCGGCCTCCCCGGCGGCCAGCGCGGCGGCGTGCGCGGCCAGAATCGCGGCCCGGCCCGGGTGCTGCGGCGGCAGCCGCGACGGGTGCGGCTCGGTCAACGGCCGGTCCGCCAGTTCGTCACCCACCGCCGAAGTGTAAGGAGGGGCCCCTTCTTAACGTTTCCCGCATAGGCGGGGCCCCCTCTCAACTCACCTCTCAGCCGTGCCGCGCGAACGCCTCGGTGATCGCCGCGCGGTCCGCCCCGGCCGCGAGCAGCATCCGCAGCAGCACCTTCGCCTTGTACGGATCGAGCAACCCGCCGTCGACCAGCCCGCGCCGCCGCAGGTCCCGCTCCGAGCCGACCGCGCCGTAGGTGTCCCGCAGCACCGACCCGGCTCCCGTCCGCGACGTCAGCACCACAGGCATCCGCCCGGCCAGCGCGCCCAGCGCCGGGGCGAACGCCGGCGGCACGTGCCCCACCCCGAACCCGGCCACCACCAGCCCGTCCCGGCCGGCGGTGAGCGCGTCGAGCAGCGCCACGTCGTCGTCGAGGGTGACCGTGTGCAGCGCCACCCGGGTGGCCGCCAGCCGGTCGCGATCCACCGCCGGCAGCGGCGCGAGTCGCGGCGGCCGGGTCAGCACCCGTACCCGCCCCTCGATCACGTGCCCGAGCGGCCCGGCATTGGGCGAGGCGAACGTGCCCGTACTGGTGCTGTGCGTCTTGCGGACGAACCGCGCGGCGTGGATCTCGTCGTTGAGCACGGCCAGGACGCCGAGGTCCCGGGCGGCCGGCGCGGTCGCGACCCGGGCCGCCGCGAGCAGGTTCGCCGGCCCGTCCGGGCCGGCCAGCGTCGGGTTGCGCATCGCGCCGGTGAAGACCAGCGGCGCCGCGTGCGGCCAGGTCAGGTCGGCCAGCCACGCGGTCTCCTCGAGCGTGTCGGTGCCCTGGGTGACCACCACGCCGGTCGCCCCGCCGTCGACCGCCTCGGCCGCCGCGTCCACCAGGTCGAGGATCTGCCGGTACGCGAGCGCGGCGCTGGGCACCGCCTCGACGTCACGCACGTCGAGCGGGATGTCGGCGAGACCGGGTACGGCGGCGGTCAGGTCGGCGCCGGTGAGCCGGGCGACCACTCCCCCGGCGCCGGCACCCGCCATCGCGATGGTCCCGCCGAGGGTGAACAGGGCGATGCTCACCGGGCGGGCCGCTGGGCGAGCAGCAGGTGACCGCCGGGGGCGAGCACCCGGTGGAAGCCGGCCGCGTCGAGGCCGAGGCGGCGCAGGTGGGCGGTGACCCGGCCGGTGCCGCAGCCGACCTCCAGCACCGGCCGGCCCGGCCCGACCGTCTCGGCGAACGCGGTCAGCACGGCCCGGTCCAGGGGCGGCTCCACCACCCCGGGCAACAGCCGGGCGTAGTCCACGGCCACGGTGTCGTAGGCGGTGCGGGTCTCGGTGAGCCAGGCCGGTTCGGTCACGCCCACGACCCTAGTCACCCACATGTGGACGGGTGGCGACCGCGAAACCTCAGGTTGGCACGGCGCTGCTACGGTCCCCGCGACCGTCCAAGGAGGACAGATGACGAGATCGGCCGCAATGCTCGTGGTCACCGGTGCGCTCCTGGCCACCGTCGGCTGTGCCGCCGACGAGACAGCCCCGCCGGACGAGCTCCGCGACCCCTGCGCGCTGCTCCCGGCCGACCTGCTGACCCGGCTCGCGCCCGGCGCGCAGCCGACCGCCTCGGCGAACCTCGGTGACCTCAGCGGCGCCCGGGAGTGCGCGGTCGACCTGACCAGCGGCACCTCCATGCGCGGCGACCTGCTCGTCACCGTGGCCGTCGACGCCGACGGGATGTACGACGAGAAGTGGCGGCGGGACCGGTGCGCCCGCATCGCCACCGACCCGAGCGGCGACGGACCGGGTGACAACTCCTGCGTGGCGGTGAAACCGTGGGACGGCGGGGAGACCCGCTTCGACGGCTGGGCCTGGCGGGGCGACCACTACGAGGTGCGCGTCGCGTACCAGGTGGTCAAGCCCGAGAAGTTGCCGGCCGGCGCGGAGGCCGACCTGCGCGGGGTGCTCGCCTCGGCGGTCGACTCGCTGCCCGACTGAGCCGCCCGCCGGGCGACCGGGCGGCTCAGGAGCCGCCCCGGTCGGCCGGCCCGGCCGCTTCCCGGCGGGCCGCGGCGACGGTGCGACGTGCGTCCCACCACGCGATCAGCGCGGTGCGCAGCCGGGGCGAGACGACCCGCTCGCCCCGGCGACGCGCCCCCACCTGGTCGACCAGCCAGGACGGGCCGGCGACGGCGGAGATCGCCCCGCTCTTGCCGATCAGGTCGCCGTGGCGCAACGCGTGCCGACCCCGGGCCATCGAGGTGAGCCCGAGATCGGCCAGGTCGGGGTCCAGCCACAACCACGGCCGCCGGGCCGCCCAGGCCCAGTAGCCGGTCAGTTCGGCGCGGGCCGCGGCGCGCACGTCGTCGTCGGTCATCGGCGGCAGGACCTCGCCCGGTGGGCGGCCGAGGAGGGCATGACCGTGCCGCACCAGCTCGGCCCGGGTGATGCCGGAGAGGATCCGCTGGACCAACTGCCCGTGCGTCCAGGTGGGATGCCGCGACGCGACGTCACGGACGGCGGCGGCTTCGACTACACGCAGCCCAGGTGCAGCCCGGCGGCGGGACCGGCGTCGAACCGGCGGTGCAGGGTGGCCAGCGCGGCCTGCCGGGTCGCGTCGACCGGTCCGGCCGTCACCGCGACCAGATCCAGGTCGCTGACGCCGGGTCGGTGGTCGCCGGTGGCGAGCGACCCGGCGACCATCAGGTCGGACACCCAGCCGAGCGCCGCCACCTCCCGCGCGAACGCGTCGACGGCGGCCGGGCGGATGGTCACGGCAGCACCGGGGCGAACCAGGTGGCCGCCTGGCCGTGGCCCCGGGTCCAGGCCAGCGGCCGGCCGTCGAGCGCGAGCACGTTGTGGAATCCGCCGTCCGGCGGCGCGGGCATCTCCGCGTGCGGCAGCACGGCGGGGTCCTCGTTGGCGAGCCAGTGCCCGGGCAGCGTGCGTACCAGCTCGGTGAAGGCCGCCCGACGCGCGGACGGCACCTGGTAGAGCACCGAGCTGTGGAACACCACGAGCGTCGCGCCGGCCGGCGCCCGCGCCGCCAGCGCCGGCAGGTCGTCGACCAGGTCGCCCCGGAGCAGCAGCGGCGGGTCGGTCACCGCGACCGCCGCCGCGGCCCGCAGCCGGTCCCGACGGTGTCGGTGCTCCGGCCAGATCAGCGCGTCCAGCCAGGCCAGGTCGGCCGGGTCGGTGACGTCGAGCGGGTGCACGTCCAGCCCGGCCCGCCACACCACCTCCGGCCGCCGGTCCGGCGGGGCCGCGCCGGCGAGCACGCAGTCCAGCACCGGCTCGCCGGCGCCGAGCCGCCGGTCGCCGTAGCGGTAGGCGTACCGGTCGGGGTAGAGGCACAGGCCGGCGGACGCGCCGACCTCCAGCAGCGCCAGCGGCTGCGGCAGCGCGGCGAGCACCGGCAGCAGCACCGCGCAGCGCCCGGCCTCGTTCGTCTGCGTCGCCCGGGCCCGCATCTGCGCCGCCACGTCCGGCCAGTGCGCCAGCACGTGTGCGCGGAACGCCGCCGGGTCGTCCACCGGGCCGCCCCGGAGTCGGACCACCCCGAAGAGCAGGTTCGGCTGGCGTTTGGCCGGCGGGAGCGCGTCGAGCAACGCGAGCAGCTCCGGGTCGCGCGCCACCGCCCGCGACAACCGGTCGTACGCCGGGGACACGTCGCGCGCCTCGCGGTCGGCGAACGCCTGATAGATGTCAGCCGTGCTCATCGCCCGAGCATGGCAGTTCCCGGCCGGTCACCGCTGACCCTGGTGGTGGGCTTCGCCGCCAGTTCGGGGAAGTGGCCAGGTCGGGGACGGGTGGATGCCGCCACTTCCCCGAAGTGGAGTGGATCATGAAGCGCCGCGAGCGCGGCAGGGAGGCCCTGCCGCGCTCGCGGGACGTGCGGTGGAACGTCAGCTGCAACCGCTGGTGGAGCCGCAACCCTCGCAGACGTAGCAGCTGCCCGCCGGCCGCATCTTGGTGCCGCAGGTGAAGCAGAGCGGCGCGTCGGCGGCCTTGCCGATCACGGCCTCCAGCAGTTCGGTGCTGGAGCCCACCGAAGGCGCGGGCTTGGCAGCCGCGACGTCGGCCATCTCCTGCGCCGGCTGGGCGACCGGGCCGATCTTCGGCTCGGGTGCCTCGACCGGGGCGGAGGAGGCCATCGCGGTGAGGTCCGCACCGCTCGCCTCCGCCTCCGCCTCGGCCCGAAGCTGGGCGGCCCGCTCCTTGGCGGTGAAGATGCCCAGCTCCGCTCGGCGCTCGTACGGCAGGAAGTCCAGCGCCAGGCGACGGAAGATGTAGTCCATCACCGAGGCCGCCATCCGCACGTCCGGGTCGTCGGTCATGCCGGCCGGCTCGAAGCGCATGTTGGTGAACTTGCTGACGTACGTCTCCAGCGGGACGCCGTACTGGAGACCGATGGAGATGGCCACCGAGAAGGCGTCCATCACGCCGGCCAGGGTCGAGCCCTGCTTCGACATCTTCAGGAAGACCTCGCCGAGGCCGTCGTCCGGGTAGGACGAGGCGGTGAGGTAACCCTCGGCGCCACCGACCGAGAAGGAGACCGTCTGCGACGGGCGCTTCTTCGGCAGCCGCTTGCGCACCGGGCGGTACTCGACGACCTTCTCCACGACCTTCTCGACGGCGGCGGCCTCGACCGCGGCCTCGACGGCCGCCTCGACAACTGCCTTGTTCGGCTTGGCCACCGACAGCGGCTGGCCCACCTTGCAGTTGTCCCGGTAGATCGCCAGCGCCTTCAGGCCGAGCTTCCAGCCCTCGAAGTAGATCTTCTCCACGTCGGCGACGGTGGCCTGCTCCGGCATGTTTACCGTCTTGGAGATGGCGCCGGAGATGAACGGCTGCACCGCCGCCATCATCCGCACGTGGCCCATCGGCGCGATGGACCGCTCGCCCATGGCGCAGTCGAAGACCGGGTAGTGCTCCGGCTTCAGGCCGGGGGCGTCCACCACGTGCCCGTGGTCGGCGATGTGCTCGACGATCGCCTCGACCTGCTCCTCGGGGTAGCCGAGGCTGCGCAGGGCGCGCGGCACGGTCTGGTTGACGATCTGCATCGAGCCGCCGCCGACCAGCTTCTTGAACTTGACCAGCGCCAGGTCCGGCTCGACGCCGGTGGTGTCGCAGTCCATCATCAGGCCGATGGTGCCGGTCGGGGCGAGCACGCTGGCCTGCGAGTTGCGCCAGCCGAACTTGTCACCGAGTTTGTTGCCGAGCGTCCACTGCTTGGTCGCCTCGCGCTGCACGGCGGTGCCCACGGTGCCGGTCGGCCGGATGCTGTCGTTGGCGGCGGCGTGCTTGCGCATCACCCGCTTGTGCGGCTCCGCGTTGCGGGCGTAGCCGTCGTACGGGCCGACGATGCCGGCCAGCTCGGCGGAACGACGGTAGGCGGTGCCGGTCATCAGCGAGGTGATCGACGCGGACACCTCCCGCCCCTGCTCCGAGTCGTACGGCAGGCCGGAGGCCATCAGCAGGGCGCCCAGGTTGGCGTACCCGATGCCGAGCTGCCGGTAGGCGCGGGTGGTCTCGCCGATCTTCTCGGTCGGGAAGTCGGCGAAGCAGATCGAGATGTCCATCGCGGTGATGACGAACTCGACCGACTTGACGAACTTCTCCACCTCGAAGCCGCCGTCGGCGCGGAGGAACTTCATCAGGTTCAGCGACGCCAGGTTGCACGAGGAGTTGTCCAGGTGCAGGTATTCCGAGCACGGGTTCGACGCGGTGATCCGCCCGGTCTCCGGGCAGGTGTGCCAGTCGTTGATCGTGTCGTCGTACTGCAGGCCCGGGTCGGCGCACTCCCAGGCGGCCTGGGAGATGGTGTGGAACAGCTTCTTCGCGTCGACCGTCTCGATAATCTGCCCGTCGAGCCGGCCGCGCAGGTCGAAGCCGCCGCCGTTCTCCACCGCGGTCATGAACTCGTCGGAGACCCGGACCGAGTTGTTGGCGTTCTGGTACTGCACGCTGACGATGTCCGCGCCGCCCAAGTCCATGTCGAACCCGGCGTCCCGCAGCGCGCGGATCTTGTCCTCCTCGCGCGCCTTGGTCGCCACGAACTCCTCGATGTCCGGGTGGTCGACGTCGAGAATGACCATCTTGGCGGCCCGCCGCGTCGCGCCACCGGACTTGATGGTGCCGGCGGAGGCGTCCGCGCCGCGCATGAAGCTGACCGGGCCGGAGGCGGTGCCGCCGGAGGAGAGCAGCTCCTTGGAGGAACGGATGCGGGACAGGTTGACCCCGGCGCCGGAGCCGCCCTGGAAGATCCGCCCCTCCTCCTTGTACCAGTCGAGGATCGAGTCCATCGAGTCGTCGACGGCCAGGATGAAACACGCTGAGACTTGACTCGGCGACGCCGTGCCGACGTTGAACCAGACCGGCGAGTTGAAGCTGAACACCTGGTGCAGCAGCATCCAGGTCAGCTCGTGCGCGAACACCTCGGCGTCGGCCGGGCCGGCGAAGTAGCCGTACTCCTCACCGGCGGTGCGGTAGGTGTCGACCACCCGGTCGATGAGCTGCTTGAGCGACCACTCCCGCTCCGGGGTCCCCACCGCGCCCCGGAAGTACTTCGTGGTCACGATGTTGGCCGCGTTGACCGACCAGGACTCGGGGAACTCCACCCCGCGCTGCTCGAAGTTGATCGAGCCGTCCCGCCAGTTCGTCATGACGACGTCGCGGCGCTCCCAGGCGACCTCGTCGTAGGGATGCACCCCCTCGGTCGTCCAGACGCGTTCGATCTTCAGCCCCGCCCCGGCCTTGTTCCGTGACTTGCTGGTCGTCACGCCCTCGCCCCCCTCGTCGGCACGGTCACCCACCGTGCCTGGTCACACTGTCAGAAATCAGAAATGTCAGCTGATCGCGCCGGTGGCGTCCGCCACGCCGGCACCGGCGCCCTCCCGGGCGCGCGCGGCGGCCCGCAGCGTCTCGATCTCCTGCTCGAAGTCGGCGAGCGAGTCGAACGACCGGTAGACGCTGGCGAACCGCAGGTAGGCCACTTCGTCGAGGTCACGCAGCGGACCGAGGATGGCCAGCCCCACGTCGTGGCTGGGGATCTCGGCCGCCCCCTTGGCGCGTACGGTCTCCTCGACCTTCTGTGCCAGCAGCGCGATCGAGTCGTCGTCGACCGGCCGGCCCTGACACGCCTTGCGCACCCCGCCGATGATCTTGGTGCGGCTGAACGGCTCGGTCACCCCGCTGCGCTTGACCACCGCGAGCACCGCCTCCTCGACGGTGGTGAACCGCTTGCCGCACTCCGGGCAGGACCGCCGCCGCCGGATGAGCTGGCCGTCGTCGGCCTCCCGCGAGTCGACCACCCGGGAGTCGGCGTGCCGGCAGTACGGACACCGCATCGCCCGACCTCCTCTGATCGATCACGGGCACCCCGACCGACTCCCGGGCACGGTTCGACCCGGCGGAGCCATCCTTCGATGACCGTCGCCGAGTGCGTGGCGCGGGAGTGCGTTCGGTAGTTGAACCCAACCTGTAGGCAACTTACGCCCATGTCACTACTACATCTAGGGGTTGACCGTATGCCGTCCCCCTAGCGAGGTCAAGTTGGTCGGCGTGTCCGGCGCGTCATCAGGATCACGTCCGCGACAACCTCGCCGAGGAGCCCAACGCCGGGACACCGCGCCCGGTCACGGGACGTCAGGATGGAACATCCGTTCGAGCGGGACGTACCATTTATCAGAACACCCGTTCGGAAATCCAGGATTCCGACGCGACACGCCGACATGACCTCGTACAGATGTTTGAAAATGGCCGATCTCACCTATACGGTCAGACCACACGCACCACGAGCCGACGAGGCACCCAGCGCCGACCAGGGAGGACGGACGTGACCGAGGACCGGGCCAGCCGGCAGAAGAACCCGCAGCCGATCGACGGGGCGGGTCCGCCGGCGTCCCGCCGCCCCCGCGCCGCGCGCAGCCGGGCCGCCCAGCCCGCGGTGCGCCCGGTCACCCCGGTGGTGAGCAGCTTCCCCGACCCGGCGACGGTCGACCTCACCGCCCGGCAGCGCCGGATCCTGGAGTTCATCCGCACCTGGGTCGAGCGCCACGGCTACCCGCCGAGCGTCCGCGAGATCGGCGAGGCGGTCGGCCTGGTCTCCCCGTCCAGCGTCGCCTACCAGCTCAAGGAGCTGGAGAAGAAGGGCTTCCTGCGCCGCGACCCGAACCGGCCACGCGCGGTCGACGTCCGCGCTCCCAGCGACGTCGACGACGAGGCCGCCCGCGCGCAGCGCCCCGCCCCGGCCTACGTGCCGATGCTGGGCCGGATCGCCGCCGGTGGCCCCATCCTCGCCGAGCAGGCGGTGGAGGACATCTTCCCCCTCCCCCGCGAACTGGTCGGTGAGGGCGAGGTCTTCATGCTCCAGGTCAAGGGCGACTCGATGCTCGACGCGGCGATCTGCGACGGCGACTGGGTGGTGGTGCGTCAGCAGCCCAACGCCGAGGTCGGCGACATCGTGGCGGCCATGCTCGACGGCGAGGCGACCGTGAAGACCTACCGGCGCCGCGACGGGCACGTCTGGTTGATGCCGCAGAACCCGGCCTTCGACCCGATCCCCGGCGACGACGCCACCATCATGGGTCGCGTGGTCGCGGTGCTCCGCCGGATCTGACCGTTGACGAGAACGAGGGGTGACCGCTGCCGGTCACTCCTCGTTCGTGTCGCTCAGTAGCGGTCGCCACGCGGCTCACGGCCGCCGGAGACCGGCCCGTACCGGCCGGGGTCGCCGTAGCCGTCGTCGTCGCGGGCGCCGCGCGGATCCCGGGGGTCGCGACGCGGCGGCTCGGCCCGGCCGCCGTCACCCCGCCGTCCACCGCCGCCCGGCTGCCCACGGTGCCCGGCGCCGCCCGGGCCACTCGGCCGCGCGCCGCCCTGACCGCCTCCGCCGCCGTAGACGCCACCGCCCTGGCCGCCACCGGCGCCGTACACGCCACCGCCCTGGCCGCCACCGCCGGCCGGACGGCCACCGTGGGGACGGCCGCCACCCTGCGGACGGCCACCCTGCGCGCCGCCACCGCCCTGCGGACGGCCACCCTGCGCGCCGCCGCCACGCTGCGGACGACCGCCCGGCGCGCCGCCACCGCCGGGCGGACGACCGCCCGGCACGCCGCCAGCGCCCTGGGCGCCGCCGCCGTACACCCCGCCGCCCGGGGGACGGCCACCGCCGTAGACACCGCCGCCCGCCGGTCGGTCGCCGCCGTAGACACCGCCGCCCTGACCGCCGCCGTAGACCCCGCCGCGCGGCGGGGCGTCGGGCCGGTTGTCGGCCGGGAAGCCGCCGCTCACCGGGAACTCGCCGCTGCGCTCGGACCCGCCGGCCGGCTCGACGGGCGCCGGCTTGCGCCGGGCCCGCAGGATGCCGAACATCCCGGCCCCGACCAGGAGCGCGCCGATCACCCCGACCGCGGCGATCAGGTACGTGATCTCGTCGAGCGAGAGCCCTTCGAGCCAGGACTTCTGGGCGGCGGCCTTGGTCTCGACCTTGCCGCCGTTGGGCAGCGCCTCGACCCCGGTGGTGGCCGGCGTGTAGCCGAGGACGTCGATCGGGTCCGTGGGGTCCAGCGAGCCGCCGTCGGAGACCGTGACGAACGACCTGCCGTCCGGCGTGTAGGAGATGGCCTCGCCGAACGGGTCGGCCAGCGGGGTGACCCGGGGCTTGCCGGAGGTGAGCGCCTTGACGAGGTCACCGCCGGCCACGTCGAACTCGAACGCGTCCGCGTAGGTGCGGAGGACGACCTTGGCGCCGTCGGGCGACCGGGCCCCGCCGGTGACCAGCGCCCGGCCGGGCGAACCGAGCTTGTTCTCGGTGTTGGTCCTGGGCAGCGTGACCTCGCCGACCTTCTTCATCGGGATCGGCTCGGAATCGCCGCTCGCCTTCAGCTTCGCGGTCGGGGTGAAGATCTCCGACTTGCCGGAGAGGGCCTTCGTGATCACCAGCGGCAGGTTGTCGTCGCCGACCAGCAGCGCCTCGGCGTCGTGCGGCTCCTTGCCCGGATAGGTGAGCCGGTGCAGCACCGGTTCCTTCGACCCGCTCAGCGGCATCGTCCAGACCGCGACGCGCTCCCGCCGGGTCTTCTTCTCGACGTTGTCGCCGGTGTCGGCGATCCACAGCGTCTTCCGGTCCGGCCCGAGCGCCAGGTCCTCGGTGTCGAGGGGGCCGTCACCGGAGTATCGGACCTCCCTGTCGACCTTGCACTTGGCGTCCAGGTAGAAGACCCGCTTGCGACCGGGGTCGTCGGAGCCGTCGTTGATGACGACGTAGCCGTTGCTCGTGGCGACCAGCCCGGACAGCTCACGCAGACGATCGTCGGTGACCGTGCACTTCTTCTTGGGAGCCGCGGCCAGCACCGGGGCCGCGGCGGGAGCCGCCGACACCGGCCCGGCCGGCGCCACGACCGCGCCGACCAGGCCGAGCGCGAGCGTGACCGAGGAGACAACGTGCCGCATGGCGCTCAGTGTCGCACGACCCGGGTTACCGGCGGGTGACGCCGGACGGCTCACCGCCCGGCGCCCACCCGCTCCTCGCTGGTGAGCCGGTCACCGGCGCGGTAGGGAGCCAGCTCGGCGGCGAGCGCCTGGCCCACCCGCACGTGCAGCAGCGTGCCCTCGGGCAGGTGCGCCGTGCTCAGCACCTCACCCTGCCGGTGCACCCGGGCCACCAGGTCACCCCGGTCGTACGGGAGCACCGCGCGGACCTCGACCGCCGGCCGCGGCAACCGACGCTCGATCGCCTCGCGCAGCTCGTCGACCCCGCGCCCGCTGTACGCGGAGACGAACACCGCGTCCGGCCAGAGCCGCTTGAGCCGCAGCATCGTCTCCTCGTCGGTGGCGTCGGTCTTGTTCACCACCAGCAGCTCCGGCAGCCGGTCGGCGCCCACCTCGGCCAGCACCTCACGGACCGCCCGGACCTGCTCCTCCGGATCCGGGTGGGTGCCGTCGACCACGTGCACCACCAGGTCGGCGTCGCCGACCTCCTCCAGCGTCGAGCGGAACGCCTCGACGATCTGGTGCGGCAGGTGCCGGACGAAACCGACCGTGTCGGAGAGCGTGTAGAGCCGGCCGTCGGAGGTCGTCGCCCGGCGGGTGGTCGGGTCCAGCGTGGCGAACAGCGCGTCCTCCACCAGCACGCCCGCGCCGGTGAGGCGGTTGAGCAGGCTGGACTTGCCGGCGTTGGTGTAGCCGGCGATGGCCACCGCCGGCACCGCGTTGCGGGAACGCCGGGCGCGCTTGGTCTGGCGTACCGTGGTCATGCCCTTGATCTCGCGGCGCAGCCGCGCGATGCGGTGCCGGATCCGGCGCCGGTCGGTCTCCAGCTTGGTCTCACCGGGACCACGCAGGCCCACGCCGCCGCCGGCGCCACCGCCGCGACCGCTACCACCGGCCTGCCGGGAGAGGCTCTCGCCCCAACCGCGCAGGCGCGGCAGCAGGTATTCGAGCTGGGCCAGCTCGACCTGCGCCTTGCCTTCCTTGCTCTTGGCGTGCTGAGCGAAGATGTCGAGGATCAGGGCGGTGCGGTCCACCACCTTGACCTTGGTGCGCTGCTCCAGGTTGCGCAGCTGCGACGGGGACAGCTCACCGTCGCAGATGACCGTGTCGGCGCCGGTGGAGAGCACCACCGCGCCCAGGTCGTCGACCTTGCCGCGACCGATGTACGTCGCCGGGTCCGGCCGGCTGCGGCGCTGGATCAGCCCCTCGAGCACCTGCGAGCCGGCCGTCTCGGCCAGCGCCGCCAGCTCGGTGAGGCTGTTGTCGGCGTCGGACTGCTTCCCCTCGGTCCAGACCCCCACCAGGACGACCCGCTCCAGCCGGAGCTGGCGGTATTCGACCTCGGTGACGTCGGTCAGCTCGGTGGAGAGGCCAGGGACCCGCCGCAGCGCCTGCCGCTCCGACAGCTCGTAGTCACCGGTGGTGGTGTCGAGCTCGTCGTCCTCGTAGGGATGGAAGGTCTCCTGCTCGCGCAAATCGCGTCTCCTGTCCGTTATGTGCATCGCCGAGAATTTTCGGCGCCTGACAGCAATCCTGACATGTGACAACGCCGCGCGCACGTGGGTTATGCCCGTGGCGCTACCCACCGGTAGTGGGGCCGGCTGCCGGCCGGCCCGGACCTGCGGGTAGAAATGCCAGTCGAGCCGTTCAGCGCCGACGGAGGAGTATTTTCTCGTGGCCATCACCCGACTGCCGAGTGCCGGATTCTCGATCACGATCCGGATCGCGGTACCCGCGGACGCCTCCTCCATCGGCCGGTTGACCACCGCGGCGGGCGAGGCCGGCGCCATCGTGACCGCGCTCGACGTGGTCGACTCCGACCCGACCAACGTGATCGTCGACCTCACCTGCGACACCGCCGACGCGGGCCACGCCGCCCAGGTCGTCGACGCGCTCACCGGGCTCGACGGGGTCGACGTGCGCAAGGTCTCCGACCGGACGTTCCTGCTGCACCTCGGCGGCAAGATCGAGGTGACGCCGAAGGTCGCGCTGCGCACCCGCGACGAGCTGTCCCGCGCGTACACCCCGGGGGTGGCCCGGGTCTGCATGGCGATCGCGGAGAACCCGGCCGACGCCCGCCGGCTCACCATCAAGCGCAACACGGTGGCCGTGGTCAGCGACGGCTCGGCCGTGCTCGGCCTGGGCAACCTCGGGCCGGCCGCCTCGCTGCCGGTGATGGAGGGCAAGGCGGCCCTGTTCAAGCGCTTCGGCGGGGTGGACGCCTGGCCGGTGGTGCTGGACACCCAGGACACCGACGAGATCGTGTCGATCGTCAAGGCGATCGCGCCGGCGTACGGCGGGATCAACCTGGAGGACATCGCGGCGCCGCGCTGCTTCGAGATCGAGGCCCGGCTGCGTGAGGCACTGGACATCCCGGTCTTCCACGACGACCAGCACGGCACCGCGATCTGCGTGCTGGCCGCGCTTACCAACGCGCTGCGCGTGGTGGGCAAGCAACTGCGGGACGTCCGGGTCGTGGTCTCCGGCGCCGGCGCCGCCGGCACCGCGATCATGAAGCTGCTGCTGCGCCAGGGCGTGGGCGACGTCATCGCGTACGACCGGCGGGGCGCCCTGCACCGTGGGCTGCCCGACCTGAACCCGGCCTGGCAGTGGCTGGCGGAGAACACCAACCGGGAGAAATACTCCGGTGACCTGGCCGGGGCGGTGCACGGCGCGGACGTGTTCATCGGGGTGAGCGCGCCGAACCTGCTCACCGGCGAGGACGTCGCCGCGATGGCCAAGGACGCGATCGTCTTCGCGCTGGCCAACCCGGACCCGGAGGTGGACCCGCGGGAGGCGCGCAAGTACGCCGCCGTGGTGGCCACCGGCCGGTCGGACCAGCCGAACCAGATCAACAACGTGCTCGCCTTCCCGGGCGTGTTCCGCGGCATGCTCGACGCGCACGCTGAGGAGTTCACCGAGGAGATGGCGATCGCGGCGGCCCGCGCCATCGCCGACGTGGTCGGCGAGGAAAAGATCAACCCGACGGTGATCGTGCCGAGCGTGTTCGACTCGCGGGTCGCGCCCGCGGTGGCCGCCGCGGTACGCGCCGCCGCGCAGAACCCGGCCGTCACGCCGCCGCCGGCCGCCGACCCCGGCCCGGCCGACCTCCCCGAGATCGCCGCCAACGCCAGCGCCACCCCCTGACGCCTCGCGCCTCGCTCCCGCCTCCCGCTCCCGCTTCCCGCCTCGTACCGGTCGTTCGCCTCGCATCGCCTCCGCCTCGCAGGCACAGCGACGCCGGCCACGTAGGCACGGCACGCCACCGATTGTCAGGGGCGCAGCGCGTCCGGGGTCAGGGGCGCAGCGCGTCCGGGGTCAGGGGCGCAGCGCGTCCGGGGTCAGGGTTCCCGTCGCCACCAGCACGGCCGGGCCGGCCAGCCAGCACGAGTCGGCGGTCACCGTCACCGTGAGGCGGCCGCCCGGGACGTCCACCGCCACGATGCCGGTCTCCCGGCCGACGTCGCGCAGCGCCACCGCCGCCACCGCACACGCGCCGGTGCCGCAGGAGAGCGTCTCGGCCGAGCCTCGCTCGTAGACCCGCATCAGCACGTGCGCGTCGGTGCCGTCGACCGGCTCGCCCGGCGTGGTGAACTCGACGTTCACCCCGGTCGGGAAGACCGAGGGGTCGACCTCGGGGGCACGGGTGAGATCCAGGCCGGCCAACTCCAGCGCGGCGGGCAGCGCGCACACCAGGTGCGGGTTTCCGACGTCCACCGCCGCACCGGTGAGGGTCAGCCCGCCCAGGGTGGCGGTGGCCGCGTCGTGGAGGCGGGGACGGCGCATCTCGACCGCCACGTCCGCGCCCTCGACGCGGGCCCGCACCAGACCGGCCCGGGTGGCCACCGGCAGCGTCCCGCCCGACGGGGTGACCAGCCCGGTCCCCAGCAGGTAGCGCACGAACACCCGGGCGCCGTTGCCGCACATCTCGGCGAAGGAGCCGTCGGAGTTCCAGTAGTCCATGAACCACTCGGCCTCGCCGGCCAGCGCGGCTCCCTCCGGGTGCTTCGCGGCGCGCACCACGCGCAGCACACCGTCGCCGCCGAGCCCGCGCCGCCGGTCGCAGAGCGCGGCGACCAGGCCGGGCGTCAGGTCGAGCGCGCCGTCCGGATCGGGCAGGATGACGAAGTCGTTGCCGGTGCCGTGACCCTTGGTGAACTCCACGCCCCCATCATCCCCGATCCGCGGCGGCCACCCGCAGGGCCGTGTCGACGAAGTCGGGGGCGGCGGAGTCCAGCCAACGCACCCGCGGGTCGCGCCGGAACCACGAGCGCTGCCGGCGGACGAAGCGCCGGGTTGCCCGGATCGTCTCCGCGTACGCCTCGGTCTCGGTCAGCTCCCCGGCCAGGAACCGCAGCAACTGCTGGTAGCCGAGCGCCCGACTGGCCGTACGCCCGGCCGGCAGCCCTTCGCCGACCAGCGTGCGCACCTCGTCGACCAGGCCGTCGGCCCACATCCGGTCCACCCGCAGCGCGATCCGCTCGTCCAGCCGGGCGGTGTCCAGGTCGACCCCGAGCTGCACGGACGGGTAGAAGGGCGTGGGCGCCGGCAGCGACGCGGTGAACGGCGCGCCGGTCAGCTCGATCACCTCCAGCGCCCGGACGATCCGGCGACCGTTGCTGGGCAGGATGCCGGCCGCCGCCTCCGGGTCCGTCTCGGCCAGGCGGGCGTGCAGCGGCGCCGGACCCACCTCGGACAGTTCCGCCTCCAACCGTTCCCGCAGCGCCGGGTCGGTGCCGGGGAACTCGAACTGCTCCAGCACCGCCCGCACGTAGAGCCCGGAGCCGCCGACCAGCAGCGGTACCCGCCCCCGGGCCAGGATGTCGTCGACCGCCGCCCGGGCCAGCTTCTGGTATTCGGCGACGCTGGCCGGCTCGGTCACCGGCCAGATGTCCAGCAGGTGGTGCGGCACGCCCTCCCGCTCGGCCGGGGTCAGCTTGGCGGTGCCGACGTCCATGCCCCGGTAGAGCTGCATCGAGTCGGCGTTGACCACCTCGCCGTCGAGGGCGTGCGCCAGCGCGATGCTCAACGCCGACTTCCCGGCCGCGGTCGGCCCGACCACCGCGACGACGGTCATGACCGCTCCCAGTTCGCCACGAAGTAGGCGACGCCGTACGGCGCCCGGTGGTGGCTCAGCTCGCCGCGCCAGTGGCCGCCCGCCGCGCCGACCGCGCCGGCCAGCACCTGCCAGGCCGCCCGCCCGGCGGCCCCCAGCTCGGCGGAGAGCACCGGGTCCAGGCCGCGTAACGCGTCGACGTCCGCGCCGGCCAGGGCCGCGGCGACCCCCTCGTCGTACGCCTCGGCGCGCGGGTCGTCGTACCCCGGCGCCCGGACGCCCCGGCAGGCCGAGCCGTCGCCGAGCACCAGCAGCGCGCACCGGTGATCGAGGTCCGCGAGCAGCGCCGCGCCCAGCTCGACCGCCTCGGCCGGGGTGGCGTCGACGGCGACCGACCGGGCCAGCCGGGGCAGCTCGGTGCCGGAGCGGTTGAGCAGCCAGGCGCCGATGGTCAGGCTCAGCGGCAGCACCTCCGCACCGGAGCAGGAGACCTTCCACAGCCGGACCGTCCGGTCGAGCCCGTAGCGGCGCAGGGAACCCGAGTCGGCGGCGTGGAACCTCCGGCTCGCCGGCCCGCCGCCGACCAGCAGGAGCGCCTCGGGCTCGGCGGCGAGCAGCCGGGCGACCGCCGCGTCGGCGGCGGCGCGCAGCTCGTCCAGCTCGGGCGCGGCGGCGCCGGCCAGCTCGGGCACGAGCAGGGGCGGGTGGGGGCAGACGGCGGCGGCGACCAGGGGCACGGCTCCAACCTATCGCCGACGCCCGGTGCGTCCCCGCGCCGATCCGGTCATCGAGGGCGTACGACACCGTATGGTCACGGTCGACGACAGGCGCTCGACACGGACGGGGGCGGACCTGTGACAATGCCGGGAGAAAGTTTGCTGCGCCGTGGCGGCGACCGAGGGCTGTTCCCTCGACGCCGGGAGAACGAGGATGGGCACATGAGCGACTGGACTGCCTTCGGACGGGTGGACGAGGACGGCACCGTCTACGTCAAGACCGCCGAGGGCGAGCGGGTGGTCGGATCCTGGCAGGCGGGGGCCCCGGAGGAAGGGCTCGCCCACTTCGCCCGGCGCTTCTCCGACCTGGTGACGGAGGTCGACCTGACCGAGGCCCGGCTCAACTCGGGCGCGGCGGACGCCGGCCACTCGCTGACCACGATCCGCCGGATCCGGGCGTCGCTGCCCGAGGCGCACGTGGTCGGGGACATCGACGCCCTTGCCGCCCGGTTGGACAAGCTGGCCACCGTCGCCGAGGAGAAGGCCGGCGAGGCCAAGGCGGCCCGCGAGGCCGCCCGGGGCGAGGCGCTGGCCCGCAAGACCGCCCTGGTCGAGGAGGCCGAGAAGCTGGCCGCGGAGTCGACCGGCTGGAAGACCGCCGGCGACCGGCTCAAGGAGATCCTCGACGAGTGGAAGACCATCCGCGGCGTCGACAAGAAGGCCGACGGTGAGCTGTGGAAGCGGTTCGCCGCCGCGCGGGACGGCTTCACCCGCCGCCGGGGCGCCCACTTCGCCTCCCTCGACCAGCAGCGCAAGCAGGCGCAGACGGTCAAGGAGGAGTTGGTCGCCGAGGCCGAGAAGCTCAAGGAGTCGACCGACTGGGGCGTCACCGCCGGCCAGCTCAAGGACCTGATGGCCCAGTGGAAGGCCGCGCCGCGCGCCGCCAAGGAGACCGAGCAGAAGCTCTGGGAGCGGTTCCGGGCCGCCCAGGACGAGTTCTTCACCCGACGCAGTGAGGTCTTCTCGGCGCGGGACAACGAGCAGCGGGGCAACCTGGAGCGCAAGCAGGCGCTGCTGGCCGAGGCCGAGGCGCTCGACGTCGACGCCGACCCGAAGGGCGCCCAGGCGAAGCTGCGGGACATCCAGGCGCAGTGGCACGAGGCCGGCCGGGTGCCGCGCGAGGCGGCCGCCGGCCTGGAGCGTCGGCTGCGCGCCGTGGACGACAAGGTCCGCGAGGTGATGGACTCGGCGTGGCGGCGCACCTCCAAGGAGGACAACCCGCTGCTGGCGCAGATGCGCGCCCAGGTCGCCGAGGCCGAGGAGCGGCTGGCCCGGGCCCAGGCGGCCGGCGACGCCCGCCGGATCAAGGAGGCCGAGCAGGCGCTCTCCTCGAAGCGCCAGTTCCTCCAGCTCGCCGAACAGGCCGGCTGACCCCCACCACACTCCACACTGCTCGCTGATTCACGGAAAGAGTGCCTGTTCCGCGTCGGATAGGCACTCTTTCCGTGGAGTAGTTCCATCTTGTTTGGGCTGGTGGGGTGGGGTTGACGGTGGGGTGTCTGGTAGTTGGTGGGCTGGTCGGGGGGTGGT
>NZ_JBICSL010000014.1:0-42508 GCF_043197045.1 Micromonospora sp. NPDC049282
AGATCACCCGAGCGCTGACCTGCCCCCACACCTACCCCACCCCGCCCGTCAACACCCCCTGACCAGCCAACTCAGGATGGAACTACTCCCGTGAAACAGGCCGCCGTCGGGGTGGGGGGTGGGAGGTTAGGGGTGTTCGGCGTTGCGGGCTATGTTGCGGGCCATGCCGCCGAAGACGACGGCGTGGAACGGGGCGACCGAGGCCCAGTAGAGGTGGCCGGGCAGGCCGTGCGGGAGGAAGACGGCGCGCTGGACGTAGCGGCTGCGGCCGTCGGCGGCCGGCTCGACGCGCATCTCCAGCCAGGCCCGGCCGGGCACCCGCATCTCGGCACGCAGCCGCAGCAGCTCGCCCGGGACGATCTCCTCGACCCGCCAGAAGTCCAGCGCCTCGCCGACCTGGAGCCGGTGCGGGTCGCGCCGGCCCCGGCGCAGCCCCACGCCGCCGACCAGCCGGTCCAGCCAGCCGCGCAGCGACCAGGCCAGCGGGAACGAATACCAGCCGTGCTCGCCGCCGACCCCCTCGATGACCCGCCACAACGCGGCCGGCGGCGCGCCGACCGCCTGTTCCCGCAGGTCGGTGTAGGCCGTGCCGCCGGACCAGTCCGGGTCCGACGGCAGCGGCTCGGCCGGCGCGTCCGGCCCGCTCGCGTTCGACCAGCGCGTCTCCACCTGCGCGTCGCGCACCTTGGCCAGCGCCAGAACGACCGCCTGGTCGAAGCCGGTCAGCCCGTCCGGCGGGTCGGGCACGAAGCGGGCGATGTCGTGCTCGTGCGCCACCGCCTCGTGCACCAGGCTCTCCACCAGCGGCCGGGCGATCGCGTTCGGCACCGGGGTGACCAGGCCGACCCAGTACGAGGAGAGCCCCGGGGTGAGCGGGCGCACCGGCAGGATGAGCCGCGGCCGCAGCCCGGCCACCCGGGCGTAGCGCTGCATCATCTGGGTGAAGGTCAGCACGTCCGGGCCGGCGATGTCGAAGCCGCGGTTCACCTCGGGCGGCAGGTGCGCGCAGCCGGCCAGGTAACGCAGCACGTCGCGGACCGCGATCGGTTGGATCCGGTTGCGCACCCAGCGCGGGGTGACCATCGCCGGCAGGCGCTCGGTCAGGTAGCGCAGCATCTCGAACGAGGCCGAGCCGGAACCGATGATCACCGCGGCCCGCAGCACCGCGGTCGGCACGCCGCTGTCGAGCAGGATCCGGGCGACCTCCGCCCGGGAGCGCAGGTGGGCCGAGGGCAGGCTCTCCCGTTTCGCCGGCGCCGGCCCACCGAGGTACACGATCCGGCGTACGCCCGCGGCGCGCGCCGCCTCGGCGAAGTTCGTCGCCGCCTCCCGGTCGGCCGCCTCGAATCCGCGTTGGCCCAGCGAGTGGACCAGGTAGTAGGCGACGTCCACGCCCTCGAACGCGGCCGGCAACGTCTCCGGCCGGCGCAGGTCGCCCTCGACGATCTCCGCCTCCGCCGCCCAGGGCACGTCGCGCAGCCGCCCCGCCTTGCGAGCCAGGCAGCGCACGCTGTGCCCCTCGCTCAGGAGCCGGGGCGCGAGGCGCCCGCCGATGTAGCCGGTGGCGCCGGTGACGAGGCATCTCACGGCCTCCAGTGTGCGGCTCCGTAGACTCCTGTGCTGTGGAGAACGCGAGGGACACCTTCTGGGGGCCGGACTTCGAGCAGCTCAGCACCGTCGACCCGGAGATCGCCGGGGTGGTGCTGGGGGAGCTGGAGCGGCTGCGCGGCGGCCTGCAACTGATCGCCAGCGAGAACCTCACCTCGCCGGCGGTGCTGGCCGCGCTGGGTTCCACGCTCACCAACAAGTACGCCGAGGGCTATCCGGGCCGGCGCTACTACGGCGGCTGCGCCGAGGTGGACCGGGCCGAGGAGCTGGGCATCGCCCGGGCGAAGGAGCTGTTCGGCGCCGAGCACGCCAACCTCCAGCCGCACTCCGGCGCGAGCGCCAACCTGGCCGCCTACGCGGCGCTGGTCCAGCCCGGCGACACGGTGCTGGCGATGGACCTGCCGCACGGCGGGCACCTGACCCACGGCAGCCGGGTGAACTTCTCCGGCAAGTGGTTCCACCCGGTCGGCTACACGGTCCGGCCGGACACCGAGACGATCGACTACGACGAGGTACGCGACCTGGCCCGGGCACACCGGCCGAAGCTGATCATCTGCGGCGCGACCGCGTACCCCCGGTTGATCGACTTCGCCCGGTTCCGGGAGATCGCCGACGAGGTCGGCGCGTACCTGATGGTGGACGCCGCGCACTTCGTCGGGCTGGTCGCCGGCGGCGCGATCCCGTCCCCGGTGCCGCACGCCGACGTGGTCACCGCCACCACCCACAAGGTGCTGCGCGGGCCGCGCGGCGGCATGATCCTGTGCCGGGAGCCGCTCGCCGCGCGGATCGACAAGGCGGTCTTCCCGTTCACCCAGGGCGGCCCGCTGATGCACGCGGTCGCCGCCAAGGCGGTCGCGCTGCGCGAGGCCGCGCAGCCGGAGTTCCGCACCTACGCGGCCCAGGTGGTCGGCAACGCCCGGGCGCTCGCCGACGGGCTGGCCGCCGAGGGCCTGCGGCCGGTCTCCGGCGGCACCGACACCCACCTGGCCCTGCTCGACCTGCGGGAGACCGGCGTGACCGGCGCCCAGGCCGAGGCCCGCTGCGACGCCGCCGGCATCACGCTGAACAAGAACGCGATCCCGTACGACCCGCAGCCGCCGATGGTCGCCTCCGGCGTCCGGGTGGGCACGCCGAGCGTCACCACCCAGGGCATGCGCGAGGGGGAGATGCGGCGGATCGCGGCGTTGATCTGCCGGGCGGTGCGCACCGATCCGGAGGCTCCCGGTGGCGCCGACGAGCTGGCCCGGGTGGCCGCCGACGTGACCGAGCTGGTCACCGCGTTCCCGGCGTACCCCCGTGGCTGAGTCGGGGACGCGCGCGGCGGAGGCGGTCGCGGACCGCGGTTGGCGACTGCGCCACCTGCCGGTGCTGCTGGCCGCGGTGGCGGTCATGGCCGCGGTGGCCGCGGTGGCCGGCGGGGTGTGGCGCGGGGCGGACGGCGCGCTGGGCGCGGCGGCCGGGGTGGCCGTCACGGCGGCCAGCTACACGCTCACCACGGTGGTGCTGGCGTGGGCCGACGCCCGTGATCCGCAGCTCGTGCTGCCGTTCGGGCTGGGTCTCTACATCGCCAAGATCACGGCGCTCGGCGGCGTGATGGTGCTGGTCGGCGCGACCGGCTGGCCGGGGCTGATCCCGTTCTGCCTGGGCATCGCCGCGGGCGTGGTGGTCTGGACCGGCGTGCACATCTGGTGGCTGGCCACCGTCCACGCGCGACGGGTGACGCGCTGACGCGTCCCACCCTTCGGGCGACGCGCCGGAGAGTCCGCGATCGGTCATTCTCTCAGTGGCGGGGGAGGAGTACGGTGCCTCCAGACGACTTCGCCCGCCCGTGTCCCACACAACCAGGTTGTGCGGGGGGTGAGGCACAACCTCTTCTGCTCGACTGATATCGTTCGCCCCGTCATGGCCGGTGACCAGAAACCCCCCAACACTGGCGGCTCGGGCGACGTTCCGTCCGGTGCTGGTCAGGGTTGGACCGCGCTCTCATACCTCATCGGGGGCATGCTCGTCTGGGGTTTCATCGGCTGGCTGGTCGACCGTTGGCTCGATACCGGCGGCGTCGCCACCGGCATCGGGGTCGTGCTCGGCATGGCCGGGGGCATCATCCTGGTCGTCCGCCGGCTGGGCACGCCTACTTAGGAAGGGACGCGGTGTTCGGACAGGCGAACGTCCTGGCTCAGGGCCAGGCGGAATTCCCGCCGAAGGTGGGGGACTTCTACCTGCCCAGCATCCTGCCCTGGGGTGCGGAGAACTCGTACTGGTTCACCAAGATCACGGCGATGGTGTGGATCGCCGTCGGCATCTTGATCATTTTCTTCCTGGCCAGTTACCGTAAGCCGCAGTTGGTCCCCACCAAGCGGCAGTGGTTCGCCGAGTCGATCTACGGCTTCGTGCGCAACAACATCGCGGTGGACATGATCGGGCACGCGGGGGTCCGGTTCGCTCCCTACTTCACCACGCTCTTCTGCTTCATCCTGCTGACGAACTTCTTCGCGATCCTGCCGTTCTTCCAGATCTCGCCGAACTCGCACATCGCGTTCCCGGCCCTCCTCGCCGTGATCAGCTACGTGCTGTTCAACTACGTCGGCATCCGGCACCACGGCTTCGTGAAGTACTTCAAGAACTCTCTGGTTCCGCCGGCACCGTGGTACATCCTGCCGCTGCTGATCCCGATCGAGCTCTTCTCGACGTTCATCGTCCGGCCGTTCTCGCTGGCCGTCCGTCTCTTCGCGAACATGTTCGCCGGCCACATGCTCCTGCTGGTCTTCACGCTCGGCGGATTCGCCATGCTCAGCGCCAACGTCTGGCTGGCGCCGGTGTCGGTGCTGTCCTGGGTGATGACGATCGCGCTGACCTTCCTCGAGTTCCTGGTGATCTGTCTGCAGGCGTACGTCTTCACGGTGCTGACCGCCAGCTACGTGCAGGGCGCCCTCGCCGACGAGCACTGATCCGTTCTTTCGCACCAACCGTTGTCGTCCCGCGTGAGAGTCACGCGTGATAACCAGGAGGAACCGTAATGAGCATCCTTGCCGAGGTAACGGGCAGCACCGCTGCCATCGGTTACGGTCTCGCGGCCATCGGCCCGGGCATCGGCGTGGGCCTGGTCTTCTCGGCCTACATCCAGTCGACCGCCCGCCAGCCGGAGTCGTCCCGGATGACCCTTCCCTACGTCTGGATCGGCTTCGCCGTCATCGAGGCGCTGGCGCTGCTGGGCATCGCCTTCGGCTTCATCTGGGCCGGCACCGCCTGATCCAGCCCCTCTGACCCGGGAGGTTTCCCATGTTCTTCCTCGCCGCACCCGAGGGTGGTGAGACGACCCACAACCCGATCATCCCTGTCTGGCAGGAGATCGTGGTCGGCGGGATCGCCTTCATCGTGCTCTGCTTCGTGCTGATGAAGTTCGTCTTCCCACGCATGGAGCAGACGTTCCAGGCCCGGGTCGACGCGATCGAGGGCGGCATCAAGCGCGCCGAGGCCGCGCAGGCCGAGGCGAACCAGCTGCTCGAGCAGTACCGGGCCCAGCTCGCCGAGGCGCGTACCGACGCCGCCCGGATCCGGGACGACGCCCGGGCCGACGCCGAGGGCATCCGCCAGGACATCCTCGCCAAGGCGCGCGAGGAGTCCGACCGGGTCATCGCCGCCGGCAAGGAGCAGCTCCAGGCCGAGCGGGCCACCATCGTGCGCGAGCTGCGCACCGAGATGGGCACCATCGCGGTGGACCTGGCCAGCAAGATCGTCGGTGAGTCGCTTGCCGACGAGGCGCGTCGCAAGGGCACCGTCGACCGGTTCCTCAACGGTCTCGAGAGCACGGGGGCCCGCTGATGCAGGCCGCCAGCCGGGAGTCGTACTCCGCCGGGGTCGAGCGCCTCGACGCGTACGTCCGCGGCGCGGAGCCGTCGGCGGTGGCCGCCACCGCCGACGACATCCTCTCCGTCGCCGCCCTGCTGCGGCGCGAGCCGCGGCTGCGCCGGGCGCTCTCCGACCCGGCCCGTGCCGGCGCGGACCGTGCCGGTCTGCTCGGCGACATGCTGCGCGACCGGATCGGCGCGGACGCGCTCGACCTGCTCGCCTCGCTTGTCGCCGGCCGCTGGTCGGCCCCGTCGGAACTGCTCGACGGCGTCGAGCGGCTGGGCGTGGAGGCGCTCCTGGCGAGCGCCGACTCGGCCGGCGAGCTGGGCGAGGTCGAGGACGAGCTGTTCCGCTTCGGGCAGGTCGTCTCCGGCTCCACCGAGCTGTCCAACGCGCTCTCCGACCCGATGGCCCCGGCCGAGCGGCGGGCCGGCCTCACCGGCCAGCTGCTCGACGGCAAGGCCCGGCCGGTCACCGTCCGACTCGTCGAGGCCGCGCTCGCCGGCTTCGGGGGACGCTCCTTCGGCGGCGCGCTCACCCGGCTGGTCGAGCTGGCGGCCGACCGGCGGGACCGTCAGGTCGCGTACGTGACCGTGGCGGCTCCGCTGACCGACGAGGAGGAGCGACGCCTCGGTGCCCGCCTCACCGAGATGTACGGTCGGGAGGTGTCCGTCAAGCAGACGGTCGACCCCGACGTGCTCGGCGGGGTGCGCGTACGGGTCGGCTCCGACCTGTACGACGGCACCGTCCTGCGCCGCCTCAACGAGACCCGCAACGCGCTCGCGAAGCGCTGACCAGCGTCTTAGCAGCCCTGATTCGACGCCACGGACCGGTCGGTACTAGGTATCCCGGGCCCCTGAAATTTAAGGAAGCAGAGGATGGCCGAGCTGACCATCTCGACGGAGGAGATCCGCGGCGCCCTGGAGCGCTACGTCTCCTCCTACACGGCCGACGTCTCCCGTGAGGAGGTCGGCACCGTCGCCGATGCCGGCGACGGCATCGCCCACGTCGAGGGTCTGCCCTCGACCATGACCAACGAGCTCCTGGAGTTCGAGGACGGCACGCTCGGCGTGGCCCTGAACCTCGACGTCCGGGAGATCGGCGTCGTCGTCCTCGGTGACTTCGGCGGGATCGAAGAGGGCCAGCGCGTCAAGCGCACCGGCCGGGTGCTCTCCGTGCCGGTCGGTGACGCGTTCCTCGGCCGCGTGGTCAACGCGCTCGGCGAGCCCATCGACGCCATCGGCGACATCGCCAACGAGGGCTACCGCGAGCTGGAGCTGCAGGCCCCGAACGTGATGGCCCGGCAGTCCGTCTTCGAGCCGCTGCAGACCGGCATCAAGGCCATCGACGCGATGACCCCGGTCGGCCGCGGCCAGCGTCAGCTGATCATCGGCGACCGGAAGACCGGCAAGACCACGGTCGCGCTGGACGCCATCCTCAACCAGCGGGACAACTGGCGCTCCGGCGACCCGACGAAGCAGGTCCGCTGCATCTACGTCGCGATCGGCCAGAAGGCCTCCACCATCGCCTCCATCAAGGGGACGCTGGAGGAGGCCGGCGCGATGGAATACACCACCATCGTCGCCTCCCCGGCCTCCGACCCGGCCGGCTTCAAGTACCTCGCGCCCTACACCGGCTCGTCCATCGGCCAGCACTGGATGTACGGCGGCAAGCACGTCCTGATCGTCTTCGACGACCTGAGCAAGCAGGCCGAGGCGTACCGGGCCGTGTCGCTGCTGCTGCGCCGCCCGCCGGGCCGCGAGGCGTACCCGGGTGACGTCTTCTACCTGCACTCCCGCCTGCTGGAGCGCTGCGCCAAGCTCTCCGACGAGCTGGGCGGTGGCTCGATGACCGGCCTGCCGATCATCGAAACCAAGGCGAACGACATCTCGGCGTTCATCCCGACCAACGTCATCTCGATCACCGACGGCCAGATCTTCCTCGAGACGGACCTGTTCAACCAGGGCGTCCGGCCGGCCATCAACGTCGGCACCTCGGTCTCCCGGGTCGGCGGCGCCGCGCAGGTGAAGCCGATGAAGAAGGTCGCCGGCTCGCTGCGGCTCAACCTGGCCCAGTTCCGTGAGCTGGAGGCGTTCGCCGCCTTCGCCTCCGACCTGGACCGGGCCTCGCAGAACCAGCTCAACCGTGGCTCCCGCCTGGTCGAGCTGCTCAAGCAGCCGAACTACTCGCCGTACCCGGTGAACGAGCAGGTCGTCTCCGTCTGGGCCGGCACCGAGGGCAAGCTCGACGACATCCCGGTCGGCGAGGTTCGCCGCTTCGAGTCGGAGTTCCTCCAGTACCTGCGCCACAAGCACGAGGGCGTGCTGGCCGCGATCGCGGACCACAAGTGGGGTGACGACATCGTCTCCTCGCTGGACTCGGCCATCAGCGAGTTCAAGCAGGTCTTCCTGGGCAAGGAGGACGAGGTCCGGATCAACGAGGCCCCGGCCGAGGCGCTTGAGGGCGAGCAGACCCGCGAGACGGTGACCCGCTTCCGCGACGGCAGCACCGACCGCCCGGCCGAGAGCTGATCCGATGGCCGCCCAGGTACGCGTTCTCCGACAGCGGATCCGTTCCGCCAAGGGGATGAAGAAGATCACCAAGGCGATGGAGCTCGTCGCGACGAGCCGCATCGCCAAGGCCCAGGCCAAGGTGGCGGCCTCGCTGCCGTACGCCCAGGCGATCACCGGCGTGCTGACGGCGCTGGCCTCGAACGCGCGGATCGACCACCCGCTGCTCACCTCGCGTGAGCGGGTGCGGCGGGCCGGTGTCCTGCTGGTCACGGCCGACCGCGGCCTGGCCGGCGGCTACAGCTCGAACGCGATCCGCACCGCCGAGTCGCTCATCGCCCGGCTGCGCGCCGACGGCAAGGAGCCGGTGCTCTACGTCATCGGTCGCAAGGGCGTGGCGTACTACCGGTTCCGCAACCGGGAGATCGCCAGCAGCTGGACGGGCTTCTCCGAGCAGCCGTCGTTCGACGACGCCCGCGAGGTGGGTGAGACGCTGATCAAGGCGTTCACCGCCGGCGCGGACGACACGGACGACCACGCCGGCGCGGACGGGATCCTCGGGGTGGACGAGCTCCACATCGTCTACACCGAGTTCAAGTCCCTGATGACGCAGAACCCGATCACCCGGATCATCGGGCCGATGCAGGTCGAGGAGCGTCCGCGCTCGGAGGCCCCGGGCGGCCTGCTGCCGGCGTACGAGTTCGAGCCGGAGCCGGAGTCGCTGCTCGACGCGCTGCTGCCGAAGTACATCAACACGCGGATCTTCGCGGCGTTGCTGGAGTCGGCGGCGAGCGAGTCGGCCGCCCGTCGGCGGGCGATGAAGAGCGCCACCGACAACGCCGAAGACATGATCGAGAAGTACACGCGTGAGATGAACTCGGCCCGTCAGGCCGGGATCACCCAGGAGATCAGTGAGATCGTCGGCGGCGCGAACGCGCTGGCCGCGTCGGGAAGTGAAGTGTGATGACTGTATCCGCAGTGGAGACCAAGACGGCCACGGGTCGCGTGGTCCGGGTCATCGGCCCGGTCGTCGACGCCGAGTTCCCGCGCGACGCCATGCCGGGGCTGTTCAACGCCCTGCACGTCGACGTGACCCTCTCCGGCGGTGAGAAGACGCTGACCCTGGAGGTCGCCCAGCACCTGGGTGACAACCTGGTCCGCGCCATCTCGATGCAGCCGACCGACGGCCTGGTCCGCGGCGCCGACGTCCGTGACACCGGCGCGCCGATCAGCGTGCCGGTGGGCGACGCGGTCAAGGGCCACGTGTTCAACGCGATCGGCGAGTGCCTCAACCTCACCGAGGGCGAGACCATCCAGGCCGACGACCACTGGGGTATCCACCGCAAGGCCCCGGCCTTCGCGGACCTGGAGCCGAAGACCGAGATGCTGGAGACCGGCATCAAGGTCATCGACCTGCTCGCCCCGTACGTCAAGGGCGGCAAGATCGGCCTGTTCGGCGGCGCGGGCGTGGGCAAGACGGTGCTCATCCAGGAGATGATCACCCGGGTGGCCCGGAACTTCGGTGGTACCTCGGTCTTCGCCGGCGTGGGTGAGCGCACCCGTGAGGGCAACGACCTCATCGCCGAGATGACCGAGTCCGGCGTCATCGACAAGACCGCGCTGGTCTACGGCCAGATGGACGAGCCGCCGGGCACCCGGCTGCGGGTCGCGCTCTCCGCGCTCACCATGGCGGAGTACTTCCGTGACGTGAAGAAGCAGGAGGTGCTGCTCTTCATCGACAACATCTTCCGCTTCACCCAGGCCGGTTCCGAGGTCTCCACGCTGCTCGGCCGCATGCCGAGCGCCGTGGGTTACCAGCCGACCCTGGCCGACGAGATGGGCGAGCTCCAGGAGCGGATCACCTCCGTCCGGGGCCAGGCCATCACCTCGATGCAGGCGATCTACGTGCCCGCCGACGACTACACCGACCCGGCGCCGGCCACCACGTTCGCCCACCTCGACGCGACCACCAACCTCGAGCGGTCGATCTCCGACAAGGGCATCTACCCGGCCGTGGACCCGCTGGCGTCCTCGTCCCGGATCCTCGCCCCGGAGTTCGTCGGCGAGGAGCACTTCGCCGTCGCCACCGAGGTGAAGCGGATCCTGCAGCGCTACAAGGACCTGCAGGACATCATCGCCATCCTCGGCATCGAGGAGCTCTCCGAGGAGGACAAGCTCACCGTCGGCCGCGCCCGCCGGATCGAGCGGTTCCTCTCGCAGAACACCTACGCCGCCGAGCAGTTCACCGGCGTCGCGGGCTCGACGGTGCCGATCTCGGAGACCATCGACGCCTTCCGCCGGATCAGCGAGGGGGAGTTCGACCACTTCCCGGAGCAGGCGTTCTTCATGTGCGGTGGCCTGGAGGACCTCAAGGCCAAGGCCAAGGAGCTGATGGACGAGGAGGGCTGAGAGCCCGCTCACACCACGAAGGCCGCCCCGACATCTGGTCGGGGCGGCCTTCGCCTGTTCCGGGCCGCTCACGTGCCGGATGCCCGGTTCGCCGGCAGGCGGTTCGGCGACGGGCGCGGTACCGTTCGTGACACGAATTCGCATCACGGCCGTGATCTCTGCAACGGAACGGACCCTCGCGCCCGTCTCTTCTTCGTAGGCGCGACGATTGGAGATGCTCGTGGGTAAGGGCGGCACGGATCGCGGCAAGCGGTCCATGTGGCGTGGCGTGCCCCGGTGGGCCCGGGTCTGCACCATCCTCGGCATCGTCATGGTGGTGCTCAGCGGCTCGGTGCTGGTGGGCTACCACACGCTGGTCGCCCGCTACGAGGGCGCGGTCGGCAAGGGCGACCTCTTCGGCGACCAGGCCGCCGGCGCCACGGAGAAGAAGAGCGACATCAAGGGCCCGCTCAACATCCTGCTGGTCGGCATCGACCCCCGCAACCCGAGGACCCGGCCGCTCTCCGACTCGATCATGATCCTGCACGTGCCGGCCGGTATGGACCGCGGCTATCTCTTCTCGCTCCCCCGTGACCTGCGGGTGGACATCCCGGCCTTCCCGAAGGCCGACTACCGCGGCGGCACCGACCGGATCAACGCGGCCATGTCGCACGGCAGCAACGTGCCGGGCAAGGACCCGAGCGCGGCCCAGGGCTTCGAGTTGCTCGCCAACACGGTCCAGGAAGTCACCGGCATCAAGCGGTTCGACGCCGGCGCGATCATCAACTTCAGCGGGTTCAAGAAGATCGTCGACGCCATGGGCGGCGTCGACATGTACATCGAGCGCGACGTGAAGTCCGAGCACCTCAAGCCGGACGGCACGGCGCGCCAGCTCAGGCCCGGCGGCGGCGGTTACCTCGGCCCGCAGGCGCGCTACGAGAAGGGCAACGCCCACCTCAACGGGTGGCAGGCGCTTGACTACGTCCGGCAGCGCTACCCGAAGAACGGCGTGCCGGACGCGGACTACGGTCGGCAGCGGCACCAGCAGCAGTTCGTCAAGGCGATGGTGAGCCAGGCGTTCAGCGCCGACGTGGTGGCCAACCCGGTCAAGCTGGACCGGGTGCTGCGCGCGGCCGGGCAGTCGCTGATCTTCAACGGCCGGGGCAACAGCGTCGTCGACTTCGGGCTCGCGCTGAAGGACATCCGCCCCGACGCGATCGAGACGATCAAGCTGCCGGGCGGGCCGATCGGCCAAGGCAGCGCCTACCGGGGCGAGGAACTGCTCGCCCCGTCCGACGATTTCTTCGCCGCGCTGCGCACCGACCAGTTGGACGCGTTCCTGCTCGAGCACCCCGACTTCAAGCAGAAGAGCAAGTAGCCTGAGCGGGTGCGGAACGCCGTGGCCCAGTTCTCACCACCCGCCTTGGGCGGGCGACGAGCGCGCGACTAGACTTTCGGCAATCCGCCGCCGCAGCAAGGAGACAGCGTGGCACAGCAGCTTCACGTCGAGCTCGTAGCCGTCGAGGAGAAGGTCTGGACCGGTGAGGCCGAGATGGTCGTCGCCCGGACGACCGAGGGTGAGCTCGGTGTGCTGCCCGGGCACGCGCCGTTGCTCGGCCAGCTCGCGGAGCCCAGCCAGGTCCGCATCAAGCAGGCCGGCGGCCAGCAGGTCGCCTACGACGTCGCCGGCGGCTTCCTGTCGGTGACCGGTGAGGGCGTGACCGTCCTGGCCGAGAGCGCCACCCCGGCAACCCCGGCCCGCTGAGCCGACCCGCCGATGGAGATCGTGGAAGGGATCGGAATCGGCGTCGCGGTCGTCGTCGTCGCGCTCCTGATCCTCTTCATCCGGCGGGCCTTGTTCACCCGTAGCGGGGGCATCATCCGGCTCAGCGTCCGGGTGACCACCATGCTCGACGGTCGCGGCTGGTCTCCCGGCTTCGGCCGCTTCGCCGGCGACCAGCTCCGCTGGTACCGCATGTTCAGTTTCGCGTTGCGCCCGAAGCGGGTGCTCTCCCGAAAAGGGCTGGCGGTGGAGCGGCGCCGGCTGCCCGAGGGGCAGGAGCGCCTCTCCATGCCGGCCGACTGGGTGATCCTGCGCTGTACCAGTCACCATGCTCCGGTCGAGATCGCCATGGCGCGGTCCACGGTGACCGGCTTCCTCTCCTGGCTCGAGGCCGCCCCTCCGGGGGCGGCCTCGCCGCGTATGGCCTCCCAGGACTGGCCCGCCGCCTGACGCCCCGCCACCGACCGCCTCCAGCGCCGTCGGAACGCTGCACACCTCACCCCCGCCGCGCGCACGTCTCACCCGCCGATCTTGGACTCGTGGCGCCTCGTTTTGCCGGCTTTGGCCGCTTATCGGAGGTGCCAAAACTCCAAGATCTGCGGAGGCTGTGGCGGGTTGTCCGAAATGACAGCCCCTGGGGGGCCGATTGGTTCCAAGATCACGGAGCCGGGAGCCGGGTTGAGTGCGGCTCGGTTGCCGCCCGGGCGAGGGTGTTCTCCGCTGCGCTGACCGGTGTTGTGGGTGGGTCGGGGTGGAACGTAGTGAGTGCCTGGCGTGCTCGGATGCACCCGTGTGTTCCATTCGCCGTTCCGCCTGGGTGGGATGTCCGGTTCGCCGGTGGTGGGTGGCACTCTGGCGGTGGAATCGGTGCGGAGTGCGCGGCGTTGTAACCCGGTGCACGACCGAGGAAGGCGAGCACACCACGCCGCCGCCGACCCCCGCCCTCGGCAATGACCGCCCGTCCCCCGCCCCCTCCGGCGGGGAATGACGGCGGACCCCCGGTCGTTACACACACTCCCGGCACCGCGTAGAGGCCCCCGCCCCGCGAAGCTCGCCGGAACCCCCTAAGACCTTTGTTGAGCGCCTGACGGTGCCCGCACCCCCCCCCCGGTGCGTTGACCCCCGAATGGAGCCCTCTGATGAACACGATCCTGCGTAAGAGCATTCTGGGTGTTGCTGGTCTGGCCTTCACCGGTGGCGTGTTCGCCGGTCCGATCGCCGCGCACACCGACACCCCCGCCCACGCCGCGAGCAAGCCCGTCGCGGTTGCCAGCGTGCAGGGTGAGCAGTCGACCATCACGCTGAACGACGAGCAGACCGCGAACGTGAAGGCGATCATCGCGGCGACGAAGAAGGCGGGCCTGCCCGAGCGGGCGGCGGTTGTGTCGATCGCCACCGCGCTGCAGGAGTCGAAGCTGGAGAACCTGGGTCACCTCGGTGACCGCAACGACCATGACTCGTTGGGTCTGTTCCAGCAGCGCCCGTCCTCGGGTTGGGGTAGCCCGGAGCAGATCACCGACCCCGAGTACTCGACGCTTGCGTTCCTGAAGGGTCTGAAGCAGGTCGACGGCTGGCAGGACATGCCGCTGACCAAGGCCGCCCAGACCGTGCAGGTGTCGGCCTACCCGGATGCGTACGCGCAGTGGGAGAAGCAGGCCACCGACCTCGTCGACCAGCACTGGACCAAGTAAGCAGCACCGTGAAGGCCGGCACCCCGAACCACGGGGTGCCGGCCTTCCGCGTCTCTCAACCGGTCTCGGCGACCAGCTCCACCTCGTACCCCTGGTTGTCGGTGAGATAGGCGGCGTAGCTGTCCGGGCCGCCGGCGTGCGGGTGCCGGTCCGGAAAGAGCAGCACCCAACCGTGCGCCGGGGCGGCGGCGACCAGACGGTCGACGGCGGCCGGTGGACCGGCGTGGAAGGCCAGGTGGTTGAGGCCGGGCGCGAGCCGGTCGTGGGTCCGGCCGGTGAGCGCCGGCGACTCCTCCAGCACCAGGTAGGTGGGCCCGTGCCGCCAGGAGGCGCCGGCGGGCCAGTCCTGGTACGGCGTCCAGCCCAGCTCGCCGAGAAGCCAGCCCCAGGCACGTCTGGCCGCCGCCAGGTCGGGTACCCAGACCTCCACGTGGTGCAGGCCGCCGACGGTCAGCGCTTACCGCCCGGTACCCATAGCACATCTCCGCCCGGATTGGCCGTTCTTGACAGGATGAAGAGCAGGTCGGAGAGCCGGTTGAGATACTTCGCCGGGAGGGTGCTGGTCCGGTCGGGGTCGTGGGTGACCAGCGCCCATGCCGCACGCTCGGCGCGCCGGGCGGTCGTCCGTGCCACGTGCAGCAGTGCCGCGCCCGCGGTGCCGCCGGGGAGGATGAAGGAGTCGAGCTTGCTCAGGCGCGCGTTGTACTCGTCGCACCAGCCCTCGAGGCGCTCGACGTACTCCTCGGTGACCCGCAGCGGCGGGTACGCCGGGTCCGGCTCCACCGGCGTCGCCAGGTCCGCCCCGACGTCGAACATGTCGTTCTGCACGGATTCCAGCACGGTCCGCAGCTCGTCCGGGAGCTGCCCCAGGGCGAGCGCGACGCCGATCGAGGCGTTGCACTCGTCGACGTCCGCGTACGCGGCGATCCGCGGATCGGTCTTCGGTACCAGCTCGTTGTTGCTCAGCCTGGTCATGCCGGCGTCGCCGGCCTTTGTGTAGATGCGCGTGAGGTGGACGGCCATGACGCACAGCCTACGGATACCGGACCTGGCCATCCCGGTGCGGCCGGACCGGCCGACCGCGGTGGGGCCGGGTGACGCCGGCGACCCGGCGCTCAGCGACGTCGACGTCATCCGGGTGAGCGGGAACGCCCGGCTGGCCGGCACCGTGCACGTGGTGGGCGCGAAGAACTCGGCGTTGAAGCTGATGGCCGCCGCGCTGCTGGCGCCCGGCCGCAGTGTGATCACCAACGTGCCCCGGATCACCGACATCGCGATCATGGGCGAGGTGCTGCGGCGGCTCGGGTGCGGCGTACGCTTCGGCCCGGACGACCCGGTCGACCCGATGGTGGCCGGCGGTGGCCGCGAGCGGTCCCGCTCGGTCGTCATCGACGTGCCGGAACGGCCCGGCGCGGAGGCCGACTACGACCTGGTCCGCCGGCTGCGCGCGTCGATCTGTGTGCTCGGGCCGCTGCTGGCCCGCCGCGGACACGTGCGGGTGGCCCACCCCGGCGGCGACGCCATCGGCTCGCGCGGCCTGGACATGCACATCGCCGGGTTGGCCCGGATGGGCGCGGAGATCTCCGGCGAACACGGCTTCGTCATCGCCGAGGCGCCCGACGGCCTGCACGGCGCGGAGATCGTGCTGGACTTCCCGAGCGTCGGCGCGACCGAGAACCTGGTGATGGCGGCGGTGCTGGCCCGGGGCGGCACGACGATCGACAACGCGGCCCGGGAGCCGGAGATCGTCGACATCTGCACCATGCTGAGCCGGATGGGGGCGCGGATCGAGGGCGCGGGCACCTCGACGCTGCACATCGTCGGCGTGCCGGAACTGCACCCGGTCCGGCACGCCACGGTGGGGGACCGGATCGTCGCCGGCACCTGGGCGTTCGCGGCGGCGATGACCCGGGGCGACGTCACCGTGACCGGTCTGGACCCGGCCTACCTGGAGGTCGCGCTGGACAAGCTGGTCGCGGCCGGCGGCCTGGTGGAGACCCGCGGCGAGGCCTTCCGGGTACGGATGGACGACCGGCCGACGGCCGTGGACGTGGTCACGCTGCCCTACCCGGGCTTCGCCACCGACCTGCTGCCGATGGCGATCGGGCTGGCCGCGGTCAGCGCCGGCGGCTCGCTGATCACCGAGAACATCTTCGACGGCCGGTTCATGTTCGCGAACGAGATGATGCGGCTCGGCGCGGAGATCCGTACCGACGGCCACCACGCCCTGGTGTGCGGGCGGGAGCGTCTCTCCGGCGCCCCGGTGCGTGCCACCGACATCCGCGCCGGCGCCGGCCTGATCATCGCCGGGCTCTGCGCCGACGGGGTCACCGAGGTATCGCACGTGCACCACGTCGACCGGGGCTACCCGGACTTCGTGGCGGACCTGCGGGCGCTCGGCGTCGAGGTGGAACGCGGCACCGCGCCGGAGGAACCCGACCTGGCCATCTGACGGTCCTTATCCCTCGTTAAGTAGGGTTCTGGAGGACATTGCAGAACAGGGCGAGGGAGAAGCAGATGGCGGGTCGACTCGCGGTCGTCGGTGCCGGGCTGATGGGCTCGGGCATCGCCCAGGTGGCGGCGCAGGCGGGCTGGCAGGTGACGCTGCGCGACGTCGACGACGCGGCCACGAAGCGGGGCGTCGACGGCATCCGGAAGTCGCTGGCGAAGTTCGCCGAGAAGGGGAAGATCGAGGCGTCCGACGTCGAGGCGACGTTGGGCCGGATCACCCCGACCACCGAGCTGGAGGCGGCGGCGGACGCGGACATCGTGGTCGAGGCGGTCTTCGAGAAGATCGAGATCAAGCACGAGGTCTTCCGCGCGCTGGACAAGATCTGCAAGGCGGACGCGGTGCTGGCCACCAACACCTCGGCCATTCCGGTCACCCAGATCGCCACCGCCACCGAGCGGCCGGAGTCGGTGGTCGGCACCCACTTCTTCTCGCCGGTGCCGATGATGAAGCTCTGCGAGCTGGTCCGGGGCTACAAGACCAGCGACGCGACGATGGACACGGCCCGTGGCTTCGCCGAGGAGATCGGTAAGACCGTCGTGGTGGTCAACCGGGACATCGCCGGCTTCGTCACCACCCGGCTGATCTGCGCGCTGGCGATGGAGGCGGTCAAGCTGGTCGAGTCCGGCGTGATCTCCGCCGAGGACCTGGACACCGCCTGCAAGCTGGGCTTCGGGCACGCCATGGGCCCGCTGGCCACGGTCGACCTGACCGGCGTGGACGTGCTGCTCAACGCCACCCGCAACATCTACACCGACACCGCGGACGAGAAGTTCTTCCCGCCGGAGCTGCTCCAGCGCATGGCCACCGCCGGTGACCTGGGCCGTAAGACCGGGCAGGGCTTCTACTCGTACTGAGCATGTCGACCGCCCCCGTCCTGGACGACTCACGTCCGGGGCGGGGTGAGCGCGGCGCCGAGCAGCGCGAACGCGTCCGGGATGACGCTGCCCCAGTAGCCGAAGTTGTGCCGACCGTCGGCCCAGGCGGCGCGTACCGGGCGTTCGGGCAGCACCCGGGCCAGCGCGCGGACGTCGGGGAGGAAGTTGTCCTGCCGGCCGCACCACAGCCCGACCGGGGTCCCGCGCAGCTCGTCCACGCCGGTGAAGACCGCGTCGCCGGGGCGCACCGCGGGGGAGAAGGCCGCGGCCATCCGCAGCCATTTCGGGTACGTCTCGGCGAGCAGCAGCGCCCCGAAGCCCTCCATCGACCAACCCCACACGGCCAGCCGGCTGCTGTCGAAGTCACGCCGGGCGCACCAGGTGGGCACCTCTTCGCGCACCATCCGCTGCGGGTCGTCGTCGCCGGCCCGGCGCCAGGAGAGCCGGCCGCCGGTCGCGCCGGCGAGCACGAACGGCGGGGCGCCGCGGCGTACCGCGTCGGTGAGGAAGCGCGCCAGCCCGAACCGGCCGTAGTCGCGCGGGGTGGCCGAGGCGCCGTGCAGGACCAGGCAGACGGGCAGGCCGCGGCCGTCGCCGTAGCCGTCCGGCACGGCGGTCCAGAAGTCCACTTCCCGCCCTCGGGCGGCGGAGGCGATGCGGATCAGCCGCTCGTCCCCGGCCGGCGCGTCCGGCAGGGCCGGGCCCGGTCCCGGGCGAGGGCCGGACAGTTGCCGGGCGGCCAGGCCGCCGATCAGGCCGGCGCCGGTGATCCCTCCGGCGGCGGTCAGCAGCGTCCGCCGGGTCAGCGTGTGTGCCATGCCGGCGAGTGTGCCATCCGGTACGCGACGCGGGGTACGTCCGTCACGGGGTCGGGGTAGGCCCCTCCTTTCACCTCAGCCGTCGCGGCGAGTGGTCCAGCGGAAGGTGGTCAGGCAGAGCACCAGGCCGATCACGCACCAGGCCGCCAGCACCAGCGCCACCCGGCCCAGCTCGAACGAGCCGCCGGGTTCCTGAGGGCCGAAGCTGTCCGGGAGGAAGACGGACCGCAGCCCCTGACACATCCACTTGAGCGGGAAGATCGCGGCGACCTGCTGCATCCAGGCCGGCAGGCTGGTGAAGACGAAGAACACGCCGGAGATGAACTGGAGGACCAGCGCGACCGGGGTGACCACGGCCGAGCCGCTGCGGGCGGTGCGGGCCAGCGACGAGATGGCGATGCCGCAGAGCGTGCAGGCGGTGACCCCGAGGACGGCGACCCAGCCGAACGTCAGCCACTTGGCGGCGGTCTGCGGCAGGTCCAGGTCGAACAGCGCCACCGAGACGGCGAGCAGCAGCGCGGTCTCGGCGATGCCGATGACCACCACCATGATCACCTTTCCGGCGAACCAGACCCACTTCGGCATCGGCGTGCCCCGGTAGCGCTTGAGCACGCCCCGGTCCCGCTCGATCGGGATCCAGATGCCGAGGTTCTGGAAGCTCACCGTCATCAGGCCGGTCGCGATCATGCCGGTGATGAAGTACTGCGTGTAGCTGACGCCGGGGGCGATCTCGTCGCTGAAGATCGCCGCGAAGATCAGGATCATGATGATCGGGAAGCCCATCGTGAACACGACGGATTCCCGGCTGCGCAGGAACTGGGTGATCTCCAGCCGGCCCTGGCGCAGGGCCAGCGCGCCCGCGCCGGACCGCCGGGCCGGTGCGGCCGCGACCGGGGCCGCCGGCTTCGTGGTGGTGGTCATGAGTGTCCGATCATCCGCAGGTAGACGTCTTCCAGGGTCGGCCGCCGCACGGCCAGGCCGGGCACCTCGCCGCCGAAGCGTGCGGCCAACTCGGCCACCAGCGCCGTCGGCGTCGCGGTCTCCGCCGACTCGGCCACCCCGTCCGGGGTACGCCAGGAGACGGTCGCCAGCGCCTCCTGCCGGTTGCCGAGCCGGTTCGGCGGCGCGACCTCCACCACCCGGCCGGCCGCGATCACGCCGACCCGGTCGGCGAGCGCCTCGGCCTCGTCGAGGTAGTGGGTGGTGAGCACGATCGTGGTGCCGGCGGCGGAGAGGTCCCGGATCAGCTCCCAGAACTCGCGCCGGGCCTCCGGGTCGAAGCCGGTGGTCGGCTCGTCGAGGAAGAGCAGCTCGGGGCGGCCGATGATGCCCAGCGCCACGTCGAGGCGGCGCTTCTGCCCGCCGGACAGCGTGTGCGTACGCGCCTTGGCCTTGGCGCCCAGCCCGACCCGCTCGACGACCTTGGCCGGGTCGTCGGCGTCCGGGTAGAAGCCGGAGAAGTGCCGGACCACCTCGCCGACGGTCAGCTCGTCGAACTCGCCGGTGCCCTGGAGCACGATGCCCACCTTCGAGCGCCAGCCGGCGTCGGGGCGGGCCGGGTCGACGCCGAGCACCCGTACCTCGCCGGCGTCGCGGTGCCGGTAGCCCTCGAGGATCTCCACCGTGGTGGTCTTGCCGGCGCCGTTCGGGCCGAGCAGGGCGAACACCTCGCCCCGGTGGACGTCCAGGTCCACCCCGGCCACCGCGACGTTGTCGCCGTACGTCTTGCGCAGTCCCCGTACGGAGATCGCGAGCTGCTGGTCCATGTCTCAAGTGTGCGTCCTGCCGCCACCGGCGCCGGTCCCGGGCTCGCTATACACGCGAGGTATACACCCGGTGTAGTCTCGATCCATGACGGTTCCCCTGACCCTGCTCGGCCTGCTCGAACGCGAGCCGAGCCACGGCTACGACCTGAAACGCGACTACGACACCTTCTTCGGGCGTGGCAAACCGCTGCCCTACGGGCAGGTCTACTCGACGCTCAGCCGGCTGGCCCGCGACGGCAAGGTGGTGGTCAGCGACGTCGAGCCGGGCGCCGGTCCCGACCGCAAGCGCTACGTCATCACCGACCGGGGCGCCACCGAGGTGGAGCACTGGCTCACCGAGCCGGTCGAGCCGGAACCGCACCTGCAGACCGTGCTGTTCGCCAAGGTGGTGCTCGCCCTGATGCTGGGCCGTCCGGCCGAGGACTACCTGGACACCCAGCGCGCCGCCCACCTGCGCCGGATGCGTGAGCTGACCGAGGTCAAGCGGGCCGGCGGGCTCGTCGACGTGATGCTCGCCGACCACGGCCTCTACCACCTGGAGGCGGACCTGAGATGGATCGAGATGGCCGGCGCCCGACTGGACGCCCTGCGGAAGGCGGTACGGCGATGACCGCGACGATCGAGGCCCGGGACGTCACATTCTCGTTCGGCGAGACCTCGGCCCTGCGCGGCGCGAGCCTCGCCGTCGAGGCCGGTGAGATCGTCGCCGTGATGGGCCCCAGCGGCTCCGGCAAGTCCACGCTGTTGCACTGCCTGGCCGGCATCCTGGCGCCCGACTCCGGTGAGGTCCGCTTCGGTGACGTGCGGATCGACACGCTCGGCGAGGCGGAGCGGAGCGCGCTGCGACGCGACCGCTTCGGGTTCGTCTTCCAGTTCGGCCAGCTCGTCCCCGAACTCACCGCGGCGGAGAACGTCGCGCTGCCGCTGCTGCTCGGCGGGGTCCGGCGAGCGCCGGCGTTGCGGGCGGCCCGCACCTGGTTCGAGCGGCTCGGGCTGGGCGGCCTGGAGCACCGTCGTTCCGGCGAACTCTCCGGCGGGCAGGCCCAACGCGTCGCGCTGGCCCGCGGCCTGGTCGCCCGGCCGCAGGTGCTCTTCGCCGACGAACCCACCGGCGCGCTGGACTCGCTCACCGGCGAGCAGGTGATGGACCTGCTCGTCGACACCGCCCGGGAACAGGGCACCACGGTTGTCCTGGTCACCCACGAACCGCGCGTCGCCGCGTACGCCGACCGGGAGGTCGTGGTGCGCGACGGCCGGATCAACGCGCCGGCCGGGGTCGCCTCGTGATCGCCCTGGCGCTCCGCCTCGCCGTCGCCGGCGGCCGGGAGGCGCTCGTCCGGCTGGCCGCCATCGCCGCCGCCGTCGCGATCGGGACCGGGCTGCTGCTCACCACCGTGGCCGGCGGGCACGCCACGAACGCCCAGCTCGGCCGGTACGCCTCGATGTATCCGCAGGAGACGGCGGGCGGCGCCGCCGACCCGCTGCTCTGGTCGACCCGGTTCGACTACTTCCACGGCACCCAGCTCCAGCGCGTCGACGTCGCCGCCACCGGGCCGACCGCGCCCACCCCGGTCGGCGTTCCCGACGTGCCCGGCCCCGGCGAGTACTACGCCTCCCCGGCGTTGCGGAAGCTGCTCGCCAGCACGCCGGCCGACCAGCTCGGCGACCGCTATCCCGGCCGCGACCTCGGCGCTATCGGTCCGGCGGCGCTCACCTCACCGGACACCCTGCTCATCCTCGTCGGCGGCACCCCCGATCAGGTGGGGGCGCTGGAGCGGGTCCGCAAGGTCACCCGGGTGGACGGCAACCGGGCCCCGCTGCCGGAGACGGCGATCGACCTCGTCCTCGGCGTGGTGGCCGGCGGGCTGCTCTTCCCGGTGCTCATCTTCATCGGCACCGCGACCCGGCTCGGCGCCGCCCGCCGGGAGCAACGCTTCGCCGCGATGCGCCTGGTCGGGGCCACGCCACGACAGATCTCGGTGGTCGCGGCCGTGGAGGCCACGCTCGCGGCGGCGGCCGGCGCGGCGGCCGGCTTCGCCCTGTTCCTCGCGTTCCGCGGGCAACTCGCCGCGATCCCGTTCACCGGGATGCCGTACTTTCCCGACGACCTCTCCCTCGGCGCGCCGGACGTCGTGCTGGTGGCGCTCGGGGTGCCGGCGGGCGCGGCGGTCGCGGCCTGGATCGCGTTGCGCCGGGTGCGGATCTCCCCGCTCGGCGTCACCCGGCGGGTGACGCCTCGCCCGCCGCGGGCGTACCGGTTGATCCCGCTCGTGCTCGGGCTCGCCGGGCTGGGCCTCGCCCTGGGCTACCGGCCCGAAACCGCCGACGGGCAGACCGCGCTCTTCCTGCCCGCCCTGCTGCTGGTGATGACCGGGCTGGTCGCCGGCGGGCCCTGGCTGACCATGGTCGGCGCGCGGGCGATGGCCGCCCGGGCGAGCCGGCCGGCCGCGCTGATCGCGGCCCGCCGCCTCGCCGACAACCCGGCCGCCGGCTTCCGGGCGGTCAGCGGGGTGATGCTCGCGCTCTTCGTGACGACCGTGGCGGTCGGCGTGATGGGAACGATCGCCGCCGAGCGCGGCCCGGCCCCCCGGGGTTCACTGGAGGCCGGTCGGCTGTCCTTCAATCTGGTGAACGACGCGCCGGTGCCGGCCACGCTGCTGACCGACCTGGCCGCGGTTCCGGGCGTACGCGACCCGCTTGTCGTCCGGCAGAACCCGGCGCGCGGCGGCGGCCACGAGTCCGGCGTGATCGCCTGCGCGGACATCCCGCCGGCCTACGGGCGGTGCGCGCCCGGGGTGGCCGTGGCCGAGGTGGCGTCGGGCCTGATCCCCTGGCAGGAGTCCGCCTCGGCGGACCGGATCTGGCCTGCCTCCCCGGTCGACCCGGCCGCACTTCCGGGGCTGCCGGTGGATTCCGTGGCGGTCGACGCGGACGGCCCGGCCACCGTGGAGCGCGCCCGGACGGTCATCGAGGCCGCGTTCCCCGCCTTCGTGGTGGCCCCGAACGTGCCCGGCGACTTCGAGGCCGACTTCGCGAACACGATGCGGGGCTGGCAGCGGTTGGCCGACGTGGTGGTGGTGTCCAGCCTCGCGCTCGCCGGGTGCAGCCTGGCGGTCGCCGTGGCGGCCGGCCTCAGCGAGCGGAAGCGGCCGTTCAGCCTGCTGCGGCTCAGCGGCGCGCCGGTGCGGCTGCTGCGCCGGGTGGTGGCGTTGGAGAGCCTGGTGCCGATGCTGACCGTCGCCGCGGTCGCGGTCGGGATGGGGCTGGTCGCCGCGCACCTGTTCCTGCGCGCGCAGATGCACTACGACCTGCGCCTGCCCGGGGCCGGGTTCGCCGCCGTGGTGGCCGTCGGACTGCTCGGCTGCCTCGCCGTCATCGCCGCCACGCTGCCGCTGCTGGAACGCGTCACCGGTCCGCAGACCGCCCGCAGCGAGTGACCGCCAGGTGGGCCGGCCACATGCGAAGGCCCGGCCGGCCCACCGGCGCGGACATCCAACTGTGTGGTTTTGCACAGCCTCTTTTACTGAACGGTAACTTAGACTCCGGCCATGGACCACGCGATGCCGGGACGCCTGCCGGAGCGGGACCGCCCGTGGGTGATGCGCACGTACGCCGGGCACTCCTCCGCCGCGGCCTCCAACGCGCTCTACCGCCGCAACCTGGCGAAGGGCCAGACCGGGCTGTCGGTCGCGTTCGACCTGCCCACCCAGACCGGGTACGACCCCGACCACGAGTTGGCCGCCGGCGAGGTGGGCCGGGTCGGCGTGCCGGTGGCGCACCTCGGCGACATGCGCGCCCTTGTCGACGGCATCCCGCTGGCCGAGATGAACACCTCGATGACCATCAACGCGCCGGCCATGTGGATGCTCGCGCTCTACGGCACCGCCGCCACCGAGCAGGGCGCCGAGCTGCGCCGCTGCGCCGGCACCACGCAGAACGACATCATCAAGGAGTACCTGTCCCGGGGGACCCACATCTTCCCGCCGGCCGCGTCGCTGCGGCTGACCGCCGACGTCGTCGCGTACACGCTGCGGGAGATGCCGCGGTGGAACCCGGTCAACATCTGCTCCTACCACCTCCAGGAGGCCGGTGCGACGCCGGTGCAGGAGGTCGGGTTCGCGCTCGCCACCGCCGTCGCCGTGCTGGACACCGTGCGCGACTCCGGGCAGGTGCCGGCCGAGCGGATGGGCGACGTGGTCCAGCGGATCTCCTTCTTCGTCAACGCCGGGGTGCGCTTCGTCGAGGAGATCGCCAAGATGCGCGCGTTCGGCGCGCTCTGGGACGAGATCACCCGCGACCGCTACGGCGTGACGGAGGCGAAGCAGCGCCGGTTCCGCTACGGCGTCCAGGTCAACTCGCTGGGGCTGACCGAGGCGCAGCCGGAGAACAACATCCAGCGGATCGTGCTGGAGATGCTCGGCGTCACGCTCTCCCGGGACGCCCGGGCCCGGGCCGTGCAACTGCCCGCCTGGAACGAGGCGCTCGGCCTGCCCCGGCCGTGGGACCAGCAGTGGTCGCTGCGCATGCAGCAGGTGCTGGCGTACGAGTCGGACCTGCTCGAATATCCCGACCTGTTCGACGGCTCGCACGTGATGACCGCGCTTGTCGACGAGATCGTGGCCGGGGCCCGGGTCGAGCTGGACAAGGTGTTGGAGATGGGCGGCGTGGTGACCGCCGTGGAGTCCGGCTACCTCAAGAGCGCGCTTGTCGCCTCGCTCGCCGACCGGCGCCGGCGGATCGAGTCCGGCGCCGACGTGGTGATCGGCGTCAACCGGTTCACCGAGACCGAGCCGTCCCCGCTGACCGCGGCCGGCGCCGAGGCGATCGAGCAGGTCGACCCCGCGGTCGAGGCGGAGGCCGCGGCCGGCGTACGCGAATGGCGGGCCGGCCGGGACGCGGCGGCCGTCGACGCCGCGCTGGACCGGCTGCGCGCGGACGCCGCCACCACGACGAACCTGATGCCGGCGACGCTTGCGTGCGTGGCCGCCGGCGTGACCACCGGGGAGTGGGCCGGTGCGCTGCGCCGGGTCTTCGGCGAGTACCGGGCGCCGACCGGGCTGTCCGGGGCGACCGGGTCCGGCGGCGACCCGAGTCTCGCGGCGGTCCGGGAACGGGTCGCCGCCACCGCCCGTGAGCTGGGCAGTGGCCGGCTGCGCCTGCTGGTCGGCAAGCCGGGGCTGGACGGGCACTCCAACGGCGCCGAGCAGATCGCGGTCCGCGCCCGCGACGCCGGCTTCGAGGTGATCTACCAGGGCATCCGGCTGACCGCCGGGCAGATCGTGGCCGCCGCGGTGGAGGAGGACGTCGACCTGGTCGGCCTCTCCGTGCTCTCCGGCTCGCACCTGGCCGCCGTGCCGGCGGTGCTGGACGGGCTGCGCGCGGCCGGGCGAGCCGACCTGCCGGTGGTGGTGGGCGGCATCATCCCGCCCGCCGACGCCGAGGCGTTGCGGGCCGCCGGGGTGGCCCGGGTGTTCACGCCGAAGGACTTCGCGCTCACCGGCATCATCGACGAGCTGGTCACCGTCATCCGCGAACGGATGTAAGGCGGGGCCCCCTATTAACGCATCCGGTAGAGGCGGGGGCCCCTCTTAACGCGACGCCACGGCGATCCTGACGCCGCGTTTCGGGCATTGCCCGCGAGGTGGTGCGCAAATGCCTAAAGTTGGGATGAGACACCCAAGGAAGGCGGGAATGATGACCGCGTCGATGGAGATGCCCCGGGTCCAGGAGTGCGCCGTCCGGTCCTGCGCCTACAACCACACGAACGACTGCCACGCGTTCGCCATCACGATCGGCAGCAGCGACCACGCCCACTGCCACACCTATGTGGACATGCCGGTCCGCGGTGGCATCGAGCAGTTGATCGCCCAGGTCGGCGCGTGTTCGCGGTCCGACTGCCAGCACAACACCGACCTGGAGTGCCGCGCCCCCGCCATCACCGTCGGCCCGGACATGGACATGGCCGACTGCATGACCTACCGCAGTCGCTGAGCGGCGCCCAGCGCGAAAGATCCACTCCACCTCGGCGAGGTGGCGGCATCGCTCCGGCGTCGACCCCGCCACTTCGGCGACCTGGAGTGGATCTTCGGCGGTGCCCGCCACGAGTGGCGCCGGTCAGACGCGGAAGCCGGCCGCGCGGGCCGCGGCGCGTTCCCGACGTCGGTCCCTGCGGCGGCGGAACAGCCAGACCACGAACGCCACCAGGCCGACCGCGAACACCAGCACCAGCACCGGCAGCAGGATCGCCACCACCGACATGATCACGCTGGTGGCGTCCTCGGCGGTGCTCGCCACCGGCGCGCCGAAGCCGGCCGTGGTCGCGTTGACGATCGGTCGGGCGGCGGCCTTGAGCAGGTGCACGCCGAGCGCGATGAGCACGCCGACGACCACCGGCACCCACTGGTGGGTGGAGAAGAACGTGTCGGGGTCGCTGACCGTCACCGTCTCCGAACCGGACCCGGCGCCGAAGGCCAGACCGCCCGCGGTCGGCCGGACCACGGTCTGCACCATGTCGTTGACGTGGTCGACCACCGGCACCTTGTCGGCCACCACCTCGACCGCCAGCAGGACGGCGAGGATCAGCAGCACCCAGCCGTTGCCGAGCCACTGCCAGCTGCTCGGCAGCTCGATCAGGTTGGTGTAGCGGGCCAGCAGGCCCATCAGCATCAGCGGGATGTAGGCGTTGAGGCCCGCCGAGGCGGCGAGACCGGAACCGGTGAGGACTTCGAGCACGATCTCAATATGGCACCGGTGCGCCAGTGGCGCTCGTCGGCGCCGGCCGAGGACTCGGCTACCCTCGTCGGGTGCGGTTGGTCATTGCGAAGTGCTCGGTGGACTACGTCGGACGACTCTCGGCTCACCTGCCGCCGGCCACCCGGCTGCTCATGGTGAAGGCGGACGGCTCGGTGTCGATCCACGCCGACGACCGGGCCTACAAGCCGTTGAACTGGATGAGCCCGCCGTGCCGGCTGGAGGAGGCGCCCGGCGTGTGGCGGGTGGTCAACAAGGCCGGCGAGGAGCTGCGCATCACCCTGGAGGAGATCTTCCAGGACACCTCGTACGAGCTGGGGGTCGATCCCGGCCTGCGCAAGGACGGCGTCGAGGCGCACCTGCAGGAGCTGCTCGCCGCCAACCCGGGGACGCTGGGGGAGGGCTACACGCTGGTCCGGCGCGAGTACATGACCGCGATCGGCCCGGTCGACCTGCTCTGCCGCGACGCCAACGCGGGCGCGGTCGCGGTCGAGGTGAAGCGGCGCGGCGAGATCGACGGGGTGGAGCAGCTCACCCGCTACCTGGAGCTGATGAACCGCGACCCGCTGCTCGCGCCGGTCACCGGCGTCTTCGCGGCGCAGGAGATCAAGCCGCAGGCGCGGGTGCTCGCCGCCGACCGCGGCATCCGCTGCGTGGTGGTCGACTACGACAGGCTGCGCGGGATCGAGCGCGACGAGCTGACGCTGTTCTAGCGGCCCCGGCCGTACATCAGCTTGGCCACCTTGACCAGGCGGGCGACGTCGGCCGGGGTGCGCTCGAACGTCATCGACGGCAGCAGCGAGCGCGCCCGGCGGCGGGTGACCGCCTTGGCGCGGCCGAACTCGCGCAGCCCGTCCTCGCCGTGGATCCGGCCGAAGCCGGACTCGCCGGTGCCGCCGAACGGCAGCGTCGACATGCCGGCGAAGGTCAGCGCCGAGTTGACCGAGGCCATCCCGGAGCGCAGCCGCCGCGCCACGGCCACCGCCCGCGCCCGGCCGAAGACCGAACCGCCGAGCCCGTACGGCAGCGCGTTGGCGCGTTCGACGGCCTCGTCGACGTCCCGGACCCGGCTGACGGTAAGCGTCGGGCCGAAGGTCTCCTCGCGTACGGCGGCCGAGTCCTCCGGCACGTCGACCAGCACGGTCGGGTGCACGTACGGAGGCTGGACCGCCTCCGGGCCGCCGAGCACCGCCCGGCCGCCCCGGGCGATCGCGTCGTCGATGTGCCGGCGGATGACGTCGATCTGGGACGGCATGGTGATCGGGCCGAGATCCGCCCCCTCGGCGCCCACGGTCAGCCGGCCGGCCTTCGCCACCACCCTGTCGACGAACGCGTCGAAGACCTGGTCGACCGCGTAGACCCGTTCGATGCCGATGCAGGTCTGGCCGGCGTTGGTCAGGCCGCCCCACACGGCCGCCTCGGCCGCGGCGTCCAGGTCGGCGTCCGTGTCGACGATCATCGCGTCCTTGCCGCCGGCCTCCAGCAGCACCGGGGTGAGCGTCTCGGCGCAGGCCGCCATCACCTTCCTGGCGGTGGCGGTCGAGCCGGTGAAGGCCACCTTCGCCACCCCGGAGCGGCACAGCGCGGCGCCGACGTCGCCCAGACCGTGCACCGCCTGGAACACCGGCTGCTCCGGCACCACCTCGGCGAACCGGTCGACCAGCCACTGGCCCACGGCCGGGGTGTACTCGCTGGGCTTGAACACCACCGCGTTGCCGGCGGCCAGCGCGTAGGCGGCGGAGCCGATCGGGGTGAAGACCGGGTAGTTCCACGGGCCGATCACCCCGACCACCCCGTACGGCTGGTATTCCAGGTGGCCGGTGAACTCGGCGAGGATCAGCCGGGAGCGGACCCGCCGGGGACCGAGCACCCGCCGGGCGTTGCGCGCGGCCCAGTCGATGTGCTCCAGCGCGGTGAGGATCTCGACCACGGCGTCGCCGACCGGCTTGCCGCCCTCGGTGTGCATCAGCTCGGCCAGTTCCTCGATGCGCCGGGCGAGCACGCCGCGCCAACGCAGGAGCCGGTCCCGCCGGCCGGTGAAGCCGAGCCCGGCCCACCAGTCGGCGGCGGCGCGGGCCCGGTCGACGGCGGCACGCACGTCCGCCTCCGCCGCCACCGGGAGCCGGCCCGCCTCAGCGCCGGTCGCCGGGCTGGTCGACACCAGTCGGCCGTCGGAGATGAGCGGGGTCCCGGGGACATGCACGGCGGTCATGGCCGCAGTCTAGACCCGAATATTACTCACCGGTAGGTGCCGCGGGGCCCGCACGCTGCCCGTACCGACAGTCATCACATTGACACAAGTTAATGGCCGAACACGCCCTTCCCGGCCGTCCGAACGGCGAACGGGAGATGACCACCCGGGGTCGCGGTGATGACCGCGCGGCGGTGGGAGCCACTACGGTGAGATGGCAGGCTGACGCCGCGGGGCGATGTGGGGTGGAGGTCGACTGTCCATGGAGGAGCATCCTGAGCTGATGCCGTTGCTGACGGTGTCGGGTGGGGCGATGCGAGGGCTCAGTTTCCGGGTCGGACGGGGCGTGCAGGTGATCGGCCGGGCGCCGAACGCCGATGTCGTGCTCGCCGATCCACACCTGAGCCGCCGGCACGCGAGCGTCCAGGCCACCCCGGAAGGGGTGCTGCTCACCGATCTCGGCTCCACCAACGGCACCTGGCTCAACGACACGCGGATCACCGGCAGCGTGCCGATCTCCGACGGGGACGTGGTCCGACTCGGCCGCACCGACCTGCGCCTCTACGACCCGGGCGTGGCCCGCACCGACCCGGTCGGGATGAGCTTCGGCCGGCCGCGCCGCGACCAGCGGCCCACGCTGCCGCTGCCCGTTCCGGCGCCGCGGCAGCCGATCGAGTCGCGCGAGGCGCAGCCGGTCGACGCCGGCTGACCCACCCACCACCACCCACCACGCCCGCTTTCACGGAATGCGTGGCCATCCGGGGCCGGACAGCCACGCATTCCGTGAAACAGAGCGCGCGGGGGGTGGGTGTGGGGGTTGGGCACGTGGTTTCGGGGTCGGTGGTGTGGCAGCATGCGCGGATGCGGAGCGTGCGGCAGACGGTTCAGGCGAACGGCATCACCCAGGCGGTCCGGGTGGCCGGCCCGTCCGACGGCGTGCCGGTGCTGCTGGTGCACGGCAACGTCTCGTCGTCGGCGTTCTGGGAGCCGCTGCTGCCCCGGCTGCCCGAGACGCTCCGGGTGATCGCGCCCGACCTGCGCGGATACGGCGAGACCGACACCGCCCCGGTCGACGCCACCCGAGGGCTCGGTGACTTCGCCGACGACGTGGCCGCCCTGCTCGACGCACCCGGGCTGTTCGCGCCCGGCGTCCGGCCGGTGGTGGTCGGCCACTCGCTCGGCGGCGGGGTGGCGATGCGGCTGCTGGTCGACCGTCCGGAACGGGTGGCCGGGCTGCTGCTGGCGGCGCCGGTCTCGCCGTACGGCTTCGGTGGCACCCGGGACCTCGACGGCACCCCCACCACGCCCGACTTCGCCGGCACCGGGGCGGGCGGCGCCAACCCCGACTTCGTGGCCCGGCTCGCCGGCGGTGACCGGGGCGCCGACGGCCCCACCAGCCCGCGCAACGTCCTGCGCGCCGCCTACGTGGCCGACCCGGCGTCGCTCGGCGACCACGAGGACCTGCTGCTGGAGAGCATGCTGACCACCGTCACCGGGGACGACAACTATCCCGGCACCGCGGTCGGCTCGGCCCACTGGCCGGGGACCGCCGCCGGGCGGCGCGGCGTGCTCAACGCGCTGGCCCCGGCCCACTTCCGGCTCGCCGACGAGCTGGTCGCCGTGCCGGTCAAGCCGCCGGTGACCTGGGTACGCGGCGACGCCGACGTGATCGTCTCGGACACCTCGCTGTTCGACCTGGCGTACCTCGGTCAGCTCGGGATCGTGCCCGGCTGGCCCGGCGCGGACGAGTGCCCGCCGCAGCCGATGGTCGGCCAGACCCGCGCGGTGCTGGACCGGTACGCGGCGGCCGGCGGAGCCTACCGGGAGGTGGCGCTGCCGGGCTGCGGGCACAGCCCGCACCTGGAGCGGCCGGCCGAGTTCGTCGCCGAACTGCTGGCGCTCGCCGGGGTGGTCGCGTCCGCCTGAGGCGGAGTGCGTGAAATATCCCACGGCGTCTCGACAACACAGCGTCACGTGGCAGACTCCGGCGCATAACCTTAGCGTCCGTTCAAGTCGGCAACGGCGGAGTCAACCGAGGGAGGCCGGTCGTGGCGCGCGAGTTCACCAGGGTGGGTGTGGTGGGTCTGGGCACCATGGGTGCCGGCATCGTCGAGGTGTTCGCCCGCAACGGGCTCGACGTGACCGCCGTGGAGATCTCCGATGCCGCGCTGGAGCGGGGCCGGGCCACGCTGACCAGCTCCACCGACCGTGCCGTGGCCAAGGGCAAGCTCGCCGAGGCGGACCGGGACGCGCTGATGTCGCGGGTCGACTTCCGGGTCGGGCTGGACGCCCTGCACGACGTGGACCTGGTGATCGAGGCGGTGCCCGAGCACCTGGACCTGAAGCAGCGGATCTTCGCCGAGCTGGACCGGGTCTGCAAGCCCGAGACCATCCTCGCCACCAACACGTCGTCGCTGAGCGTCACCGAGATCTCCGTCGCCACCACCCGGCCGAACCAGGTCATCGGCATCCACTTCTTCAACCCGGCACCGGTGATGAAACTGGTCGAGGTGGTCCGCACCGTGGTCACCTCCGCCGAGGTGGTGGCCGACGTGGAGGCGCTCTGCGAGCGGCTCGGCAAGGTCGACGTGACCATCAGCGACCGGGCCGGTTTCATCGCCAACGCGCTGCTCTTCGGCTACCTGAACCACGCGGTCGGCATGTTCGAGGCCCGCTACGCCACCCGCGAGGACATCGACGCCGCCATGAAGCTCGGCTGCGGCCTGCCGATGGGCCCGCTGGCGCTGATGGACCTGATCGGCCTGGACACCGCGTACGAGATCCTCGACACGATGTACCGGCGCGGCGGCCGGGACCGCCGGCACGCCCCGGCCCCGCTGCTCAAGCAGATGGTCACCGCCGGGCTGCTCGGCCGGAAGTCCGGGCGCGGCTTCTACACCTACGAGCGACCGGGCTCGCCGAAGGTCGTACCCGACGAGCACACGCCGGTGGCCGCGGACGCCGCGCTCGCCGACGGCGCCCGGGCGGTCGCGAAGGTGGGTGTCGTCGGGTCGGGCACCATGGCCACCGGCATCATCGAGGTCTTCGCCAAGGCCGGCTACGAGATCGTCTCGGTGACCCGGGGCGCGGAGAAGTCCGCCAAGGTCTGCGAGGCGGTCAAGACCTCGCTCAACAAGGGCGTGGTCCGGGGCAAGCTCGCCGAGGCCGACCGGGACGCCGCGATGGGCCGGATCACCTGGTCCGCCACGCTGGAGCACCTCGCCGACGTCGACCTGGTGGTCGAGGCCGTGGTCGAGGAGCTGAGCGTCAAGAAGGCGCTGTTCGCCAGCCTGGACGAGATCTGCAAGCCGGGCGTGGTGCTCGCCACCACCACCTCGTCGCTGCCGGTGATCGACGTGGCGATGGCGACCCAGCGGCCGGCCGACGTGATCGGCCTGCACTTCTTCAACCCGGCGCCGATCATGCCGCTGGTGGAGGTGGTCCGGACCATCCGCACCTCCGCCGAGACGTCGGCCACCGCCCGCGCGGTCTGCGCGGCGATGGGCAAGACCGGCGTGGTCTGCGGCGACCGGTCCGGCTTCATCGTCAACGCGCTGCTCTTCCCCTACCTGAACGACGCGGTGAAGATGCTGGAGGCCAGCTACTCCACCGCCGACGACATCGACTACGCGATGAAGCTCGGCTGCGGCTACCCGATGGGCCCGTTCGAGCTGCTCGACGTGGTCGGCCTGGACGTCTCGCTGGCCATCCAGCGGGAGCTCTACCTGGAACTGCGTGAGCCCGGCTTCGCCCCGGCGCCGCTGCTGGAGCACCTGGTCACCGCCGGCTACCTGGGCCGCAAGAGCGGCCGCGGGTTCCGCGACCACACCAACCGCTGAGCGGAGTCAACGGCCAGCGCCGGTGACGGCGTCATGAGGGTGTGACCTTCGAGGAGTACGTCGGCAGCCGGGGCCCGGCCCTGTTGCGCCTGGCCCGGCTGCTGACCGGCGACGCGCACCGCGCCGAGGACCTGACCCAGGACGTGCTGGCCCGCGCGTACGTGCACTGGCGGCGGATCGCCCGGGCAGACCGGCCCGACGTGTACGTGCGCCGGATGCTTGTCAACGCCAACAACTCCTGGTGGCGGCGGCGCTCCAGCCGCGAGCTGGCGGTGGACACGTTCGCCGAGCGGCCCCAGCGGGGCGACCTCGACGGCGAGGCGGCCGACCGGGACGAGATGTGGCGGCTGATCCGCGCCCTGCCCGACCGCCAGCGTGCCGTGCTCGTGCTGCGCTACTACGAGGACCTGGACGACCACACGATCGCCCAGATCCTCGACTGCTCCCCGGTCACCGTCCGCACCCACGCGATGCGGGCGCTCACCCACCTCCGGGAGCGCTGCGGCGTCCCGACGACCAAGGGGAGCCGGCCGTGACCGACCTCGACCAGCGGATCGCCTCGGTGCTGCGGGAGCGCGCCGACGGGGAGATCGACGCCCGCCGCCTGCTGCGCGGCTCCCGCGCGCTCGGCCGGCGCCGACAGGCCCGCCGCCGGGTCTCCGCCGGGACCGCGCTCGCCCTGGTCGGCGTGCTCGGCTTCGTCGGCGCGGTCCGGGGGGACGTGGGCGGGCTGGCCGGGCGGATGCCCTGGGCCGCCACCACGCCGGGGGTGACGCCGCCCCCGGTCCCGCCGCTCGCCGACGGGGTGCCTGGCGCGGCCACCGAGCCGGCCCGGGTCGCCACCGATCCGCAGGTGCTGCACTTCGCCGTCGATCCGGCGCAGGCCCGGTACCTGGGCTGGTCGGCCCGGCGGGACGACGTCGAGTCCATCCGCTTCACCGTGGGCGGCGGGCGACCCGTCCTGGTCGAGGTGAGTCGCTCCCGCGACCTGCTGAGCCAGGGCGGCGTCGAGGGGTTCAGCTTCGACGCCGGGGCGGAGCCGTTGCCGTTCGACGGCAGCTTCCGCCAGGTCGACGGCACGGGGGGCGGGATGATCCTCTCGTGGCGGCCGGTGGCCGGACTGTACGCGCGGGCGAGCACGCCCGGCACGGACCGGGACGCGCTGCGCCGGGCCGTCGAGGCGGTGCGGTGGGACGAGGCCCGGCGATGCGCCGGTCCGATGCGGCTCACCACCCTGCCGCCGGCGGCGACGGTGGTGAGCTGCGGCGTCGACGTCTCCTCGTTCCCCGGCGGGGTGAACGTGTACCTCTCGGTGGCGCGGGGGACGAACGCGACCATGCGAGTGCGCTTCGACTACGCCGGCGGGATAGCCGGGAGCCGCGACGCCGGCAACCGGACCGTCGCCGGCCGCCCCGCTTACCTCAGCCCGGACGCCACCGAGTTGGAGCTGCTCGGCATCCCGAAGGCACACCTGATCGCCACCTTCGGCGGGTTCGACAAGGGTTTTTCCGAGGCCGAGGCGGCGGCGGTGCTGGCCGGAGCGCGCCTGGCGGAGCATCCGACCGACCCGAAGACCTGGCCCTGACCGGCCACCACCCGCGGGATCCTGGTACGGAACCGCCCCCGGAGGGGCGCGCCCGTACCAAGATCGCTCGGAGGTGAGCCGTAGGCTGGGGATCGTGAGTCCCCGTCGCAATCGGCCCCGCCGGGAAGAAGACACCGGCCTGGACGCCGAACGAGCCCGGCACGGCGTGCCGACCGTGCAGCAGTGGCGCGACGGCGACTGGCAGGTACGCGGGATCAGCGGCGGCGCGTCCGCCAAGACGTACCGTTGTCCCGGCTGTGACCAGGAGATCCGTCCGGGAGTGCCGCACCTGGTGGCCTGGCCGGCCGACGACCGGGGTGACCTGACCGACCGCCGGCACTGGCACAGCGGTTGCTGGCGGGCCCGGGACCGCCGCGCCCCGAACCTCCAGCGCGGTCGGGGCGCCCCCCGCCACGGCTGAGCGATCTGGATCACCCGGTTCCCGCCCCGGCGGGCGGCGCGGCCGGCGACGCGGGAGACTGGCACGGTGAGCACTCCGATCCGCGCGTCGTCGATCCTGCCCGGCCGCCGGGAGGACATCGAGCTGCACACCGCCGACGGGCTGACGCTTGTCGGCGAGCTGGCCCGGCCGCTGGAACGCGAGCCGGTCGGCACGTTGATCTGCCTGCACCCGCTGCCCACCCACGGCGGGATGATGGACAGCCACGTGTTCCGCAAGGCGGCCTGGCGGCTGCCCGCGCTGGCCGACCTGGCCGTGCTCCGGTTCAACACCCGGGGCACCAGCAGCGTCCGGGGCACCAGCGAGGGGGCGTTCGACAACGCCGTCGGCGAGCGGTTCGACGTGGCCGCCGCGATCGAGTACGCCGATTTCCACGAGCTGCCGAACATCTGGCTGGTGGGCTGGTCGTTCGGCACCGACCTGGTGCTGAAGCACGGCTGCGACCCGGCGGTGGTCGGCGCGATCCTGCTCTCCCCGCCGTTGCGCTTCTCCGCCCCGGAGGACCTCGCGGTCTGGGCCGAGTCGGGCCGTCCGCTGACCGCTCTGGTACCGGAGTTCGACGACTACCTGCGCCCCGACGAGGCACGGCAGCGCTTCGCCGCCGTGCCGCAGGCCGAGGTGGTCGGCGTGCCCGGCGGCAAGCACCTCTGGGTCGGCGACGCGGAGACGGTGCTCGACGAGATCGTCCGGCGGATCGCCCCGGCCGTGCCACTGCCGCTGCCGACCACCTGGGACGGCCCGATGGAGACGGGCGACGTCAGCTCGTACGCCGACCGCACGGTCGCCGCGTTCGCCGACACCCCGGTCCCCGGGCCCGCGCAGCGCAGCGCCGAGTAGCGTCTCAGCGCGCGTCCTGCCGCGGCAGCACCACCTCGCGCAGGATCAACTGCAACGCGGCCACCGTGGGGATGGCGATCAGCGCACCCACCACGCCCAGCAGCGACACCCCGAGCAGCGCGGCGAGCAGCGCGGCCACCTCGTTTACCGACACCGCCCGGCGCATGATCTTCGGGTAGATCAGGTAGTTCTCCACCTGCTGGTAGACCACGAAGAACACCAGGCAGGCGATGCCCACCGGCAGGTCGGTGGCGAGGCCGACCAGGGTCACCACCACCGCGCCCAGGGTCGCGCCGATCTGCGGGATCAGGTCGGTCACCGCCACCACCACGGCCAGGGCGAACGGGTACGGCAGGCCGACCACCATCGCGAACACGAACGTGCTCGTCCCGGCCAGCACCGCGATGGCCAGCGCGCCGACCATGTACGCGCCGACCCGGGTCAGGATCTCGTCGCCGATCAGCCGCACCCGCTCCCGGCGCGAGTGCGGCACCAGCGCGTACCCGAGGCTGCGCAGCTTGTCGAAGTAGGCCAGGAAGTAGATCGTCAGCACCAGCACGGTCAGCACCCGGAAGATCGTGCCGAAGATCAGTTGCGCCCCCCCGAGCACGCCGCCGAGCGCCCGGCCGACCGTGTCGGCGTTCGCCGCCGACCGGACCCGCTCCATCACGTCGTACCGCACCACGAGATCGTTGACGGTGGGATTGCGGCGCAGATCCTCGACGTAGCCGGGTAGCTGCTGGACGAACTGCCCGGACTGGGTCACCACCGGGGGCACCAGCGCCAGCAGCCCGCCGACGATCAGCAGCAGCACGGTAAGCGTCACCACCGCCACGGCCAACCCGTGCGGCAGCCCCCAGCGGCGCAGCCGGACCACCGCCGGATGCAGGCCGACCGCCAGGAAGAGCGCGATCACCACCAGCACCAGGATGCCGGCCGAGTTCCGGACGCCCAGGAAGACCGCGTACGCCAGCAGCACGCCGAGCGCGCCGGTGAACCCGACCAGGAAGCTGTTGCGCCGCAGCGGCCGCCCGGGCAGGCCGAAGCGCCCGGACGGCTCGAACTCGCCCGGCTCGATCTCGCTGACGGCACTGTCGACCCGGGCGGTCCGGTCGCCGGGTCCCGGCCGACCGGCGGGCGCGTCGCCGGTGGCCTCGGGTCCCGGCCGACCGGCGGGCGCGTCGCCGGTGGCCTCGGGGCCTGGTCGTCGGGCGGGGTTGTCGGCGGTGGCGTCGAGGCGGCCTGGTCGTCGGGCGGGGTTGTCGGCGGTGGCGTCGAGGCGGCCTGGTCGTCGGGCGGGAGTGTCGCCCGGTGCGGCGGCTTCGCCCGGGGTCGCCGGCGCGCGTTGCGGGTCGTCGGGTTCGGAGGCCGGGCGCAGCGTCCCGAACGGGTCGTCGTCCGGGGCGGCGGATCCCTCCTGCGACACCCGCGCCTCCCCGACTCCCCGCTGCTCCGACCGGCACCTCGGAGCGACCTCGTGACGGACCGCGCCTGCCGGTGCGATCCTCTGCCCGCAGGTTAGCCGTCGCCGCGCGCGGCGACCATCCCCTCCACCACACATCGGCGCCAGTACGGGGAGGTGGTGAGGTCCCGGCGCACGGAACACCGCCGTTCCACCGAGCTGGTGTGGATCTCTCGGGTCAGTCCTTGTCGACGGTGACCGTGCTGGGCTTGGCGCTGCGCTCGTCGGTGGTGGGCTTGGTCGGGCGCTTGCCGTTCTCACCGGTACTGGTGATCTTCGTGGGGGTGGCGCCCCGGCCACCCTCGCCCGGCACGGCGGCCACGGTGGGCTCACCGTCGACGCCCGCGCCGACGGCCGAGTCCATCGTCGTCACGGGCTCGGCGATCGGCTTCGCCTGCCCGGCCTCCGCCGGCTCGCCTGTCGACCGGTTCCCACCCTTCTCCGGCCCGGCGCCGTGGGCCGTCACCGCGGCGGTGCCCTTAGTCGCGCCGTTGACGGAGGTGGCCAGGTCACCGGGGTCGACCGGGGTGGCCGCGATGCCGGCCGAGTCGGCGTCCCGGCGCAGCGCCGTGAGCCGGCTCTCCAGGTCGTCGGACTCCTGCCGGGACCTCCACGTCTCGGTGCGCAGGTCGGCCAGCTCCTGCTGCGCCTTGGCGATCTCCAGCATCACCTGGGCGAGCTGCTGTCGGCCGGCGGCCACCTCCTGCTGGGTGGCGGCGAGGTGCTGCTGGGTGGTGGCCAGGTGCTGCTGGGTCGTGGCCGCGTACTCCTCGAACTGGCGGCGCGAGGCCGCGACGTGCTCGTCGGCCTTGCGGCGCTGCTCGGTGGCGCCCGCCTCGGCCCGGCGCAGCAGTTCGGCGGCCTCCAGCTCGGCCTGTTGCCGCATGGTGAGCGCGTCGGACTCGGCGGCCTGCCGGATGCTCGCGGCGTTCCGCTCGATCTCGTCGCGCCGGGTCGCGTACGCCTGCTCCAGCTCCTCGTGCCGAGTGGTGTGTTGCTTGTCCAACTCGTCGCGGCGCTTGGCGAACTCCTGCTCGGCGGCGGCGCGACGCTGGGCCAGCTCCTTCTCCGCCTTCTCCCGCTGCCCGGCCACCTCCTTCTCGACCCCGGCCCGCCAGGCGCCCAGTTCCTGCTGGGTCTGGGCGCGGGACTGCTGCACGTACGCCTCGGTCTCGGTGCGCATCCGCTGCACGTACGCCTCGACCTCGGCGCGGTTGCGCTTGCCGGACTCGACGGCCTCGGTGGTGAGCCGGTTGGCCTCGGTGCGGGCCCGGCCGCGGGTGGCCTTCGCGGCCTCCTCCGCGTCGTCCACGATCTTCTTGGCCTCGGCCAGCGCCTTGGCGTGGGTGGCCCGGCCGGCCTCGGCGGCGGCGTCGGTGAGCCGCTTGGCCTCCTGCTGGCCCTTGGCGTGCACCTCCTTGGCCGCCTCGCGCAGCTGGTTGGCCTCCTGCTGGGCCTTGGCCAGCGCCTCCTTGGCCGACTCGCGCAGCCGCGCGGCCTCCTGCTGGGCGCGGGAGTGGATCTCCTTGGCGGTGTCCCGCAGCTGGGTGGCCTCCTGCTGGGCCTTGGCCAGCGCGTCCTGGGCGGTCCGGCGCAGCTTCTCGGCCTCGTCCTGGGCGGCCGTACGCAGCTTCGTGGACTCGTCCTTGGCGGCCTTCAGCGTGGCCTCCGCCTCGGCCTTGCGGGCGGCGGTGTGCCGCTCCTCCTCGGACCGGCGGGCGGCGAGCGCGATCTCGAAGTCCTTGAGGGCCTGCGCGGCCTGCTCCCGGGCCTCCTCGACGATGTGCTCGGCGGCGGCCCGGCGGGCCTCGATCTCCTCGTTGGCGGCGACGAGGATGTCGTCGGCCTGCTCCTCGGCCATGGTGAGGATCTGCTCCACCCGGGGACCGAGGTGCCGGAACGAGGCGCGGTCGACCTCGCCCACCTGCTTGCGCACCTGGGCGAGGTCGCGTTGCAACACCTCGACCTGGCCCGCCAGCTTGTGGATCTGGGTGTATGCCTGCTCCCGCTCGGTGGTCAGCGCCGCGATCTCGTGCTCCGCGCGGGCGACGTAGCGGTCGACCTGTCGTTTCTCATATCCCCGCAGCGCGGACTCGAAGCTGGGTTCCGTGGTTACGTCCCCGCCGAGCGCGAACAGTTCCTCGCCGTGCGACATGCCCCCATCCTCACACGCATCCGGCTCTGTGGGGGCGATACGGACGCCCCTTCTGGGACCTACTTCACCCTCGTGGCGAAACGGGCCGGGGAAAGCATGACGGCGCGGAGTGGCACCGGTGACCCGGTGTCACTCCGCGCCGCGGCGCATGCCCCGTCAGCGGTGGTGCTCAGCCGGCCGACTCGGCCGTGACCTTCTGCCCGGCCGCGTCGGCCTTCGGCGCCTCGGCCTTGTTGCCGGCCGCCGGCACGCCCGGGACGATGCCGGCCAAGCCGGAGAGCATCTGCCCGAGCTGTGAGGTCACCGCGTCCTTCTGGCGGGTGAGGTCCTCGACCTCGCGGCGGGCCGCCTGGGTGGTCAGCTCGGCCTCGGTGCGGGCCTCGTTGAGCACCCGCTGCGACTCGGCCCGGGCCTCGTTCAGCGTCTTGTCGGCCAGCGCCTTGGCCTTGTCGACGGTGTCGTTGGCGGTGCGCTCGGACTCGACCCGGCGAGCCTCGGCCCGCTGCTCGATCTCCTTCGCCCGCTCCTGGGCGGCCCGGGCCCGCTGCTCGGCCTCGTTGACCATCTTCTGGGTCTGGCTGACCTGGGCGGCGTGCCGCGCCGACTCCTCGCGCTCGGCCTTCTCGCGCCGCTCGGCGAGCTGGAGCTCCAGGGCCTGCAGGTCCTTGTCGCGCTTGTCGCGCGCGTCGGTGAGCAGCTTGGTGGCCTCGGCCCGCTTCTCCTCAGCCTCCCGGCCGGCCTTGGCCCGCTGCTGGGTGATCTCCCGCTCGGCGGTGGCGCGCAGCGTGGCGACCTCCCGCTCGACGGTCGACTTCAGCTCGGCCACCTCGTGCGCGGTGACCGTACGCAGCTGCTTGGTCTCCCGGTCGGCGTCGGCGCGCAGGGTGTCCGCCTCCCGACGGGCCTGCACGCGCACCTCGGCGGCCTCGCGCTCGGCGGCGGTGCGGACGCTGCCGGCCTCGCGCTCGGCGGTGGCCTTCATGGCGGCCGCCTCGGCGCGCGCCTTGTCGGTGATCTCCCGGGCCTCGAGGCGGGCGGCGGAGAGGATGCCCTCCGACTCGCGCTTGGCCTCGTTGCGGTGGTCGTTGGCCTGCTCCTCGGCCAACCGGAGGATCTGCTCGACGCGGGTGCCCAGGCCGGAGAGGGTCGGCCGGCTGTTCTCCTCGAGCTGCTTGTTGGTCTCGGTGAGCTTCTGCTCGAGCGCGCCCTGGCGCTGCTCGGCCTGCCGGAGGCGGCGCTGGGCGTCGTTCATCCGCTGCTCGGCCTCGGCGCGGGCCTGCTCGGACTGGCTCAGTGCGGCGCTCAGCCGGCCGATGAAGTCGTCGACCTGGTTGGTGTTGTAACCGCGCAGGCCAACAGTGAAATCGGGCTGTGAGTTCGCGTTATCGAAGAACGCAAGAGGGGAGGACTGCTGCTGGGGCATTGGGACATACTCGCAGACGCCCCAGGGTGGTTCGCAAGAGTGGCCGGCAGCTTTCGCGTCCTCTTCACATGGTCAACTCGCACGACCGGCGGGACCGGACGAATCGGCGATCTTGGCAGGTCCCGGGCGCGGCGGGCGTCGCGGCGGCGGCGCCGGGAAAGGGCCGCGGGTCGGTGCCCGCGGCCCTTTGTCCGCACGACTGTCCGCACGCCGGTCGAATGGCGTCACGGTCGGCCGAAAAGGCAATCCGGCGTCACCGTACGGTCAGTGTCCGCGAAACCTGTTGATCGCGCTTTCGTGCCGGGACCGCAGCTCGGTGTCCCGCACGCCGAGCCCGTCGGTGGGCGCCAGGCAGCGCACGCCGACCTTGCCCTGGTGCGCGTTGCGGTGCACCTCGTACGCGGCCTGGCCGGTCTGCTCCAGCGGGTAGGTCCTCGACACGGTCGGGTGCACCCTGCCGAGCGCGACCAGCCGGTTGGCCTGCCACGCCTCGTGGTAGTTGGCGAAGTGGCTGCCCACGATGCGCTTGAGGTGCATCCAGAGGTAGCGGTTGTCGTACTGGTGCAGGAAGCCGCTGGTGGAGGCGCAGGTGACGATCGTGCCGCCCTTCTTGGCGACGTAGACGCTGGCGCCGAAGGTCTCCCGGCCCGGGTGCTCGAACACGATGTCCGGGTCCTCGCCGCCGGTCAGCTCCCGGATCCGCTCGCCGAACCGGCGCCACTCGTCCTGGTCCTGGGTCTGTTCGTCCTTCCAGAACCGGAACCCCTCGGCGGTGCGGTCGATGACCAGTTCGGCGCCCATCTTCCGGCACAGCTCGGCCTTCTCCGGCGAGGAGACCACGCAGACCGGGATCGCGCCCCCGTTGAGCGCCATCTGGGTGGCGTAGCCGCCCAGGCCGCCGGAGGCGCCCCAGATCAGCACCACGTCGCCCTGCTTCATGTTCGCGCCGTGGTGCGAGACGAGCTGCCGGTAGGCGGTGGAGTTGACCAGCCCGGGGCTGGCCGCCTCCTCCCAGCTCAGGTGGCGCGGCTTCGGCATCAGCTGGTTGGCCTTGACCACGGCCAGCTCGGCCAGGCCGCCGAAGTTGGTCTCGAAGCCCCAGATCCGCTGCTGCGGGTCGAGCATGGTGTCGTCGTGGCCGGCGGCGTCCTCCAGCTCGACCGACAGGCAGTGCGCGACCACCTCGTCGCCGGCCTTCCACCGGGTCACCCCGGGTCCGGTCCGCAGCACCACGCCGGCCGCGTCCGAGCCCACCACGTGGTACGGCAGGTCGTGCCGGCGGGTCAGCTCGGAGAGCCGGCCGTAGCGCTGGAGGAACTTGAACGTGGGCAGCGGCTCGAAGATGCTCGTCCACACCGTGTTGTAGTTGATCGCGCTGGCCATCACGGCGACCAGGGCCTCGCCCGGAGCCAACTCGGGGGTGGGCACCTCCTGGACGTGCAGGGCCTTGCGCGGGTCCTTGTCCCGGGTGGCCATGCCGTCGAACATCCGGGTGTCCTCGGCGCGCACCACCACGCCGCGGTAGCTCTCCGGCACCGGCAGGCCGGCCAGGCCGGCGAGTTCCCGCTCCGGCTGCGTCGAGCCCTCCGCCGCCATGATCGCTTCAAGGATGTCCTGCACGGTGACCTCCCGTTCGTCAACACCCACGCCGGGGGGGCAGGGGTGCTGCCATCGTCGGCGCCGGTGCGACGGGACCACCATGTCGGCAATCGACACATCCGGCACCGGTCGCGTTCCTGTGGGGCCGGACGTTACTGAACGGTAGCTAGGGTCGGAAGCCCTCTGTGAAAAACTGCATCGGCCGATGCGTGGAGATGTCCGTGGGAACGTGCAACCGCGCATGGCCGCGCGTCTTCCCACGTGTTAGGAGGGGCGGGGGGGGGGGGGGGGGGGGGGGGGGGGGGGGGGGGCCCCCGGGGGGGGGGGGGGGGGGGGGGGGGGGCGGGGCACGGGGCGGCTCGGGTGGGGCGTCGTGTCCGTGCTCCTGGGCGTACGCGGCGCGCCGG
>NZ_JBICSL010000014.1:42515-49342 GCF_043197045.1 Micromonospora sp. NPDC049282
TTTTTTATGTGTGGGGGTGTGTTCGTTGTGTTGTCCGCTGGCCCCCCCCCCCCCCCCGGGGCGGGGCCCCCCCGGGGGGGGGGCGGCCCCCGCGGCCCCCCCCCCCCCCCCCCCCCCCCCGCCCCTCCTTCGGTCTCAGGCGGGCTGGACCAGCTCGATCAGCACGCCGCCGGCGTCCTTGGGGTGCACGAAGTTGACCCGGGAGTCGGAGGTGCCCCGACGAGGTGCCTCGTAGAGCAGCCGGACACCGCGCTCGCGCAGCGCCGCGCAGGCCGCGTCGATGTCCGCCACGGTGTAGGCGACCTGCTGGATGCCCGGGCCGCGCTTGTCCAGGAACTTGCCGATCGTGGTGTCCGGCGAGAGCGGGGCCAGCAACTGCACCATGCCGCCGGAGGCGTCCGGCCCGACCGCCAGCATCGCCTCGCGTACGCCCTGCTCGTCGTTGGTCTCGGTGTGCACGCAGCGCATGCCGAAGGTGCGCTGGTAGAAGTCGATCGCGGCGTCCAGGTCCGCCACGGCGATCCCGACGTGGTCGATGCGGCGCAGACCGATGTCTGTGACAAACTCGGCAGCGGGCTCGACGGAGGAGTTCTCAGCCATGGCGCTAGTCTGACCGAACAATCGTTAAGGCGTACAGGTCGGCACCCCCCTCGGAGGCAGGCATGGCTTCGGTGATCGTCAGCGGCGCGCGGACCCCGATGGGGCGCCTGCTGGGCAACCTCAAGGACCTCCCGGCGACCAGGCTCGGCGGCATCGCGATCAAGGCGGCGCTGGAGCGCGCCGGCGTGGCGCCCGACCAGGTGCAATACGTGATCATGGGGCAGGTGCTCCAGGCCGGCGCCGGACAGATCCCGGCCCGGCAGGCCGCCGTCGAGGCCGGCATCCCGATGTCCACCCCGGCGCTGACCATCAACAAGGTCTGCCTCTCCGGCCTGGACGCGATCGCGCTGGCCGACCAGCTCATCCGCGCCGGCGAGTTCGACATCGTGGTGGCCGGCGGCATGGAGTCGATGACCAACGCCCCGCACCTGCTGCTCGGGCAGCGCTCCGGCTACAAGTACGGCGACGTGACGGTCAAGGACCACATGGCCCTCGACGGCCTCACCGACGCCTGGGACTGCTGCTCCATGGGTGAGTCCACCGAGCGGCACGGCGCGCGGCACGGCATCGGCCGCGAGGAGCAGGACGCGTTCGCCGCCGCCAGCCACCAGCGCGCCGCCGCCGCCCAGAAGAACGGCCACTTCGCCGAGGAGATCACCCCGGTGGTCATCCCGCAGCGCAAGGGTGAGCCGCTGGTGGTCAGCGAGGACGAGGGCATCCGTCCGGACACCACCGCCGAGTCGCTGGGCAGGCTGCGTCCCGCCTTCGCCAAGGACGGGACCATCACCGCGGGCAGCTCGTCGCCGATCTCCGACGGCGCCGCCGCGGTGGTCGTGATGAGCAAGGCCAAGGCGACCGAGCTGGGGCTCACCTGGCTGGCCGAGATCGGCGCCCACGGCAACGTGGCCGGGCCGGACAACTCGCTGCACTCGCAGCCGTCCAACGCCATCAACCACGCCCTGAAGAAGGGCGGCCTGGGCATCGACGACCTCGACCTGATCGAGATCAACGAGGCGTTCGCCGCGGTCGGCATCCAGTCCACCCGCGATCTCGGGATCAGCGCGGACAAGGTCAACGTCAACGGTGGCGCCATCGCGCTCGGCCACCCGATCGGCATGTCCGGCGCCCGGCTGGTGCTCACGCTCGCGCTGGAGCTGAAGCGGCGGGGCGGCGGCACCGGCGCGGCCGCGCTCTGCGGCGGCGGCGGCCAGGGCGACGCGCTGATCATCCACGTGCCGACGGGCGGCGAGTCCACGCGTGAGTGACGTGACCATTCCGGCCGCCGGCCCGGTGCGCCGGAGCCGGGACGTACCCCTGCTGGTCGAGCGGGCCCGCGCGGGCGACCCCCGCGCGGTGGCCCGGCTGATCACCCTGGTCGAGTCCGGCGACGAGGTGCTGCCGCAGGTCGCGGCCGCGCTGGCGCCCTACGCCGGGCACGCCCAGGTGGTCGGCCTGACCGGTTCGCCGGGCGTGGGCAAGTCGACCACCACGAACGAGCTGGTACGCGCGTTGCGGGCGCGCGGTCACCGGGTCGGCGTGCTGGCCATCGACCCGTCCAGCCCGTTCACCGGCGGGGCGATCCTCGGCGACCGGGTCCGGATGCAGGACCACGCCACCGACCCCGGGGTCTACATCCGCTCGATGTCGAGCCGGGGCCACCTCGGCGGGCTCTCCTCCGCGACGCCCCAGGCGGTACGCGTGCTGGAGGGCGCCGGCTGCGACGTGGTGCTGGTCGAGACCGTCGGGGTCGGGCAGGCCGAGGTGGAGGTGGCCTCGCTGGCCGACACCACGCTGGTGCTGCTCGCCCCGGGCATGGGTGACGCGATCCAGGCGGTCAAGGCCGGCATCCTGGAGATCGCCGACGTTTTCGTGGTCAACAAGGCCGACCGGGACGGCGTCGACGCCACCGTCCGCGACATCCAGGGCATGATCGCGCTCGGCGAGCGCGGGCCGGGCGAGTGGCGCCCGCAGGTGGTGCGCGCGATCGCCGTCCGGGCCGAGGGCATCGACGACATCGCCGCCGCGATCGACAAGCACCGCGACTGGCTGGAGCGCCACGACGAGCTGCGCCGGCGCCGGGAGGCGCGGGCCGCCGCCGAGATCGAGGCCATCGCGCTGGGCACGCTGCGCGACCGCATCGGCTCGCTGCGCGACGGTACGCAGCTCCCGACGCTCGCCGCCAAGGTGGCCGAGGGCGCCATCGACCCGTACGCCGCGGCGGACGAGTTGCTGACCCAGCTCGGCACCTGAACCGCTACGCTCCCGGGGTCGGGTTGGCGAGGGGGATGGGGAGCGGGCGTGGAGCACGAGGCTACGCAGGAGCTGTCGATGACGCCGGACGCGACGGCGGGCGGGACGACGCACGTCGCCGACGAGGTGGTGGAGAAGATCGCGGTGGCCGCCGCGAAGTCGGTGCCCGGCGTGGCCGAGCTGGGCGGTGACGTGGCCCGCTTCTTCAACGCCGTGTTCGACCGGGTCGGCCTGGACCAGCTCGGCGACGCCCGGCGCGGCTGCTCGGCGCACGTCACCGACGGCGCGGCCGTGGTCAACCTGGTCATCGTGATCGACGGTGGTCACCCGGTACCGCAGGTCACCGACGGGGTGCGGGCCGCGGTCACGTCCGCGGTCGAGGCGTACGGGCTGCGCGTCGACGAGATCAACATTCGGGTGGACGACGTCGCGATCGGTGACCCGGGCGCGTCCCTGGGTTGATTCCGTCCTCAGTTGATTTCCGCTCGACCAACGACGCCCGGGCCGGTGGTGGGTTCGCTTCCCCTACAAACTTGATGGCGTAAGTGGATCGGCCGGAGCGGCTGCCCATCGTCATTCCCCGGGGGCGGGACGGCGGCGCGGGCGGTAACGCGCACCCGTCTTCCCCGGTCGTTCACCGGGTGACAACGCCCCCGGCGGCCCACCCGGACCGCGGGTGGAACGCTATGGGTGTTTCGGGGCGCCGTTGACAGCCATGACGTTCCAGTCGTGCCCCGGTGTGGCCGTGGGTGGAACGCTATGGGTGTATCGAGACGCCGTAGAGACCCGTGATGTTCCAGTCGTGGCCGACCCGGACCGAACGGCAGCGGAGGTCCGAGTCGACTCCGCCCTCAGCTCGAACAGGCGCACGGCTTGGCGATGATCAACACCGGTACGCCGAAGTGGTGGTGTCGCGTGGGCAGGGATACCGCCAGTTCGGCGTAGTGCAGGGCGGTCGGTCGTTGGAAGCCGCAACTTCGGCGAACTGGCGTCGGATGCGAGCTGCCGCAACCCATCCGCGCCCCGGCGACGGAGGCGATGCGCTAAGGCAGTGGTCACCGACCCTGAGCGCGTTTCGGCTCGATCGGCGCGTCCGGGCGCCTGTCGAGCTGAGTCGACGTGCGACTCAGTGACGTCGGGCTGATCGGCCGGGTCGGGCGACCTAGGGGCGGATCAGTTCGACCTCGTCGCCCGCGAGCAACTCCACCTCGCCCTTCGGGTTGCGCACCTCCAGAATCGGTACGCCCTCGTCGAGCTGCAACGTCCGGCGCTCGTTGCCGGTCGGCATCCGGGCGGTGACCGAGCTGCCGGCCCCGAGTTCGACCTGCCGACGCTGAGGCGCTTCCCGAACCCGGGTGCCGAAGGGCCTGCTGGTGGTGACCAGCCCTTCCGACCGCAGCAACGAGATCGCCATTCGGACGGCGTCGCGACCGATCTGGTGCTCCTGGCTCAGCCGCGTCTCGCTTCCGACGTTCGCTCCGGCCGCGAGGGCACCCGACTCGATCTGCTCTCGAAGCAGGTCGGCGAGCTGCACATAGATCGGCGTGTGCGACCGGGGATCGATAGACATGCCGTAAGCCTTGTGCCTTCGTGGATGCGATCCATCAAGGCTTTATTGCATTGATGGATTGTTGCTATGTTGCTCTCTTGCCATGGTCTCGGTAGCAAAGCGTGCTCGGGCGGTCACCGATGAGCATGACCCGTTCGTGGGCGCTTGCGGCTGAGTTGCCCTGGTGCCGTACTGCGGAATGACGCTGCGGTGGCAGGGCGGGGCGGGTCCGCCGTGCGGGGTGGGCGGGCGGACCCGCCCTTCCAGTCCACTCGACGCGAGAGGTGGCGGTGATGCGGGAACGGTTCGTCATCCATCTGCCCGTCGTCGCCGGTGACCTGGCCGGCGCGGTGCGCCTGGCCCGGGTGATCGCCCGCTGGTCGGGGGTGCTCGCGTCGGCGGACCCGGGTGAGACCACCGTGTCGGCCGAGGACGAGCAGGGCGTACGTCATCGGGTCTTCTGCGACCTGCGGATGGCCGGCGGTCGGCGCTGCCTGCTGCGGGCCGACCACGACGGAGCCTGCTCCCGGGTTACCGGCCGGTACGCACATCCTTAGCGATCGTTCAGGCAGGCGTTCTACACTCGGTCTTCTGACGAGGACTCGAGGAGGAGCTCCGCGCATGGACGCTGACGAGATCGCCGCTGGCCGGGCCCGCTGGCAGGCCCGCTACGACGCCGCCCGCAAGCGCGACGCGGACTTCACCACACTTTCCGGCCTGCCGGTCGACCCGGTGTACGGCCCGCCGGAGGGGACGGCGTACCCCGGCTTCGACCGGATCGGTTGGCCGGGCGAGTTCCCGTACACCCGGGGTCTGCACCCGACCGGCTACCGCGGGCGGGCCTGGACCATCCGGCAGTTCGCCGGCTTCGGCAACGCCCGGCAGACCAACGAGCGCTACCAGATGATCCTCGGCGCCGGTGGCGGCGGACTCTCCGTCGCCTTCGACATGCCGACGCTGATGGGACGCGACTCGGACGACCCGCAGTCGCTCGGCGAGGTCGGCCACTGTGGCGTGGCGATCGACTCGGCCGCCGACATGGAGGTGCTCTTCGACGGCATCGACCTGGCCGGCGTCACCACCTCGATGACCATCTCGGGCCCCGCCGTGCCGGTCTTCTGCATGTACCTGGTCGCCGCCGAGCGGCAGGGCGCCGACCTGTCCACGCTGGACGGCACGTTGCAGACGGACATCTTCAAGGAGTACATCGCGCAGAAGGAGTGGCTCTTCGACCCCGAGCCGCACCTGCGCCTGATCGGCGACCTGATGGAATACTGCGCCGCCGAGATCCCGCGCTACAAGCCGCTCTCCGTCTCCGGCTACCACATCCGCGAGGCCGGCTCGACCGCCGCGCAGGAGCTGGCGTACACGCTGGCCGACGGTTTCGGCTATGTCGAGCTGGGCCTCTCGCGCGGGTTGGACGTCAACGTCTTCGCCCCCGGGCTGAGCTTCTTCTTCGACTCCCACCTCGACTTCTTCGAGGAGATCGCCAAGTTCCGCGCCGCCCGCCGGATCTGGGCCCGCTGGCTGCGCGACGTCTACGGCGCCACCAGCGAGAAGGCGCAGTGGCTGCGGTTCCACACGCAGACCGCCGGGGTGTCGCTGACCGCCCAGCAGCCGGTCAACAACGTGGTACGCACCGCGGTGGAGGCCCTCGCGGCGGTGCTCGGCGGCACCAACTCGCTGCACACCAACGCGCTGGACGAGACGCTCGCGCTGCCCACCGACGAGTCCGCCGAGATCGCCCTGCGTACCCAGCAGGTGCTGATGGAGGAGACCGGCGTGACCAACGTGGCCGACCCGCTCGGCGGCGCCTGGTACGTCGAGGCGCTGACCGACCGGATCGAGGCCGAGGCGGAGGAGATCTTCGCCCGGATCCGGCAGCTCGGCGGCGACGGCCCGCACCAGATCGGCCCGATGACCTCGGGCATCCTGCGCGGCATCGAGGACGGCTGGTTCACCGGACACATCGCCGAGTCGGCGTTCGTCTACCAGCAGGCGCTGGAGAAGGGCGACAAGAAGATCGTCGGCGTCAACTGTCACACCGGCACGGTCGCCAAGGAGCTGGAGATCCTGCGCATCTCGCACGAGGTGGAGCTGGAGCAGCGCCGGGTGCTGGCCGAGCGCAAGTCGGCCCGCGACGACGCCGCGGTCACCGCTGCCGTACGCCGGATGGTGGAGGTCAGCCGGACCGGGGAGAACATGATCCCGGCGATGCTGGACGCGGTCCGTGCCGAGGCCACCCTGGGCGAGATCTGCGACGCGCTGCGCGCCGAGTGGGGCGTCTACCGCGAGCCCGCCCGCTTCTAGTGCAAGGAGGGGCCCCGGCGGCCCCCCCCGGGGGTGGGGGGGGGGGCCCCCGCGGCCCCCCGGGGGGGGGGGGGGGGGGGGCCCCGCGCCCGGGGGCGGTGCGCCGGGGTCGGGGCCC